>JBBSBM010000058.1:0-46407 GCA_038251275.1 Aggregatilineales bacterium
AGACCTTCCTGAACCATTATGATCGGTGAACATGTTCAAGAATTTGATGAACGCGTTCAGTAATTTGGTAAACATGTTCATTTTTACCATTTTATACGCCAGATTTCTCCCTCAAAAAGCATCCACCACTTAGTGTGGTGCGACCAGCATATTCCTGAATTTAACTAAATCGCGGATCGAATCCTCCCGTAAACTTACTTTTCACTCAGTGAAACAATTTTTGCACGTTATTTTTAAAACGTTTCAAAAATACTCTAGCATCATCATAGAGTGTTGTCAAGTTTTCGAGAATAACTTCTTAAAAACTGTGAAAATTGCCGAATTTGTGGGAAAAATAACAGTAACCTCGTCAAAAAATTGTATCGTTTCAAAAAATTATTCAATGTACACATGGATTTTACATTTTATGGTCAACGCAATTTCACCTCTTTTTGAACGCATAAAACTATCCGGTAATCCCACTTCTAATCCGGAAAGTGTTGTCGTTTGTGGACAAGCGCGGTTCACGATACTGACCTCGCGTTTGATACGGCTTGAGTGGTCAACCAACGGTCAGTTTATCGATCAATCGACTTTGGCTTTTCTAAGCCGTTATAGTGAAGCGCCAGTGTTTTCTAATAAAAATCGCGATACCCAAGTCGAAATTACAACCGAGTTTTTGACTCTCAATTACATTTTAGATGGCAAGCCATTCCATGTGTGTAACGTATCGATCCGTTTCAAAATGGATGGAAAGCAGGTCGATTGGAATCCGGGAGTTGTCAATAATGGCAATTTGCGGGGTACGCGACGAACGCTCGACCAATGTGCGGATGCAGCTAGCTTGCCCGAAGGCTTACTCTCAAGAGATGGCTGGTCACTGTTTGATGATAGCATTTCGGTGGTATGGGATTTAGAGCAAACATGGGTAGAAGGTCGTCCTGATGAGCATGTACAGGACTGGTATTTTTTCGGATATGGACATGATTACAAAACACTCTTAAAAGAATATGTCCGCTTTGGGGGTGACATTCCGCTTGTACCGCGCTATGTCTTTGGGACATGGTGGTCACGTTTTTGGGCTTATCATGCCGACGATTTGATGCAATTGGTAAAAGATTTTCAGTCGCACGAAATTCCATTGGATGTGCTGGTTGTGGATATGGATTGGCACACGCCTGATGGTTGGACAGGGTATAGCTGGAATCGTCAATTATTCCCTGATCCTGAAGCATTTCTCGCATGGGCACACAGTCAAAATTTGTACGTCACCTTAAATTTGCATCCGGCTGAAGGCATTCAAAAGCATGAGGATGCTTACCCCGAATTTGCACGTTTGATGGGGCGAGATGCAACGACTGGTGAAGGTATCAATTTTGATGCAACTGATCCTAAGTTTATTCAGAATTACTTTGAGTTACTTCATCATCCAATGGAAGAACAGGGTGTTGATTTTTGGTGGATCGATTGGCAGCAAGGTACTGATACGACTATCAAGAATCTTGACCCGCTGCCGTGGTTAAACCATTTGCATTTCAAAGATGCCACCCGCCGAAATACACGACCACTACTTTACAGCCGTTGGGGTGGGTTAGGTAACCATCGCTATCCAATTGGGTTTTCGGGCGATGCTTATACGACTTGGGAGTCGTTGGCTTTTCAGCCTTATTTAACCGCAACAGCGGCTAATGTCGGTTATGGCTGGTGGAGCCATGATATTGGTGGACATTTTGGTGCGGCTGACCCTGAGCTGTATGCACGGTGGGTTCAATTTGGTGCGGTGAGTCCCTGTTTGCGCTTGCATTCGACGAAAGACCCGCTGGCGGAACGTCGTCCTTGGGCATTTCCTGAACCCGTTTACGAGGCGGCGAAAGCAGCGATTCAACTTCGTTACAAACTTTTCCCATACATATATAGCATGGCAAGGCATTTGTCTCAGGATGGCCTGTCATTATGCTACCCGATGTACTACGAATATCCCGATAGTGAAGATGCTTATCTGGCGCGTGGGCAATATTTTTTTGGCGATCAATTGATTGTTGCGCCTTTAGTTAGCCCAACTAATCCGAATACAGGGTTAGCGACTATCGATGTTTGGATACCAGAAGGAACGTGGTACGAATACACGACACTTGAAACCTTTGTTGGCCCTCGTTGGGTACAGGTTTCCGGTGACCTCAATCGCATTCCGATGTTTGCTAGAGCCGGGGCAATTCTGCCGAGGGCTGCCAAACTCACCAGCACCAAAGAATTCGATGGCTCATATTTTGAGACGCAGATATTCCCCGGTTCAGAGGGTCATTTTGATATCTACGAAGATGATGGCTCGACTGAGGGTTATAAACAGGGTGCGTTTGAAATCACTCGCGTGTCATTAACCGCTTCAAGTGATAGTGGCATCGTGCTTAACGTTGCTGGTGCGGAAGGGAATTGCCCGAATTTACCCGCAAAACGGACGTTTGAACTCCATTTCCGAGGAGTATCTCAGCCGCAAGAAGTCACGATTAATCAGGGTGTATCCTCCGAATGGACTTACAACGCTGAGACTTCCGAACTTGTTGTATTTGTCGCAGACGTGAACCGGACAAGTTCAACTGAGGTTGGGGTTAAAATTGTACCTGTCGCGAAAAAGGTTGTTGTAGGACAGAATGCGCCATTTGCTCATTGTGTAGACTACACCACTTATGAGGATGCGCGGCAGCAGCTTGGAACGCTGGTTATTGTTCCACCTGCGGATAACTCATTGTTTGACGCGAAGGTTGAATGGACGTTATCTAAAGCAGGGGCAGTAGAAGCCAAAATACATCAGACGATTAAAAGCGCTACGACACGTCAAATTATACAAAACCCTTACTGTGATGAGGGTGATTTTTCGACATTCCGCTGGAGTGTATCGGTTGATATTAAGTGGCGTGGCGAGACTGTTCATTACTACTACGTGAGTCAAGATGCCTATCCAAGTGTCTCCAACTGGCAAACTGTGATCTACAATCCACAGACAGAACCGCATTCTATTGGAGATGTCACGGCTGTGGATGGAAATCCGAATCCCAATCTCAATTGGGTAGTAAACCACCAAGCGTCGAACGAGTTGTTGAACATCAAACAGCCATATGGGCTTGTGTTACTGAAAAGTGAACGCCAGCGTATTTTAGATGTTGAGTTTCTAGAGGCTTGTGTCGCAACTAATATGTTTAGTGCTTCCGCACGGAACGCGACACTTTATATTCAGTCCGTCGGTGACTCTAATTGTTATCTAAACGGCAAGGAACTTACGGCAGTGGAACCGATTACTCACGAGAAACTTAACCCGATGTTTGACTCGTGGATGCCCCCTCAACAGAAATATTACCCACTGCTTTTGAACGAGGGTGCGAACCAGATTGTCATTTTTTCGCAGCCGGATATGGAAATTAAGTGGTGGGGGATTGGCGCGACGGTGTTTGATGAAACTGGCAAAGCGCTCGTTTAAGGATAGAAACAAGTATTCAAAATCGGTTACGCGACAAAGGAATATTAGTAATGGAATTAATAGGTAGATTTCATTTTAGGTTTGTAACAAATCATTCGTTTGCTCTTACTATCGGTACGTTCGTATTGGGAATGTCTTTTGTCCAAAGTGCAGCGGCTACTGCGACCTATAGCCTCGAAAATGGCCTGATTAAACTCAGTAGCGAGTATTATGAAGTTGCCTTGAACGCTAGCAACGGCGGGATTGCCTATATTCAGGATAAATCGACGAGTAAAAACATTGTTGAGGGAGATGCTTCCAGCAATTTATGGTCGGCTAAATTGGATAATGGCAGCCCTATCTTAAGTAGTTCTTATATGGAGGTCTCTCCGGTATGGGATTCTGACAAAAGTACACTGACGTTGGCTTACACAGGCACAATCAATGTAGCCGTGACTGTTACTGCTGCTGATGGCCAATCTCTAAAACTCCAAGCTAGTGTAACTAACAAGACTGGCGCAAATATTTCCAATTTTGAGCTACCGGATTCGCTGAAAATCAGTGAGGTCTATGTTGATAATGCACTTATGCCCATGATGCCGGGGGCGCAACTCAGTTCGCAGTTTTTTAAGGAAGGGCGTACATACATTAATGAGTACCCCGGTGTGATGTTTGCGGATTATCTTGCTGTTAATTCTTCTCTCGGTAAGATTGCCCTTTATACACAAAAATCAGCCATTTTGCAGCCATCATTGATCGGCTTTGAACATTTGAAAGATGAGGCTAGCTTCACCAAACTTTCCCACACTTACCGGACGTGGATTGGTGATATGAAAACGTGGATTTCGCCCAGCGTGGTGATCAGCCTTGGGCAAGACTATGTGACGACCATTCAAAATTATCGCGTTGATAATCAGATTGATCAGTTCAAATCTTTGACTGATAAGTTGGGTGATGCAGCACCAACCTATTTTGCCTCGCCGATGTATAAGCTGGATATGGCTGTCCTGAAGGTGAAATTTGGTGATATTCAGGATGCGATTATCAACAAATTGAATATTCCCGGCATCATCCATTTTGTGGCTTACCAACTTGGTGGGCATGATCATAATTACCCCGATTTAATGCCACCGGACAAAAAATGGGGAACGACCGAAGATTTTGCTAAGGCTGTGAAATTCATTCATAGTCGAGGTGCACTTGTTCTTCCCTATACCAATTTTTCATGGTGGGATAACGATGGTCAAACGTTAGCAAAGTTACCGGCTAATGTTCCGTTAAATACGGTTATTGACATTAAAGACTCGCATGGATTGCCGGGATTTGAAACACATGGCCCAAACAGTGGCTTCGTTATCAATGTCCAAAATAAATTTGTGAAGGACAAAATTACTCAACAGCATGAGATGCTCCTTAACGACGTAGGTGTTGATTCTATATTTGAGGATCAATGGGGATCGCGATCGGCTCCCTACGACTATAACCAAGTGAGTTTGAGTAAATATGATCCTTCGACTGCTTATTTTGAAGGGGTGTTAGAACATTACCGTGATCACAGTGATAGTAATTTGATGACCGAGATCGGTATTGATGTGCTTGCAGAAGATGGCGTTGGTTTTATGGGTACCAATTACCTGTGGGATATGCTCGGTTATCGTGGCACTACAGCGGGTGTGACGACTTATTACCCGATGGCAGGGATGCTTCTGCGGGACAAAGTCCTGCTTTACCAACATGATTTAGCAGACGAAACATGGACAAAAAATAAGGACATGCTACGCTGGAATCTGGCGCAAGGCTATGGATTGAGCAACGCTTTCTTGGATAACGATCTTAACGGCCTGAATATGGATAATCCTTGGCTGAATCTGGTAGGTGTTTTCCAGAAATATGCGCTGGCTAACTATGCTGATCAATTGGTTTCAAGTTACGACGACCTTGGCAACAACGTCAAGGAAACCAACTTTTCAACGTACAAAGTTTATTCCAATTGGGATACAACGAAAAGTTATGATGTTGGTGGAAATACATTACTCCCCGGTGGTGTAGTTTCAATAGCTGATGATGGCTCGGTCGTGGCAGGTGTGTTTACGGCTGTTAATGGCAAACTATTGAGCGATGGTGACCATTATTTAGTTGAAGTTCGTTCACCCGAGGGGATTAAACTTTTCCAACCGGTCGGCGCTGATAGTCCTGTTGTTCTTTATAAGGACGCGGCATGGGCAAATGTGACGGTGAGGGCTTACGCCTATGACGGTACCTTAGTTGGCGATGTCAGCGCAGATGCAAAAGGGGATGAGGTGAGTTTTACCTACACCAGTACGATAGATGGTAAACAAGTCGGATACTATCAGATCGCTCCAGCTTCTTAGCGAATACTTTAGTCGAGTAGAGCGCTTATATCTCATAGCGCTCTACCCGATTCCATGAACATCTCTTCAAATTCTTCGCACTTCTATTGCACAGTTTGCATTTTTCCCGCTGAAATGACCGGCGGATTATTCGCGTGTATCCGCTGAATTAGCACAATTGCAGTGCGGCTCGCTCGGTGAATGCTGCTGAGTGCAGCGGTTGGCTCACGTATTACCGCCGCGTGCATATTGGGTGCCATTGCAGCGGTTGCGAGGGAGTCATCCGCTGAAAATGCAAAGCGAAATGTAATACGATTTAATGCAAAGATGCAGTGTCGCAAGGACGCAAAGGAATCGATTCTTAACACAAAGACTCCAAGACAAAATGGCACAAAGATGATTTCAGTATATGGGATTATTGAGACGAATGGGTTACCAAAATGTAACTCTTTCGGGACCAGTTTACTAACCGTTCTGAGGGAAAGTTGGAACGGTTGGGGTTGGTAAGACGTTAGAATATGGTTTGAGAGATTTTTCAGGGAGGTGATAAACCTCTAATCTACTGTGATATGAGCAATGGTATGGCGCAAGAGGCACCCTCTTGACCGCTTTGGGTTACGAGGGTCAACTTTAGCCAGTAAATTCCGGGACTGAAAATGCGCGTATCAATTTCACCTAGAACACCTTGCGTAATGGGTTTGATATAGCTGTTATACAGCGTGTAGGCGGTACTCGCGTCAGGGCTGATTTCTAGTTTGTAGAAAGCAAAGTTATTGCTAGTTGCAGCACCTTCTACCTTAATAACACCACTTACAAGCTGACCAAGTGTCGGCGCTGTAATTCTCGCACCAGTGTCGGTACAACCTTGGGCCACGTAGCCTGTTGCAGTGCCACTTGCCGATGGGTTGGGTACGTACAAAACTTGTCCAATCTTGAGGCTGTTTATGTTGGCCAAGCAATTTGCGGTTTGGAGTGCCTCTATTGTCGTACCTGTAGATTGAGCGATTTTCACCAGCGTATCGCCACGCCGCACAGTATAGTTGACCCAACCAGCGGGTAAGGTGCATGGAACAGTTGTCACTATGACAGTAGGACTGGGAACTAAAGTAGGCGTAGTGGAAGCAGGTACAGACGTTAATGTTGGCACGCTGGTCAAGGTCAACGTAGGTAGCGGAGTCAGACTGGGTAATTTTGTGGCCGTTGGAACCAGCGTAAATGTCAAGGTAGGACGAGGCGTATTAGTCAATGTTGGACGCGGGGTTGAAGTTGCAGATGGTTTTATGGTAGGCGACGATGTAACAGTGAATGTCGCTGTTGGTTGTACACGGCTGGCTGTTGGCAATGCTGTATTTGTGGGACGCGGGGTTGAGGTTGCAGTCACTGATGGCTTTTGTGTGACCGTCGGCGCAACAGTAAAAGTTGCTGGGCGCGCTGTACTGGACGCTGATATTGTCACGCTTGGTTTAATGGTACTGGTTGGTTTAACTAATGTCGCGGTTGGTAAATCTGTTGGAATCTTAGTTGGTGGCAGCGGCGTCTTGCTTGGTAGTGATGTTGCCGTAGCAGCAACCGATGGCGTAACCAAAATGACCACGATTGTCCTAGTAGGAATGGTGGTTGTTGTGATTGGGTTTATAACTTCAGCCGTCTGTTCACTGATTGCTGCTGCTTGAGTTGCAACTTGAGCAATCACTGTTGGATCTTGAACAATAACCGTTGGAACTTGAGCGTCGGCTGTTTGGGTTGCCATCTCTGTAATAATGGCTGAGACTTGCAATGTGGCGGTGGTTTGTGTGCCAACCTGAGCGATTACGGCTGATGCTTGTGGGGTAGGTGTGGGTTGACCCGCACCACCGGAGAGCGACAGGATAATGGCGAAGGCAACCGCAAAGGCTAATACCCCAACTGCAATGATGGCTACAATGAATTCATTCCCAATGTCACGTTGCATGTTTTATCCTTGAGGCTCAAGCATACTGGTAATCGGAAGCGCAAAGTAAAAAATGCTTCCAATGCTTGGGCGAGTTTCGACCCATAATCCGCCACCATGTGCTTCCACCAACATTTTCGCGATGGAGAGCGCCACACCGTTGTCGCCTAATCCGTTAATCACAGGATTTTTGGCCTTGTATTTCCGCGCAAAGACACGTGCCAATTCTTCGGGTGGGATGCCACCGCCACGATCTTCCACTGACACTAATATGCAGTCAGTTGGTGCTGCCAGATTACCATTGGTCGACAACTTAACTTCTTGACGATGTGCAGTGACAATAATCTGGCTATCTGGCGGTGAAACCAGATAGGCATTTGTCAAAATTTGCCCAATAACCTGCGTGATTGCATCCTGATCGGCTTCAACTGTTGGCAGGTTATCATCGAGGTTCAAATGAACAGTCAGTCCTTTTTCACGGAACTGGTAAGTTGAATTACTGATGGTATCTTCGATCAGATTAACGACATTAACTGGACGGGGTACTAAAACGAGCCGGCTGGCGTCCATAGCTGTGAGACGTGTCAAATCATCGGTAATTGAAGAAAGGCGGGTAATATTTGCGGCAACCCGTTGGAGAAATTTGCGCTGCATTTCGCCTAGAATTCCGGCTGATTCGTCCATCAATAAATCAATATAACCCATTATTGAAGTGAGTGGCGTTCTGAACTCTTGAATGACGCTTAATGTGAGATCCGAGTCACGTTCTTCGTTATCATCACCTTCGTCGGGAATAGGTTGATGTTCGGTCGTAAATTTGAATTTGGTGATTTTACTTTGGGCTTCAGCAAGTGAAGTACGAGTTTCATTCAGTTCACGTTCAAGTTGATTGCGCTCTTCAGACAGATCATCAATCATTTTGGTGAGCGAGGTGATGTGTTCATCGTTGGCTGGCTGGATTAGGCTTGTTGCTTGCATACCGGACTGAGCTAACAAAGCATCTCGCTCAGCTTGAAGGGCTTGTTTTTCTGCTATGAGATGGTTCTGGCGGCTGACAAGGTCACTTTTCTCATTGGAAAGGACCTGCAATTGAAGCCGGAGCTTGGCTTGATCTTGATGGGCTTCGGCAAGTTCTAATTGGTAGCCGGAGGCTTCCGCCAACAAGCGGGCACGGTTTTGTTTGATGGAATCTTGTTTGCCCGCTAATTCATCGCGTTCTGTTCGGATTTGGTCGCGTTCCATTGTCAATGCTTCACGGTCAGAAGCCAAGTTTCGCATCTCAGTTTCAAGAGCCTGAATGCGTCCGGCACGTTCTTTTTCGCGCTTAATCGAATCTTCATGTTGGACACGTTCGTTTAGGAGCGCGTTACGTTCCAGTGCTAGGGCATCTATTCTCTGGTTTAACACTCCGCGCTGCTCGATTAACTGGGTAATTAACTGCGCCATACCGGTTGTACTCTGCTCGATACCCAGTGCTTGCAATTGTGCCGATATATCGCTTAGTTTGCCCTGTAACTCGTCACGTTCAGCTACCATGCGGGAATTATCTACATTGATACGTTCCGCAACCGTTTCCATGGCCTGTGCAGGGTTAATTTCCTGGTCAGCAGTCCGCATTTGGGTGAGTTGATTTTGTAAATTGTTGCGTTGGGCGACCAATTCTTCTTTTTCTCTGCGAAGAACCTCGACCATGTGCTTGTAAACGGATTCATTACTATTGGCGGTTGCGCCAGCCAGAGATGTTTCAGCCTCCTGCAAACGAGCGAGTAGTTGTTCCCGTTCGGTGCGTAGATTCTGCTGTTCGTCTGTCAGGGTCAGAATACGCTGCGATACTGACATGCCTTCTTCAGTGTCGCCGAGTGAAGTCGTAATCCGATTTCGTTCGGCATCCAGTTCAATTTTCAGTTGTGAAATCTGATGTGACAGATCGGTAATTTGTTCACGCGATGCTTGGAGGTTGCTTTGCATTTCCTGACGTGCAGCAAGTACACTGCTGTCGTTCATCTGTTCAAGCGGGATGCCTTGTACCAACGCTTGTATTGCACGCTCTTCTGCTTTTAGACCAGCATCACGGGCGGCATAACTAAGCCCTAACAGATTCCCTGCAATAATGCCGATACCCTTTAGTAGTTCGCGTTCACCTTCGTCAAGTTCCCGCTGGGAGTAAGGCGTCGCAACCAGTAGAATGCCGACTAAATCTTTGCCGCGAGTCAGCGGTTGAAAGTATGCAGGGCCAGTTTGTTCGATGTCAAGACGGTTATAAAGATCGCGGAGTTCGTTGGTATTGCGGTCAGTATATAAAGGGCGCTGTGAACGACGTTCGATGGCGTTGACTAATGTTGGTTGGTTATCAAGGTTAATTGACATGCCTGCGATTTTGCGCTTCATCGACTTGTCATATGCGTTTGCTAGATCAGCGTAATTGGCATCTTGCAAGTTGAGAATCGCACCGATATCTGCTTTCAGACTATCGAGGACTGCCGAGATGATTTTCTCGGGGATGCTGGTGGGAGTCGCCTCTTCTAAAATGAGGCCGAGAATCTTTAGCAGTTGAATTGAATCACGTTGTGCGGGAGAGACAATAGGCGAAAGCGATGAGCTGATCAGGGTCTCATTATTAACTGAAGCATCTTTTGGTCGGATGGCGGCGGTCAATGCGTTATTTCGGAGCGCAGATTGTTCAGAGTTTTTAAGCTCACTCTGTAAGTGCTGCATGACCATGCGGTAAATGAGTACCGGCACGATAGCCAGCGATGCAAAAAGGGCTAGGCGTGTAGTGCCAGCGTAATTGCCCAAAATACTGAGCTGGTTAATCTGGATGAGTGTTGCGCCATATCCTAGAATTAAGAGCGCAAAGAACAATAATTTGAGTGGCGCGTCGGTAAAGCGCCTAAACGAAATCGCCACCAAAATCAGGCCGAAAATGCTGACAACAAATGTAGTGAATGTCCACGCAACACCGTAAACACTCAGGTTGAAATTCGTATAGTCAGATTGATTAGTCCACTGCACGCCTGTGACCACATAAGCGATCAGTGCAACGATCAACAGCAAGAGTAAGACAATGTTAGCGGGTCGACTCCAGCGTTCATCTTCTCCTGTAAAGAATGCCCAACCAATGAGCAGAATGATTGCTAGGCTGCATACACGCTCTAAGGGTGGTAGAATTGCGCTGATGTTCTGGTTGGAGACAACACTGTAGAGTGCGCCTAACATTACAACGACCCATGCTGCCATTGCACCAAGCGTGGCGATCATATATCGTCCAGCGGGCCGATTTTGCGGTCTTCTCAGGCGCTCACCTAAGGCCATGAATAGACCAGCTTGGGTTAGGGCAATCGCCAGCAGAAAAAAGATTAAATCGCCCGGTGATTTAGTGAACAGGTTTAGGAAATCGAGAGACGTTTGAGACAATTTGCTAACCCTGCTGAAACTTTTGAGGATAGTATTTCTAAGTATAGCACACTCATTCTCGCAAAGTGTCGGCTATTTGGTTTGTATAATCAAACAATTGAACTTGGGAATCCGTTGACCTTTTGAGGGTCATTCATTTACACTGAAGTTCGCTGGTTTGTAGTTGGATAGGGTGCTTATTGAATTCCCCCATGCGACGCGTTTCACAATTTTTGCAGAAAGCTCCTTGGATTGTTGCTGTTGCACGTTCATTCTGGCGTATAGGCCAACCCAAATTTACGGCGGGTGTCGTGGGTGTTGTATTTAATACTCAGGGACAAGTGCTGCTGGTCGAGCATGTATTTCATCCTTATGCACCATGGGGATTACCGGGCGGTTGGATTGACCGAAACGAAAGTCCCGCACAAACAGCGGCACGCGAATTAAAAGAAGAACTTCAATTGCAGGTCGAAGTTGATTCACTTTTATTAGTTGAAGTCGACTTCGGTAATCACCTGGACTTTGCTTATTTATGCAATGCCACAAGTTCGGTAGGAATTTTGAGCAACGAATTGCTTGATTACCGCTGGTACGATACAACCGCCTTACCGAAATTGCACCGTTTTCACTATCGGGCAATTAACTCAGCTTTAGAAGTTAGAATGCGGAAAGAGTCTACAGCTTCAATATGACGACGATGGGCACATTGAATAAAAGACGTAAACGGCGTGGGCTGCCTATTGTGCAGATTATGTCGGTTTTAATGATATTTGCCGCAACTGGTTTGTTCATATTTTATCTGGTGCGGTTTAGTCAACAGCCAGATAAATTGGCGGGCGATGTATCAGTCGCAGGCGTGTCGGTCGGTGGCTTGTCGAAGCGTGAGGCTTTATCAACAGTTGTTTCTGCTTATCAAAAGCCAGTTATTTTATATTACGGTGATAACCCTATTCAGCTTGACCCCTCGACGGTTGGTTTTTCTTTAAGCGGTGAATCGATGTTGGCTTCGGCTAGCGCGGTGGGTGATTTATCCGGCAGCTTTTGGTCGCGTTTCCTGACGTATTTGTTAGGTCAAGAGACACAACAGACTGTTAATGTGCCTTTGGTGGCGCAATTTCAGGAAAACTTGATTCAACAATTTTTGAATGATATTAGCGCTCGTTATGATCGAAAATCTGGCGATGCCAGCTACGACATCAGCACCTTGACGCTGCGACCGGGTGCATCTGGCTATACGCTTGATGTGAATGCTGCTATTCCATTGATCGAAGCGGCATTAAAGAGGCCAACCAACAGGGTCGTCACTTTACCTTTTAACTCATCGAGCATCAACGTTGGCAATATTGCGACATTGCAAAAGATGATTGAAGATTATTTGGACTCGAAGGGTTTTATCTTCGATGGACAAACCACTGTTGCCTCGGTCTTTATTGAAGACTTAAGAACCGGCGAGGAAGTCAACATCAACGGTGATGTGACTTTTTCGGCTGCCAGCACGATCAAAGTGCCGATTGTTTTGGATTACTTCCGGCAGTTATGGGTTGCGCCTACACAGGACGAAGCTTGGTTGATGGCGAATTCGCTGCTATGCAGTAATAACGCTTCATCTAATTTGATGATGCAGATTACGGGGGAACGTGCTGCCATCCAAAATAATAGTGACGTTGGCGATGACAACAAAAAGCTATTCACCGGTATTGGAGATGTGACCAAGAATATTCAGTATCTTGGCGCACGCAACACTTATATCACGGCTCCACTTGTCTTAGGTATCGCGGGGCAAACACTAGGCTCAATTCCCGCACCCCAGACCTCTCCAAATAAAACAATCAAAACGGACGCTGACCCTTATAATCAAACGACTACTGAGGATATGGGAACGCTGTTCAGTGAAATATATGATTGTGCGAATTACGGTTCCGGCTTGATGACTGCTTATCCAAACGGTGAATATACCCAAACCGAATGTAAGCAAATGTTGGAGTTGATGAGCGCTAATGATTTACAGCGGCTCTTGCAGGGTGGTATTCCCAAAGGGGTACGCATCTCTCATAAAAATGGTTGGGTATCCGATATGAGTGGTGATGCAGGCATTGTCTTCCCGTCTAATGGACGTGATTACACGATCGTGGTTTACCTGTGGCAAAAAACGGATTTCCAAGATTACACCAAATTGTGGCCTTTGATTGAGGATATATCTCGTGCGGCTTGGAACTACTTCAATCCCGACAATCCGTTAATTAGCCCACGTACTGATTTGCCCGAAACGGCTCAAGCATGTACAGGAAACTTTCTTCCGCCTCAGGGTCAAGTTAATCTGGATGATATTAATAGTTGGCGCAACGCCACACCGACCGTCCCCTTAACAGGAACGATAACCCCAACCGAAGTTCCGGTGGGTTCATAATCTGCTAAGCACTTAGATTTTTACTCATTGAGAGTTGATTGTAGTTGCCGTCACGTGAATATATGACATGATCCATGAATTCTTTGACAAAGTAGATTCCCCAACCGCCATGTTCTCGTTCTTCAAGATCGGTGGATGGGTCAGGATCATCATGTAAGAGGGGATTAAAAGCGGGGCCAACATCACGAATGTTGATAATTAATCGGACTGGCTCAACGAGGCAGATTATTTCTATCGGTTTGTCGTGCCCTTGATGTTGATAGCCGTGCTCAATGATATTGGTGCAGGTTTCATCAACTGCTAAAGTGCAGTGGTGTATCGATTTTTCACTCAATCCAACTTGACGCGCTATAGCTGCCACGAAGTCACGCGCGCGTGCAATTTCATCTAATCGACCCATAATGGTGAGGCGATTTTCTTGAGGATACATTATTGGTTACTCAGCATCCCCAATTAGGCCGCAAAAGTTTTTCATACGTAGCTGCTCAAGGCCAAAGCTTGATCAGGGAAAATCTGGAAAATGGTATCCAGCCCAGCCATTTCAAGCACCTCAAGTACTCGTTCAGATGGTCGTGCTAGCCGAAGATCACCTTTGCCACGCACTTTCTTAAGTGCGGATACGATTTCTCTAAGCCCAGCGCTGCTCATATAGTCAACACTCGCTAAGTCAACAACGAGCTGAGTATTCCCTGCATTAATCTCGGTCATGAGCGCGTTGCCGAGTTCATTAGCATTTGTACTGTCGATACGACCATTGACTTCAATTAAAGTCGTATTTTTGTCTTTTGATACATTTACATTCATCGGTTGAAATCCTTGTCTTGTTGCAGCCAGCCTGATGTCATTTCTGACTGTGACGTAAATGAGTATACACTAAAAGGCATTTTCCCGTAAACGGAAGGTGTTCGTGCTGGAGTATAATTAGATTTGTTGCTCGTTAAATGAAGAAAGCAAGACCCTCATGGACGGCGGATTGGTTCTTTTACTGGTACTTAGCTTAGGGATAATTATCTTTGTGATTCAGCGCACCGAAGCGAGTCGGCGGCGGATAGTGATATTCGTGATGTTTTTAGTCTTATTGGTGCTGGGTTGGCTTGTGAATATACGTGGTGCGTGGGGAGAAGCAGTTGTCGGATTGTTGATCGCTTTAGTGCTGAATTTTCTCTTCTATGTGTTGATCGGTCGTTACAATCCAGTTGGCAGCAGTGATGATATACATGTGCTGGGCATGGATGATTAGCTAAAAAGCACATTCCCTACGAAAAATGGGGAATGTGCTTTATTGCCACGCGAACTAACCGATTACATTTAGAGGAATGACATCGCTGCTTTGCAGCATCACCACACTTACACGAGCCGCAATGGTTTGTGCCATCTTTTGGAAGGCGATTGCAGCAGGATTTTCCGGTTGTGTGACCACGATAGGGCGACCGTAATCGCCACCGATGCGGACTTCAGCATCCAGAGGAATGCGCCCCAAGAATGGAACATCACGTTCTGTTGCCAGTTTTTCACCGCCACCCGTGCCGAAGAAATCACCCGCCATATTCTCAACCACACCCAATATGGGTACATTCAAAGTTTCAAACATGGCGATGCTACGTAACGCATCTGAAACCGCCACGTCTTGTGGTTGAGTAACGATGACCACGCCAGTTAAGGGGAATGATTGAGCCAGTGATAGAGGGGCATCACCTGTTCCCGGTGGCAAATCGACAATCATATAATCCAATTTGCCCCAATTGACATCCATAAATAACTGCCGTATGGCGCTGTGTAGCATTGGCCCACGCAAAATCATTGGCTTATCAGGGCTTGTGAGAAATCCAGTACTCATGACCTTGAAACCGTAGGCTTCCATCGGGATCATTTTGCCATCGACAACTTTGGGACGACCATAGCCTAGACCTGTCATAGTCGGTAAGTTCGGGTTCAGAATGTCACCGTCGATGAGGCCAACTCTTGCACCTGCATCAGCTAGCGCAGCAGCCAGATTGGTTGATACTGTGCTTTTGCCCACGCCACCTTTGCCACTGGCAACTGCAATCAGGCTGCGCATCGGTACATCTAAACGTCCGTGTATTTTGCGGTCAGTGGGTACTTGCGAATCCCAACTGATATTGAGTTTGTTAATACCATCAATGTGTCCAATTACCGCCGCATTGCAGCGATCCTCAAAAACGTTCTTAAGAGGGCAGGCGGGTGTCGTGAGGACGATGGTAAATTTGGCAATGTTGCCTTCTACCGAAAGGTCACGCACCATATTTAACGAGACAATATCACGGTGCAGTTCAGGTTCAATAACGGTGCTAAGCGCCGACATAATTTGCGCTTGTTTATCGCTCATCGGATTATCCTTCGTTTATTGTGTCTAAGATTAGAATAATTATAGCGTGGATGATAAAAATTATGCAGTATCTTTTGTCATATCTTAAACAGGGCAATGTTTCTGTTTATAGAGCATCTACGTTACGACCCTTGATCAAATCAGTAGCCAATTTCTTACGACTGAGTATAAATAAAAACGAGGTGCATTCGCACCCCGCTTCAACTTCAAATTACTTGTTGGCTTTCTTTTCGCGTATCTTTGCCAACATGGCTTGTTTGTCAAACTTCGGCTTCTTGTCACCGGGGGCGGCAGCGGCTGTTTCGGTGCTAGCTTTGGTTGGCGCTGCGGCTTTTGGCGCACTCGCGGCAGGTGCTGCGGCTATAGCCGGCGTTTCTTCGACGGCAGCAACTTCTGCCAACTGCGCTAAAGTATGCTCAGGCCACATATTTTCTTTAGTTGGAGGCGTGGCAGCTTTCCCGGCCTTCTTCATAGTCTTAATAGTATCTGTATGTTCCCAGCCCTTACGCTCAATGGCTTCTTCCAAAGCCGTTGTCGGAGCAATTGTTTTCCAATAGCTCAGCGGTTTGGAAAGTTTTTGCTTGTCATGAATATGATTGCCGGTGCGATCATAAATTGCCAACTCATAATCGTGATCCATCTTGATTGCATCAAATGGGCAGAACTCAGCGCAGAAACCGCAGTTCATGCATATGTCGATGTCAATAAAGAATGCTTCTGGTTGTGGAACAGGACGACCTGTTACAGGGTCAGAACCACGGACGATCCATATACATTGTGGGGGACAAACCTTGGCGCAAATACCGCAGCTTGTACACCAATCTTCACCCATACGGGTTGGGTCTTGATCTTCAGTGACCAGAAATGGCGTGAAACGGAAGCGTTCCGGCACTGCGATTTTTTCATCAGGATACTGCACGGTGAAAGCACCTTGAGTCTTTAGACCCTGCCGTACCTGAAAATTTCCCGTATTTACATACTTTCGACCCGCATAGCGGATGTCGTCAACATAGGTATTGAGAAAGTGTTTGAAAGTGACCCAAAGGCCATTTGCAATACCTTTACCATACATAGCGGCTCCTTAGTACATCAAATTGGGGTTATGCGAGACATACCCCTGTAAAAATCTTGTATTAGCGATCTGTTTCGCCGAGAACAATGTCAATGCTGCCGAGAATAGCTACGACGTCGGCGACCTTATGTCCCACGCACATCGGGCCAAGCGCAGTGAGGTTAATAAAGCTCGGCGCACGGACGTGATAGCGCCACGGATTTTGTGGGCCTTTTTCGTCGCCTGCGGATACCACATAGTAACCAAGTTCGCCCTTTGGATTTTCGACGCGTCCATAGGATTCTCCTTGTGGAATACGCGGCGTATGCTTCTTTTCTCCCATAACCTCTTGACCGCGAGTCTTCTCAAGGCGTGGCAGAATTTGCTTGAGAATGCGGACACTCTCGCGCATTTCATCCAAACGGATCAGGTAACGGTCATAAATATCACCGTTGTAACGTACTGCCACATCGAAATCCAACTCAGGATAGATGCTGTACGGATCAGCCTTACGCACATCATACGGGATGCCACTGGCACGGAGCAGGGGGCCAGCCGCGCTGTAGGCCACGGCCATTTCGGGCGGTAAATAACCAACACCAATAGTACGTGCCTTAAGGATTTCGCTAGCAGTTAGGAATGTATCCAACTCGTCGATTGACCGTGGAATGCGTTCACTAATCAACTCAGTCAGATAATCCATCGTGTTGAAGTCACGAATTTTGTCGTTCACCAAATTCAAAACGCTGGTAATCCGTTCTGGAATATCCTTGAAAACGCCGCCAAAACGCATGTAGTTGCACATCATGCGGCTGCCGGCGGTGGCTTCAAAGAAGTCGAGAATCTTCTCTCGTTCAGCAATGGCGTACAGGGCAGGCGTGAAGAATGCGCCGAGGTCGTTCAGCAAGAAGCCAATCGCCCAATAATGGTTAACGATACGCGTCAGTTCGACCATCAACACGCGGATGACTTCAGCACGATAAGTCGGTGCTTGGTATTTAGCACCTTTGGCAAGCAGTTGCTCGACAGCCATTGCGTAGCCGTGGTTGTTACTCATGCTGCTGATGTAATCCAGACGATCCGTGAAGGGCATGTTGTGCAGGAATGTATTGCGTTCGCCAATTTTTTCGTGATTACGATGCAGGTAACCCATGACCGGTTCCAATGATTCAATGGTTTCACCGTTGAGGGTTACAATCATACGGAACACGCCATGTGTACTCGGATGGTGTGGTCCCATGTTGACCACAAGGCGATCCGTTTTCAGTACAGCGTCGCTATCCAGTTCTTGGACACTTACACCTAAACCGAGGTCGCTATAAAGCGCTTCTTCGGAGGTGTCGTTCAGCTTCGAGAGATCAAAATCTGCTGGATAAGATACGTTTTTGCCGTAAATGTTGCTTTCTTCGGCACGCCGTACCCAACCATCTGGCCAGCGGCTTCCAAATGGTTTGTGATCTTCTTCGTAGTAGGCTTCATGCCAATCCTTCCGCATGGGATGACCGTTGAAACCTTCCCACAGCAAAATACGTTTGAGGTTCGGATGTCCGGGGAACTTGATGCCATACAAATCGTAGGCTTCGCGTTCTTGGAAATCTGCACCCGGCCACACATCAATGAGCGATGGAATCACCGGATTATTGCGGTCTGTTTGTGCTTTGAACAGTAGTGCTGGCCCACCGGTCGTTTTATAGGCGTGGTAAACCATTTCCATCGAGTCTTCAATGCCGTGATAATCAACAGCAGTTGCGCTAGAAAGATAGTCATAACCCATTTCATCGCGCATAGCCGTTGCGACTTCAAGCAACTTGCTTTTGTCAACAATGATGCCACCGTAACCTTGTCGGGTGTCATCTTTGACGGCATCGGGAAAACGCTGTTTTAGTGAGGCAATTGCGGACTGTATGTCATTTGTTTCGACAATGGCGTTATCAGTCATATTTATTATCCCTTGTTAGCCTTCTTCTCACGAATCTTCGCCAACATAGCCTGCTTGTCGAACTTCGGTTTTGCGCCTGCGGGGGCAGCAGCTTCGGCAACTGCAACAGGTGCGACTGGCTTGGCTTCTGCGGCAGCTACAGCCGCCGGTTTCGCAGCAGCTTCAGTACCAGCTTTGGTCTTGGGAGCCATCTTAGGTGTATCCACAGGCTTGAGTGCTGGCAATTCGCGCATACCAAAGGACTTACCGGCAGCAGCGAGTTGTGCTTGACGGCGAATTAGATCCATTTGACGTGGGTCAATAATATCCGGCCCAAGAATAGGAATAGGTGTCGGTTCAGATGGCCCAACGCCATACCACGGTACATCATCCAAGTTGGCAAGGGATTGATCATCAATTTTCTTTTGAAGAGCAATCAAACCATGCAGCAAGGCTTGTGGGGTAGGAGGGCAACCGGGTACATAAACATCAACCGGAATATACTGGTCGATGCCTGAAACAACGTTATAGCCTTCCTTGAAAGGTCCACCACCGCTGGCGCAAGCACCCATCGCCAGAACATATTTTGGCTCAGGCATTTGGTTGTAAAGACGAACAATTGGGACAACCATCTTTTTGGTAACGGTTCCCGAAACAATCATCAAATCGGACTGACGCGGACTAGCGCGCATAACTTCCATGCCGAAGCGCGATAAATCGTAACGCGCGGCAGCCGTAGCAATCATTTCTATCGCGCAGCAAGCCAAACCGAACAGCAGAGGCCACATTGAAGATCGCCGGCTCCAGTTGTAAATCTTGCTCAAACTGGTAATGGCAACGTTGCCTTGCATTTCATCCGGTATTGGGAACTCGGTGGCGTGTAAATCACGCAGGTCGAGTTGAGCCATTATGGGGTGACCTCCTCATACCACTCCCGCAAAATCTCGTTCAATATTCCCTCGTTAGCTAATCGAGGGTCATCGGCGAAATTGGGCAGCGTGGTTACATACTGATACAACTGATCTAAACCAATAGTTTCGACTTCAATATCGGGATACGCGGCTTTCAAACTCAGAACAATTTCCCACGTTGCATCCCAATACAAATTCCCTGATTGTGAAATTTCATTCATACCCTATAGCTTACCGCAAATCAGCACAAATTACGACAACCAATATGATAAAAATGATTCCATTAGGGTTCTTTTAGAATGGTTTCGGTATCGATTTGAGCGCGCTGCAAACGGCCGCTGTAATCTACATAGACCGACTTCCATTCAGTGAACGAGTCCATACCTGCTTGGCCTGCCTCGCGCATGCCGTTGCCAGTACCGCGTGTACCACCAAACGGAAATTGGATTTCCGCGCCGGTTGTTCCGTGATTGATATAAACGATGCCAGTGGTCAAATCACGGATGGCTCGGAACGCTGCGTTAACGTTTTCAGTGAAGATGCTGCTCGAAAGTCCATAGGCTGATTCGTTGTTGACTTCAACCGCTTCGTCCAAACTGGCAACCTCAATCGCGCTGAGTACAGGGCCAAAAATTTCTTCGCGGGCAATTCGCATGGTGCGGCTGACATCCGAGAAGAGCGTAGGGCTATAGAAATAACCTTTGCCGTTGTCTGCACGTTGACCGCCAACCAGCAGTTTTGCGCCTTCCTGCTTGCCGATGTCCACATATTTTTCAACTTTATCACGCCCTTTGGCATTTACCAATGGGCCGACATTAGTAGCATCATCTAATCCGTCACCTACTTTGAGTGTTTTAGATTTTGCAACTAGGGCTTCAATCAATTTGGGTTTGATGCCACTTTGAACAATCAAGCGGCTGGTAGCTGTGCAACGCTGTCCCGTTGTACCGAAGGCGCTCCAAGTAATGGCTTCAACTGCCAGATCGAGGTTGGCATCATCCAACACGATGATGGCGTTCTTGCCACCCATTTCTAGCGCAACTTTCTTACCGAGGCTTGCGGCTTGTGAATAGACCTTGAGTCCAGTTTCGGTTGAGCCGGTAAAGGAAATTACGCGGACATCAGGATGATTAGCGAGTGCCGCACCTGCCGCACCCGTGCCCGTAACGAGGTTCAATACACCCGGCGGTAAACCAGCATCCTCAAACACTTTGACGAAAGCCGCACTGGTCGCAGGGGTATCTTCGCTTGGTTTGAATACGATGGTGTTACCCGCAATGAGTGCGGGAAGGATTTTCCAACTGGGGACAGCAATCGGGAAATTCCATGGGGTAATGAGGCCGACAACACCTACCGAGTCGCGCATTGCCATACCGAACTTATTCGGCATTTCAACGGGTGCCGTGTAGCCGAGCAAGCGGCGACCTTCGCCACCCATAAAGTAAGCCATATCAATTGCTTCTTGCACGTCACCGCGGGTTTCGGCAAGAATTTTACCCATCTCTTGTGTCATCAATCGGGCGAGTTGCTCTTTGCGTTCGGTGAGTAGCTGGGCGACTTTGAAAAGAATCTCACCGCGTCGTGGGGCCGGGGTCAACCGCCAATTCTTATAGGCAGCTTTAGCGGCTTTGACGGCTGCATCCACATCTATTGCACTGCTATTCGCTGCAACCGCGATTATTTCTTCGGTCGCGGGGTTATAGGTGGGAAACGTTTCACCGGATTGAGCCCGTGTCCAGTTCCCGCCAATATAATTCTGCACAATGTCAGACATGTAAAAACTCTCTCTCAATAAAATCGAGGAATCTTTCGTAGGGGCAAGATTTGCAGGCAACAAAATAGAGGGCAAGTATATGAAATGCGGAATCGTTTGTCAAGCAATGTTCGCGACATGCAAACGAGAAATCCCTAGTGCTGAAGTGCTTTAGTTATTTGCTGTTTGGAGGTCAAATGCGAACGTACTGCCTTTCCCATGAATGGAATCAATTTGAATGACAGTACAGTGTTGTTCCATAATCAATTGAACAATTGCCAACCCAATGCCCATACCGCCAAAGCGCCGCGTAGATGAACCGTCAATCTGGTAAAACGGCTCAAAGATACGGTTCAGTTGATCTTGTGGGATACCGATGCCTTTGTCTTGTATGCTTACTCTGATTTCACTACCCGAACGGGTGATTTTGATTTTGACCTTGTCTTTGCTGAACTTAAGCGCATTATCCAGAAGCAGTTGGATTGCAATTGTCAGCCTCTGTTTATCGCATAGCACTGTATGGGTCTGGGCGTTGGGCATAATTTCTATCCGCCCAATATCTTTTTTGTGTTCCCATGAACGTCCGAGGTTACGCACAGCAGCTTGAATGAGCTGAATGATTGGAACGGCACTGAAGGACTCCACATTTGAGCTTTCATTCATCAGTTCATTCAACAGAGTCACATTACGGATACCGCTTTCTAGGCGAGTAGTGGCTTCCATTGCCAATTCAACAATGTTGCGGTTTGTGTTCTCATCTTCGTTTAGTAGAGCTACTGCTGATTTAACCTGCAACATTGGTGTACGCAGTTCATGCGATACACTGTGGACGACAGCTTGTTTGAGAATGTTAATCTCGGCACTCGTTTGCTTTGCAATGGCTAACTGTTGATTGAGGTGTTGATTGTCAGCCTCAAGGTTGGTAGATCGATGTAGTAATCCAACCGTCAATTGTAAACGCTTAACATGCGAGACGATAATTTGTTCGAGGAAAGGCAGGTAACTTTGGGGAATAACCTGATTGGCAACCTCGAACAAGTTACTTGAGGGATTATTGCTGACTGCAATGAGAATCGGACGCTCAATTTCCCTCAACGATAAAGGAAAAGCCTCAAAAAACGCTGTGCTATTGTAGTCATCATCGTGAACAACAATCACCTGAGGATGTAAATGCATTAGTGTGCTTATCGCATCAATCGGTGTCGTCGTGAAAATAGAATTCGATATTTCCAGATTTGTGACGTATGGTAATTGACGGACGTAATCTACATCGTTATGTATGATAAGTATGGATTGTTCGTCAAGGGTATTTTTTACTTGGGTATGCATAAACGAGTCTAACCATAAAATGCGCTACCCGCTCATCATAACATGGAAAATACCGGACAAACGAAGTGCATATCACTTACATACGCAGTTCGAACTTATGCAGTTACAGCTATCAGTTATTCTGGCTCGTCTTCTTTCAACGCTTCCCAAAACAGATTGAGTCCCGGACGTTCCGCATTACATTTTGGGCATCCCACGAACGGGTCTTCAATTGCGATCCGGTGTTTGACGCAAGAAGCTTTAATCTCAAGCTGCCGACCGAGTCCCAACAGCTTGGGTTTAATTGTCAGTGTCAATTCGAGATATTGGCTGGCGTTTGCGTTTAGAATTTCTGGTACCTGACATACTTTGCAATCGCCGGGTTTCCAGCGTACAGAGTTCGGATTTTGGTTGACCAAACGGCATTCTTGGATATTTCTGCCGCGATGAAAATCTTCGTGATAATGCGGGCAATCTTTGCCGGCAGGGGTACGCATGACTCTACCTCTCAATGAACAAACGGTATAACACTATTTTAACGGGTATCTGTTAATAATAGATAAGTTAAGTTTTGGCGTTTACCCATTTTTGCGCGGCTTCTGCCAAGGATTGCAATCCACCATATTGAATAGTGCAGTCTGGTAACGAATCGAGAAAATTCTGCCCATAACTTTTACTCATGAGGCGTTTGTCTAATAGAATGACGACACCCCGGTCTGATTGATTGCGAATCAGACGGCCAAATCCTTGACGGAAGCGCAAGATGGTTTCGGGCAATGTGTATTCTCTGAATGGGTCGGAGTACAGTTCAGAACGTGCCGAGATAATCGGATCGGTCGGGATCGGAAAGGGCAGTTTGGTTAAGGCTAAGGCGCTTAAAGTTGCGCCGGGAATATCAATGCCTTCCCAGAAACTCTTTGTGCCGAGTAATATGGCTTTGTCTGTGGTTTTGAAACTTTCGAGTAAGGCTTGACGATTACTTGTGTCCAATTGGTCATAAACCGTAATGTCGCCTAATGCTAGTCGTGGGCGAATAGCTTGTGCTGTTTGCTGAAGTTGGGTATAGCTTGTGAAGAGTGCTAGTGTTCGCCCGTCCAATGCGGCAGCGACTTCCACTAATGCCCGCTCAACTGCTTGCTGATAGCGACCGCGGTCGTTAGGGTCAGGCATATCATTCGGTATAAAGACCAGCGTCGATTGGCGATAATTAAATGGCGAGTTTAAGGCTAAGGTTTCGACATTCTCTGCGCTTAGAGCCTCTTGGATATAATCAAAATTGCCTGTCGCCTGTAAAGTCGCACTGGTCAAAATCACAGATCGTTTTGTTGACCAGATGTATTCATCGACGAACTTTCCCACCCGAAGTGGTGCGGTGTTAATCGACACGCCGTAAGATTGGTTCAAATGAATCCAATAAATGGTGTTTTCGTCAGGCTTGATAATAAGCCCGTCCAGTGTATTCAGCATATCCGTGAAGTAGCGCGAAAAAGCCTCGATACTGGATATATCATCACCAAGGTTTGGTATAGGATATTTTCGTAACCGGTTTAAGGCCGGGATCAAACGCTGCAATCCTTCAGTAATAGCTGTGAGAAACTCTTTAACAATACCCCACTGATTCTGTAGGGTTGCGAACTCAGCTTTGCGTCTGACTTCAGGGGTTATCCGCAGAAGAATGGTGTTATCAGCATCCGGTTTGTAAGCTAGATTACGAAATGTCAAAAATAGATTGGTGAGATGTGTTTCTACAGCCATTGATGCGCGGCGAAAATCTTCTAAGAAATCGACCAATCGCTTATTTTCATTAGGCGGGACATGCAATTGTAAGTTGTTGATGAGTTCGGTTAATAAACTGTGCCTGTTGCCAGCCAAATGGCCTAATCTGTACTTAAAAGCTGACTCATCCATACGCAGACTTAAGCTGTTTGTAACAGCATCTTCAAGATGGTGTGCTTCGTCTATCACAAGTTGTTGATACTCAGGAATGATGTGGTCATCACTCACAGCATCGGCTAATAATAACGCATGGTTGACAACAATAACATTTGCGACTTCGGCTGCTTTACGCACTCGATAGAATGGGCATTTCCCTTGCGTGGCTGCCTCACAGCGCTCTAGCGTACAGTTTTCTTCGGCTGCACTCAGGCGTTGCCAAACACTCTGTTCCACAAACGCCCGTAGATTGAGTTCACTCTTTTCGCCGCTTCCACCTTGGGTAAGCCACACTAATATTTTTGCCAGTACACGCAGTTCATCTGGTGTTCCCGGTTGGCGACGGCGCATATCATTGAGTCTGCTTGGGCAAAGATAATTGTTGCGCCCCTTTAAAACGACGACATCAAAAGACGTTGCCATCGCTTTTTGCAACAGCGGAATATCATTTTTCAGCAATTGATCTTGCAGATTGAGCGTGTTGGTTGATATGACAACCCGTTGTTGATTCTGGGTTGCCCATAGGATAGACGGTACAAGATACGCTAACGATTTACCAATACCCGTTCCTGCTTCGATAATCATATGGCGGTTTTGGTTAAACGATTCGGCGATTTGAGTCGCCATTTCTATCTGCTGAGGACGGCTTTCGTAACCCGCTACCACATTGGCAAGCGATGCGTCTGAGCCAAAAACACTTTCAATGTTTTCGGTTGTCGATTCTGCATTTGTGGGTGCTGGCTTGAGTTCGGTGCTAACCAACAGATTAGCGAAGCTGTCGTGAGCTTTAGGACTCTCAGTTTGCTTGGTGTTGCGCTGTTGCTCTAAAGCATATTCAAAGACAACCCGCGCATTCCAATCAAGACCTTGAGACAGGTTGACGATTTCATGAATGAGCGATGGTGGTAATTCCAAAATTCTTTGCCACATCGCCCAGTAGAGTAGGGCAGATGCTCGCGCATCATGAAGCGCCCGATGAGCTTCTGTCAGTTCAATGCCAAGTTGTTGTGAAAGACTTGAAAGGCTATAACGGGTTGCATTCGGCAGCATAATGGCTGCCAGATCGTAAGTATCAATCCATAGGTTGTTTTGGAACAGACCATGTGGATAAAGGAAATTCAAATCAAAACTAATGTTATGACCAATAATAGGAGCATTGCCTACGAAGGATTGAATCGCTGGTAGCGCCTGAACAAGTGTCGGAACGGGTGGAATTGGTGGCTCACCGGGCTTGTGCAGCTTCGGTAGAAAATCGTCGTTACTAATTCCGGTAAGCGTGGTAATCTCAGGTGGAATTGGGCGACCGGGATTTATCAGCGTTGAATATTCGGCAACTACTTCGCCGTCGCGGAACCGCACCGCTCCAAATTCAATAATCGCTTCCAGCTTCGGGTCAAATCCGGTTGTTTCCAAATCAAGCGCGACAAAATCACCACGCATTTTATTCTCCGATTTAGACTGCTGTTTATCCCACAAAATGGGGCTAAGTTAGGCAGTATAGCACAGGCCTATAATAAAACATCCCCGCCATTTTGTGGCAGGGATGTGCTTCAAAAATTGGATTAGGATTTACTGAGCTTGTGTCACTTCAGCCGTGGCTTCCATTGTTGCCTCAACTGCTGCATCCATAGTGGCTTCAGCTGTAGCATCAGTTGTCATTGCCGCTGTCGCTTCCGCTGTGGCTTCGCTGGTTGCTTCCGGCGTAGCTTCCGCCTTCTGAGTGGCCTCAGTCGCGGCATCCAAATAGGCTTTTTGCAAAGTCTGGCGCAAAGCTGGCAAACTGCCAAAATTAACGCCCATCAAGCCTGCCTTTTCGAATTCGCCAAAGTTGGCATCACTGGCCATGAACCACAATAGAGACTGTACAGGAATATTGGTCAGCGAAGTGGTTTTGACGAGCAATTGCGTATCACGAACCAGCGGATAGGTTCCATTATTAATGGTTTCTTCCGATGGTACTACGCAACCACTGCCGGTATTCACACCGACCAGTTGAATGCCCTGTTGATTATTCTTAAGAACATTCTGGTAATCTGACCAACTCATGTATGTCAGGCCGCCGTCGACATTTGCCGTTGCAGCCGCGCGATACAGAGGATCCGTGTTGATTTCAATATCGCCACGACCGATCAGGGGTCTACTGGCGGCTTTTTGCAACAGCAAATCCGTATTTGCGTTGCTTTCCGTGGCTGCAAATAGGGTCATCTTTTGGTCAGCAAACGAAGGATCAACCTGATTCCAGTTGGTAATGGTTTTCGAAGTGGTTGCATCCCAAACTTTGGTCAGTTGGTCGCTGGTCAAGCAGCTCAAGTATGAGCTTGATGCGTTGCCAACGAGAACCACTGTTTCCTTGCCGAGTTCAATATTCAGAGTCTTGATGTTGTTGGCGGCGCAGTTTTTGGCCTGTTCATCCGTCAGTGGCCCATTTACGGCAGCCATATCGACTTCACCATTACACAAACGTCTGATACCTGCTGGTTCTCCAGAAAGTTTGAGATCAGATGTTAATGTCGAAATTTGTTGCGTCAATGTCGTGGTCACGCTCTTTAGATAATTCTCAGCGCTGGCTGCGCCTGCAATTGTGACCTGTCCATTAGCATCGGGAGGAATCTGGAAAGCTGTCGTGGCTTCGCTGAATGGGCGCGTATTGCCCGTAGCATCAAGAGCATTTTTGTTGGCATCTGATATTGTCGCACTCGGAACAACTAATCCTGCTGCCATAATTGTTTGTGCAGCATCTGCGCCAATCATATAAGCCAGTAAATCTTTCAACCCGGCTTTACTCAGACTTGCACGGTTGACATAAATAAACAAGGGATTGGCAACCGTATAGGTTCGATTCTCGACCGTTTCTGCGGAAGGTACTGTACAACCAAAAGTGTCGTTTACATTCACCTGTAGGATTTTTACTGTACTGCCTGCGGCCGTAGCTGTTGGTAAACTCACGACACCGATTGCGCCTTTTGATTGTGCAACTGCGGCAATCACATCGGCTTCGGTGGTGGCAAGGGTCGCATCAGCACGAATGCCGTCACCATCAATCACACCGTCCAAAACAGCAAATGTGGCGGATGTGGCGGCTGGCGCAACAACAGTGAGAGCCGTATCTGCGTTGGCTGGATTGACTAAATTCCAATTTGCTGTTGCTGAACTGGGAGCAAAAATGGTATTCAATTCAGTTGGGGTCAGACATTGTGCGAAAGCTGCGTCGGGCGCTGCTACAAAGGCAACAATGTTATGGGCAATCAATAATTCGGTATAATCAATATTAGTGCTGGTGCAGTTACGGTTTTCATCAGCTGAAATCGAGCGGTTCGAGGTTGCGATGTCGGTTGTGCCTTGGCACAGTCGCTCAAAACCAGTGCGGGTTCCTGTCACTTCAGATTTAACATCAATTGTGACACCGCTGGCAGTTTTGAGACTGTCAAAAATCGGCGCAACAATACCTGAACCTGCGACCGTAACCGCCGTTGTATCTTGGGCGGCAACCAAACCGAAACTGATCAAAAGCGTAAGTAGGACAATAATTCCTACCCGACGCTGAAATGCCTTCATATGGTGTACTCCTTAAGGACGCGTGTTAAGCAACGTGTTAAACGGGAAGATTGTACTCTTATGCCCTTAATTGTCCAGCCAGACTTTCGATTACGCGGCATAATAGAGGTAGTAATTCGTAAAATGTGGACGCTTGTTTAGATGGAATGGACGCGATGACAGAACCAGAGCAGAGTGTTTACGAAATGGTTGGTGGTGATGCCACTTTCAAGCGGTTAGTGGATGCCTTTTATCGCCGTGTCGAGACTGATGAAGTGTTGCGGCCGATGTTTCCGGAAAGCCTCGAAGAGGGTAAGCATTGGCAATATCTATTTCTTGCCCAATTCTTTGGTGGCCCTGCCCAATATATTGCCGACCGTGGACATCCGCGTTTGCGAATGCGACATGCGCCTTTCGTCATCGATCAAGAGGGACGCGATCACTGGTTTTCGCATATGTGTGCGGCAATTGATGAAGTGGGCATCCAAGAGCCTGCCCGCAGCGTCATGCGTGACTATTTCGAACGCGGCTCAACATTTATGATTAACACTGAGTTCAGTACCCATAATTTGATGCAGTGGCAAAATAGGTCGAAAGATCAATCATCATGAGTTCACCTAATGGCAAGACACTGAAGCAATCGCGATTAGATCGAACACGTCCTGTCGAACGCGTTCCTTATGTCACATACCTTGTTCGCAAAATTCTCAGTTGGCCGCGCTTGCTGCGAATCATCATCATTTGTGTTTTTGCACTTGTGGTGACGGCGGTCGTTTTTCCAATGGTCGATTTTGTCTACATGGAAAATTTCTTCAATGAGCAAACGGTTATTCTTCCGTCTTTTGTTTCGAGTGGAGTTGGTATAATTACTTTTGGGGTAGGTTGGTGGTTATTGGTTGGCATCCGTGGGGAAAAACGACCAGAACGAACTGCCATATTTTTCTATGTACTATTTGGTTTGTTAGTGATCGTGTTTGTTTTTATTCTTATCATCAATGGATATCACGTAGCAACCTTGCCTGATGTCTAGCGGGAGCAGAGTCGATGAAACGGATTATAGGGATAGTAATAATTGTTTTGGTTGTTTCGGGTTGTGGCTCACAACAACCGACTGAAGTGCTGCCTACGCTTATGGCCACACCACAACCGGCTGCTGCGGCAACCGAAACGCCCATTCCAACGGTCGCGCCAACACAAGCACCGGTCGAACGTGCGACTTTGCCACCTACATGGACACCTTCGGTCGTGCCAACCGACACAGTTATTCCATCAACCAATACACCTGTCCCGCTATCCACTCCGATTCCAACACTTGTCGCCTGCGGACCATTTGATGTTGATCGTGACAAGAGTGCCTCTACCTTTACCGTTGGGACACCAACTCAGGTCTTTTGGACTCCGGTTCAAGGCGCAGTACGTTATCGTATTGGTGTAATTGGCGACTTCAATCAAGAAATTTTCTTTGATTATGCAGTGGATGCCAATTACACTTTCAAACCGGATTTGTTCGAAGCAGGCAAACAGTATTTGTGGAAAGTTTACCCTGAAGATTCGCTGGCACGGCAAATGTGCTTTGCAGTGGCGGGTGATTTGACTCAGAAATAAAGTGTGAGTCGCAATCGCCACCAAATATTATTTTGGTGGCGATTTAAGACTGTATTCCTCGAAGGCTTCGGCTGTCCACGGGAGCGCAGGCTTGAAGAATGAGTCATATATCGCCTGTGCATACACTCGGATTTCATACTGAGCGTCGCTTGCCATCCGCAGTCGTAGAAACTGCATCAGATTGTGTGCGTCAACCTTGGCAACCCACGTGTAATAAACACTGAATCCCGGCAAGAAAAGGCGCGCCATCTCTTTTGAAACACCTGCTTGCAATGCTTCTTCGTAAAGGTCGTAACCTTTTTTGTAGAATTCACCCAGCTTGTCAGTTAATTGCAGATTGGTATCAGCATCGACTTCACCGTCGCTGGCCTGTTTGTTGCTAGCCGCTTGTTTACGCCAAACATCTGGGACGTAAAAATCGTTTTCTTCAAAGGGTGTATAGCGTCCCGATTGGGCGTTGAAATTCCATGTCCTATGCCGTACCCACTGCCACCATGTAACCAATGGCGCACGGATGCGGAATTTAAACTCTACCATTTCAAATGGGCTGGTATGATGATTGCGGAGCAGATAAAACAGCAGCTTTTTATCTTTTTCAGGGCCTTTGCTCTCGCCCATAAAGCTGACTCTGGCTGCATTGACAATCGCCAGATCGCCGCTAATACCGGTTGACGGATGTGGCAGCAAATCAACCAGTTCGATCCATCCTTTATCCAAAACCTCAACGCGTTTTCCAACCAATGCATCAGGCGGATTTGAAGCCATGTTTAATTATCCAAAGAGTGTTGTTTAAGCGAAATAGCTGAGCGCTAAGCGAACACGATCCTCAACGGTTGGTGGTGCATCTTTTGGCAGCGATTGGATAGCGGTTTGCGCTTCAACAATACTGTAGCCCAGCGCCACCAATGTATCGAGAACATCACTATTAATATCATCAAATGCTGTAACCGGAGCCGTATCCAGACCAAACTTGAACTTATCTTTTAACTCAAGTAAAATTTTTTGAGCGGACTTACTACCTATACCCGGCACACGCGTCAAAATTTCGGCGCGGTCGCCCACAACCGCGTTTCTTAGACTATCTAAACTAAGTGTACTGAGAATAGCCAAACCCGTTTTCGGGCCGATGCCACTAATGGTAATCAAAGTATCGAATACATCGCGTTCGGTTGTAGTATCAAAGCCATATAAAGTCAACGATTCTTCACGGACAATCAATGTGGTGTGAAGAAATGCATCGTTCTCGCCATGCAGTCGTTCTAATGAAGAGTTAGTGACGAATACCTTGTAGCCGATACCATTATTGGTTGCAATAACGGCATAATCTTTGCCTGTAGTCGCAACCACGCCCTGAATACTGGCGATCATAAAGTGTTTATCTCACTAATCAATGTAGCTATCGTAACGCGAATTATGTAAATCAGTGATGGCAATCGCAAGTCCGTCTGCCGCATCGTCAGGACGAGGGATCTCGTCCAAGCCCAGTAATATACGTACCATTTCCTGCATCTGAGGTTTCTTTGCGCCACCAAAGCCTGCAATCGACTGCTTGATGTTATTAGGTTTATACTCGGTAATTGGTAGCTTTGCTCCAGCGAGCGCCGCCAAAATCACCCCGCGCCCCTGTGCGACTGTTATCGCAGTGGTGACGTTCTTGGCAAAGAACAACTCTTCGACAGCCGCCCGATCCGGTTGGTAGGTAGTCGCTAGTTCACGGATGCCATCATAAATAATAACTAAGCGTTCCCACATGGGCATTGAAGGCACAGTCGTTATGACCCCATAAGCAATTGCTTGCAAGGAGCCATCACGCATTTCCTCGACTACACCGTATCCTACTGTTGCTGTACCCGGATCAATGCCCAGACTAATCATTAAGCTGTCTCAAGCGCGGCGATTACATCGTCAGTGATAGCGAGATTGGATGCCACACTTTGCACATCATCAAGTTCTTCAAGTTGTTCCATGAGATGCATGTTTTGGACGGCTTTATCAACCGCTACTTCACTCTCGTTCTTGGCTTCCCAGCGCAGTTCTGCATCCGCAATTTCATAACCGTTTTCGCTCAGTGCTGTTTCGACTGCGGCGAACATTTCGCGGGGGGTATAGACGATCACAGTTCCATCTTCATCAACAACATCATCTGCACCCGCTTCGGCAGCCGTCATAAAAACGCTGTCAAAATCGAGTTTGTCGCCGCTCAGGGTAATCACACCCTTTTTATCGAATTGCCAACCGACTGAACCTGCAGATGCCAAACTACCACCAGCACGGTTAAAAAGCCGTTTGACTTCCGCTAGTGTACGGTTTTTATTGTCGGTCAACACGTCAATGAGGAATGCAACACCCTCGGTTCCATAACCTTCATAGGTAATTTCTTCCATCATCTCGCCATCCGCACCGCCCGTACCACGTAAAATGGCTCGTTCGATATTTTCACGTGGCATGTTGCTGGCCTTGCCCTTAGAAATGGCAAGTTTCAACTTGGTGTTGGAATTTTCATCCCCACCACCTTCACGAGCGGCGATCATGATATCGCGTGCTAACCGTGTGAAGATTTTGCCGCGTTGTGCGTCGGCGGCACCTTTTTTGCGTTTAATTGTAGACCATTTGCTATGTCCGGACATGGCCTATACTCCATCTAAGTTAATAAAAATTGTGTAAGTCATTATACCCGAATGCCCTTTATGCGTCGAGATGAAGGGTATTACTTTGGCTGTTAAGGCACTATGTTATAATCTTGCCGCTTGATACGATTTGTAAAGCGTCTTCAATAGGTCACACATTTTGGCACGTATAGACACAATCACTCCACCATCACCACGTATTAATATCGACCCCCAACGGCGGGCATGGGGAATTATGCTCGTTTCCTTTGCTGTATTTTGTACCATTTGCTTAGTCACAGGTATTGGCATCATCTACTTTCTCTTTCAATCATCGGTACCCTTAGATGGCACAATGGAAGTTGCCCGTGGCAGCGGTGGTATTACTAACCAAGAGCCGATTCGTTTAAGTTCATCAATTAGCAATAACGATGGCCTCAGTACAGATCCACTCTCGCAAGCAACTGTGACGCTCAGTGACCCTCAAAACGGTAAGCAAATTGTTACTGCTATGACCTTACGTGGTGATACCAAATTAAAGCTCATTCGCGGTACACGTCCCCGATTTAAGTGGAGTTCCGGTCAATATATTGTCGAACTCCAAGATTTTAATGGTGAATTAAATGTGTTTATACCCAAGCAGCTCAGCCGTGAGCTGAATGTCAGTATTTTGACTCGTGCAGGTGATTTAATTTACCTGCGCTCGGGTGGTCAATATATCCTTCGCGCGTCAGATACGCGTGTACAAGTTATTAACCAGTCTGGCGATCTTATCCTGAAACCCTCGACAGTTGATATTGGGAGGTCTATACCAACTAACAATCAGGGCATGATTACCTATGCGGTAGATCCCAATGATGTTGCAATTTCACCTTCTTATACCAATTTAGTCAGCGACACAGTTTTTGCTGATGATTTACAACAGCAAGCAGAGGCAGCGCAAGTTGGTCAGCCATTCATAAAAGATTGGGTCTGCAATGATAATAGCAACCCTAATGGTAAAGCTTTTTCTGATATGAGTGATGGTCGTTCCGTTTTGCGTTTCTTACGCGCCGACAACGCAACATCACATGGCGAAACGGGGTGCGTTCGCTCGTGGCCGCGCGAAGGACAAAATGTGGAAAGTTTCAATTATCTGAGTTTGCGAGCAACTTTTAAAATCAATTACCAATCTTTAAGCGCTTGCGGTCAGGATGGCAGCGAATGCCCCTTGATGTTGATTGTCGAGTATCGGGATAAGAATGGCGAAAATCGCCGTTGGATTCATGGGTTTTACTATTTCGTTGACCCTGATCGAAATTTTCCGTTGCAATGCAATAGCTGTTTGCAAGTGCATGAGCAAATTAATGAGAAGACATGGTTTACTTATGACAGTGGAAACCTGCTTAACTTATTAGCCAACCCTGATCAACTTGCAGAGCAGCGTCCAGTTTCAATTATTGATGTGCAGTTTAAATCATCAGGACATCAATATGATGTAACGGTTGGTGATGTCGCACTCTTTGCGGATTTGAGTGCTAATCCATAATTGTTGTTAGTCATCGAAAGCAATGCCAAGTGCTTTTAGGGAAACCCAGCGGTTATGCCCCATAATCAGATGATCCAAAAGTTGAATATCGAGTAATTTTCCGGCTGAAATCAGCGTGTGGGTTAACTCTAAATCTTCTGGTGATGGGGTAGGATCACCAGATGGGTGATTGTGTGCTAGTATAATCGCCGGACTGTTACGGGTGATGGCTTCGCGATAAATTTCAGACACCCGCAGGATCGATGTATTCAGCGTGCCGATGTAAATGGTTGGGCTGGCAATCACACATCGAGTGGAATCCAAAAGGAGTATCCGTACATGCTCCTGTTGCAGAAATTGCATATCCATAAAAAGCTGAGCCGCATCTTCGGCCTTATCAATGGCTGTCCGCTCACTTGCAGGTAATGTCATGGCGCGCTTAGCTAATTCCACCACTGCCATAATCTGAGTTGCTTTTGTCGGCCCTAGACCACTAATTTTCAAAAGATCAGTGTGTGATGCTCGCATCAGCCCGGCCAAACCGCCACAACTGATGAGCAATTGTTCGGCAACTTGCAGGACATTTTCACTGGCTGTTCCTGTTCGCAAGAGTATTGCAACCAGTTCCGCATTTGAAAGCGATGCTGCACCATGAGTAATCATCCGCTCGCGGGGTCGCTCATTAGCCGGAAGGGCTTTAAAACTCGATTGCGATTTTATGCCTTTGTCGCGTGAATTCATAAGCACCATGTTGTGATGATTTTGATTCTTACATGCTCAGTATGATACTCTTAGGTGGTGTTTTGCGCCTATACATGCAGACTGATATACTGGCTTTAGAAATAGTCTGAAGGTTTGGAGTTCCCAATATGGGTGAGTTGCTTACGGGGTTAGGTTTATCAAGTGATGTTGCGCTGGGGATTACGATTTACGGGATAGTGATTTTAGCTGCACTTTGGTTGGCTCTGATTGTCTGGGCTTATCGCGATATGCGTTCGCGTTCACGAGACACCTTTGCGCAGCTAGGTAGCTTGCTCTTGGTCGCACTCCTGATGATTCCCGGCCTGATAATCTATCTGTTGGTTCGCCCGCGTGAAACCTTGAGTGAGGCTTATGAGCGTTCCCTAGAGGAAGAAGCGTTGCTTCAAGAAATCGAGGAAAAGCCCACTTGCCCCGGCTGTGGTCAACGCATACAGGATAATTGGCAAGCCTGTCCGCATTGTTTTACAAGGCTCAAGAAACCATGTGGTCACTGTCACCAAATGCTGGAATTATCATGGCAGGTTTGCCCGTACTGCACAACGCAGCAGCAGCCCGCTGCAGAACCCTTTATTGACACCCCAACCTATGCTCGCCCCTCAAATGTGCCTGAGCAAATTACTGGTAATGTTCAGACTCAGGTACGTCGTCGTACCGCACCGCGCAATACTGAGCCATTGGAATTTGTAGAGGGCGACGACTTGTAATCCGTCGCCCTGTTTCAGTTTTACATGTGGGAATTAGAACGCAGCCACGTCACCCACAGTGTGAATCTTCAGGAAGTTTGTTTGCCCGCCCACGCTAAACGGTACACCCGCGATGATAACCAGACCATCTCCTGTTGTAACCAGCTCGGCACTTTCGGCGGCATTTACCACTGTTGTAATCATTTCATCAATCGAGTGGAATTCTGGGATGAGCAGGGGGAGAACGCCCCAAACTAGAGCCATCCGATGTTGAGTGATTTCATTAGGGGTAACGCATAAAATTGGGGTTTTGGGACGTTCTTTGGCAACACGGCGTGTCGTGTAGCCCGTTAAAGTCGACGTAACAATCAGCTTGGAGTTCAGTGCTTCTGCAATTTGACAGGTTGATTGGCTAATTGCGTCTGAGATCGCCTGATTGCCTTCAAGCCTTGACTTGGAAACGGCGTGTGGTTGATCACGATTGGCCCAAATACTGTGTTCAGCGATAACCGCAATTCGTGCCATTGTTTCGACAGCAATTACCGGATACTTGCCTGCTGCCGTTTCATTACTCAGCATTACTGCGTCAGTTCCATCGAGGATTGCGTTGTAAACATCGCTGGCCTCTGCACGAGTCGGACGCGGACTTTCCACCATCGAATTCAACATCTGTGTTGCTGTGATGACCGGCTTGGCTGCCTCGTTACACAAGGCAATAATCCGTTTTTGATGGAATGGCACTTCTTCTGCGGGCGTTTCGATACCGAGGTCGCCGCGCGCCACCATAATGCCATCTGATACTTCGATAATCGACTCGATGTTTTCCAGCGCTTCATGCTTCTCAATTTTTGAGATAACCGCAACGTCGCCACCGAGATGTTTGATCAGCCAGCGCATCTCGCGAATATCGTCCTCTGAACGAACGAACGACATCGCCAGATACTCTGTGTTTTTGCTCAATGCGAACTCAACATCAGCACGGTCTTTGTCCGTTATAGCGGAAAGGGTCAGACGTGCCTTCGGAGCCATAACGCCTTTGCGTGAACTCAGTACACCGGGGATGACAGCCTCACATACTAACCCACGTGCAATCGTCTGTGTGACCATCATCTCCATGTTACCGTCGTCTAGCAGCAACTGCATTCCGACCTTGATGTCTTGAATGAACTCAGGATGTGGCAGCGAAATAACGCCGTTTTCCCCCGGAACGCTGTCTAACGTGAAGGTAACTTTGTCGCCTTTTTTCAGGACCAGCGGTTCGTTTGCAACTTTCCCAATACGGATTTTGGGACCCTGAATATCACATAAGATGGCGATGACTGCGCCTTCTTCTTTGGCGATTTGCCGTATGCGGTCAATATTTCCGCCATGTGTAGCATGATCCCCATGCGAAAAGTTGATACGTGCGACATTCATGCCGCTGCGAATCAACTGCCGTATCGTTTCCTCAGAATTCGAGGAGGGGCCAATCGTGGCTACAATTTTGGTGCGTTTGCCTTCAACACCGGACTTGTTAGACAAGCTGATTTTCCTTTCGGGTAAAAACGTCTGACTAGAGTTTTAAATTAGTGAAGGCTTTGATGCCGGGATAAACAGCCGCACTACCCAACTGCTCTTCGATGCGTAAAAGCTGGTTGAATTTGGCAACCCGGTCAGAGCGTGCTGGTGCACCAGTCTTGATTTGGCCAGCATTCATAGCTACAGCCAAATCCGCAATCGTGGTATCTTCAGTTTCACCGCTGCGATGGCTGGCGACAACTGTCCAACCATGACGTTGGCTTAATTCACTAGCGGCCATTGCTTCCGTAAGTGTACCAATTTGGTTGACTTTGCACAGCAGTGAGTTTGCAGCTTTTTCTTTAATGGCACGTTCAACGCGTTCAACATTGGTAACCAGCAAATCGTCACCAACAATTTGGACACGATCACCAATTCTTGCAACTAACCTCGACCAATTTTCCCAATCATCTTCTGCTAGACCATCTTCTAGCGAAATAATGGGGTAGCGGCTCGTCCAATCAGCCCAGAATTCCACCATTTCTTCACCGGAAAGGACGCGTCCTTCAATATCAAGGTGGTATTTACCATCACGGTAAAGTTCTGACGCTGCCGGATCAAGTGCAATGCGAATTTGTTCACCGGGAGTATAACCCGCCTGTTGAATGGCTTCCATAATTACATCGAGAGCCGCTTGGTTAGAACCAAGGCTTGGTGCAAATCCACCCTCATCACCGACGGTCGTGCTGTGACCAGCCTTGTGTAAGATTTTCTTGAGGGTTTGGTAAACCTCGACGCACCAACGCAGTGCCTCATGGAACGAATCCGCACCCACAGGCATTACCATAAACTCTTGGAAGTCGGTGCTATTTGCCGCGTGCTTGCCCCCGTTCATGATGTTCATCATCGGCACAGGCAGCATGTGAGCATGTACACCACCAAGGTACGCGTACAACGGTAGATTAACGCTGTCGGCGGCTGCACGTGCAACTGCCAGCGATACGCCTAGAATAGAGTTTGCGCCAAGGTTTGATTTTGTCGGTGTACCATCAAGTTCGATCATGGTTTCATCAACAATTTTTTGTTGGGCATACATACCGCGCAGAGCATCAGCCAGTGGTCCATTCACCGCATTCACCGCACGTAGCACACCTTTACCGTCGTAGCGCTTTTTGTCGCCATCACGGAGTTCAAGTGCTTCGTGTTCGCCCGTTGATGCGCCGCTCGGAACCATTGCACGTCCAAATGCGCCATCGGCTAAACGAACTTCAACTTCGATAGTTGGGTTGCCGCGTGAATCAAGAATTTCACGGCCATGTATATTTTCAATGATCGACATCATGTTCTCCTATGAGATTAGTGAACAGAACAATTGTCAGGTGAGTTCGCTCAACTGATTTATCTTTTGTGGTGTTCTTTAGATTGCAAACCCTAATGATATACCGATTTGTCCGACTCGTCACCTGTAAACTATAAAATTTGTGTCGAGTGTCCTATAATTTCCAGTGATTTATGTTATTTAACGGAAATACCGTCACATGTTAACAAAGCGCAGTGTTTATCTAGATCATTCTGCTACCACACCAACTGATTCGCGTGTGGTGGATGCGATGCTTCCTTACTTTGCGGCTGATTATGGCAATTCTGCTTCGGCTCATAGTTTTGGACGCAAAGCTGAGGATGCTGTTGAAACCGCCCGCGAAACCATTGCCCGTATACTGAATTGTTCTGCATATGAAATTGTCTTTACCAGCTGCGCATCCGAGTCAAATAACTTAGCTTTACGCGGTGCATCGTGGAAAGCTCGCCAAATGGGGCAGGGGAATCACCTTATTACTACGGCTGTTGAACATAGTGCTGTGATTAATACCGTTGAGCAGTTGACCAACGTAATGGGTTTTGAAAGCAGCTATCTATCAGTTGATGCTCATGGCACGATTAATCCTGCTGATTTTGACGATTTGTATCGTCCGACAACCGCAATTGTCAGCGCAATGCTCGTCAACAATGAAGTCGGCACCATTCAGCCGATAGCTGATTTAGTCGCCCGTGCTAAAGCCCAACACATTCTAGCCCATACTGATGCTGTCCAAGCCGCAGGTCAATTATCTTTAGATGTTCGGGAAATGGGTGTGGATCTGCTCAGTTTATCTGCCCATAAGTTTTACGGACCCAAAGGTGTTGGATTACTCTACATCCGCAAAGGTGTCGATCTGATTACAAACCAAACCGGAGGTAGTCATGAGGAAGGCCGCCGAGCAGGCACACATAACACGCCCGGCATTGTCGGCATGGCTAAAGCGCTTGAACTTGTTTATCAGGAACGAGATGAACGGGTGTCGCATTTTACGTCTCTGCGCGACCAACTTATTGACGGTGTTCTGAGTCGCATCCCTGATGTAGCCTTAACTGGACATCCGACCAATCGCTTGCCATCGCTTGCCAGTTTCTTAATTGACGGTTTAGATGGTAATTCACTGGTGACACACCTTGATATGCGAGGTATAGCAGCCAGCAGCGCCTCAGCTTGCAAAACTGGCAATCCTGAACCATCATCTGTTTTATTAGCGATGGGTTATTCCCCGAAAGAAGCGCTTGGTAGCTTGCGTCTAACAGTTGGCTTGCAAACATCACCCGAAGATATTGACTATGCGGTTAATGTTTTGGGTGATGTGGTAACCAAATTGCGGAAGTTGAACGCGGCATTTCAATTGACGGGCATAAGCCGTTGAGAGAGCCTTTTATTATTTTGTAATATGGTAGGGATACGGCATGCCGTGTCCGTTGACTGACTTTTCAAAGAAATCTCGAATTGGAATCGAAAGATAGCGCTGTGATTGATAATTCGAATACACGAGTAGTAGTAGCCATGAGTGGCGGGGTTGATAGCTCCGTAGCCGCTGCTTTGTTGGTTGAGCAGGGGTACGATGTCGTCGGCATGATGATGCGCCTCTGGTCAGAAGAAACGGTAGCGGGTGGTGCACATAATCGCTGTTGTACACCCGACCAAATGTCGGATGCCCGACGTATCGCGGCACAATTGGGCATACCTTTTTATGTCTTGGATACAAAAGATGTGTTTCGCAATACCATCGTTGAATTTTTTGTCGATCAACATCGCCAAGGGGTAACGCCCAACCCTTGTATGGAATGCAATCGCCAAATCCGTTTTCGTTACCTACTTGATAATGCGTTGGCCTTGGATGCTCAGTATTTAGCTACTGGACATTATGCCCGCGTCGGAAAAACAGATGACGGTTGTTTCACCCTCAGCAAATCTGCTGATGCCCACAAAGATCAGAGCTATGTCCTCAGCGTGTTGGGGCAGGAGCAACTAAGCCATGCCTTGTTCCCCGTAGGCGGTTATACCAAGCCTGAAGTGCGACAAATTGCCGCACGGTTTGGCTTGCCTACCGCCAGCAAGCAGGATAGCCAGGACTTGTGCTTTATAGGTGATAACAACTATCGCCGCTTTCTCAACGATCACGCGCCCGAAGTGATGGTTTCCGGCCCGATTGTTCGCAAAAACGGAGATGTCGTCGGTGAGCATGGTGGCCTTGTGAATTACACCATCGGGCAGCGCAAAGGGTTAGGCTTATCCAGCCATGATCCACTTTATGTGATCGGTATTAATCCGCAGCAGAATGTGTTGGTGGTAGGTACAGCCGACGAATTAGGCCGGAGCAGCTTAACTGCCAAACGTGTGAATTGGGTCAGCGGTATTGAGCCCGCCGAACCCTTCCGTGCTGAAGTCAAAATTCGCTACAAAGCTACACCTGTTCCCGCGCTTATCGAACCGCTGCCCGACTCACGTATGGCGATCACCTTTGATGGTGCTTTGCGTGATATTACCCCCGGTCAAGCCGCTGTCGTCTATAATGGCGATGAAGTGTTCGGCGGTGGTGTCATCGAACGTCCGCTTATTAGTGAATAACTGCTAAGCTATATGTCTGTAATCCGATGGATTGCTAAGCGTATGGGTTACATTGTGCTCTACATTTTATGTGCGGTCTTTTGGACTGCACTTGATCTTTTGATTTTGATCGTAGTAAACGACTTTTTGAGTAATATCATTCGACTGCACCAACTACTGAATATTGATCCTGCATCGTACGATGCTATTCAAGTGTTTTTGTTTGTATATGGCTTTATTTGCGCCTTAATAATGGCATTCCCAACGACGATCTATTTTGTGACGGCTCTAAAATCTTCGCCTCAGGAAGAAAATTCAATCTTTTCTCTGTCGTCTAGAACACTCAATGGTACATTATTAAATAGGTTTACATTAGGTTTGTTAGCAAACTATTTTCCAACCGTCTACCAACTTCATCGTGCTGTCTCTCACCTGAAAAGTTAATGCTAACACCTCGAAAGAGTTACAAAATGTTCTTCCAAAATGTAACCCTTTCCCTATGTATATCAATTACACTGTGACGTAGGGGCGGAATTCATTCCGCCCGCGCAGTTTAACATTTCTGATGGCAATGATAGGGCACAAAATGATCTTTGCCATTGCTGCATTTGCCGCTTGTTGTGCTGGTTCAGAGTCAAAAGAGCAGACGATATTTGCGACAAAACAACCGATTTTCAATTGCAACAACAATATCAACAGCATCATTTTGTGGCGATTAAGCCCTTCCACGTCACGACGACGACATCGCCGACACAAAACCATATCTATGAATTTGAAGAATTCGAAGAATTTTGTGAAATTTCTCCCTTAAACAGCTTCATATTACCGAATCGCAGAGTGCATTTAGTGAAGAAAGTGAATCAAAACACTCACTTTCAGTTGTTAGAAATCTCTGTCAACTCTAAACTGACTACGCGCCCTAATTCGCGTATCCCACCAGGAAAATCCGGATTTGCGGCCCAAACAGCAGCATCAACACCGTACCTGCCACGATATACGGCCCATACGGTAGTGCCGCAATCATGCTCGAATTTCGCCCTGAGAACCGCTGTCCTACCAGATACAGCAGTGCTCCGACCGCGCCGAGAATCACTGTCAGGAACATTGCAAACAACATATCGCCTAATCCGAGAACCAGCCCACTCAGCAGCGCCATCATCACGTCGCCGTAGCCAAATGCCACCTCGCTGATGTTTCGCCCTTGCACTTGGTTGGCGATATACACGTAGGCGATTCCGCCCAGATACAGCACGAAAAACGTCCCAAAGCCAAGCGCACCGCCTGTAAGCGAACGTTCTAAATTAGGGGGTGCGCTGGTGGTTATCGCATCTAAAATCGCCAGTATGCATGATGGAATAATCACCACAAATAAGATCAGCTTGTGTTCGAGGTCGATCACCGTAATCAGCATGAAAATTGCCATGTAAATCAGCCAGTAAACCAGTTGAAGGGTGTCAACCTTCGGTTCGCTAACTTTAATGAGGTATGTCAAAAGCATTGCGATCACAGTGCCAATTTCAGCAATTGGATAACGCCATGATAGTTTCGATCCTGTTGGCGATGTGCGCTGCCCGAACAGAAAAGCAGTCACCCCCAGCCACGCGGATATAGGGCGGAGTGTTCCATCGGGATAATGAGGTAACTTTGGTCGTCGGTCAATTGGCAGGTCGTCGGCTAAAGCATTGACTACACCACCTGCGATAAGGCCAGCAATTATGATGATGAGTGTTGGGACAATCATGGAGATAATAGCAACTTTCTGTATTTAGCGAATCGGGATAATAGGTGCTGGGGGCAATAATGAAAGCGATAACACAAGCATAAAAATAAACGCAATAATTGCAGATGCGATAATCGCTCTTTTTTGAATCAGTGAAAGTGATGCTGCTTCCAGCGCTGGTTTGTCTGCAGAAATCACCACTTCAATAGGAGTTACACGATCTCGTTTGATTGCCCATGCCGACAAACGTGCTTCTCCGCCCTTCAAACTCGCAATAACATAAGCCATTTCGGGATAATTTGCGTGAAGAATATCTTCTTGTGAAGGAAGCGGATCAGTTCTTGGATGTGAGTGATAAAACCCAATAACCTCAAAATTTTGTCGCTGAGTTTGAAATATCACGTCCAAAAGTGTCTTTTCATTCATCTGGTAGTGATGTTCTGGATCATCAGCGATATTCGGAATCGGCACAGTTTGCTCAGCTCTTATTCCCTGACCAATGATTACGCCACAACATTCATTTGGTTGTGTTTGTCGGGCATGTTTAATGATGGAGTGCGCCAGTTCGGGTCTTAGCCACAATTGCATATAGGCCTCCATTAACTCGATGCAGTTAAATTGGCTTCAGGGATGGTGAACGTCTGCGTTTTTCGATCCTGCGGAGGAGTGCGCGTTTGATAAAACAAATCGACTGTCAAGGTATACTCTCCCGCTGGTTCTTTTACATTGCGGATGTGCAGCGTAAATTCCATATCGGCGTGCATCGTTTCGATGATATTCAGTTCGCTAACAATCACGTTGTCTTTATTCCGGGCCACAAGTAGCAAATTCGGTCGCTCTAAAAATGCGGTCACTTTCACACGGGTATGCACCCGAAACCGATCGGGATAAGGCGTAATATCGATTTGTTCAATCTTGATTTCATCTGCTGGGCGTGGAACTTGGTCGGTCGGGAAAAGTGGTATATCCATCGTGATGTAAGATATTCAATTCTGTTATGGTTTACTTATAGTGCGGATTGTAACTTTTGCAGCGCTTGTATGGCAATATCGAACTGTTGGCTAGGAACGAGAATGTGGTCACGCGAGAATGCCGCGATGGGCAGGATTGAAACTTTTGTATCTGCCAATGTTTGGCTAACTATTGCCATGAATCCGAAAAGATTGAAGTCTAATTCAAGATCAAACGTAATCAGTCGATACAGGTTTGGGGCTGCTGCATGTCCTTTCAACCGCCCTGCAAAATCCTCAACTGCTTCTGCTGGAATGATCAAACTAACTTCGTCTTTATCTACAATCAGTGTGCAAAATGGTTCTCCGACTTCCGCCACTATTCCCGCCGCAACCATAATCGCTTGCGCCGGCAATTTGAGAACAGCATAATCTGCGCCGTCGCTGTATAAACGGGTTTGCTTCAAAGCCAAACTCACATCTTGGTTCATAAGTCAGCAACCTTTATTCATCAAATAAATAACTCGCTTCAGCATAGTAGCGGATTTGTCGTGCAGCGAGTTTTTGCTGGATCCATTGTCGTAGTTGCTCATTTTTCTCACTCAAACTTGCCTTTTCATCACGCAATAAGTCTAACGGGTAATTGACCTTTAGCGCCCGACCTTGAATAATGTGTCGGCTAATACCCGGTGGCAAATAAGCGTTATAGCGTGCCGCCGCAATAATATCTGCTGGCTGATAATGAGGGAACTCCACAATAGCAATAGCTGTCGTATGCAATCCCCATATATCTGACGGTTCGACCAAAGCAGTCCGTTGTAAAGTCGCTTTTTGCTGATAGATACGCACAATTTTCCGCAATGCCGCATTCCGCTCATGCGTATTTTCGACAGGTGAAACCAGCGCCAAAACCGTATTATTGCGAAGGATGATATGGGCAATGGCCGAACTAACCTGTCCTTGAACGATTTGAATATCACCGAGTTGCTTGATATGCTCAATCAGTGCATCTTCTTGCCAATCACAAACCAAATGTCGCCACGTTTTGAGTTCAACATAACCACTTTCGTAAGGCGCAACTTGAACCAATATGTGAGGATAATTCAGGTGCGAAAAAGCGTGGAAACGATTAGCACCATCTAGCACAAGGAATTGACTTGTGCCTATTGGCGCGACAATTGGTGGATTGATGACCACCGTTTCATTCGCCAGTCGTTCCATCAGTGGTTGTGAGCGTTGCGAGTCATGTTCTTCATGTGGATGAAGTGTTTCAGTCAGAACAATCCTTAAATCGGGCTGTGGAGCATCAGTTTGATTGAGTGGCATAGGTAGCGATATTCCGTGATCGGGCGAATGAAGTCTCTCTATCAGTTAGATTAGCACGAAGATGTGTCTTTAGACAATCAATAGTGGTTCGTTAGGATTAATGCAAATATGGGCGCAAATCAACAGGGAGCGGATGCCACACAAAATCGTTGGCTAACGATTCCACGTACTTTATGTTTTGTGTTGAATGGGTCTGATGTTTTATTGATGAAACGTGCCGCTCACAAACGGGTGTTTCCTAATCAGTATAACGGGGTAGGGGGGCATATCGAGCGCAACGAAGACCCGCTCACCAGCGCTCGTCGGGAAATCTTGGAAGAAACCGGCTTAGTAGTAAATGACCTTCAGCTTCGTGCGGTCTATAACATTGATGCCAAAGCTATAACAGGAATTGTTTTATTTGTCTTTACAGCCGAGAGCCAGAGCCGCAAAGTCACGGCGAACAACGAAGGCACTTTACATTGGATACCTCAACAAGAGGTGTCCCAATATGATCTTGTTGAAGATTTGCCCATCATTTTGCCGCGTGTTTTAACGATGACGTCAGCCGATTCTCCTTTGTTTATACACGTCAGTTATGATCAGAACGATCAAATACAAATGCGCTTTGCAGATGAGTAAGCACGGTGAATGTTCACCACGCAACATCCATGCGCTATACTGATATTATCAATTGACTGGTAGTGATTGAACGTTGAATACGAAGCTCTATAGGTCATTCCATGTCTGAAACAAACCAACTTTCTACAGGTTAACATTCAGGATTAGGCGAGTAAAGGGGTATACTGAGGGAATGACATTACAATACCATCACTTAAGACGCTATGCACCTGTATTTTTAAGCATGACCGGATTGCGGGTTGGGGAATTTGACAAGCTGGCAAAAGAAGTACTACCGCAATTTGAGGTAGCAGAAGGTCAACGATTAGCCCGTGCGACACGACAACGGGCGATGGGAGGAGGCGAGAAGCCACATTTGGACAGTCGTGATCAACTGCTACTGACAGTAATCTGGTTGCGACAGTACCCCACCCACGATGTATTAGGCTTTTTCTTTGGTGTTAGCCAACCGACAGTCGGACGTTATATCGAACGGGTACTCCCCTTATTAGAGCAGTCTGGACGGGACAGCATGAAAGGGCACGATCCGGGACGCAAGCGACGGCGCAGTTTGGCGGCATTGCTGGAGGATGTGCCGGACTTAGCGCGGGTAGTGGACAGCTTCGAGCAGCGTGTTCAGCGCCCTAAGATTGTCGCTGACCGAGACGGATGGTACAGCGGCAAGAAGAAGATGCATACCGTCAAAAGTCAAATTGTGGTCGAGAGTGAAAGCGGTTGGATTCGAGACATTGCTGACAGTGTGAAGGGGCGTGTGAGCGATATCAAGCTGATCGAACAGTCGGGTGTTTTAGACCACCTCCCCGATTTGACGGGGATGATGGGTGATGCTGCCTATCAAGGCATCCTCAAGTTGCATCCGTTGGGTTGTTCTCCCTACAAGAAACCCATCCGAGGCGAATTGACTGAGGAGATGATTGCTTACAACCATGCCTTTTCCCAACGGCGCATCATC
>JBBSBM010000059.1:0-46398 GCA_038251275.1 Aggregatilineales bacterium
AACCAAATCTACCAAGTCGGCTTTTTCTAGCCCTTGTAGTTGTTCTTTGCTTAACGGCTTCTCTGTGGGTTTCATCCTTATGACTCTAGCTCGTTTTTATCTTTTTTGGTACTTTTTCCCCACCTGAGTAGTTACCAAAAAACTGCGAAAAACAAGAAGATTATTGTAGAACAGAAGGGCGACAAAAGCAAGGATCAACTTGGGAAATATGAGAGAGGATTTGGGATATTTAGATACTTGGATGAGGCGCTAAAAGCTATTAGATGATGCGGTACATGGATTATCGCTCAACACAGAGACCACCAATAAGAGGGATGGCTACGATACGGTATTCCGTGTCTGACGCTGATCTCACTACCTGCGCTGAAACGTAGTTACGGATTTACGATGTAAACACTCAATGGCTTGTGCATAATTTTTATGGCTTGATTTAGAAAATGTAAAAATAGGTTTGAAGTCCAGAAGCAGTACACCGAGCAACCAATGAAAGATTGTCAGATTTTTGGCGGACACAATGGTGTAATATTGATATTGCTTGACCCAATTGATGTCTGTCCAGCTAAGAAACTTTTTTGTACCCAACGATTCGATGTAAATGCCCTCATCACAAATGGTAAGACTGCGGGGTGATGAAGCCAATCCCATCGTAAAAAAGAGCAGAAAAAGTATCAGGTTTACAAGATTAGATAGCCATGTCCCATTCATTCCCTCAAAGCTCAAAAAGATCCCGGCTACAATAAAGAACAGAAAATAAGTCACGCTTGCCACAAATTTTCTTTGACAAAAGAGTGCATTAGAGCATTTTGTGTTATTCATTTCTAATTCCCTGAATTTCGATTATTGGTTTACTGAGAAGCTGGGTCAGCCTAACTTTCTCTATGTCCCATACAAAAATTGCAAGACCCTTGGCGACTCTAGCCCTGTTTATTCGTACAAGAGCTTAAGCGTGAAAACTTTGGCTAATCGCTAAATGTTAAACGTTCGTTTATTTTTCGAAAGTGCCGATGACCTGCCACGGATCACCATTGACGGTGGGGTACTGCTGACCGTCATAATAAGTGTAGAGTTTGACGGCCACCGTATATTTCCCTGCTGGCAATGTGTTCGGTTCAAGGCTGTGCGGATCGTAAACCACTTCGCCCGCTTGGAAACTTCTGGTCGGGCGTTGGTTCACGAACGGAAAACCATCCTTTTGTGCCACCAACTGTCCGTTGGCATCCAGCACAAACACCGACACGCTGTAATCTTTATCAGGTGTTTTCTCGGCTGACCACCACAAATCCACCCGCATTTTATCGGGATCAATTTGGAACTGGCGCAAGGTCATGCCGTTGCTGTAATCCACCACTGGCTGCGGTTGAATCACATCGTAGCGGTAAACGTTCAGTTGATTCGTTCCCCAGTAGGTGGTCATCAACGCTGTTTGAACATGTCCGGTTTGTTTGAGGAAGTCGAAACCGGATTGATCAGGACTCCAATGGGTGAACCACACCGTTTTGTGCTGGTTGAGCAGATCAATCACACCGTTGGGATACGTTTCTTTGTCGAACTGCCGCCACATTCTTAGCGATTTAACGACTGTTCCCGGTGGTAAATCGTGGTCAGTATAGTAGTAAAGCACCGTGTCATCGTAGTAGATTTCCATGAGTGCCATATCACCGACTTGAGCGTAGCGTCCCATGTCCGCGCCTACTTTATCCCAAGGCGCTTTGGGATAATAATCATCGACGCTGGTGGCTGAATACACCAGAATAACCGCCAGCAAAAATACTTTTGTCTGGGCGCTAAAACGGGTTAATCCAAGTGCAACCAGCAAGGCAATCGCGGGAGAAATTAACATCACCCGGCGCGGTGAAAGGATGCTGAACCACTCATTGCCGAGAAAGCTGATGATCAACGTGAGCGCAATCCAGACGACCAGAAAAAAGGCTTTATCCCACGTCAGCCAGCGCCAGAGAATTGATAGCGGTTGGTGATTAGTTTTTAACTGACGTGACGACCGTAAACTATAAACACCGAGCAGCATAAGGCCGAGCATCAACTGCCAGATACGACCGAGAAACTTGTAAGTCAACTCAACAAAAGTGTCCCATGTTGAAGGGAGAGTGGAGTTAATCCCCTGATCGTTATCAAACTGTCCGATGCCGTAGCCGAGGAACCACGGTAGGAAAAATACACCTGATACAGCCAACCAACCAATCGCTTTCAGACGCAACTTCCCACGAAGGAAAATAAGTGCGTGTAAGCCTTCGAACGCCATGATAAACGCACCTTGATAATTCGTATGCAGGATGGCGAGGTTCGCTAACGTCCAGAAAATACCGAGCCGAATGGAAGGCTTTTTAATCCAGCGCAGATAAAAAATCACACTCAAAATGACGAACAACGTCCGCAGGGTATAGAAACGAATCTCCTGCCCTAGATCAATATCAGGGTCAGAGAGCGTGAGTATCAATGCTGCCGCAATCGGCACAAACCAATAGGCTTTCTGTAGCCAATCTTGTTCCCCTCCCTGTTTACGGGGAGGGGCTAGGGGTGGGGTTTCTTGTGATGGGCTAGGGGGTGAGGTTACATTGGATAAAAATACTCTTGCCAACGGAACCATCAACGCCACACTCAAAACACCAACCAGCGCCGCGAAGTAGCGCATCGCGAGGATCGAGTCGCCTGTTAAGCCAACCCATGCTCGGAGCATGTAGTAATAAAGCGGAGGATGGTGATCGCGTGCAGCCAGCCCATCAATCAGGTTATCTTGACCGTTGAAGTGAAAGAGATTGAAAGTGGTTGTGCCTTCATCCGTCCAAATCGGTCGCTGAATGATATGGTAGATGCGGAAGGTCGCGGCTAAAAGCAGGATAGCCGTCAGGATGGCGATAAAAGTGTATTGGGTGCGTTGGCGTGTGGTAAAACTGTTCATGATGAGGGCGATTATGCATCAGGCAAAGGGCAAACGCTAGAGGGGTATATGCGTAGGGGCTCGCTGTCGGCAAGCCCCTAACAATCAAATTCAAATCAATCGGAATTAGCCAGCGAGGAAGGCGGCAGTTTGTGCCAAACGGGTGGCATAACCCCATTCGTTGTCGTACCAAGCGGCGACCGATACCAGATTGTCGTTCATGACCTGAATCAGAGGCAGGTCGATAATGGATGAGTGTGAGTCACCGACGATACGTGACGATGCCCATTCTTCGGTCAGCACATCCATAACACCCTTAAGTGCTGGGGTGGCTGCGGCAGCGAGGAAGGCGGCCTTCACTTCTTCAGCATTCGTCTTCTTGCTCAAGACGGCGGTCACTTCGGCGATGCTGCCGGTACGGGTTGGTACACGGTAAGCCTTACCGGTGATTTTCAGTTCTTTCCAGATGAAAAGCAGGGCTTTGGCTGCACCCGATGACGATGGGATGATGTTTTCGACGGCTGCCCATGAGTCACGGCGGTCTTTCATCGGTTGATCAGTCAGTGCCTGTGTGTTGGTGTAGGCGTGAATGGTCGAGAAGAAAGCCGACTCAATGCCGAAGCTTTCCAACAGAACCTTGACCACTGGCGCGAGGGCGTTTGTGGTGCAGGATGCCATGCTTACAATCTTGTGTTTGTCTGGATCGTAAGTATCCATGTTGATACCGGGAAGCAGCACCGCATCGCAATCATCTTTGGTCTTGCTGGCGGCACTAATCAATACACGCTTGGCTCCACGATCAAGATGCGCCTGTGCGCCGGGGCGAGTCGTTGCGCGACCGGTACAATCGATGACCAGATCAACGCCCAACTTGTTCCAATCCGGAATTTCCTTGCTGGAGTCAATGTAAAGAATGTCGCGTCCACCGATGTTAAAGCCTTTTTCGGTGGCCTTGACGGGTTCGTGCCACCGACCATAATTGCTGTCGGCTTCAAAGACCGCGGCGAAGGTTGGGATGTCGCGGATATCCGAAATGGAAACGGGTGTCCATAGGTTGTTCTTAAGAGCGACCTTCAGTGCCGAACGACCAATGCGCCCGAAACCATGAATAGCAACTTTGCCCATTATGTTCTCCTGTGATTTGTTTTATTTACATAGCAGGATAGCACTTTTCTGCCTCAGTAGGTATACCAAACACACACGAAAGGACAAATTGGCAGACTTTTGATGACAATCGTCAACAAATGTTATTGTTCGAAAGTCACTAAACCTTCTTATAACGATAGCTTTTTCAGGTGTTGTGTTTCGAAGTTTCCAATACTTATTCTGATCGTTGGCTATTCATATTTGCGAAGGTTTAGCTTCTGAACAAGCCAAGGCATACTTGTTGCTTGCACCAATGAGGTGAATAGCACCACGCCAAAAGTCATAATCAACATGGAATTCCGCTGCGGCAGATCGTAGGGCAAACTGAGTGCCAACGCGAGACTTACTGCTCCCCGTTGGCCACCCCAGAACATAATATGCCGCCATTTCATCGGAATAGGAAGATGCCGCTGGAAGATAAGGATATGCAGGGGAACGAGTCCATAGACAATCACTATTCGCGATACCAAAACGGCAAAGATTGCAATCGCCGTCAGTGACAGGTGCGAAAGAATGTCTTCAAGATTAATCGTGAGACCAATCAATAAGAAAATTGAGGCGTTTGAGAGGGCTGCGACATAACCCCAAACAATATTCACGGTCTGCTTCGTGATGTCCGACATATTGCTGAAGCCTATATAACCGTGTATCAATCCAGCAACAACGACTGCCAGCACACCGCTGACATGTAATTGTTGCGCTATCAGAAAAGAACCGAAAACCAGACAGGTTGTCAGCATCATTTCAATAATGGGATCGTCAATATGGTAAAGCATGCGCGCTACCAAGTAACCAATGAGTCCCCCAACCAGCGCGCCCCCGAATGCGACCCGTACGAAATCCAGTAAACCGGTTAGGAGATTGAGTTCACCGCCACTGTGTGCCGCTTGCAGCACAATCGAAAAAATGACAATCGCCGTGCCATCGTTCAACAAGCTTTCGCCTTCAATCAAGGTTTGCAGGCGGGGTGAAACATGATTTTCACTAAATAGTGCAATTACAGCTACAGGATCAGTCGCACTGATGAGCGCCCCAAATACTGCGGCAACCAGCAGCCCTATTGTCGGATTAAGGAGCGTGATAATGACTGCCACGATTATGGTGGTTAGCAGCACCCCAATCGACACAAGCAGGGCGATCAAGGAGAAATTCTTACGCAATTCGTCCAGATGTAACTGATACGCTGCCCGAAAGAGAATCGGTGGCAAAAATAACCCCAGAATTAACTCGCTGGTAAAGGTGGGCAATTTGATGTGTAAGGCTGGGATGAGTGTCAAGACCAATCCAGCCACAACCAACCCAACCGTATAGGGAATCGGTAATTTGTTGCCGATCCAAGTTGTGATTGCGATTACCAGCAAAAAGAAGATGATGACTTGCTCAACACCAAGCACGTTTAAATCTGCATTCATTTAATCTCCTTATAGCAAATCCACTGAAGGCAGTTGGATTTTCGGCCTACGTTCGCTGATACATAATACGTTACTGATGCTGCGGAACAAAAGCAGGAACCAACTACATCATAAAGCGTGCTTTATAATGGGATAGTTTCAGCCTAATTATTTGGTCAAAATGATGCTGCGTCAGCCGTGTGTGCTTGAAGAACGTGCTGCTAGCTTCATCAGACACGATTGGGAATAAGGTGTTTTAAGCATACGTACTTGTTTCCTTGAAAAACAATTGTCCGACGCGGAGCAATTTAAGGAAAACAGAAAGTCAAAATGCAATTTTCGTATCCACTTATGGGATGATACGACTGTCTTTTAGGCGTTGAAAATGCCGCTGGAACATTTCATCATTATCAACTTCTTTTGTGAAACCTAATTGATGGGCTTTGTCCATCGAAAAAACCGTGTCCCACGCTTGCACCATGACCAAATCGAAAAATGATGGTGGGACAAGATCGGATAGCCGGTTGTCTTCCAAATGGTGGGTTTGAACCAGTTTATCCCAAATGCCACCACTCTCTCGAAGAATTGAGGCAGCCGCGAAACCAGTATCATGAATTTCGCTATCCATTCCAAAAAAGGCGGCAATTGAAGGCCATAAGGTTCGCCAGCGCAGCGGTTTACCATTCACCACATTAAAGGCTTGATTATGTGCCGTTGGTGTTATGCTAGACCATTCCATTACGTTCGCGACCAAATCAGCATCGCTCATTTCAAATAAACAGTCGGCTGCCGCAGCATCACCGGGGAAAATTAACGGTCGTCCTTCAGCCTTCAAGATCGAGGCATAAACCCCTAATCCGACCAATAAATTAAAAGCGGCATGTGGATTATCGCCAATTAAGAAAGCTGGTCGTGCCACGCTCCATGCGATACCCGATTTTGCCGCGACTTCTTGAAGATAGTCTTCTTGCTCAAAATAGAAATTGGGTGCGGGAGGACGGCTGTCGTCTTCTCGAAAAGGCTGCTTCCAGTTTCGATAAATATAAGGGGATAAATGCATCCCATATATTTTACCGCCTGTAACCAGCGCGACATGCTGTAAATCATGAGGCGCTGTACCCGTAACTTCGACCACATTACGCAGCATCCTTAAATTAATTTGGTCTGGATCATAGGCTAAACCACCACGGGCAAGTCCGGTATAAAACAGATTAGAAAGCGGCGGAATTCGGTCAATGAGCGCTACAGTCGTACCTAGTATCTTGAGCATACGCCGCATCGTTTGATAACTGCCTACACTAGCAGCGTGATAGGGCAGCGTATACGCCGCAAAAAAGACATGTGTAACTTGATATGGGGCTAATGCTTCCTGCACTGCGGACTTATTCATCAAATCAATGCCGACTGGAATAACATTCTCAGCCGTTGTGCTAATCGGTCGTCGGGATGCTGCTAGCACAGTCCAACCAGAAGCAGATAAATGTCGTACCAGCGCATTTCCCATAATACCTGTCGCACCAAGGACAAGCCCTACTCGATCATTCATCTAATTTTGCTCCACTGCGTGAGGGTATTATGGGTAAGTTTAGCATGTCTCGCTCATTTACCCACGTGAGATTATGACGAAGCAATGGAGTTTACAGGGCAGTATTATTATGTCCCTAGTGTCGGTGAGCCATTGATTGCCCCCGCAATCCAGCCAACAACACCGTCAGCCTACCTACAAGATAAGTGTCTGCATCAAGTGCTTTTTAATGCTTTCGATTAGATCAGCCAGTTCACTTTCGGTTTTAACTAACTCCGTTATCCGATTGAAAACGCCTTCGAAGTTAAAATCGAAAGTTGTTTCCTGTAATAGTTCACCCGATAACTCTTAAAAGCCGTCAATTGGGTTGATGGCGGTAATTCGTGTCTTGGGTTTAATCGTCAGTTTCTTAACTAAAGGGGATTGAGAATAAGGTATTTCAGGCATTTTATGATTTTGCTCTTTTTAACATAAATATCCTATAAAATCACCTGTTTTAACACGCCACAATTGGATGCCTTTGGTTGAAAAACCAACTCCAAGATATGTGGCATTCTTTGAAATAGCGAAAGTACTCAACTCGCCAAGTTTTAAGTCTAATGATATTTCATGTGCAACAGTCATATTTTCCAAATCCCATATTTTTAATTGGCTGGAATCAGGAAGAGTATCTTGAGCGTTTATGGTAAACATTGATTTGTTGTCTGAGAAAAAGCCGTATAAACCAAGTGAGAAGTTATCAATTTGCTGTATTTTCGATTGATCCTGAGTATCCCATAACATTGCTTTGGTGTCTTTAAAGTTAGTTAATATTCTTGTTCCATTAGGCAAGGATATCCACCAATTATCGGATTTCGATTCGGTATTAAGATTTGCGACTTTTTCTCGAGTAGTGATATTCCATACATCCAATCCTTGAGTAGAATTCGTTATGATAAAATCATTGTTAGGTAAAAAGCTTATTTTTTTCACATTAAGGAACGTTTTAAGTTTTTTACCACTTTCAACATCCCACAGCTCCCAACTAGCAAAATCGTCAATAAGATTACTAACCAGTAAATATTTTCCAGTACTTGATAGCTGTGCTAGTGCTCCCGAGTAAGGTGACTTCCCCGGATATTCATGTATTAGTTTTCCTGAAGTAAAATCCCAAAGCTTAGTTCCCATATTTCCGCTTGTTATAATGAATTTACCATCAGGCGTAAAAAAGGCTTTAGTACAACAACTTTCCTTTTCGGAATAGGGAAAGTTGTAAAGTTTTGAATGATTATTAATTTCCCAGACAGTTGTTTCTATCAAATCACTAATCAGTATATAGTTTCCATCAGGCGAAAAAGACACGTCAGCATAACCAGCATTTTTTCTAGTATCAAAAATTGATACCATTTCCATACTTTTTGTATCCCAAAGTCTAGTCTCTCCATACGTCCAATTTGCTAATATCAAACTTTCATCTGGTGAAAACTCAATGCTCCATAGCTTTGCATCTGTAGCACAGGCTGCATAAAGTGTGGTAGTTGAAACTCTACTGAATTGCGTGGACATAAATGAAGTTAGAATCAAGAATGTGAATACCAGATTGCGATGAAACAATTCCATAATATTGTCTTTGCTTTACTCTAGTACTTTGAACAAAATAATGAAGTACACAAGACTTAGTGTTGGGAACAAATACCGTCATTTTTACCGTTTCAAAGGAACAAAATGTTTGTTAAGTGATAGCCTATACCAACAACAACTGCCGAAATGAGCGTAATCGCTATTCTCTTTTTGACTTGAGTCATTTTCACTGCCCTAGTGTCGGTGAGCCGTTGATTGCGCCCGCAATCCAGCCGACAATACCATCAGCGGTTTGGACTTGCCACCAGCGTGCGCCATCGGCATCGACCGGCCCTGCCAGAATAACGACATAATCGCCTGTGATGAGGGGTGTACCCCGCGCAATCGGGCTGGCAGTTCCCGGCGCAGTACGAACGTTGAGTTCCTGTACATACACCCGAAGCTGCGTCCCCGGTTGATACTCGCTGCCTTCAACGACACCCTGTGGAAGTTGAGGGGATTGCCCTCCTCCCACGTCCGGTTGACCAACAGGTGCAACACCCACCGGAGCAACACCACCGCCCCCACCATCATTCCCTTGAGGCAGTTCACCATTCACCCAGTTAATGGCTCGCGCGCCAGCCACCTGACCGCTAATGTCGCGCACTTCGCCGTTGATATTAGCGATATACTGCCGCCCATTAGTTTGCACGAACACCGCACGTCCGTCAGGACTCCATTCGACACGATCAGGGAAACCGTCACCGATTGTGCCTGTAAGTGCTTGCCCTGACATGTTGTAAATGTGCAGTGCTTCGCGTGGGCCGTTGCGGTCACCGGGCGCGCCAAGTGCATAGACACTGCCATCATTGGCTTGACTCGCAAAGCCCATCCACAAGCCGGAGGCTTCCGAATCAATCAGCAGTTTAGCGAATGATCCATCACGGTTCAGCCAGCCCACATACTCGTGCATATCTGGCCCGCGCCCACTGACAAGAATGTAATTGCCGTCTCTTGACCATGAGCCGTAATCATAGCGATAGACTGGCGGACGCGTGATGCGATAATTGGGATCATTGACCGCACTCACAACGACAATCCCACCGCGATTATTTTCTGCGGGCAAATTCAAGCTGACCAGCACAGCATCGCTGTTAGGCGACCAGAGCAGCAATTTACTTTCCCACTTGTCAGGATCATAAGGGTTGTTGACCAGACTGCATCCCGGCACATCCAATGGCAAACAGTCAACCAGCAGTTGGACAGGCGGGAACTGACCCGGTTGGAAGAACCAGACTCCATCATTACCGGTTTTCTTGCCCGCAACGATAAAGGCCAAGTAGCGGCCATCCGGTGACCATTTGGCAGCAGGCACGAAGGCGTTATTTTCATCCCGTGTCAGTGCCACAAACTGCGAGAAGGGTGACATATCCGGTCGGTATGCGCCTGAACCGTTCAAACCCGTCAGGTATAGGTTGCCACTGCTATCAGTGGTGACGTAAAGATTAGGATCAACCGGATTACGCTCGAACAGCACCGTGTCATTCAGCAAGCTAAAGCCACCACCGGTTACACCGCCGGATGTTGATAGACCGAAAACGCGATTTTCCGCATTCGGTGGATTAAAACCAATCGGCGCGATGGGTATTGCGGTGACCACACCGGGTAACGTCACAATCAGAGCGACAGTCGGTTGAGCCGTAGGTGTAGAGAGGGCTTCCTGTGGCGTAACTTGGGCAGGAATCGGTGTGACCAACGGCGTTTCGATAATTGGTGCTTGAGCCGTGATAAAAGTCGGCGTTGCATCCAAAGTTGGAGCAAGTGCGAGGTCGGCTTGAGTCGGTGTAGGCGGTTGACCCACTGGCGCAATCGGCGCGGCAACCGTAAAGGTGGCGAGTTCTTCTGGCGAAAGTGTGCGGGTAGCTGTTGGCAGCGGACGTGGTGTTAGGCTGGGCGTAAACGTCGGTGTCGCCGTTGGCTCATTGGTAAACGTGAGCGTGAAACTCGGTGTAAGTGTTGGAATATCCGTCGGAACAAGCGGCAGAGGTGTCGGACTTGGGAGCCGAGTTTCGCTGGGGATGGGCGTCGCGCTCGGTGGAATGGTTGGTGTTGCGGTTGGTAAAGGTGTGCTGGTGGCAGTGTTGGTCGGTGTAAAACTTGATGTAGCACTCGGCGCGTTGGTTAGCGTATCGGTGGGTGTCAGTGTTGCAGTAAAAGTTGATGTTGGCGTGCTGGTTACTGTCAGCGTTGGTGTGAAGGTCGGGGTCGCACTCGGTTGATTGGTACGGGTAACAGTGGGCGGTGCAAAGGTATCGCTTGGGAGCACAAAGAAGGTCGCGGTCACAGATGGGGTGCTGCTCGGTGTACTACTGGCAACTTGCGCTACAATCGTTGGCTGTGGTGTGTTCGATACCAATGGCGTGGGGCTGGGCGTGCGTGTAGGCGCAATCGTCGGGGTTACGTCCGGCACTGACAAATTGCAGGCCGCGAGTAACAAAGCCAGCAGAATCACGCTACGCCGTATCACATTAATATCCCCCATGTGCCTACACTACAGATGATTATAGACACAGTGTAACATGTGTGCGATGGACGTATGGCCTACGTTTAGGCAACGGGATAGAATCGATTTATAGTGCTTTGGTCATAGAGGAGTTTGTGATGCGCCCTGCTCTTATCCCTTTGGAACAAGTTGAGCAATTACCGCTGATCTATCGCGTGACGATTCCTGAAAGTTATCGCGATAAAATGGGGCATATGAACATGCGCTACTATCTGGAAGTTTACGACGATGCTGGCGATGCAATGTTCGAGGGATTCGGGCTGACACCTGAATTTTACAAGGAACGTGGCAGCGGCGGTTTTGACCTTGAACACCATATTCATTACTTGAACGAAGTACACATTGGCGATGATCTGGCGATTTATGCGCGGCTAATTAATCGCTCGGCTAAACGCCTACATTACATGTTGTTTATGGTCAATGAGTCCCGCAAGCTGTTATCATCAACTTTTGAGTGTGTCAACTCCTACGCCGACTTAACCGTGCGCCGTACCGCGCCTTATCCCGAAGTAATTGCCATGACACTTGATGGTATTTTATCAACCCATCGACAGCTTGGATGGGCTGCACCTGTTTCAGGTGTGATGAGCAGTTAAGACAAACACTATTCACGTTGATGGCGATAACGCTCATCCACTGCGTTCATTTTCTCAACCTTGCGCGTGGAATTGCCACCTGCGAAATCGGATTCGAGCCACACCTCGATAATTTTCTTGGCGAGTTCCGGGCCGATCACCCGCGCACCCATGGTAATCACCTGCGCGTCATTGCTTTTACGGGCGCGTTCGGCAGAGTACGTATCGTGGCACAGCGCCGCCCGCACCCCCGGCACTTTGTTAGCCGTGATGCTCATACCGATACCTGTGCCGCACACCAGTATCGCCCGTTCGCATTCGCCGTCCGCCACCGCTTTGGAGGCCGCTTCCGCCACATCGGGGTAATCCACCGGATCAGTAGTATGTACACCAAAATCGTGAACAGCGATCTTCTGCTTTTCTAGATAATCTCGCAGCACATCCATCAATGGTAGACCTGCTTCATCACAACCCAATGCGATTTTCATAACTCGCTTGTCCTTTCAATATAAAATCAATCTATCTCAAGAAAGCGGAACACCCAAAACGCGGCTTAACTTCATCACCGTGAAGCGGTTACGCAGATAATGCCCGTACTCAAAACCGGGTGAGACTTCTTCCGGCGCAAGGCCCAATTCTTCAGCCGATGCTGGAGCGCCAACTTTACGCAAATAAGAAGCGATCACTTCCGGCGCAGGCACTTTAGCGGCAGTCGCTTGAATGTCGCCCCAGTGGTCAGCAATCCGATGTTTGACTGCATCAAAATCGGCTTCAGTCATGTCGAGGAACGGCAGATGATCTTTAATCACATCATCTGCCATATCGCCGTAGCCGCTACGAATATGATCAACTTCCCCATCACGGTTGGGCAAAGCTACTGCTTCCAAGCGATTTAACGCTTCCGTCCGGCTGAGGGCACGTATTTTTGCGTACTGTGCGGCAACCAACGTCAGCGCATAACCGACCTGTGCGCCATGTAACATCGTCGCGCCATTCTCTTTCAACCGTTTCATTTCCCAATAATGTGAGGCGTGATGTTCCGCACCGGACGCCGGACGGGACGTGCCAAAGTCTAACATACATAAACCGGATTCGATCAGCGCGTCCATTAACAGCTTGATACCTGCTTCGGTGTGCTGGCTAATCGAGTCCACATTTTGAATCACACTGTCGATGGCGGCCTGCGACCGTTGGGCAATCGCTTCGTCATAAGGTTCTTCCCATATTAAGCTGCCAATTTTCCAATCCGCCAGCGAGGTAATCTTGCCGATCATATCCCCATAACCTGCCGCGATCAGTGCTGATGGCGCATGAGCCAGCGTATCCAAATCTGCAAAAACGGCTGTTGGTGCTTGGCAAAGAATCGTCGTTTTCACACCTGACAAAATTAACGGCGCACCAATCGAGGTAAAGCCGTCAACCGAAGGTGCGGTTGGCATGCCGATGAACTTGCGTCCGGTGCGGTGGCTGATAAAACGCGTTGTATCAGTAATGGTGCCTGAACCCACCGCAATAAACGTACACTCACCCAACGGCGCTTTGACCAGCACCTCAACCAAATAATGTTCATTCGGGTGAATTTCTTTACCTTCGAGGACGATGCTGCTGACATCATAGCCTTTGGACTTGAGCGTACTTTCTACGTGATTACCAAGCGCCCTAAATGTGTTGGTATCAGCAATAATCACAAAACGCTTTAGCCCTTTTGCAGCTGCGTAAGCCAGCAGTTGGCTGGTTGCATCTTTGCCAATATAAATCGGATCAATTTTTGTCATAATCAGCTTCCTTAATCAGGTCAAATTTTGTGTTATCGTTGTGTGATGTCTTTTCCGCAACATGCAGGCTAACATCCTGCATAATGCCTTTAAGCTGCTGGTAAGTTTCCTGATATTTGCGGACGTAAAATTGATACTGTTCATGGTGCACCATATTCGGCTGGTAAACATCCGTGATTTGCGTCATGCCTCGCGAGGCTTCTTGCAGGTTGGGATATAAATCTGCGCCGACTGCCGCGCAAACCGCCGCGCCCAATAATGAGGCTTCGGCTTCATGCGTCACATAAATTGGCTGCCCGATCACGTCGGCATAAATTTGCATAAACAGCTTACTATGCGTCGCTCCGCCGCAGGCAATTACCCGCGACACATGACACTGCTGACGCTTAAATGTGTCCAGAATATCCTTCATGCCGTAAGCGATACCTTCCATAATCGCGCGAAAAACATGGGCACGAGTCGTCTGGAGCGATAAACCTAGCACCACACCCCTCGCCAATGAGTCGGTATGTGGGGTGCGGTTGCCTTGGAAATAGTCGAGAACGATCAAGCCATCTGAACCGACAGCGATCTTTTCGGCTTCGGCATCCAGTAATTTATAGACCGATGTTCCCTGCTGCTTGGCTTGCTCGACTACATCCTGTGCAAAGTTCTGTTGGAACCAATTGAGAATTGAACCGGTTGAAACTTGTCCACCTTCAATGAGATTGAGGCCGGGGATAACTGCATCGGGAAAGCTGCCGAAACTGCCGGAGAAATGCACTTCAGCATTCGAAAGCGCTGATAATACATTCGATGACCCCATCACCACACCGAGATCACCGGGTTCAACCACGCCCAATCCTAGCAATCCAACAAATGCATCCCCTCCGCCTGTCGCAACCGGAATGCCGGCTGGTAAACCGAGATCATTTGCGGCGCGTTCAGATAACCCGCCAACAATCTCACCGAGGTGTAAAATATCTCGCGGGAATTTGGTTTCAACATTTTCGAGGCCAATCTGGGTATAAAAATCACTCGGCCAGCCGCCGCCCGGTGCATGGTAATACCAGCGCTGGGTAATGGTGTTGATGTTGAGTGTCATGCGACCGGTTAAGCGGTAGGTAATCCAATCGGCATATTCGATCAGGTAATCGGCTGCATGGTAAATGTCGGGTTCGTTTTCTTTGAGCCACAGTGCCTTAGCGGGCATCCATTCGGCACTGACTCCGGCGAGGCTGTAACGCAAAGCGGGATGCTGGCTTTCAAAGATGCGCCGTGCTTGGTCGGTGGCACGCACATCCATCCATAGCAAAGCATGTCGCAGTGCATAACCATCCGCTTTGACCGGAATCAATGTGCAGGTGGTTGCTCCGGCTGCGATACCGACAATTGCTTCTGGCTGTATTTGCGCGGCTTTCAAACATCCACGAACGGCGTGAATCAAGCCTGCCCACCAACTATTCGGGTCTTGTTCGACCCAACCGGGATTGAGAAAAAAGGTATTGTAGCGGCAAGAGGCCGAAGCAATTAGCTGACCAGAGCGATCAAATATGCCTGCTTTGATGGCTTCTGTACCCGCGTCGATACCCAACACATAGCTCATAATGCTGCACCCGTTTCGCATCCCATTCACACGGTAAGTTTATCATACCGTAGGCAACTGATGACATTACTGGCGCCAAAAAATATAAAGCTCTACAGTCTTAACTTGCTCTTAAATCTGTTCGGGCTATAAATAAACATAAAGCGCCACTTCACGAAATGAGATGATGATGTTTATTCAGGGAAACATGCTTGGCTTGTGTATGTTTGTCACTTGTGGCTTGGTCGCCATTGCCAGTCTTTTGCTCAAGCTGCCAGATGCGGTTGGTATGGTTGGTCTCGGTTCAGCACTCATGTTGATGGATCTTATCGTACGTTTCCGTGCGCGAGCGCTTTTTGATCGTTGGCTGATGAGCAAAGAAATCGGCGGTTATTTATATTTCATCCCCGCGTGGATTGGTGGCATTGTCGTCATCGTTATTAATATCATCAGCCGATTGCAACCTTCTTAATTCTGTCTTGATCTCTGCGTTTCTGCGGTTGCACTGCATTTGGTTTTACTCAAACCAAATCGGGTTTGACCATGCCTTGCGCTGGTTTTCGTCACGCACCAAAATCCGCACGAATGGGCTGCGCCAATCCTTGAGGCTGAACTCGGCTTCAGTGATGCATTCGCCAACCACGCTGGTGAATTCAATCGGGCGACCCAGCGCATAGATATTGCTGGCCGGTGAACAGCGCACAGTCACCTTATCACCGGGAATCACCTGTATATCAAAGATGTCCGGCCCCGTGCTGGAATAAAAGTCACCTGCTTTTAGCGCGGTCAGCATCGCTTCCGGCGAGAGTTCCTCGCTTTTCACCTTGACCCATCCCATTAGACGGTCACGCGCATTGACATTAAAGTGGGCATCATCGGTCGCACAGGCATAAACACGTTTGCCTCGTGCCAGCATCAAATCCAGCATGTAGGTGCTTTCGGCGGTGTCGCTGTCATGACCAACCCCTGCATTGAAGATTTCAACGGCATGAATATTACCCAACGACAAAAAATCACCTTCAGTCATGGCGTACCACTGCGGATGCGCTGCGATGACAAATGCACCTGCGTCCAACGCCCGCTGTGCTAACTGTGGGCCAGTTTCATCGGTTGGTGTGTGCGCGAAATCAAATGGCAGCCCCAACGCTACCAGATGCCAACCGTTATCAAACTCCATGCCGTCGGTGTGGATTTCTGCACCAATTAACGTAGTAAACTTCTCGCTGCGGTAATGCAATGTATCAGTAATCGGCCAACCATAGCGTTCTTTGAAATGGTCAGTAATCGCCATAAAGTCGTAACCGTTGTCACGGTATAAGGCGAACACTTCATCGGGAGTCCATTTGCCATCTGAACAGCTGGAATGTGCGTGGAGATTACCGCGCCAAAACGTACCGGGCTTTGAAAACACTGTTTGCATCATGCCTCTGCTTGTCCTTCAACCATTAAAATGTCGCCAACTCAACTTAGAACTAAACCCATATCGCTTCTGGAGAGGCTGCGATGCCAAGCCTTTGTATTTATTTTCTCCCTTATTTATGGGGGAGGATTAAGAAGGGGGTAAATCTCTGTACAGTTAAATCTATTCCCTTTCCATTACACCCGTTTTAAATTTCCTTTAAATTCTGTTTTTTCATTTGGGCGAACTTGGCGATTTGTATTACTTCATCGCTTCGATCAACTCCAAAAATACCGTGTCGCCATCAAAGCGTGTGTAAATCAGCGATGACTCGCGGCTGTTATGCCGGTAAGTATCGAGATTGCTCAAAAAAGCACTCAAGTTGTCTTCGGTCACAGTTGAGGCAGAAGTTCCTAACTGCTCGCTCTCGATGATATGCGCGTTAAGCTGCTGCTCGTAATGCTCGAAAGGCAGCAAGAACATCGGCACATGCAGGTACAAGGCTTCAGTAATCAGGTTGTGTCCCGCTGTTGATATAACCGCCGCTGACTGACGCAAACTGTCGATGAACGCCACCCGTTCACTGGATTTGATGACAACATTTTCGGGATGCTGTGTATAACTAGCTTCGACAAAGCACGTAAAAGTGAAATCGGGAAAATGACCAAATACCGCTAGCACTTCATCTAGAGACTGCTCAATCTGGCTGGCGGCTGAGATATACACGGTAATGTGGTTTTCAATCGGCTGGGATGTGAGCGCTTTAACATCTGCCCCAATAATCGGCGGAATAATCGTCACCGGATATTCGTCAATCGGCGCGTAATTCACTTTAAAGTACGAGGTCGCAATTCGTGTGTGGGCTTTTGGGAAAAAATATCCCAAACGCATCCGGTGTTCATTTGGGTTATAGCCATCCACGTCAGGAAAATTATATCCCAAAAACTTACTTTGTTGGTCGAGTGTCACCAGCGGAACCCTAAATAAATAAGCGATCTGTGCCGATACCATGTCGTAATCCGAAATCACCAGATCAGGCTTACCAAACTCGCGCTCGATCAATCCACAGGCGTTCCAAAAAGCGGGATTTGCTTCCGGTTGTACGTTGCGTGGGTCATTAGCCGTAGCCGCGAAATCAAGTCCATTTGGAGTGGTGTGCATAGCTGGAACATAAACTTGAGCGTTGATGACATCGGGATAATTTTGGATAAAAAACTGATAGCTCTGGTCATTGGTAATTAAAATCACTTCATGCCCGCGTGCTATCAATCCTTCTAAAATCGGACGCTGGCGGGTGCTGTGTCCAAAACCAAAACCGCATACACCGAGTACAATTTTCATTCGTGTTTCATCATCCTTTTCGTTGACTAACGTTGATCTTGAATCCCAACAGCCCTAGCAATTTGCTCACATTCTGAATCGGGATAAAGCAGTGGTCAAAGTACCAATTTTCGGTGGTCTTATACTGAAGACGCTTAAATAATGTGCTGGGGATTTGAACTGCCAACGTCCTCAATGTGCTGCCAATGGCTTTCAGTCGTCCACCCAAACCGGGATTTTGCGATAATGCGAACCGTGCCTCGAATTGGCCGTTGGCTGTCGCTCGTTTGAGAATATATCCCATCGTCATCTTTTCCGGTGGAACCCAATGGTACACGCGCAAATCGGGCGAGTATAGGAACACAGGCGACTCTTCCGCCTCCCATATCCGGCGGAACAAACCGGTTTCTTCGCCCATCCCCAATTGGTTGCCCTTCATGCCCGCTGTCGATTCAAAACCGCCATACGTTTCAAGCACACTTTTCAACCAGATCATGTTCGAGCCGGAGAAAAACTCGCCTTTTTTAAGATGACGCTGCACATCACCACGTGTCCGAATCTCATATTTATCCAACCACCAATCGGGTTTCGGACTGGTATAAAAGGGGTGTATCGGCCCACCGACACAGCGCAAGTTGGTCGGATTACGCTCAATTAATCCTTGAACCGTTTCTAACCAATTCGACTCAGTCTTTGCATCGTCATCCAAAAATGCGACGTATGTGCCTTGTGCCGCTTGCCATCCGGTATTTCGCGCGGTGGCTAAACCTAAGCGTGTCTCGTAGATATATCGCAAATTGGGATATTTCTCGGTTAGCTTTTGGATAGCTTCCGCCGTGCCATCCGTCGAGGCGTTATCCACCACAATCACCTCGTATGTATCTGGCGCAAGCGTCTGCTTCACAGCGCTCTCCACCGAAGCCAAAAGATGATCGAGTCGGTTATAGGTGCAAATAACCACTGAGAAATTCATATCATCGCCTGTGGTGAATGCTGATGGATGGGTCAAGATAATTTGAAACTTGGCCTAGTATAACATCCTCGTTAGAGACCAACTAACCAAGTGAGCAATGTTACTGGCGAGGCTTTAGCAAGGGTCTTATACTCCCAAAGTATTCTAAAGATTTTGATGTCATATACCATACACGAAGGAAATTATTATGCTTTACGGAGTCGCTTATTACCACGAATACCAACCTTATGAACGGTTGGCAGAAGACATAAGGTTAATGAAGGAAGCCGGATTGACCGTTGTGCGTTTGGGTGAATCCACATGGTCAAGCTGGGAACCGGACGATGGTCGCTTTGAGTTTGCGTGGATGGATCGTGTCATTGATGCCATGCACGAAGCTGGAATAAAAGTCATTTTGGGAACACCCAGCTATGCCATTCCCGCTTGGTTGCACCGCAAGTTCCCCGAAATCATGGCACGCTATGAGCGCGGAATCCGTGCTTATTATGGTGCGCGTCAGAACATGAACCATGCTCATCCAGCTTACCGGTTTCATGTTGAACGTGTTGTTCGCCAATTAGTCAGCCATTACGCCCAGCATCCGGCGATTATCGGTTATCAGGTGGATAACGAAACCGGCAGCGGTCTGCTTTTTAATCCTGATGTGTTTCAAAAATTTGTCGATTACCTCAAAGATAAATTCAAGTCGGTGGATCGTCTCAACGAAGTCTGGGGACTCACTTATTGGTCACACCGTCTGCGCGATTGGGCAGATTTATGGACTCCCGATGGCAATACCACTCCCGGATATGACCTCGAATGGCGGCGTTTCCAAGCCACGCTCGTGACTGATTTACTGGCATGGGAAAAGAACATCGTAAAAGAATATTCCCGCCCCGACCAATTCGTGACGCAGTGTGTCGTCGGGATGCACGGACGTGCCGAGTCCGATGTGTACGACATTGCCCACGAAATGGACATCTTGGCGATGAATCCCTATCACGTCACACAGGATGGCCTTAATCTCGCGCTCGGCGAAGATCGTGTTTTCGGATCGCCGGAGTGGATGGCACAGTTCCAGATCACCAATCCCGGTGTGTGGTCAATGTACCTCGCGGGTGATTTCGCTCGTGGTGCAAAACAAACCAACTTCCTCATCACCGAACTGAACGCCAACAGCATTGGCGGTTCGCACTGCAACTATCCCAATTATGATGGGCAGTGGCGCTCGGTGGTTTACTCGTTTATTTCGCGCGGAGCCAATATGGTCGAATATTGGCATTGGCATACGCTGCACTACGGTATCGAAACTTATTGGGGCGGGGTCATCAACCACGATCTAGAGCCGGGGCGGTGCTATGCCGAAGTGTCGCAAATCGCCCATGAACTGCGCGACCATGACGCGCTGCTGACCGACCTCAAACCGGATGAAGATGTTGCCTTCCTCTACTCTCAAGACAGCAAATATGGCCTCGAATTCATGCCCTCGCTGCCTCAGGTAGACAACGTGCAACCGGACAAAACCTCCTACCGTCGCACCTTCGATGCCTTTTATCAAGGTTTTTTTGCGGCACGGGCGCAGTGCGTCGTCCTTCACGAAGAACAGGATTTTGAAGCGTATCCAGTTTTGGTTGTGCCATCGCTCTATATTGCCGACGATGACCTGCTGCAACGATTGGCTCAATATGCAGCTAATGGCGGTCATTTGCTCCTAACCTTCAAGAGCGGCTATGCCGACGAATTTGCCCGTATCCGTTGGCATCGCGCCCCCGGCCCGCTGCGCGAAGCAGTCGGAGCGAGCTACAATGAGTTCTCAAACCTCGTCACGGGATTAGCGCTTAAATCCGGTCAGGGTGATTTCACATTCCCCGCCGATGCACTCGCTACTGGTTGGGCAGATGGCTTACAACTCGAAGGCGCAACATCCTTAGCCTATTACGATCACCCGCACTTTGGCCGTTTTCCAGCGATAGTCTCGCAGCCCTTTGGCAAAGGCCGCGTCACCTACTGTGGCACACTTCCCAATTCTTCACTCGGCAAAGCTTTAGCCGAGTGGGTGCTAATGCAGGCTGGCATACAATCACCATTTGCTGCCTTGCCCACAGTCGTTCGAGCCTCCTCAGCCACAGCCAAGTCCGGTCAAAAACTTCACTTTTATACCAATTGGTCATGGGATACACAGCGTGTCCCTGTATCGGTGAGTGGTTCCGATCTCATCAGTGGTGCATCTATCTCATCCGGCGCCTCAATCGAACTCGGTGCTTGGGATACCAAAATCATTGTGACTGCCTGATTATCTGCTCTAGACGATAATGCCTATCCCTCAGTAACAAAAAAGAAAGCCTGTCAAAGATGTTAACCAAACAAAGACAGGCTTTCTTCATAATGAACACATAGCGCTCACATAAACAGATGGTGAGCATTGCATCAAGATTGCTTATCCTCGCTTCTACATCAAATCCGAATACAGCTCTCAGCCGTATATGCTCCTAACAACAACTTGAGCAAAAACTGAATAGTGATTGATCCGTAACGAATTATTACTTCGGTGTACTGTTCAAGCATCAACCAATGTGAATCGGGTTTAAAATCAGGGAACACCATTATGAATCGTGCAGTTTATAGTCAAACCGAATCTATGACTTCTGACAATATCCTTCAGTCAAATGAAAAGAGGAGTGCTTTCCGCGAATTCCATTACCGCTGGCACTGGCATCTACAGGCCAGTCCGGAAACACTCTGGCCGCTGGTCGCGGATACTAACCGCTTTAACCGTGACACTGGTGTGCCTGCTATCAAGAAACAGGGGAATGAAACCTTAGCGAATGCTCGTCGACAGTTACGCTTGGTTCGTTTGGGTGTTGCCGTCGAGTGGGAGGAAGAACCTTTTGAATGGGTGCAGCCTTTCCGTTTCGGCGTAGCGCGTCGTTATCACTCTGGCCCCGTCGCTGACATGCGTGTACTAACCGAACTCACACCGCTGCAAGATGGCTCAACCGAATTGACATACGAAGTCTGGGCGACACCTCGCAACCTTTTCGGTCTGATCGCCATTCCCGCACAGATCGGCATCATCAGCGCCCGTGCCTTCGCTCGCACATTCCGTGCTTATGATGATATCGCTGTCAGTGGTAAATCAGTCATCGAGATTGCAGGACTCGTCGATTTCATGCCGGGTGGAGAAGAACGCCTGAGTACGCTCTGTGACCGACTGCTTGAGCAAGGTGCGAAATCCGAAATCGTTGATCACATGCGTGAGCTGATCGAAAAGGGCGATGATTTTATAATCGCCAAGATGCAGCCTTATGCGCTGGCTGATATTTGGGGAATGAATCGCCGCGACGTGTTGGAACATCATTTGATGGCGACCCGCACGGGTATGCTCGAAATGGAATGGGATGTCCTCTGTCCTAGTTGTCGGGGTACCAAGCAAATCGGCAAGACCTTAGGGGATATTGCAGGCGAAGTCCACTGTGAAACCTGCAATATCGATTTCAAAGTCAACTTCGAGCGTTCGGTTGAACTCAGCTTCCATCCTAATCCATCCATTCGCGAGGCTCAGAAAGCCGAGTTCTGCATCGCTGGCCCGCAAACCACGCCGCATGTTGCTGTACAGCAGTTGCTCCAACCCGGCGCAGAACGTGCCGTCACACCGGTGTTGGAAAACGGACGCTACCGCCTGCGAACGTTGGGCTTACGGGGTGGTGAATTTGTCCGTGTTGCGGCTAACGGTTTGAATGACATCACGCTGCGTGCTAGCAAAATCGATGGTTGGCCTGATGGCGAAGTGGTCATCAGCAGCACGCCGACTCTGCGCCTCAAAAATAACACCGATGAGGAACAGTTATTCATCATCGAACGCCTCGCGTGGAGTGATCATGCCGTTACCGCTGCCGAAGTCACCGTTCTTCAAATGTTCCGTGATCTTTTCGCCAGTGAAGCTTTGCGTCCCGGTCAGCAAATTAGTGTCGGCAGCCTCGCCATCGTCTTTACCGATTTGCGTGGCTCAACTCGCCTCTATAACCAGATTGGTGACGCGCCCGCCTTCGGTTTAGTGATGGATCACTTTGATGTTCTCAAAGAAGCAGTTGCGGCGGAAGGTGGCGCGATCATCAAAACCATCGGGGATGCAGTCATGGCGGTTTTCCCCCGACCTGCGCCCGCCCTTCGTGCCATGCTCCGCGCCCAAGCCGAATTTACGGATACACTCGGTCATCATCCGGTCAAACTCAAGGCAGGCATTCACTGCGGCCCATGTATTGCCGTCACGCTCAATGACCGTTTGGATTACTTCGGCTCGACCATCAATAAAGCATCGCGTTTAGAAGGCTTCTCATCCGGTGAAGATGTCATCATTTCCAAAGCCGTCTTTGATGATCCTGAAGTCGATGCTTTGCTGCACAGCGGCTTATATAACGCCGAGGTATTCGAGACCCAGATCAAAGGCTTCGATGATCAATTTGCCCTGTGGCGCGTCATGGGAAAAACCCAATAATAATCCAATGGGGTAGGGACACGCCACGCCGTGTCCGTTACTGATATCCTATGAATAAGGATATGGTGGGGCATGTTACAAAGTTACGCACTTAGACAAATTTCAGAATGTTCCATTTTTCTGTCAATTATTGTGATTAGATTTTCAAAATCACTCTGCGACATCAATTGGTCGCCTATCTGCGTTGAAAACTTAATCAGACACTTATTGTACTGCGCCCAAAGTGTACAAATCTCGACTTCACCTCTTTCAAGAGGTTGCCATATACAGGCAATTTCGGATTGATCAGCGATTTTTGTATGGATCGTTATATCGAGTGGCAGCATCCAATCCGCATTCGAACGATGGCTTGGAAACCAAAACACTCTGCTTCGATAATCGGTATAGGCTTGCTTAGCACTCGAAAAATCATCATATCGAACAAAATTAAGAGACGATGACAGGTAAGGCTGAACACTTTCATAATGGTATTGATATACGAAATTGGCGTGCCAGTCATTATCCGATTCAGTAGAAGTTAAATGCCATCCCTGCGGAAAATCAGCGATTTCAAGCGGTACAACTTTTAATGCGGACGGTTTAGGCACAGAAGGATAAGTTCGCCAAATAAATAGGCCTAGAATGACTATTACACAGACGAGAATAATTCCGTATTGAAATGGCCTTCGTCTTATTAAACCCAATTTTGCATCCTCGTCTTATGAGACTCAATCGCGCTCTATCTCATCATATATTCGCACTTAGGTTTATACACACAAACCATCGCAAACGCTTTCCCAACCATCTACTAACCTGCTTAACACTTTTACTCCCTCAAAACCGTTAGTACCAACACACCAAAAGAGTTACAAAATGTTCTTCCAAATGGTAACCCTTTCTCTACCAGCCTGTTATAAGATAGTTATCGGATTAATGTACGGGTTTGCCGTTGGCAAACCCTCTTCTCTCCATGCACCTTAACATCACTGACGCGCTTTGCCTTTGCTTGAGATGACTGCCGCCAACATTGACCGAAGAATAAGCGGCAGCAGACCCCTCCGCTGCCGCCGCCAAAGACTTGCGACTTAAAACTTGTATCTTGTAACTATTAATTGGCAATCTCAGCGGCGGCAGACCCCATCACCAACATCAACGCATTTCTAGCCGAGCCATCCGCCGAAGCTGCAATAAAAGTGCCAAACTGCACTCCGAAACTGAAGAAATTGCAGAAGTTTCCGAATCAACCGCATTCGACTAACGACTGGAGACTGATAGCCGATGACTACCGACTACCCGCAGTTACCTGCGAACGCCTTCCAATCGAGGCCGATAATCTGGTCAGCCAAACCCACCCGCAGCACACTATCGCCGCCCATATTGCTCCATAATGTACTGCGTCGGTCGCCATAAATATGCAGTTGGCTGCACATCATTCCGGTTGCCGCTTGGAAGGCAATTAAATCGCCGCCCGTCGTCAGAAGTACCAACGCCTTGTCCTGCGCCAGTAGTTGAGCTTGACCCGTTACATCAGCCAATGAAACCTGCCAGAGTGTGCCGCCCTGAGTATCGGTCGCCGTCAAACTTGGTGACGTGCCGCCCAAGAGGAAATAACGGTTGCCATCTGCTGTATTCAAATACGCGCTGCTGGCACTATCGCCGTTCAGATTTTCGATCACCTTCGTCCATGTACCGGAGACATCCATTTCAGAAAGGGTATTTTGGCTGTAAATCAACAAATTTCCGTCTTGCGCCGGAGTCATAAATGGAGCATCAGGCAGTTGTATCGTATTGATAAGCTGCCCCTGTGCCGACACGCTGACAAGTTGGTTATCTTCGGTTACCAAGCCAATTACATTAGGGGAAACCGTCGCCTGAACAAAATCTGGTACATTCTCCAACCGCCATGTTACCGAGTGTAGGTCAGCACCAATCGCCACCAGCGCATTATCTGGCGTATGGAACACTAGGAGATCACCAACGGTCAACGGAGCGCCTTCTAACTGAGTACGCGTCAACCAATACTCACCCAACGACGCATCCAGATTAATAATCTGAATACTCCCGTCGGCATAAATCACAAGCGGATTGCCCTGATATGCGCTCAATCCCACCGCAGGCTGCGGCAGGATGATCCGCCACAAAACGCGCCCATCCACCGACGAAAGCCGTATCCGGTCGTTAGTCAGAACCAACATACTGCCATCGTTCAACACTAACGGAGGCGCAATCAGGCGCTGATCATTCGGCAGTTGCAGGTGCCACTTGTGCGCCGGATTTAACCAAGCCTGCCAGTCCAAAATGAACTTGGTTGGCTGCAAATCCCCAATTTCGGTCGGTGGGGCAGTCGAATATCCTGCTCCCGGCGTGTCTGGATTATTGGTGCGGATTTCGAGGTGAACGTGTGGCGCAGGCCGTACATCGCCCACTGTTCCCACCACATCCCCCGCCCGAACGCAGACAAACTTCTGTGGAAAGGGATGAGCATCGGTACTCATCATATGTCCGTACATGCTGTAAGCAATCGAACCGTCAGGGAATGTATGCTGGATAATGAGCACACCGCCATCACGTCCCCAACCTGTGGGTGCGGAATACGTCACCCGTCCATCCGCAATTGCCGAAACAGGCTGACCATAACTCGTCCCGCGTCCGCCAAAATAATCCTCACCTGTGTGATAGCGCCCTTGGTAACGCACACTTGGCGCACCAAAGTCTTGCACTACTTGGAACTGGTCACGTGATACTGGAAAATTGATGCTGCTCACAATCCCGCAATCACCTTGGGCCTGTGCAGATGTAAATACACCACCCACCAACCAGAACGTCACCATCAGTACAACCAATCGGTTGATGTATTTGTAGGGAAGTGTCTCAGATCCTTCCGCCGCCAAAATCACGCGAATATTCGAAAGAAAGTTCATAATCATCCAAATGATCAGCCTATAGGTTTAGAAATCTTCCAAAATCATAGCATAAATAAAATAGGGTGTGGCCGTGTTACACAACCACACCCCACTTAGGAGGGAGTTTGCCAGTGCATGAACGTCACTGGCAGCGGGGCAAGCAATTAAGCGACGATGCGGACAGGGCGAGTATCAGCTTGCTGCATAACCTCTGCCCGTTTCTTGATCTCACGCATCATCTTGCGTTCCATAACGAAGGCAATCGGCTCGGTCAAAACGCGCCAGATCAGCCAATGTTTCCAATCATTCGGTTCATAATCCAACCAACTACGCACCAATAAGCGTGTTGAATGGGGTGTAATCTGATGTAAGTAGAAGACCCAATTAGAGAGTGTGTATTCTTCAGGCAGCGGATCGGGCAACTGCAAATCGTGTGGCTCGGGGATAACATCAGCCGCCGCCAGTACCAAAGCCTCATTTAAGTGTACGCCGAGTACGGTGAAAGCCGGATAACCTTTTGGCCCTAATTTAACTTGATCCCCAATCTTAATATTTTGGAACTGTGGCAAAATTTGATCGGTATTGTGCATATTACAACCCGCCAAATTTTCTAACTGCTCATAGCTGTATAAGCCACCTTTTCCCTGTCCCATCTGCACCAACCACGGCCAGATTCGATCCGGTGTTGCTTGGACGGTGATGCCACGGGTGTACTTCACGCGTGGATGCGGAACTAAATTATCTCCCGGCAGCATACGTGCCGCTTCTGACTCGGTTGCACCCCAATGCAAATACCAACTACGTAACAAGGGTCTAAACACTACAATTAACGCAATGGATATGGCACCAGTGACCGACTCAAAAATATTATTCCATCGTACTCTTCGACCGACCATTACTTACCTCTTCTCGCAGGTTTTAACACACCACGATTGATTGAGTATTATCCTAAATCTATTGTGCGGCTGAACACATTTCGAGGGGAGTGATCTAACTCATATGAAGCGTATTATCTTCGACTAGAACAAAAGAAAGAGGCACATCAACAATTTGGATGTGCCTCAAAATTTTCTGACGTTTGTTGAAAGACTAAGCGCGTTTACGCAATATGATTTCACCATCGTCATCCAGATAATACTGAGGTTCAACGCTCTCAACACTTTCAAGCCGGCTGAGATCGCGTTTGCGTTTACTCGTAGGCAGCAGGATGCCGGGAAACTTGTGCAGTCCAACAGCCACACCATGCAGCAATCGAACTGTTGCCAACCGCATATCAATGCCCAGCGGGCCAAGAATCAACATCTCAAAACCGAGGAACGGCAGGATGAATAGGGCAACCATCAAAGCCGCGATGCCGATTGGGAATTTGAGCGCCAGATAAACCAAGCTGCGCCAAGTAGTCGCGCTGCCCAAGTACATCCCCATTCGTTCGCCAAGGTTCGCACCGCGCACATCCACATCATCTGCAAACTCTGGCGCAGCTCTGTCCAAAATCCCCGCGAACAACCGCTGATCCATTGCTGCTACCGCTCGAGTCGAAGCCAACGTAAATAACAAAAGCGGTATACCAATCAGGATGAACGACAAGCCGATACTCATGGCATAAGCGAAGATGAAGAATGAAATGTAGGTCATACCCAGCGCAAAATGCGCGATCAGCGAAAACCAATCCCGAATGATTTGTCCGTCGGTCAGCGCATCCAGCCACGTCCGGTTATTACTCATATTTCATCTTCCTTCTCAAATTTAAATATCCTCCCACTTTTCACATTGCAAGAGGATATTCCCAACGCGGCCTAATTATTTGGTCGATGGCAGCGAGGAATCCTGCCAAATGGGACAGCTAAAGTTGATATTGAGAACTTGACCGGGCATCAGCAAGGATAAGCCGCCTAGCTGCGGATTTGAGTCCTTCAAGCACTGGAGTTCAATACCGAAATCGCATGCAATGAAGTCTAATGAGTCACCTGCTTGAACCGTGTATTTGTCACCCGGTGCGGTACGCCCTGAATTACGATCAAATTGGCAAGCTTTTGGATTGGGTATATTGGTGATTGGGATATTACTGACTGCGCCACCACCTGCTCCACTCGTGCAGTCCGCGCTAATTCGTAACTGCTGCCCAACGTAAATCAGGTCAGGGTTGGAGATATTGTTGGCGTTAGCAATGCAAGCTACCGTTAGTCCATAGTTCTCGGCAATTTTAGCGAGCCGATCCCCATAAACCACCGTATAAACACCTTCAGGTATTGCGGTTGGCTGTGGGAAAGCCGTGGAGAAGGCTGACGGTGTCGGTGTATTAGTAGGCTGCTTCGTAGCTCCGGATGCAATCGGAGTGAAAGTCGCAGTCGTTAACGACTCAGCCGATTCCGGTGTAGGCGTACCAACAACCGAATTAGTAGTTCCAACCACACCATCACAATTATCCGGAATGAAAATGGTAGTCATGCCGGTTAATGATGAATTCGTCGCAGCCATATTATTGGCTTTTTGCAAACAGGCAACCGATTTACCAAAACGCGCAGCCAATGCAACCAAAGTATCGGTTCTTTGGAGTTGCAGCGTTTGTCCGGCAGGCTGAGGCGTGGCGGTTGGCGTAGTTTGAGCAAAGACCATTTGCAAGCTGAGTAAAATAAGGGCGGTCACTACCGCAAGCATGATTTGGAAGGGCAACCAGCGGCGCATAAAGAACTCCTATTGGTGAATTTTATATCTATGTGCCGAGTGTAGCACACAACGCCTTAGCCTTGCACGAAGTAAGTCCGCGCCGGGGAACGTGTGCCCGCACGAGTCATAATCGCCGCACCTAATCCAATCGCGCCGATCAGTACAAACATCAGTCCATTAATGACCAATCCAAAAGGAAAAATTCCGACCAGAGTCCAAATGAAGAAGAGGCCAAGTGAGCCAGCAATCACGGTTAGCATCGGTGGCGTGCTGCGTCGCGCAAACCGCCGCAGTAACCAATCACCAGCCAACAATGCCATCGTCATCCAACCGATGACAAACATAATGCTCAGGGGCAGTAGAAGCAGCGCCAGAATAGGTAGTAGGATTAAACCTAAAGGCGGCAAAACCGCGATGAGTGTTCCTAATCCCAACATCAAAGCCAGTGCAAGAATTTGTGTCAAACAGCCGACACGCGACGCTCGCCTAGGCAGTGTACGAATGGCTTCTGTCATGTGTCCGAAACGACGCGGGAAAATCATTACGATCAAACCGGAAAGTGCCGCTAAACCCAGCGCGAAGATGCCGGAAAAGATGAATTCAGCGAATGAAAATTTGCCGCCAGCAAACGCTTTTTGCAACAAAGTACCATCGCGCAGCGCTTGCCAACCTTCACGTTCATCATTACTACACTGTCGTGTACCCAGCGTTTGATCGATGTTGGTGATGGTCATGTTCTGGGCGCAAAGCATGGTGTCATCTGAAAGCCGGGCATCTCCATCAATGCTTAAATGTTCCGCGATGACATGTAAGCGCCCCGTGACTTGTCCATTGATAAGAATATTGTTACCAATTAAGGTCGCATCACCATTGATTTGTGATCCACTGCTAATCTCAATTTCGTTACCCATTACTGTCAGGTCGCCATCGATAATCCCACTGACTGCGACACGATTTCGACCAATCAGTGAAGCGTCAGCCTCGACATGGCTCTCTCTCTGCAATTGAACAAAATCAGCAATGACAAACAAATCATCGGATTTGGTGTTGTTTAATATGTAAGACGAGGTGAAGATTGGCTCATTCTGATTGGTTACAGCGCGATGCACCGCGACACGGCTGACAGCGCCTCCGATGACCAGTATGATGATGATAACAGCAGCGAAAACTAGCAGCTTACGCACGTTAAACGATGACCTCTACATACGCTTCCATAGGTACATGGTCGCGACGATTCCTAGCACAATGATGACCAACGACTGGATAACACCCAGCGTGTACATCAAACCATTGGGATTGAGAATGAGCAAAATGACAAAAGCAAGTAGCACACCGAGCGCAAGTGTCCGATTATTGAATTTCATATTTAGCCGCCATTTCCTTCGTTATCTTTGTCGCCCTCTACCGCTTTTAGGAGCCAGTAGAGAATGATGGGTGTAACCGAGAGGATCAGCAGGGGTGCTTGTGGATAGCTCTTGAGTACTGACTGTGCACCTTCGACCAACGCATCCAACATGCCGACGACCAAAGCTAATAGATTAGCAATTTGCTGGAGGATGGCATTCAACGCGGCAGCACTGCCCATCGCAGATAAGAATAGACTAATCGCGACCGTCAGTACCGGAAGCGCGACCATCACCACCATCGCTAAACCGAGCGCCACCGCCGCACTTGACGAGTCGGAAAGTTGGCGTGGGTTCATGGTTTGCGCGAGCTTCGCCATGATGCCCAAAGCGAGACGTGCAGGTGCGCGTTCGTGTGGCGCGTTCCGCAACATATCATCCACGCGCTTGAGGCGATTAAATTGTTGGCTGCCTTGAGGATCGCTGTCCAGTTGTTGCCGCAGTTTTTCAAGCAGTTCAGGCGCAAGGCTCTGGTCAAGCGCTTCCTGCATCAGTTGTCGTTGTCGTTCGTCAGCCATTTATAATCCCTCCATTAAGGGATCGCCCAACCGCGCAGCCGAGGAGTCAGAACCCAGCTTATCAGCTAATGCTTGTCGGGCGCGGAATAAGCGGCTTTTCACCGCGCTTTCGGTGGTGTCCATAATGTCCGCTATCTCCGCATATGAATAGTCATACCAGTAGCGCAGCACCACCACCGCCCGATAATCCGGACTGAGTTCGTTCAGCAGTGCTTGAATCGCAATACTCTGTTCTTTGTTGAGCGTAGCCGGTTCAGGTTCAGGATCATCACTGTGCAGCGACAACCGGTCAGCAACCGGTTCGTCGTCCAGTGACATCCATTGCAAGCGCCGACGGCGCAAACGGTCAATACAATAATTGGACGCAATACTCAGTAACCATGTTTTAAAAGAACGGGCAGGGTCATAACGAGTGAGATTTAAATAGGCTCGCAGGAAAGCCTCCTGCGCCGCATCTTCGGCCTCAGTTCGTTCACCTAGCATCCGGTAACACAGGTTATAAACCGAATCTTGATATGCGGAGACAATATCCGCAAATGCGTCCTGATTGCCCTCAAGGGCTGCATTTACCCATTCTAATGTGGTCGGATCAGACATGCTCTCGTCCCAATGATCTGCCGCGCGATGTAAAACCGCAAAGCGCGTATCTAATAGGGCTATACGCACAGCGAATGGTAAAGGTTGCACCCGGCATTTTGACCGGAGGCAGCCTATCCCCCTATGAATGCTGGTTCGAATGCGAGTTCACAATCTATACCAATTGAATAGCATGAAAACTGCAACTCCTCTAACCGCAAACAAACTTTACAGGGAACAGTGTACTATATCTTCGTGTATATCCCTACGCTAAAGTGTTAATAGAAAATTGCTACCCGGCTTTATTTTAACCCTTATTTATTGCATTGGGGGATTTATGACGCAGCCAAAATGGGTATTTATCGGCTTACTCGCGTTAGCGCTCTTGCTTGCAGCAGGATTATCACGACCGAACACAGTTGAAGCCAATACCAACGCGCTTGCCTCTGGCACAACGCTCACGGTTGCGGTTACTCCGACCAGTGGCTTAGTTGGCTCATCTGTCGCGGTAGTGCTCAATTTGAGTAATGCTACTAACCTCTACGGTTTGCAGGTTGATTGTACGGTCAGTCCTTCTGTATTAGCGGGACAAACCCGCACTGATGGCACGATCTTCACCAGCGGCAGTAGTTTCATCTTGGACAGCGACCCTCAGAGCAGCGGGATTTGGTCGGTGTCTGGGAGTTTGCTGAATCCTGCGCCAGCTTTTAATGGTGCTGCTACAGCCTTTACCCTCAATTACAATGTGGTTGGTGCAGGCGACAGCCCGATTAATTGCGAGGCGATGGCTGTGGATGCCGACGGTAATCTCATAACCGTAACGGTTGTAAATAGCAGCTTTAGTGCGGCTGTTCCAGCAACTGCTACATCAACCCCAACCGGAACACCCATTCCCCCCACGAGTACCCCAATGCCTACGGCTGTACCACCGACAGCTACACCCACATCAACGCCCGTTCCACCCACCAATACACCTGTACCGCCTACTGCTACCCCAACAACCGGAACGATTAGCGGCACAGTCAAATATGAAAAACGCACCAGCCAAGCAGGCATATCGGTCACCCTATTAGCAGGTGGCGCAACCGGAACCAGTTCCGGACAAACAACGACCGGAGCAGATGGCGCATTCCAATTTGCGAATGTGGCAGCAGGCGCTTACGCTGTGAAGATGGAAGCAGCTGGACACTTAAGTGCAGTCTATACCTTCACACTCGGCGCAGGTGGCATTACCTTGAATGCGGTCACATTGGTTGCGGGTGATGCCGATGGCAGCGGTGTGATTGACTTGGTTGATGCCGGAACAATCGGCGCAAATTATAAGATGCCTGCCCCGCCTGCACCAACGAGCGCGGACTTCAACGGTGATGATTCCGTCAACTTGATTGATCTGGTTCTGATCGGCAAGAACTTCGGCAAGACCGCACAAATAATTGATCTGCCTCCGCCCACAAGTGGCGGAACTGGCTCAACCATTGCTAATTGTCCGGTATTCCCTTCCGATAACCCTTGGAATCAAGTGGTGACTGGTTTATCAGTTCACCCCAATTCGGCTAATTACATCGCCAGCATTAATGCTTCCAGACCAAATCTGCATCCCGACTTTGGCTCAGACCCGACCTATGGTATTCCTTATGTCGTCGTGAGTGGCTCACAGTCCAAAGTGCCCATCACCTTCACCGATTATGGTGATGAAAGTGATCCCGGCCCTTATCCCATCCCGCCGAACGCACCCGTTGAAGGTGGCGGAGCAGGTGGCGACCAACATGTGCTGACGGTCGACGGTGACAACTGCATGTTATATGAACTCTATAATGCGAGTCCGAATACACAGGGTGGGTGGGATGCCTCATCAGGTGCGGTGTTCAATTTACTCTCGAACGCCTTGCGCCCAATCGGTTGGACGAGCGCCGATGCCGCTGGCCTGCCCATCTTCCCCGGTTTGGTGCGCTACGACGAAATCCAATCAGGTGCGATTAACCATGCCCTGCGCTTCACCGTTCAGAATTCGCAGCATGCTTATATCCTGCCTGCGACTCACTTCGCATCATCTAGTACCAATGCCAATCTACCACCGATGGGCTTGCGAGTACGTTTGAAGGCCAACTTCGATATTAGCGGTTATACAGGTGCATCCAAAGTGATCCTTCAAGCGCTAAAGACCTACGGCATGATCGTGGCGGATAACGGTTCAAGCTGGTTTATCAGCGGAGCAACCGACAACCGTTGGAATGACGATGATCTCAACCAACTTAAGGGTGTACCGGGAAGCGCATTTGAAGCGGTCAACACGGGCAATCTTGTCACACAATAAACGTCTGCATCGTAGGGAAAAGGCAGTGCGTAGCCTCCCTGTGGGATGCCTTTTCCCTACACAAACACACCGTACCATCCACTGTTCAAATAAGTTATTTTGAGGTTTATTGTATGCATAAACGACGCATGTCAGGGGCAGTTGCTGCCTTAGGTTTTATATTGATAATGGCATGGATGCTTGCGGGGCAAGCCGCCTACGCCGCAGCCCCCTTAACCTTATATGATGACAATTTGGGTGCGGGTTGGGCTAATTGGTCGTGGGACACCACCATTAATGTTGGCGCGACCGCACCGATACACAGTGGCAGCAAATCGCTCTCGGCAAAATATAATGCGGCGTGGGCAGGAGTCTATCTGCGCTCCAATCCGGCAGTCGGAGCGGGTTACGATACCCTGCGCTTCTGGATTAACGGCGGTACAGGCAGCCCGCTGATAAGCATATCTTTCTATGATGCCAACAACAATGCGGTTCAAGCCAAGACGGTGCAGGCCATAGCCAACACATGGACGCAGTTTGATGTGTCTTTGGCGGCATTCGGGCCAAGCAGTAATTTGTGGGGTGTGGTATGGCAGGAAAGCAGCGGCAGCACTCAACCCATTTTCTACTTGGATGATATTCAACTCATCACGCAGGGATCAACACCGCAACCGCCTCAATCCGGCTTAACCTTAAAGGTCGATGCAGCAGCCGGACGACACGCGATCAGCCCTTACATCTATGGGATGAACTTCGCAGACACAGTGCTGGCAGCCGATATTAAACTGCCTGTTAACCGTTGGGGTGGCAACGGAACAACCCGCTACAACTTCAAACTCGATACCAGCAACCATGCTCAAGATTGGTACTTCGAGAACATCCCCGACAACAATGCCAACCCCGGCGCTTTGCCCAATGGTTCTGGCGCAGATAATTTTGTGGCAGCCAATAAAGGGCGCGGCACGGATACGCTTATGACTGTGCCACTCATCGGCTGGACACCCAAAACTCGCGCTTATGCCTGCGGTTTCAGCGTGGCGAAATACGGCGCACAACAATCAACTGATCCTTATCGTCCTGATTGTGGAAATGGCATCAAGCCGGATGGCACGTATATCACCGGCAATGACCCGACGGATACCAGCCTCGCGATTACACCGGTATTTGTTCAAGAATGGATGCAGCATCTGACAGGGCAGTTTGGGGCAGCAAGCACAGGGGGGGTGCGCTTCTATAACCTCGATAATGAGCCGATGTTGTGGAACGAGACGCATCGTGATGTGCATCCAACACCTTTGAGCTATGACGAACAGCGCGACCGAACTTACCAGTACGCATCCGCCATCAAAGCGACTGATCCGGCAGCACAAACCCTCGGCCCGGCGGAATGGGGTTGGACAGGTTACTTGTACTCAGCGTTGGATAGGGCAGCAGGTGGTTCGTGGTGGAACAATCCGGTTGATCGTAATGCGCACGGTGGCATGGAATTAACAGCGTGGTATCTCGACCAGATGAAGAAGTACGAGCAGGCGCACGGCGTTCGCATTTTGGATTACCTAGACCTGCACTATTATCCAGCGGCTAGCGGCGTACCACTTAACAGTGCTGGCAGCCAAGCCTTACAGGATTTGCGCTTGCGTTCCACCCGCTCATTGTGGGACTCGACTTATGTAGATGAAAGCTGGATCAATGACAAAATCCGAATGATCCCACGTATTCATGATTGGGTGAACACCTATTATCCCGGTACAAAGCTAGCGATGACCGAATATAACTTCGGTGGAGTCGAACACATCAACGGCGCATTGACTGAAGCTGATGTGCTGGGTATTTTCGGACGTGAAGCGCTTGATCTCGCGACTATGTGGGATCCTCCAACCGCAGCCCAACCAGCCGCTTATGCCTTCCGCATGTACCGTAACTATAATGGTCAAGGCGGCATGTTTGGCGAAACGGCTGTGCAGGCGACCAGTGATGATCAGAGTAAATTGTCAGTTTACGCGGCACAGCGGGCAGATGGCGCACTCACGATTATGGTTATCAATAAGACGACCAGCGCCCAAACTAGCACACTCAACTTAGCCAATTTTAACGGCGCGGCGGCGCAGGTTTATAGCTACAGCCAAGCCAATCTCAACCAGATTGTTCGCGGTGCTGACTTGGCGATTAGTGCAGGTAACATCAGCACGACTTACGCGGCACAGTCGATTAACTTGTTAGTCATTCCATCGGCGGGTACTGCTCCTACCGCGACACCCGTTATCCTCACCAAAACACCGACGACAGCACCAAGCATTACACCAACTTTAGATCTTACTCCTCACATTTCTGATATGATGCCGACCCTCTTTGTACAGCCTGTCCAACCCAATACAGGGAATTTTGTGCCGACCGCGACACCTATTCCAACCAATATGCCGGTTTTAGGGCCGCCCGGTACAGGTTGGACGATGGTGTTCAACGACGAGTTCGATGGTACAACACTGGATGCTTCCAAGTGGAGTACCTGCTATCAGTGGGCGTTGGATTACGGCTTTACCTACTGCCGCGCCGGAAACGATGAATTGCAGTGGTATCAACCGGATGATGTATCCATTCAAAATGGGCAGCTTCATTTGAAGGCCGAAAAGCGTGTGGTTCAAGGAGCAAATTATACTTCCGGCATGGTGGACTCGCACGGCAAATTCAACTTCTTGTATGGCTATGCTGAAGCCCGTTTCCGCGTACCGAAGGGCAAAGGTTTATGGCCTGCTTTCTGGATGCTGCCCCAAGATAAGTCGTGGCCTCCTGAGATCGACATCATGGAAATTTTGGGCGATAAACCTAATCTGGCGTATACCACGCTGCATTGGGGACAGGAAAATAACAGCACAGGTAAGGTGTTTAATGGGCCGGATTTCTCGGCGGATTTCCACACTTTCGCGATCAACTGGCAGCCGGGGTTGATCATATGGACCATTGACGGTGTTGAGGTTTTCCGCACGACTGCTAATACGCCGGATAAAGCCATGTACGTAATTCTAAATCTGGCGGTGGGTGGCGCATGGCCGGGAAGTCCGGATGCCAGTACCGTTTTCCCCTCAAACTTTGATGTCGATTATGTGCGCGTTTGGCAGCAAGGACAATCCACCTCACCAACTGCGACACTCGTACCACCAACGGCAACGGTTGTTCCACCGACCTATACCGTTCCACCACCGACGGATACGCTTGTGCCAGCCACGAACACACGGGTTCCAACCGACACGATGGTTGCACCGACGGCGACTTTCACAAGCGAGCCAGCGACGCTTACGCCAACGTTTACATCTGTGCCACCGACTTTGACACCTGTTCCACCCACAGCGACAATGGTTGCTCCAACTCCAACTCCGACACCTGTCCCAACTGGCCCAACCATTTCAGTCGAGATGAGTTCGGCAAGCGTTCCAAGTGGCTCAACCGTGAGTGCGGCACTTAAGCTCAGTGACATGAGCAACCTCTATGGAATGCAAGTCGAGTGCCAAGTTGATCCGACGATGCTCACGGGTACAGGTCACACTGAGGGCGAGATTTTCAACCCAAGTAACAGCTTCATTATCGACGCGGGTTACCAGAGTGATGGTAAATGGTCGTTAGCAGGCAGCTTGCTCAACCCTGCGCCTGCTTTTAACGGCAGCGGAACTGCTTTCAGCTTGAACTTCAACGTGCTAAGGGCCGGACAGACAAGCGTTGTGTGTACGGTGCTGGCGGTCGATATAAACGGCAACCTGCTGCCTGTGTCGGTGGTGAATGGTCAGTTCGAGAGTGTCGAAGGGCCAGTGCAACCGACTCTTGTTCCAGCGACTTTTACACCCGCACCTGTGACATCAACACCTTTGCCAACTGAGATACCGACTGTCGAGCCTACATTGGCGGCGATGCCGGGGGCGATTAGCGTCGTGGTGAAATACGAGAAGCGCGACGATCAAACGGGCATTGCGGTGACGGTGATGTTGGTGGGGGTACCTTTCCTACAGGGACAAAGTAACACGGATGGCAGCTTCCAGTTCGAAAATGTTCCCGCAGGCCAATATGTGGTGCAGTTTAAAGCGGCAGGATACCTGACCACCACTACGACCGTAGATGTACCTGAAGGACAGGGCGCGAGTGTTCAAGTAACCCTGCTAGCCGGCGATATCGACGGGAACGGCATGATTGATCTGACGGATGCCAGTTTCATCGGTGCGAATTACCGAGTACAAGTGCCGCCCGCACCCAGCGAAGCCGACTTGAACGGTGACGGGTTCATCAATCTGGTGGACTTGGTGCTGGTGGGCAAGAACTTCGGCAAGACGAGTCAGTAAACCAGAAAACGATTGAACCGCAAACACGCGGAGGCAGAGGGGATGAGTGAAAAGCTCATCCCTTTTGTTTTGTGGCGGAAATGTCGTCCCACGGGGGGCTTCGCACTCAGCGTCGTAAAAGTCGAGTGACGTGGTTTTATCCAGCGCTGCCTGCTGGAGTATCTCACGGTAATTATCAGTCATCGTATCGTTCTCGTAATATTGTTGTGTCTTCGCTTATTATCCAATAGGTTGGAGCGTGTGTAGAGGGTCATATTTTACCCTTTCATCTCTGGATTCTCCGTGTCCTTGTGGTTAAATCCGCTCCTCTTTTCTCTGCGTCCTCCGCGTCTCCGCAGTTCAATTAGGCATATTACCCCATTTTACCCCTACCCATTTCTGTATCTATCGCACATTGGTCGCCACTACCAAGCCTCTACCCCCTGCGCTAGAATTGTGCTGTATATCACAAATTAATCCCCGCAGGGAGGTATCGAGAAAATGGCAGCAGCATCACATAAACGGCTGGTGATCCCCGGCCCCGTCGAAGTGCGTAAGGAAATCCTCGACGCACAAACCGAATGGATGATCGGTCACCGTTCGACAGCTTTTGCAGATTTGTTCGCCCGTCTGCAAACCAAACTCAAGCAGGCCTTCGTCACTGAAAGCCGCGTCTTTGTTCAAGGCTCATCCGGCACAGGCTTATGGGAAGGCGCATCCCGCAACTGCATCCGCGATGGCAAGAAAGCCTTGCATCTCGTCGGCGGCGCATTCAGCGAACGTTGGGCAGAAATTAGCCAACTCAATGGCAAACAAGTCGATGTCATCACCGTTGATTGGGGCAAAGCGCATACTCCCGAAATGGTGGCTGAAGCCCTCCAAAAAGAAACCTACGATGCGGTTTGCGTCGTCCATAACGAAACCAGCACCGGCGTAACCAATCCCATCAAGGCCATTGGCGAAGTCGTTCACCAGTATCCCGACACACTCTACTTGGTCGATACCGTCAGCGGTTTCCTCGGCATCGAACTGCTCACCGACGAATGGGGCATCGACATGGCGCTGACCTCCTCACAAAAAGCCTTTGCCTTGCCACCCGGATTGGCCTTCGCCGCCATCAGTGATCGTGTGTTGGAGCGTGCTAAAGAAGTCACCAATCGCGGTTATTACTTCGACTTTATTGAAATCGAAGCCAGCCTTAAGAAGAACAACACCCCTTCGACACCACCTGTGTCGTTGATGTTCGCTGCTGACAAGCAGTTGGATGATATTATGGCTGAAGGTTTACAAAACCGTTGGGCGCGTCACATCCAGATGCGCGACATGACCATCGCTTGGGCAAATGCCCGTGAGATGGGTATCTTCTCGCAAGAAGGTTACCGTTCACCGACCGTCACTACCGTCGCCAATGGACGCAATATCAGCGTCGATGACATGGCGAAGTTCATGGGAACCAAAGGCTTCTCGATGGACAAGGGTTACGGCAAGGTCAAGGGCAAGACCTTCCGCATCGCCCACATGGGTGATATGACCGCCTCAACTCTCGAAGAAATCCTCTCCGGCCTCGACGAATTCTTGGGCGTGTAATCACCTCGGCCTTCGTTAATGATTTATTTTGTAGGGGCACACGGCTGTGTGCCCTTTTTGTTTCTATAATCTTCCCCTTGCGCCTTTGCGTTAAATCTCTGCGTCTGCTCTGAAAGTAGCTCCATCCAACCAGCTAATACTCCCCTTCTCTGTAAACGGAGAAGGGGCTGGGGGATGAGGTTCTGAATTCTCTACTTTCATCTCTGGGTGTGATTGTCATTCATCGTCACTTGGCGGTTCAACTGCATTTTGCTTATCCCGTCGCAACCGCGCCGAATTTCCGCAGATAACCTTCCAACGCGGTAATCAACTTGGGTAGCCCAACACCGTATAACGACTCTGATCGTAAATCCAACCACTGCCAATTGACCAGCGCAATCGGAATGGCCTCAGTTTCATGTCCGCGCATCAACACCGGCACGATCACCACTTTAAGCAGTCGCGCATATTGCAGTTCCACCAGCACCCACTCTGAGAGTGCAGCATCCGGTGACAAAATTACAATCACGCAGCCCGCGCTTTTGATTGCCTTTTGAATTGCCAGTAACCACGACGGTTCGCCCGGAGTCAAATTTTCATCTGTCCATACATTCATATCGGCATGTTGCAAATCATCCCGCAGCTTGCTCATAAGCACTTTGTCATGTCGGCTGTAACTCAAGAAGATGTGGCGTGGAGGCGGTAATCTCCGCTCAATTAACACCTGAATAAACGGCATTCGCAGGTCATCTTTTTTGAGCGCATTTTGTACCAACCGCACCAACGCCGCCGGATCGACTTCCGCCAGTGCTAACAGCGCATCCCGTTGTTTCTCGTAGCTGCCGTTACGGATCAAATCGACCAAATCCAGCAGGGTACGTGCTTGACCACTGCCCGCCATCGTCATCGCCCGTGACACATCACCTACACCATGTGCAGTCGAGTCTTGATCGGTTGTCCGGTTATACATGACTTCGACACGCTCCAACAAAGGTGTCCATGCCGATTTCCGCCGATTAGTGAAATCCAATGGTTGAATCGCCTTTAAACGCTGAGGGATTTCCGTCACTTGGAATACCAACGGAATCACCGGAATCCCCACGCCCAGCGCGAACATCCATTCATAAGCCACGTATTCAAATGATTTCGCCTGTGGTGTGACAACCGTTAGCACCACGAACGACGCACGGATAGCCTCGTCAATTTCTTGTCGCCAGTCTTTGGCTGCCAGCGTCCCATCCGGCACATCGGTTGAACTGGTATCAATCCACACTGTGAAATTGGCGCGTTCCAGCCGTCGCTGCACCAACTCAGCATATTCAAAATCGTCCGGCGCGTAAGAAATGTACACATGCGCCACAAAAAAGCCCTCGAATAAATCAATTTACAAGTATATTTTAACGCTGTTGATTGTTCAGCGCCTAACAAAGTGTTTTAATTTGATGTTGCAAAACCGTTATGCTGGAATCTCTACATCCACTATCGCCAATGCTTGCTCCAACGATAAAGCGCGGCCTTCATTCCAATGCTTTTGGAAAGTTTCTTCGTCAAGCAGGCTGCGAACAAATGCCGAATCGCGTTCATAATCCTGTTGATCGCCTGCCGCCATCCACACACCAATGGATTCAAGTATGGCTTCAACCGCGCCCAATAATCGTATACCTTGCTCTATGCCATCACGCGCTCCTAAGCCAATTTGACAAGATTATCCCCATCCCCGACATTAATAGGAATCTAGACTTCTCAAAGCCAATTATTAAGCTTAGTATATCTTGCGACCATTCCTATAAAAGTAAGAAATACAAAATGTCGTACATCCAATCGGAGCATACAGAGCGATTATAATAACGGCAACTAAATTGTTCCTGATTGAGTAAAACTTTGATGATAAGAAACTATTCCTCAGCGCATTCTGCCCCTTTTGTCGGTCGGACAAAGGAATTGATCGTCATTGCTGAACGTCTCCAGAATCCAGAATGTCGCCTGCTCACTTTGACGGGGCTAGGTGGCAGCGGTAAGACGCGTCTTGCTATCGAGACTGCCAAAACGGTAGCACCACAATTTTCACAGGGTGCTGTTTTTGTGGCTTTACAACCTCTGACACGGAGCAGCTTGCTCGTTCCCACCATCGCACAGGCCATCGGTTTGACATTCTACGGGGAAGGCGAACTGCAAGAGCAGCTTTTTGAACACCTGCGTGACAAACAACATCTTTTAATATTGGACAACTTTGAGCATATCTTGGATGGTGCCGAACTGGTTAGTCAGATTCTTGCTTATGCACCCGGCGTCAAAATCTTAGTTACGTCGCGCGAGGCCTTGAACTTGATGGAAGAGTGGCTTTATCCGCTCAAAGGCATGACTATTCCACTGAGTACCTATGCAACACCGTTAGAAGACTACGAAGCGGTTCAATTGTTTCTCTATCATGCCCGCCGCGTACAGCCCAATTTTGATCCGGTCGACGCGCGTGAGTCGGTGATTCAGATTTGTCAGATGACAGCCGGACTTCCGCTCGCGCTTGAATTAGCAGCCTCGTGGCTCAAAGGATCAGGAGCTGCTCAAATCGCGCGTGAAATGCAATGTAATCTCGATTTTCTGTCCACAAATATGCGGAATATTGAGGAACGTCATCGCAGTATGCGTGCCGTGTTTGACCAATCTTGGCGATTACTGACGGAGAATCATAAACTGATCTTTGCTCGCCTGTCGGTTTTTCGGGGCGGTTTTGATACCACTGCCGCAATCGAGGTTTCCGATGTGTCAATGGCCTGCCTCGCAGCTTTGGTCGAGAAGTCACTAATTCAGATGGATGGATCAAACTGTTTTGTCATCCATGAATTGTTGCGCCAGTATGCCGCGGAAAAGCTGGAAGAATACGGGGAAACAGAGGCGACTTATGCACGACACAGCCAGTATTTTGCCCGATTGATGCTCCAGCACGAAGCTGCCTTGAAACAACCGCAGCAGATCGAAATCATGCACGCAATTGAATATGATTTCGAAAACATCCGTTTGGCGTGGGACTGGGCAGTTAAGAATCAACAATTTGCTTATCTACACGACATGCTGAATGGCCTATATCTGTTTGGTTTTTTAGGCAGTCGTTACCGTGAAACCATCACCATCTTTCAAAATACACTTGAACAGCCTCTCGCTGATCCCGCCCTTCGAGGTCGTTTGTTGGCCCGTCGCTGGGGATATTTGCAATGGTGGTATCAAGTAGACTATGACGAAGCCTTGACCAGTATCGAGCAAGCCTTAGCCATTGCTGTTGCTGAAGACAATTCTTTTGAAATCGCTTTCTGCCATCTGATGACCGCCTATATCCTCATTAGCATGGAACGTTATGCCCATGCGCTCCCTCACGCACAAAGTAGTAAGGTGCTGTTCGAGGCCATCGATGAACCGTATTACGTCTGTTGGGCTTTGCACCGTATCGGCTACATTTACGGCAGCCTCAGCGATATGGCTAAGGTAAACGAATACACCGAGCAGAGCTTAGAATTGGCACGGACAACCCATAATCGGGTTGCGCTTTTCATCTGCCTCTATAACCTCGGCTCAGACTATCTTTTAAATGGCGATACCATCAAGGCAAAACATTTTGGGGAAGAAGCCTTACAATGCGCCACCGATTCGGGGCATCAGAGTCAAATTGCGCATGCACTCAGTTTGTTAGCCCTGTGCGCCTTCTATCAAGGCAACTATGCCAGCGCTCAGGAACATGCTGCCCATTCACGACGCATCATTGATGGTATCAATGCGCTAATTTTCGAGCCTTACGGACATTCTTTACTAATTGTCTTGGCCTGCCTGCGCGAAGATTATGCCGAAGGAATTCGGCTCAACGAATTAGGCAAGCGGCACGGAACAAGCAATACTGATTTTCAACTCCATTATTGGGCGCTTGCGACCTTATCATGCGGCATAGGCAATCTGGCTGATGCTAGATATTACATCCAGAAAATGCTTCAATTGGCAGAAGTGGGTGGACAACCCGCTACGACCATGTGGATTGTTCCTGATGTGATTTATACGCTGGTTGAGCATGATCCTGAAAAAGCGGTTGAACTACTGGCTTGGGTTTTGTCTCAGCCCGACGAGGCTTTGAACTGGGTGCATCAATGGCCGTTGCTCAATCACCTTCAAACCCAATTGCAAACCATGATGGATGACGCGTGTTATCAAATACGTTGGGAGAAAGGCGAGGCACTCACCTTTGATGAAATCAAAACCGAACTCCAACACGAGTTTCGGGATTCATCGACTGCTGCCGTTGAGACCACTCAGCCACGGATACTCACCGCCCGCGAAAATGAAATTCTGCGCTTGATGGCATATGGTATGACCAACCCCCAAATTGCCGAGCAATTAGTGATTGGCGCAGGCACAGTGAAAACCCACACACTAAGTATCTATCGCAAGCTTGACGTTGCCAATCGCACCCAGGCCATCGTCCACGCGCAGGAACTCGGCTTACTCGAAGCCTGATTCACCTCACATCTACCGCTAAATCTACCGTTTGGTAGATGACTCGGGTAGCCGCAAACTGCTACTCTGAATGCATCTGAACGAACCTCCCCTATCCTCCTGATAGCACATTCATTTTGGGCGGTTATGCCAATTCCAGGTCGTCATCAGACTTGGAATTGGTGTTCAGATATGTTTGGAATACCGAGGTAAGGATCAGACTGTGGAACATCAAAACATCAGCGTTCAATCAAACGAACATATCAAGATTCAGATCATCAATATATTGGAAATTCGCAAGCTGCGCGCATTAATCTTGCGTCCTGATCAAACGCCGGAAACGATGGCATTCGTTGGGGATTACGCCCCCGATACACTCCACCTCGGCGCGTTTAATCAGCGCAAGCTGGTTGGCATTGTAACCATTATTCATCAAGCACCGCCTAACTTTACGGGCATCAGCCCCGATCAAATTTGGCTGCTGCGCGGTATGGCAACCCTTCCTGAAGTGCGTGGGCAGGGCTATGGAGCGGCCTTGATTCGTACTGCCTGTGCTTATGTTGCCAGTGAGCGAGGGACAGGTTTATGGTGTAATGCCCGCGAAAGCGCCGCTGGCTTTTATAAAAAGCTGGGCTTTGCCATCAAGGGCAATCGCTTTGACATCGTGCCCACCGGCCTTCATTATCGCATGTGGCGAGAGATTACTCTTGCCGACTCACGCTACGAACACTTCTAACAAAATCATCTCACTATAGCCCGACCAGTTTTCATCGTCTCATCTATTAAACATACAGTACGACAAGAGAAAATCGATTAATTGAATTGATCCTGATGAGCCGCCAGTCCTCACGTCTGGTAGACACACCTCATTAACCCATCTTTGTTTAAAAAACCGCGTCGTGCGGTTTCGACGTGTTAGCACATAGCGACAGGAATAAATATGTCTCAAACTGATTTTGATGTCATCATCGTCGGTGGACGCTGCGCCGGAGCAAGCCTCGCCATCCGTTTAGCCCAACAAAAGCTCAAAGTATTGGTGGTGGATCGCGCCACATTCCCCAGCTTGCCAGCCGTTGCCAGCAGTCCGGTGATCTTCGAAAGTGCCATGAAACTCCTTGATGAACTCGGCATGGTCGAGTCGGATTATTCCCTTCCCGGCAGCCGCGCCGACCATTTTGTGCTGAACTTCGTCGGACACTTTGATGTCATTATTCCGGTATCAGAGCGCTTGAACCTCAAACGCAATTATCTGCGCGGCCTCGAACGCAACCATTTTGATTACGCCATGTGGAAGAAAATGGAAAGCCTCGCGCCTTATATCACCTTGCGGCAGGGCTTTGGCATGACCGACATTTTCCGCGATAGCACCGGCAAAGTAATCGGCATCGGCGGCAAAGAAACCAACGGCACCCAGCAGAGTTTCATGGCTGATTTAGTAGTCGGCGCAGATGGACGCTTCAGCATCACCGCCCGTAAAGTGGGAGCAAAAGTCGTTGAAGAACGAAACAGCTTCACCACTGGCGCATACGAAGCTCAATGGCAAGGTGTACTGCCCTATAAAAAGGGACTTTCTACTGAAGTCAGCTTTTATAACACCGCGCGTGGCTACTCCACCTTGTTTATGCCAATGGGCGAGGGACGTTACTACGTCGGCGCGTATATGCGTTCGCAGGACATGCAGCGCGGTGATCAATCCGCCCAAGATTTTTATATCAATTCGCTCAAACGTCTTCCCGACGCATGGAAACGCTTGGAAGGCGCGAAACAGATTACCGATCTCGAAGGTATCCGTCCCATCGAGAACGGTTATCGCGAGGCTTATGGATCCGGTTGGGCGCTGGTCGGTGATGCCTTCCACTACAAGGACCCGATTGATGGTCAGGGCGTTTATGACGCGCTCATCGAAAGCAAACTGCTGGCAGAGGCCATCCGTCAGTGGCAAGCGGGTAAAATCTCGTGGGAGGAAGCCGGTGCTCAATATCGGGGCAAAGCGTGGGCCGCGACGCACCCCATGTTCAATATGACCACTGCCCGCATTCAGCGTGAGATGCACAGTTTTCCGCCCAACTTCATCATCAATACCTTGATCCGCTGGCAGCTCAGCGACCCCGATTATCAAACAGCATTCTTGCGCGCACTCGCTCGTGTGGGTGACCCTGCCGATGTCCCGACCGCTCCCTCATTCGGCATGATCCTGCGCGGCATCCTCCGTTCCTTCTCGTCAAAATCGGAGACTCTCCTCTCCCCCCAAACCGCCACTGAATAACGACGATTTTATGGCGAAAATATTAGCAATCTTGTCAATTTTGGATTGATATTTGGCGAAATTGCTAATCTTTCGGCGGATTGCTCGGCTGGAAACACGGCAATCTTGGTGGGGAATGTCTGTTGCCAAGATTGCCAATCAGTACCCTTAATGACGGATGCAAGCAATCACTAGTACCTCAACTGGTTAAAGATGAGGGGTAAAGATAAACTAAAGGGATGACAAAACATGAAGTCCATTTAACGTCTGAAGAACGCCAAAAATTACTAGGAATCGTAAGTAAAGGGCGCAACCAAGCGGTGGTCATACG
>JBBSBM010000060.1:0-45324 GCA_038251275.1 Aggregatilineales bacterium
CCGGAGGATAAACCCTCCGGCAACATGAATAAAGCCCCGTAAACGGGACTGAATGAGCCTTTAACCGTATGTCGTCCATTAAGCAGATATTAAAAACAGGGACATTCTTGCCTGACTTAACGAATACCTACCCCTGAAAGGCCCTAACCCTCCCCATAGCAATAGAGAGGGAATCAAGAAAGGATTCTTTAAAGATGACTCAACCCGTTACTGAAGGGTATATTCCCTTCAAAGGTTACAAAACATGGTACAAAATCGTCGGCGAAAAAGAAGATGACGGTAAGCTGCCATTACTGTTATTGCACGGTGGCCCCGGCGCGTGCCACGATTATTTATGGTCTCTGGCACCGATGGCTGATACAGGACGGCGCGTGATTTTCTACGACCAAATTGGCTGCGGCTTGTCGCAAATTGGCGCGTCGAAACCGGACATGTGGACAGTTGATTTGTATGTGGAAGAAGTCGATGCGGTTCGCAAGGCGCTTGGACTCGACCGGATTCACTTACTCGGTCAATCATGGGGTGGCATGTTAGCGATGGAATACATGATTCGCCAACCGGAAGGTGTCGCTAGTGTGACCATCGCCAGTTCACCCGCCAGCATGATTCAATGGGTCAAGGAAGCTAACAAACTGCGCGAACAACTGCCGCCGGAAGTGAACGCCACGCTGCTCATGCACGAGGCCGATGGCACAACCAGCGATCCCGAATATATAACCGCTATGACTGAGTTTTATAATCGCCATGTGTGCCGCGTTGTACCCAATCCGGATTATGTCCAGCGCAGCTTTACTAAGATGGGTGAAAATCCCGAAGTCTATAACACGATGAACGGACCGAGCGAGTTTTTCGTAGTCGGTACACTCAAAAATTGGGATGTGATCCCGCAACTGGGTAAGATCAACGCGCCGACGTTGGTCACGTCCGGTCGATATGATGAAGCGACTCCTACGATTGCCGAAACAGTTCATAAAGGCATTCCCGGCTCAGAATGGGTATTATTTGAAAACAGTTCGCACATGGCGCATGTCGAGGAAGCCGACCGTTACATGCAAGTGTTGAGTGCTTTCATCAGCCGCCATGAGCCGTAACTTTTTGAGCCGCTGATCTAAAAGGAGTCTATTATTATGAGCAGCTACACCCTTCAAAAAGAGCAAAAAGCCTTTGCCTTTGATGCCGGTATCCCGCCTGTATTGGAAATTGAAAGTGGTGATACCGTCACTTTTGAAACGGGTGACGTAGCCTATGAACGCCTCTCAAAAGGGGAACCTGTGGAGGCGATTGGGCTAGAAAACTTCAACGCCGTTACTGGGCCAGTAAAGGTAAAGGGCGCAGAAGCAGGTGATGCACTAAAAATAGAAGTGGTGGATATTCAAGTCACGCGGGCATGGTCGGTGTGGCTGCCAGATTTTGGTGGATTGGGTAAATACACCCAAAAAGTTGAAGTTAAGCCGATTTTACTTAAAAGTGAACGTGCTTATATCAGCAACCGTTTGAGCGTGGAAATCAAACCGATGATCGGCTGCATCGGAGTCGCTCCAGCAGAAGGCAAAGGTTCAACCTTCATGCCTGCTTATCCTTACGGTGGCAACATGGATTTACGTCAGATGTCTCCCGGTGCGACGTTATATCTTCCGGTGCAAGTAGATGGCGCGTTACTTTCGATGGGTGATCTCCACGCAGCGATGGGCGTTGCTGAACCAACGTGGGTCAGCCTTGAGGCAGCAGGCAGCGCAACCTTGAAAATCACCCTCGAAAAGAATATGAAACTCAAGTTCCCGCGCTTGCGCGTGGGAACCAGCACCTACTGCGTCGGCATGGGCGACACATTGGAAAAAGCGCATCAAGCCGCATTGGACGAAGCCTACAGTCTCCTCATCAACGAACGCGGTCTCGAACCATTTGATGCTTACGCGTTTGCCAGCGCGGTTGTTGATATGCGTTTGGGTGGCCCCGCTACCGCCATTGTGATGGCAGTCGTTCCCGACTTTTAACATATTAAGAGCGTGTTAAGATTCGATTGCATTTAGGTTAAGCACACACTATCATTGACCCGCAGATTACCTTGATTTGCGGGTTTTCGTCACTAAGGGGGAAGTCATGGCTGACGCTTCTAAGCGAGGTATGTTGACGCTGGATGAACTGCGCCAGAGAATCGAAAGCGGTGAGATTGAAACCATCGTAGCCGTCTTCACTGATCTTTACGGTCGCTTTATGGGCAAGCGTGTTACAGGCGAGTTCTTCTTGGAGCAAACCGCCGAGCATGGATTACATGCCTGCAACTACCTGCTAACAGTCGATTTGCCGATGGAACCGATTCCGGGTTACAAATTCGCCAGTTGGGAACTCGGTTATGGGGATTTCCACTGTGAACCCGACCTAAGAACACTGCGAATCGCCTCATGGTTGGATAAGTCAGCAATGGTGATATGTGACCTTTCTGACGACAAAACCCAGACTCCCATTTCAGTTGCGCCGCGCAGCATTCTCAATAAACAAATCGCGGAAGCCAGCAAATCCGGTTACTTGGCACAGGGCGCTTCCGAACTCGAATACTTTATCTTTGATGAAACCTACAAAAGCGCACGCTCTAAAGATTACAACAACCTCAACTACTTCGGCGACTACATTGAGGATTACCACATCCTGCAAGGGACACGCGAAGAAGTCTTAAACGCGGCAGTTCGCAAACACCTCATGAACAGTGGCATTCCGGTGGAATTTACCAAGGGTGAATGGGGACCGGGACAGCATGAACTGAACATTCGTTATGCCGATGCACTGACAATTGCCGACCACCACAGCATTTATAAACAGTGCTTCAAAGAAGTGGCGGATCAACTCAATCTCTCAGTTTCGTTTATGGCGAAACCCGATGATCGGTATGCTGGATCAGGCAGCCATATTCACCTGAGTTTGTGGGATACAGATGGCAAAACAAATATTTTTGATGGCGATCAAGCGCTTGGCCCTATTGAATGCTCCGATATGTTTCGCTGGTTCCTCGGTGGCTGGATCGCGCACACCCGCGAATTGATGCCCTTCTATGCACCAACCATTAACTCGTACAAACGCTATCAATCCGGTTCGTGGGCTCCTACCAGCCTCGCATGGAGTTTTGATAACCGTACTGCGGGTTTCCGCGCGGTTGGGTACGGCAAATCACTGCGTATTGAATCGCGTATTCCCGGCGCGGACGTGAATCCTTATCTGGCTTACGCGGCTGCGATTGCTTCCGGCTTGGATGGTATCCGCAACAAAATTGAACCACCACCCATTTTCCAAGGCGATGTGTACGCCGCTAAAGACTTGCCACAAGTCCCGCGTACCTTACGGGAAGCGATTAACGCCATGGAACGCAGCGCCTTCGCCCGTGAAGCCTTTGGTGATGATGTCATCGAACATTATTTGCACTTCTACAACACCGAGCAGGCGGCGTATGATAAAGCCGTTACCACATGGGAACGCGCTCGTTATTTTGAGCAGATTTGATTAGCCTCGGCGATTCATTGAGGACACGAGCTATCGTGTCCCTACATCAGGAGTATTGATATGCGTTTGAAAGATAAGGTTGCACTGATTACAGGTGGCAGCAGTGGTATTGGTCGCGAAACCGCCCTGCTCTTTTCGTCGGAAGGCGCGGCAGTGGTCGTCGTTGATTTGAACGATGAGGCAGGCGCAAAAGTCGTCAGCGAGATTGAAGCGGCAGGCGGTAAAGCCGTTTATGCTCATGCCGATGTTTCCAAAGCGGCTGATTGCGAAAATATGGTCAAAGTTGCAGAGCAAACTTACGGCAAGCTGAACATCATGTTCAACAACGCGGGTATTTCCCACGCGGACGACGACAATGCCATGACCACCGAAGAATCGGTCTGGGATTTGACGATGGCGATCAATGTCAAAGGCGTGTTCCTCGGCTGCAAGTTTGGTATTCCAGCCCTGCTCCGTGCAGGCGGCGGTTCGATTATCAACACCGCTTCGTTCGTGGCAATTTTGGGTGCTGCAACTCCTCAGTTGGCTTACACGGCAAGCAAGGGTGCAGTCCTTTCGATGACACGCGAACTGGCAATGATTCATGCCCGCCAAAATATCCGTGTGAATGCACTATGCCCCGGCCCACTGCGTACCGAACTGCTGATGAAGTATCTGAACACCGAAGAAAAGAAGCAGCGCCGTTTAGTACATATCCCGATGGGACGCTTCGGTGAAGCCAAAGAAATCGCTTACGGTGCGTTGTACTTGGCCTCGGACGAAGCCTCATTCGTGACCGGTACCGAGTTTATGGTCGATGGTGGTATCACCGCCGCTTACGTAACACCCGAATAAAGCCTCCACAAAAATTCCGTTTAGTGAGTTTAAGGAGTTAGGTGACGATGAATACTGATTCGGTTATGGATACCCAAGCACTGCATGAGCGAATGGGCAGAGTTTATCATCAACCCGTCAACGTTTCATCGTTCACCAATAAACGTCTGACGATCAATTTTAGGTCACCGATTGATCGTCTACGACAAATTGTTCCGTCCCATTTCGAGATTGAAGAGATTCGTGATACCGGCATGGGTTTAATCAGCATGTGTGTCTGCGATTTTTGGGTGACAAAATTTGGCCCTCTGCCCGTACCCAAGATGCACACCAACGAAATGCTGTGCCGAATCAGCGTCAAAGTTCCCAAACACGGGGGGATGCATCGCGCTTATTACACACTTCGATCAGACTCATCATCACGCATCTTAGGCTTTTTGGGTGGTCATTTCTCACATTTTCGCAAGGCGATTTCACAGTTTACACGGCGAGACGATGGCGAAGTTTACGAACTCGGTTGCACGGCTAAGGATGCCATTTGTAACGGTCACTTCAAGGGTGAAATGAAGTCGGTGTCGAAAGATCGCCCGAATACCACAACGTTTGTTAACATTGAGGAAGCAACCGAGTTTGCCTTCCAGTTAGATGGCAGTTGTGGCTACAACTTTCAAAGTGACAAATTATCCTTTCAGAAGATTGACTATCCAAAGTGGGATCTCTATTTTTGTCACGAGTACGAATATGAATTCGCGCTGCTCAACTATCTCTTCAAGACATACGACTTGAAGGCAGAATTTGACTGTGTTCTCTTCATGCAAAAGATACCGCAAGTTTGGGGCAGCTCATGGATGTATAAACCGGATGCGCCCCGAATGACTCAACAAATCGAAACAAAGGTTGGAATAGCATAACTATGGTCGCAACAGAAGTAACATTTGAAGGATTAGCAATCGGTGGCAAGCGTGTTGCCGCCAGTGATGGACGTACCGCGCCCACGACTGACCCGTCGACAGGCGAATTAATCGCACAGGTGGCACAGGCCAGTGCTGCCGATGTCGATTTAGCAGTGAAAACGGCGCATAAAACTTTCAGCGAAGGCCGCTGGCACGACATGCACACCCGCGAACGGGGACAAATCTTGCAGCGTATCGCTAATTTGATCCGCGAACGCGTGGATTTCTTAGCACAAATCGAATCGCGCGATGGCGGTAAACCCATTAGCGCAGCACGCGGCGAAATCGGTGCAGTCGCCAATACATTTGAATATTACGCGGGTGCGGTCAACAAGATTCACGGGCAAACCATTCCGGTAAATGCCAATGGTACACATATGACCTTCCGTGAACCATTCGGCGTGTGTGCGCTGATTATTCCTTGGAACTTCCCGCTGGTCATTACCGGATGGAAGGTCGCTCCGGCGTTGGCAATGGGCAACACCGTCGTTGTTAAGCCTGCCAGCGCTACACCGTTGAGCGCTTTGGCACTAGCTGATTTAGCGATAGAAGCGGGATTGCCAGAAGGCGTGTTGAATGTCATCACAGGATCGGGCAGTATCGCTGGTAATGCGCTGGCAATGCACCCTCTCGTCCGTAAAATCTCATTCACCGGATCAACCGAAGTCGGCACAGGTGTGATGAAGCAGGCCGCCGATGGTATTAAGCGTGTGTCGCTGGAACTTGGCGGCAAATCCGCCAACATCGTTTTTGCGGATGCGCGGATTGATACCTGCGTCGAATCTTCACTGTGGGCAGTTTATGACAATGCCGGACAAGATTGCTGTTCACGCAGCCGTATCTTGGTCGAACGCCCGATTTACGATGAATTCGTCGAAAAGTTTGTCAACCGCACCAAGACGATGAAGGTTGGCTTGCCGACCGATGAAAGCACCGAAATGGGGCCGCTGATCACCGCTTCTCACCGTGAAAGTGTGATCAACTACATCCACGTTGGTGATGAAGAAGGCGCGAAACGTCTGTGCGGTGGTGAAGTTCCCGGTGGCCTGCTGGCAAACGGCAACTACTTAACACCCGCAGTGTATAGAAACGTCACCAGTAATATGCGGATTATGCAGGAAGAAGTCTTTGGGCCAGTCGTGGGTATTATGCCCTTTGATGGTGAGGCCGAAGCGATCCGTTTTGCCAATGACTCGCCGTATGGTTTATCGGGCTCACTGTGGACTCGTGATATTGGTCGGGCATTGCGCGTTGCCCGCGCCGTTGAAACCGGTATGCTCTCAATCAATACCAGCAGCAGCGTACACATCGAAGCGCCATTCGGTGGTATGAAGCAAAGCGGCATCGGACGCGAACAAGGCATGACCGCGCTCGAACACTACAGCGAATTGAAGTCGGTCTTCATCGCTAACGATTAACCTCTTCAGCATTCATGAGGGTGGTCAGCATCGTTCCACCCTCAAAAAACCAATTTGCACCATCGTCCAACTGACGTTAATATGTGGAGCATACTGCATCTTTTGCCCATCTCATCCAACACCTTTTGAGGCAGATTGACTGTGAACGATTCGTCCTCCAGTACGCCTATTTTGAGTGTCATCCAACTGACGAAGGCTTTTCGGGGTCTCAAAGCACTGCAAGACGTCAATTTAAATTTGACTTCCGGTACTATTCACGGTGTTATTGGCCCGAATGGTGCGGGCAAAACAACACTTTTCAACTGCCTCACCGGACAATTCCTGCCGACCAGCGGCAAAATCCTATTCAAAGGTCAGGATATTACGCGCTTACGTTCTCCAGCTATTGCCAAGATGGGAATCGCACGAACGTTTCAGAATATTCGGCTGTTTGGTAGCATGACCGTTTTGGATAATGTGCGAGTTGCCCAACAACTGCGGACGCGTTTCAATTTAGTGGAGGTTATCGGCAACATCGGCTCGTTCCGCCGCAAAGAAAAGGAACTCACTGAAGCCGCGCTAGCCCATCTCGATACCTTTGGCCTTGCCGACGAAGCCAACCGTCAAGCAACTAATCTGCCTTATGGTACACAACGACGCTTAGAAATTGCCCGCGCTTTAGCAACTGGACCATCAGTGCTGCTGCTCGATGAGCCTGCCGCAGGTATGAACGCCAGCGAAACCGATGCATTGCACCACATGATTATTGATGTGCAAAAGCGGTTTCAACTGACTATTGTGCTGGTCGAACATGACATGCGTTTGGTAATGGGACTATGCGACCAAATCACCGTTTTGAGTTATGGCAAAGTGTTGGCAGAAGGCAAACCGGAAGACATCCGCCAAAACACGCAGGTCATCGAGTCTTATCTGGGTGTGAGCAGGAAACGCAAAAGCAGCACCGCACCTTCCGCTAAAGTTTGATACTGTCGAAAGATTATCTACCATGCTGCAAATCGACAACATTGATGTTTACTATGGCAAAATCCAAGCCCTCAAAGGTGTTTCATTAACGGTCAATGACGGTGAGTTGGTCGCGCTAATTGGCTCGAATGGCGCGGGCAAATCGACCACGCTCCGCACCATTTCCGGCTTATTACGCCCCAAACAGGGCAGCATCATATATGATGGGCAGCCAATTGAAAAACTGGCTTCACATGATATTGTGCGACTCGGCGTTGTCCACTGCCCTGAAGGTCGCCGGATCTTTGGCAGCTTGAGCGTCAACGAGAATTTACGGCTCGGTGCGGCAGCCCAAACCGATGCCAACTTGATTGAAAAGACACGCAAAGATGTCTATGAACTCTTCCCACGTCTATACGAGCGTAGCAACCAGCAAGCAGGTACCCTTTCAGGTGGCGAACAACAAATGCTCGCTATCGGACGGGCGATGATGTCTCAGCCGAAACTGCTGCTGCTTGATGAGCCATCACTCGGTCTAGCGCCTTTGCTTGTGGAATCGGTCTTCGATATAATCCAACAAATTAAAGAACGTGGAGTCACCATTCTATTGGTCGAGCAAAATGCTTGGCAGGCGCTTGAAATTGCTGATCGAGGTTACGTCATGGAAACAGGCAAAATCACACTCACCGACAGCGCCGATGCCCTACTCACCAATCCTCAGGTCGAGCAGGCCTACCTCGGAGGCGCGGTATGAGCCTCTCCAGCTACTTTCTACAGCAATTGATTAACGCCCTGAGTATTGGCAGCTTATATGCATTAGTCGCAGTCGGCTTGGCAATGGTCTTTGGTATCTTACGCCTCATCAACTTCGCTCACGGTGATTTGATGATGATTGCGGCTTACATTGCCACCTTCGCCCTGATGTCACATATTCCGTTACCGATTGCACTAATTATGATGATGGTCGGGACGGTGATGGTCGGTGTGTTGATGGAGCGTGTAGCCTACCGTCCCATCCGCAAAGCACCCGCTGTTGCCGCGCTGCTCACATCGTTTGCAGTCGGGCAGATTTTGCAGAACAGCACTTTGCTGGTTTCGCGCTTCGCCCAACAGCCTGTGCAAATAGCCTTCCCACAGATTGACTTCCTACGCGGTGTCGTCAATATTGGTGATCTCACTGTTTCCAAAGTCAATATCGCCAGTTTGGTCATCGGCTTGGGGTTACTCTTTCTCCTTAATCAATTCATCACCCGCACCACACTCGGCCTTTCAATGAGAGCCGCTGCCGAAGACCTGCAAGCGGCGCAGTTGATGGGTATCAATACCAACCGTGTCATTGTAATGGCCTTCGCTATAGGCGCATTTCTTGCCAGCATTGCCGGATTGTTGTACGCGGTACAAGCTGGAACCGTAAATCCTGATATGGGCTTCACGCCGGTATTGAAGGCGTTTATCGCAGCAGTCATCGGTGGATTTGGCAGCATTTCCGGTGCGGTAGTGGGTGGCTATGCTTTAGCCTTTTTAGAGGTATTGCTCACGGCAATTCCCGGACTCGGTGACATTCTGCCAGCCGCAACCACTTCGCCCAGTGTCATCACCATCTTCAAAACCTATTTACCCGGCAGCCTCAGCAGTTATCGGGATGCTTTTGTATTTCTTGCACTTATCCTCTTGCTATTGGTACGTCCGGGTGGCATTCTCGGCACAACCGACCATGAAGGACGACCGTAGTCATGGTACAAACATTGAAATCCAACGTACAACGCAACGGTTTCCTGATTTTGCTCGGTGGCTTGCTCCTGATGATTATTGGGTTGGAATCATCGGGCAGCAGTCTATGGCAAGGTATCCTTATCAATCTGGGTCTGTATATCATTCTGGTAGTGGCTCTAAATCTCGCCAATGGTTTTACAGGCGTGTTTTCGCTGGGTCATATTGGCTTTATGGCGTTGGGCGCGTATATCTCTGCAATTCTAACCCTGCCTCTTGCTCAAAAACGTTCCTATCTGCCTAATCTCCCCGGTTGGCTGGCGACGATGCACTTCGACACGATGATCGGCCCATTTCCGTTGGGCTTTCTGCTGGCGACACTTGTAGCCGGTATCATCGTCATGATTGTGGCCTTCCTCGTCGGTGGCGTTTTGATGCGGCTCTCCGGCAGCTTTGTATCTGTGGCAACACTCGGTTTTCTGGTTATTGTGCGGGTCATTCTCATCAATGCCAGTGACATTACGCGCGGGTCACGCACTTTCTCTAATGTCACAGGTTACACCGATATGTGGTGGGTGTTCTTATGGGTTATCATAGCGTTATATGTCGTTTGGCGGCTTAAGTTTTCGGCCTACGGACGCGCTATGTTCGCCCAGCGAGAAGATATTGCTGCCGCTGAGTCAGTTGGCATTGTGATTATGCGTCCCCGTTTATTGGCATTTGTCATTAGTGCCTTTTTTACGGCGGTAGCAGGCGCACTCTGGGCGCATTTTCTCACGTCGTTTTCGCCAAAGGCTTTCTACTTCGACATTACTTTCCGTGTCATCACCATGCTCGTCGTCGGTGGTATGGGATCGGTCACTGGCTCGGTCATCGGGCCGATCACCATTACGATTATTGCTGAAGTGTTGCGTCGCTTTGAAGATGCGACAACCTTGTACGGTATCAGTCAAATTATTCTGGCGGTACTGTTTATTCTGATTATCATCTTCCGCGCCGGTGGACTCATGGGCGAACGCGAGATTGATTTTGGCTGGTTTTGGCGGCAGGGTCGTCCACCAAAGTCAGCTCTTAAAGGAGGGGGCGAACAACCGTCAAACACATGAACCGTCACAAACCCATTTCGATAATTACCACACTTTTCAGTTCGTTATGTTCAAAGGGAGTCAGAGATGAAGCATAAATCGTTGGTTAGTGTTTTTGCCGTGCTGGTCGCCTTATTGCTTTCCGGTTTAATCTCGGTTGTTCACGCGCAAGACACCATTAAAATTGGTGGCGGCTTTGATCTGAGCGGAGCAGAATCCTCACTGGACTTGCCAGCTTCTCAAGGCGCGCAGTTGGCAGTTAAGGAAATTAATGCTGCTGGTGGTGTCCTCGGCAAGCAAATTGATTTCATCGTTCGTGACAGCAAGTATCAGATGGATACCACCGCTGTCATTGCCAAGCAGTTCGTTGAGGAAGATAAAGTAGCAGCAGTTATCGGGTTTACTGACTCCGACTCCGTGTTAGCTGCTGGCCCTATCATCCAAGAAGCAGGTCTGCCCTTCATTACCGCTGGTGCGACTTCGCCTAAACTGCCGGATCAAATCGGCGACATGATGTTCCTCGCCTGCTTCGGTGACAACGTTCAAGCCGCTGCTGGTGCCGAATTTGCCTTCAAGAATTTCGGCAAGACCGCTTATCTGTTGTCTGATTTGGGTGTCGAATACACGACATTACTCGGTGAATACTTCAAGGCCCGTTTCGAGGAAATCGGCGGCACGATTGTGCTGGAAGACAGCTACGACGATAGTGCAACCGACTTCTCAGCACAAATCACCAAGTTGAAGGCACTTTCAGCCCAGCCTGATTTCTATTATATTGCTGCTATGCCTTACAATGTTGGACCTGTGGTCAAGCAGTTGCGCGAAGCGGGTCTTACTGCTCCTGTGGTCGGTGGTGACGGCTACGATACGCCTGATCTGGTCAAGGTCGCAGGTGACACGGCTGAGAATACATATTTCACAACACATGCTTTGATGGACAAGGACAACGGTACAGATGGCATCAAGAAGTTCATTGCTGCCTACAATACTGAGTACGGTCATGACCCCGAAAACGCCTTCGCTGCCTTGGGCTATGACTCAGTCTACCTATTGGTCGATGCCATCAAACGTGCTGGTTCAACTGACGCAAAGGCCATTCAAACAGCTTTGCTCGAAACCAAAGACCTCCCCGGCATTACGGGCGCAATTAGCTTTGTTAATGGCGCTCATGTCCCGCAAAAAGGCGTGACCATGATCGAAATCAAAGATGGCAAGTTCACATTGGCGGCTGAAGTTGTACCGGAAGGTGTACCGGCGGCTGATCCAAATGCTATGCCGGAAGCCACACCCGGTTCGTAAATTTCAATACGTTAACATGATTTGATATCGTAGGGAAAAGGCAATCCTTTTCCCTACCTACTAGATACCGCGTCGTTGCACAGTATATTCAGAAGAGGGTATGATGCCGCAGCCCAAACCACTTGACATTACCAAAGACCGCCTACAAGCCCTAAAAGATGAATTGGATGCCAAAGGCATTGAGTTCGTGCGCTTCGAGCAAACGGATACGCATGGGACGAGCCGTTCAAAAACCGTTCCGACGCGTCACCTGATGCACTTCGCTACCCATGGGCTGAACTTTTTACTCGGTCAACTTGGGTTTGATGTACAATCCGGCGTTGCACCCGGCACAGGCTATCTTGAAGAACGCGGCTTCCCGGACTCGCGCATTTTTCCTGATCTCGATACCTTCACCTTAATTCCTTGGGCGACCAGCACCGCCAGCCTGCTTTGCGAACCGCGCTTTCAAGATGGCACTCCAGCGATGGCGGCTCCCCGTGCCATTACCCGCGCCATGTTGGACGAACTGGAATCGATGGGTTACGGATTTTATTCCGGCTTTGAATATGAATTTTACTTGGTGAATCGGGAAACGCGACAAGCGCCCTTCCCCGGCATCCAAATTTTTTCAACACTTCGCAATAATTTTGATGAAAACATCGTCAACCAGATTTTGCTGGATATGCCCAAAATCGGAGTGGACATTATTACGTCCAACTCCGAATACGGCCCCGGCCAAATGGAAATTAACTTTGGCCCTGCCAACGGTATCGCGGCGGCTGATCAGGCGTTCCGCTTTAAGAACGGTGTAAAGGAAATAGCCCAAAAGAATGGCTATATGGCTTCCTTCATGACCAAGCCTTATGCCGATCAATCGGCCAGCGGTTGCCATTATCATCACAGTCTGGTTGATTTAAAAACAGGCAAGAACGCCTTCTCCAATCCTGACACACCAACTGAACTGAATGACATTTGCCGCTGGTGGACAGGCGGACAAATTAAGCATTTAGCCGCACTTTCAGCGTTAGCATCACCTACCATTAACTGCTACAAACGCTATAAATTGTGGTCATTCGCGCCAACCAACGCAACATGGGCTTTCGAGAACCGCACGGTCGCCATTCGCATCAAAGGCTTGAAAGGCGAGGGCGCACACCTTGAAAATCGTATTCCCGGCGGCGCATCCAATCCCTATCTCGTGATGGCAGGTGTCATCGCCGCTGGCATCGACGGCATCCGCAACAAGATTGACCCGCCCGCAGCCACACAAGGTATCGCTTATGGCTTAGAGGGCGTTGAGAATCTACCGAGCGGTTTGCCGCAAGCCCTCGCCGCATTGGAGGCTGATCAACCGTTGACTGAGCTTCTCGGCAGCGAATTCATGCAGCTTTATCTGGCGGTCAAGCGCCACGAAATTAGCAAAGCAGCCAGTCATGGAGCCGATGTATCAAGCGCCGATTTCCTTGAGTATGTTGATCCGTTTGAAGTCGATGAGTATTTCGAATTTCTATAACCACGAGCAATTTTATGGCAACCAAGAAAACAAGCAAAGCAGCCAAAATCGCCCAACAAGCTCGCGAAGCTGAACTGCAATTGATTCGCTTCCTCTACACCGATAACGGCGGCATCATTCGCGGCAAATCCACCCACATCAACGCGCTTGAGAATCGCATCAATGATGGCATTGGTCTGACGTTAGCCATGCAAGCCATGAATATGATGGATCAATTAGCAGCAGTCGATGGTATGGGGCCAGTCGGTGAAATCCGCATGGTTCCCGACCCAAACACCTTCCGTGTGCTGCCCTATGCACCGCGCGTGGGTGCGATGACTGTCGATATGATTAAGTTGGATGGTACGCCGTGGGAAGCCTGCCCGCGTTCGTTCCTCAAACGCCAAATTCAGGCTGCGGCAGCTATGGGCATCAACCTGCAAATGGTGGTCGAGTTCGAATGGACAATGACGCAAAAGAACGCTGATGGTTCATTTAGTCCAGTTGACCAAAGCTTGTGTTTTGCCACCACTGCCATGACGATCACCCAGAATGTGATTCATGACATCGTCGGAGCGCTCGAAGCCCAAAATATTCAGGTCGAGTTGTTTCATCCTGAACTTGGACACGGACAGCAAGAGCTTTCAGTCCATCATGCCGACCCCTTAACTGCCGCTGATAACCACATCATGATCCGCGAAACCATTCGCAACGTGGCTTACAATCACGGCCTCTATGCCTCACTCGCGCCCAAGCCATTCCTCGATCAAGCCGGTAACGGTGGGCATATTCACTTCAGCCTGTGGGATAACAAGGGTAAAAATCTGATGTACGATCCCAACGGTCCATTCCTCATGAGCGACACGGGCAAGCACTTCATCGCAGGCATTCTCGAACACTTGCCTGCGCTCTTAGCACTGACCTGCGCCTCGCACAATTCCTATCATCGCTTGCAGCCACATTTCTGGAGCAGCGCTTATACCGCATGGGGGCCAGATAACCGCGAAGGTGCGGTTCGCGTCTCGTCGCGCTACAACAGCAACGAGGAAGGCACGGCCAACGCTGAACTCAAAGCGGCTGACCTCTCGGCAAATCCTTATCTCGCCTTTGGTGCATTGATCGCCGCGGGTTTGGATGGTGTACGTCGTAAACTCGACCCCGGCGAACCCACCACCATTGATCCCGGCAACTTTACCGAGGCTGAACGCAAAAAACGCGGCATCAAACGCTTCCCGACGACTCTAGCTGAAACTGTCGAAGCATTGGTCAACGACAAAGCCCTCAGCGAGGCGCTCGGCCCGCTGCTGACCACCAGTTACGCCGCTGTCAAACGCTTGGAATACGAAACCTTCAGCCAGCAAGACGACGCTTTCGAACTTAAACATCATTTCTGGAAATTCTAACCATGCCTACAAAAATTGATCTGGCGGATATTCCGATTATCGACCATCATGCCCACGCCCTCATCAAGACCAACCCGCCGCAAACACTGGCGCAGTATCAGGTCTACTTTAGCGAAAGTGGTGATCCGCTGGTCAAGCAGCGTGACGTGCCGCATAGCATTATGTGGATGTGGGGCATCCGCGAACTCGCTGATTACTTTGGCTGTGATCCGACACCGGAAGCGGTTTTAGAGGCACGCAGTACGCGCGACCTCCAAACCTACGCCAATGACATGTGGACGCGCCAAAACAGCGAAATGCTGATGATCGACTACTACGGTTTCGGCGGTGGCATGAATTACACGCCCGAAGAAATGGCGAGTACCTTCAACCAGAAGATCGAAAAGCTGCTGCGACTGGAAACCTTCGCGCAGGACAAAATCATCGAGAACACCACCTTCTCACGCTTCATAGAGGCCTTTAGTGCAGGTGTGGAAGGCGCAAAAGCTGCCGGACACATTGGCCTCAAGAGCATCATCGCTTACCGTACTGGACTCGATGTGGGTTGGGTGACGCGCGAAGAAGCCACCAAAGCCTTCGGTGTGGTCAAAGATCAAGCTGACCGTGAGGGTAAAATCCGCCTCGCCAACAAAACCCTGTGTGATTATCTGCTAGTTCGTGCACTCGAAATTGCCGAGACTCAAAGCCTGCCGATCCAATTCCATACCGGACTCGGTGACAACGATGTCGATATGCTCAAGGCCAATCCGCTGCACATGCGCCCGCTGTTGATGAGTGGCAAGTTCAACCATGTCAAATTCGTCATGCTCCACGCCTCGTATCCTTACGCCCGTGATCTCGGCTATCTGGCAGCCATGTACCCCAACGTCTACATGGATTTGTCGCTGGCGATTCCCTTTGTGACGACTCTCATCCCGACCGTCATCCACGAGGCATTGGCGCTCACACCGTTGAACAAAGTGCTGTACTCGTCGGATGCTTTCAGCCTGCCGGAAATTTACTGGCTGGCGAACAAATGGGGACGTGCCGCGCTCGAAAAAGTCCTCGCCGAAATCGTAGACGTAGGGGCATTGACTCCCCAGCAAGCCCGCACCGCTGGCGAGATGATCCTCAACAAAAACGCTAAAGAGCTTTACGGATTGAGCTAAACATCTCCAAATCAAGAAGATTATGATCGAGTTGGCATCATTAACCACAGCTTATGATGAAACTCGATCAACTCTTGTGTGGACTGAAATGCCACGTAAACCTCATAACAACATCCGACTGGAACCAGCAAAGAAAGCAAGGAGAACGAACCGGCTATTATAAGACTAAATATCGAAGCAATAATGCAGCCCATGATGAATGATGTTGATATTCCTGAAGCACAGATAAGTTGTGTGTTTGAATCATCAATTGCAGATAACTTTGCACCTAGCTCATATTGATACCCATTAATGAAGCTCCACTTTCGAAAACGCACTATAGAGTAGTTATAGGTGGTCGGCAAAATTTGATATTGTTGCATAATTGCGTATTTATGCTGCGGATTAACAAGATTGAGTACTTTGGGAGATCGATCTATCCCCTCAACATGCTGTATGAAATCAATGCACTTTTCTAAAGGCGCATGAATTAGGTATTCCATTTGTCGTACAAATATTGGCAAGTTGTCTTTCTCCTGTGTTTCTATAAACGGTACCTAACCATCAAGTTGGCAACCTTGAGTACTCCGCAATAAACTACATTAATTCTCTTTAGTAACCACAGGATCATTCTATGACCAATAATGATATATTATCCTACCTCACTCCGCGCCTCGACAGTTACATCGCCGAACTCACCACCCTTTCTGGCATGGATTCGTACTCACACGACCGCAAAGATGTGAACAAAGTTGTCGATTGGCTGGAAGATCGTCTATCCAAACTCGGCTTCACTGTCGAGCGCCATCCAGAAGCCAAAGCCGGTGATAATCTGCTGGCGACTCGCAAAGGTACAGGCAAAGGCAAAGTGCTGCTGGTCGGTCACAGTGACACCGTATTTCCGCACGGCACAACCGCCCAACGTCCGGTCACCATCAACGGTGATACCCTTCTCGGCCCCGGTACATGTGATATGAAAGCTGGATTGCTCGTCGGTATCTACGCGGTTGAAGCATTGGATAGCATTGGTTTCACTGACTACGAAGAAATTAGCTTCCTCATCGTCTCCGACGAAGAAATCGACGAGCGCTACTCTATCCCGCTCATTCGCAGCAGCAGTCGCGGTAAAGATGCGGTGCTGACGCTCGAAGCTGCCCGCGCCAACGGTGACATTGTGACCGCTCGTAAAGGGGTGCGCTCATTCTTTGCCGAAGCCTTTGGTAAAGCCGCCCATTCAGGTGTCGAACCGGAGAAAGGCCGCAGCGCTATCCTCGCCCTCGCCCATCAGATTATTGCGCTCCAGAATCTCAATGACTACGGGAATGGTGTTTCGGTCAATGTCGGCGTGGTTGAAGGTGGGCGTGCCCGTAACATTGTGGCTGAAGAAGCTAACATCCGCTTCGAAGCACGTGCTTATGATTATGAACATCTCAATGCGGTTACAGCCAAGATCGTTGACCTGTTCGCGCAGCCCATCAACGATGTCATTTTCAAAATCACGTACGAAGATGTTCACCCGCCTATGCCGCGAACGTCTGCTATTGAAACACTTGAAGCCATCACCAAACGACTTGCCAATGAACTCGGTTTTGATGTCAAAGGCGCGAGTACTGGCGGTGCTGCCGACGCAGCCTTCGCCGCCGATGAAGGCATTCCCGTTCTCGATGGACTTGGGCCAGTCGGTGGCCTCGATCACGGGCCAGACGAATATATCCTCAAAAGCAGCATCATCCCGCGTACCGCATTACTCGCGCGGCTTATGATGGCTATCGTCAACGGCGAGACTTCGTAATATTGTTCACGCTACAATTCAGTTTTATGTAAAGGGGATTCACAGATGACCGATACCATACAAGCTGCGATCAATCATTCCCACCACAACCGTGAAGAAGCGCTGGAAGGCTTCATCAAGCTCCTCAGTTTCCCGTCCATTAGTGCTGATCCAGCCTACAAAAAAGACATTGTGGCCTGCGCCAATTGGATCGTTGGCGAACTCAAGCGCATCGGTTTTGATAACGTCCACACCATTAGCACCGCTGGTCATCCCGTGGTTTATGCCGAGTGGTTGAAAGCCGGCGCGGATAAGCCGACCGTGTTGGTCTACGATCACTATGATGTGCAGCCTGTTGACCCGCTGCATCTGTGGAAATCCGAACCCTTTGGCTCGGAAATCCGCGAAGGCCGACTCTATGCACGTGGCGCAACCGATAACAAGGCGGGTGTTTGGGGTAACCTGATGGCCTTTGAGTCGATGCTTGCCGCCAACGGCACTTTACCGCTGAACGTCAAAATCCTGTTCGAAGGTGAAGAAGAATCCGGTTCGCCCAGCATGGAACCATTTGTTGACGGCAACAAAGAACTGCTCAAAGCCGATGTAATGCTCAACTGCGACGGCGACTTTGAACCCAAAGACCCGCAAATGGGGTACGCAGGACGCGGCATCATCAGCGCCGAAGTCAAATTAACCGGTCCTAAAGCCGACTTGCATTCAGGCGGATTTGGCGGCGTGGTTCAAAATCCTCTGCATGTGGCAGGCAAAATAATCGGCTCATTCCATGATAACGATGGTCGTATCCAAATCCCCGGTTATTATGATGCGGTTGCCACTGTTAGTGACTTTGAACGCCAGCGTATCCACGATGGATGGCAGGCAGAACGTATGGAAAAAGATTCAGGTGTACCGCTGGTATGGGGTCGCAGCATCGCACCGGATGCCGAACGCGCCACGATCTTACCCACCGTTGAAATCAATGGCATGTCCGGTGGTTATCAAGGACCCGGCACTAAAACCATTATCCCCGCCGAAGCCTCATTCAAAGTGACCATGCGCCTTGTACCCGACCAAAACCCCCACGAAATTGCCCAGTCCTTCATCGCCTACGTCAAGAGCTTTGAGACCGAAACTGTAAAAATCAGTATCGAAATTGGCGAAGAAGCGTGGCCGTTTGTCATGCAAACCGACGGGCAGTACCTCGAAGCCGTGCAAACTGCGCTCGAAAGTACTATCGGCAAACGCGCCAAGCTGGTACGCGGTGGTGGCTCAATCCCGATTTTGGGCATGTTCAATCGCCTCATCGGTGTGCCGATAACTGGCTTTGGCTACGGTGAAGGCGAGAACATCCACTCGCCCAATGAATATGTGGTGGTCGACAGTTTCTTCCAAGCCATCGAAGCAGGCATCCGCCTCTATCACAATCTCGCCGAAACCGCGAAATAACCTTTAGTCATTCAATGTTTGTACGGGTTTGCCGCTGGCAAACCCTTTTTATTTCTAAAACGACTTCTTAATTCTCCCTACGGTCAAACACCCTAAGATATTCAGTGATGGCTACTTGTGCCATTGATATTCGCGCAGACCAAAATCGGCTTCCACATAACCCAGTTTTCGATACAAGCTTTGCGCCATATCCGATGACCAAATCCATGTATCCCTGTGACCGTGTTTACGAATCAGCCGCATCAGTTCATAGGTAATCGCGCCACCAAATCCTTGACCGCGAAACACAGGCGGCGTTGATATATCGTAAATTGTCGCGCCACCACCCGCATCCAATAGCGTACCAGATGTCACGGGTACATCATCCAAGTAACCTGTGTAATGCAGCGAGAACGCGTCCTCACCGTAACCATGTCGGGCATAGGCATCATAAAAACAACCCAGATCATTGTTACCAAAACCTGCCGCTGAAACCGCTACCCATTCCGCCATCATCTGGTCGTCGCCTACCTGTTCGATACGAAAATTGCGCGGCACAGTTGGAGGAGTAACAAGTGTAGTTAAATCAGCCCACAACCAATTGCCACCACGACCGCCTATCATCCCTCTCGCTTCAAGGCGTTTGCCCAAATCAGACGGTTGGTCACCGGGATAAACCCACCAACTGATTTCATCAATGTGCTGACTAATCTGTTCAAGGGTAGCGTCTATTCGGCTCTCAGCCTCATCAGCAGCCCAATGTGTTCGTAGAATGGTGTTACCGGGTGCAGGTTTGTTGCTAATAAACCAATAAATGTCTGCGTCACATTTAACCATGTCCGGCAGACCTGTAAATAAATTCATATAAGCGATCAAATTTTCCTGTATCTGGCGCGGCGTATCACTTCCTGACAAATCAACTGGCAAGTCTGGCATATATTTCCCTTTTTTCAAATAGACTTCTACAGGTCATAATAGGTCACAAAAGGTAAATTAGCAAGCTATACAAAGAACCATTGAGAGTCTTTTAATTGTAGGAAATAGCCGAATATTATTCGCAACGTTTATTTTAGGTTTGTCAGAATACCGTTTTCTAACCATCTACCAATTCAGTACGCGAACATCTCGCCTGTTAAGTTAGCATCAAACTCCCAAAAGAGTTACCAAATGTTCTTCCAAAATGTAACCCCTTCATTCACCACATGAGTTATGATGTTCGTAGGGACACGGCATGCCGCGTTCGGGCTATTTAACAAATCGGTTGTTTGGCAAATCTGGCATAAAATCAACCTTTGCCATTGCCGCTTTTGCTGCTTTTGCCGCATATTTCGCACGTTCTCCCTCACTCCATTGTCCAAAAGTGCGATTCTCAACTGCAACAACAGCATCAACAACATATTTTTATGGCGCTTTAATCGCCGACGACGACACAACCGTCATTCCCAACCAAAAAGGAGCACTTTCGCACCCCTTTCTGTATTTAACTTTCAGCTTGTAACTTGCGCCTACAAACTCACTTCACATCCTGCCATGCGCGATGAACTTCAGTCTGTCCGCGCTTCATCGCCAGCAGCAGCGAGTCTTGGTCAACCGGAATCTTGAAAATGCGAACACCGGTCGCATTGTAAATCGCGTTACAAATCGCTGGCGTGGTATTGATCGACGGAATCTCGCCCACACCTTTCGCACCATATGGCCCTTCCGATGAACGATGCTCCACCAGATGTGAAACAATCTCCGGCGTATGTTTGATGCTCGGCATCTTGTAACGAGAGAGCAAGCGTGTCCAAGGCACGCCGTCTTCGAGGATGAAGGCTTCGCTCAGGCAGTTGCCCATCGCCATGATAATGCCACCCTCAATTTGTCCTTGCAGCATCAGCGGATTAATCGCCCGCCCAATATCCGTGCTGGACAAGATTTTCAACACGTGAACTTCACCCGTATCGGTGTCCACTTCGACCAGCGCCGCCTGCGTGGCATAACTGAAAGCGAAGTGCATATCACCACCAGTACCCAACGGTTGCGTCTTCGGTCCCCAATATTCATGCCGTGTCTTGGGCGAAAGACCGCTTTCTTTCATCCATCCCACGACATCGCCCATTAGTACCGAGTGACCGTTGCTCCGCAGCAAACCTTCTTCATAATAGATTTTCTCCGGCGGCACATCCATCATTTCTGCCGCAGAACGGGTTATCGCTTCGCGCAGAGCGACCGAGGCCAACCGCGCTGCGTTCCCTGTCATAAAAGTCTGACGCGATGCAGTCGTCGGCCCACCGTTAGGCGTGAGGTCAGTGTCACACAGCAAGACTTTGACCTTGTTGTAAGCAATGTGCATTTCTTCAGCCGCACACTGTGCCACGACATGTGCAATGCCCTGCCCCATGTCAGCCGCTGCCGTCCGCACCTCAATTGTGCCATCCTCAAACGCTTCGACTTCTGCCTCGGATTTATCAGGCGCACCGCCACCTAAACCGGTGTTCTTGTAGGCACAGGCAATCCCCCACGCATAAGCCTTATTCCCCTCGTGCCACTTCCATTGGAAGCCGTGCCCGTTCGATTTTGCGACCATATCCTTTTGCACATCATCAATCGTTTCCAGCAAACCAACCGACTCGCGCAGGAGTTGTCCGGTTGCAGTCGTCACGCCCACTTTTTGCGCGTTCATTCGCCGGAACTCAATCGGATCAATGTTCAACTTCTCCGCCAACATATCCATATTTTGCTCAACCGCGAAGGCCGATTGCGTCACACCAAACCCTCGAAACGCACCCGATGGCACGTTGTTGGTATACATCGCGTAGCAGTCAATTTTGGCGTGAGGGAACTCATACGGGCCAGTCGCATGGGTCGTCGCCCGTGTCATCACTTTATCCGAAAGTGAGGCATATGCTCCACCATCCCCGTACAACTCAGCCTGAACCGCTATCAACTTCCCGTCTTTGGTTGCACCCGTTTTGATGCGAATAATCGTCGCGTGGCGCTTGGGATGGAATATCAGCGATTCCTGCCGCGAATAGAGCATCTTAACTGGCTTACCAGTCGCCTTTGCCAGCAGTGACACATGAATTTGTCCGGCGATATCTTCCTTACCACCGAAACCACCACCAATTAACGTACCGATCACCCGCACCGCTTCGCTCGGCACACCCAATGCCAGCCCGATTTGGTCGCGGTCTTGATAAGGAATCTGCGAACCAACATAGACGGTCAACTTCTCATGACCCGGATAACCCTTCGGTACACCGATTGCACATTCCGGTTCAAGGAAAGCATGTTCAGTCGTCGGAGTCCGGTACTCATGTTCAACAATCACATCTGCTTCGGCAAAGCCCTTTTCAATGTCCCCATGCCGCACCTTAATGTGTTTCAGTAAATTACCCGTTGGATGGTTCGGATGCAGTACAGGGGCTTCCGGTTTATGTGCGTATTCGGGATCATCTACCACAGGCAGTGGTTCGTAGGCTACCTCAATCAGGGACAGAGCCTCGTCAGCAATTTCCTCGCTATCTGCGGCAACAATCGCGACTGCATCACCTGTATAGAGAACGACATCACCACAGAGTACAGGCCAATCACGATAAACAAGCCCGTGCAGATTTTCACCGGGAACATCTTCATGCGTCAACACCGCACGAACACCCGGTAATGCCTTAGCTTTCTCGGTATGGATACTCAATATCTTGGCATGTGGATGTGGCGAACGCAGCGTCCGTGCAAACAACATATCAGGGAAGGTGTAATCATCAGCATATTTAGCCGCACCCGTCACCTTCGCGGTCACTTCTATCGGCGGAACAGAACGGCTGATGACATCCATCGGCTCGTCTACAACCGGTTCATTCACAGGTAGAGGAGGCAGTCCACGCTTCTCCCTCGCTGCTGATTGAATCGCGCTGATGACACTGGTATATCCGGTGCAGCGGCAGTAAGTATCTTTGAGCGCCACTTTAATATCATGTTCGTTAGGGTCGGGATTTTCATCAAGCAACGCGGATGAGGTCATAATCAAACCGGGTGTACAGTAACCGCATTGCACCGCACCGTGTCGGATGAAGTTCGACTGTAAGGGATGTAAGGTCTCGCCGTCAGCCAGACCTTCAATCGTCGTGATGCTGCGACCTGAAGCTTTGAAAGCTGGATAAATGCACGAGTCAACCGGTGTACCATCGACCAATACAGTGCAAGAACCACATTCTGCTTCCTCGCAGCCTATTTTGGTTCCCGTCAGTCCCAAATCCAATCGCAAAAATTGAGCTAATGTGCGCGATTCCGGCACATCCAGTTCGTGTCCCTGTCCGTTTACAGTAATATTGATTTGGCTCATGTTGTTACTCCTAAACCCCTACCCCTTCAGGAACTGCCCTACCTGTCTTTGCCCGTTCGGTTGCCAGTGTCAACGTCCGACGTAATAACACGGTGATCATCTCGCTGCGGTAATCCTCAGTGGCGCGGTATTTGCTGGTACGTGGATGTAAAACCGTTTGAGCGAAGGCCGCTACCGACTCAATGGTATCACTGTTTGCTACTTTACCAATGAGTTCTGCTTCCACTTCGCTAGCAAGTGCCGGCTTCGGGCCAACTGGCGCAACACTGATTCGTGCCGCCTCATAAGTTGCTGATGCGGCATCCAGTTTCACCCACACAGCGCAGCCCATAATCGGCAGCGCAACCCCTTGCGGACGCATAATCCGCTTGAAAGCTGTTGCCTCGCCCTGTCCACTTTTCTTAAACCGGAAACCGAGTAAGAGATCACGGCCTATTTCCAGCAGTGATCGACCCGGCCCCAAAAATATATCGCATACCGGCAGCCATTGCCGTTGGCCTTTATAGAAAACTTCAACATCGGCATTCAACGCCACCAATGAAGTGGTACCGTCACCTGCAGGCAGCGCATGAGCAACATTTCCGCCCAACGTCGCCACGTTCCGCACCTGCGGCCCACCCACTATGCCGCAGCTTTCAACGAGGCAAGTGGCTGTATCGGCAATCACCTTCGATTTAACAATGCTCGTATGAGTCACGCCCGCACCGATATAAATCATCTCGCCATCTTCCCGGATGTTCAACAGTTCGGGGATGTGCGTAATATCGATCAGTGCTTCGTGAGGTTGGAAGGCAATCTCTGCCCGCGCATCCACCAGCAAGTCAGTTCCACCAGCTACAATACGTGCGCGACCTTCATAATCATTCAGCAGTTGCAGTGCTTCGTCAGTCGTGTGGGGCGTATGATAATGATTCCAAAGTTTCATGGCTTACCTCATCGCTAATTTTCTAGGTAAACCAACAGGCACTTTTCGGTGGGGTTGTTATCCAGCGCCATCTCATTTTAGACGACCTGTGGTTCCTAATACTTTAACCTGTTTGCTCGGCTTTATCCAGCGTTGTACCTGCCATCATCGCGCCCAATTCACGGACGCTCACAGCATCCCGCGCGACTTCGCCGACGATTCGCCCTTCGTACATCACCAGTATACGGTCAGAAAGTGCGCGCACTTCATCCAAATCTTCCGAAATCAATAAAATCGCTGTACCCTTCGCCCGTTCTTCCAAAAGCCGATGATGAATATATTCCGATGCACCAATGTCGACACCACGTGTCGGCTGTGCAGCAATCAAGACTTGTGGGTGACGTGCCAATTCCCGCGCCAGAATCAACTTTTGAATATTCCCGCCTGACAAATTCTTAATCGCCACATCCGGACTCGGTGTTTTAATCTCAAAATTACGAATAGCAGTCAAACAGGCTTGGATAATCGCTCGGAAGTTCATCACCAATCCCGCCCAGCTAAACGGCTTATGACCATGATCTTGCAGCACCAGATTTTCTGCTACCGTAAAATCCTTCACCACACCGTCAATCATACGTTCTTCAGGCACATAAGAAACGCCCGCCTTATTCATCGCACCCGGTGATTTGCCCGTCACATTCTGACCATTAACGGCAATCGTTCCGATTTTTACAGGCCGCAATCCAGCTATCACCTGCGCTAATTCATGCTGCCCATTACCAGAAACACCCGCTACGCCAACGATTTCACCACCGCAAATCGCCAGCGAAACATCCCGCAATCCTAACTCATCCCGATCGCTCAACGCGCTTACACTTGATAATTGTAATCGTTCACCTGTGGGTTGAACTAATGGACGCTCATACTCCAAAACCACAGGCCGTCCCACCATCATCTCGGCGAGGCTAGCTTTGGTCGCGGATGAAGTTGGAATCGTAGCCACTTTCTCACCATCACGCAAAACAGTCACACGCTGGCTGATCGCTAAAACTTCATGTAATTTATGGGATATAAAAATAAGGGCGTGACCTTCTGCGGTCATTTTTCGCAGCGTAATAAAAAGGTCATCGACTTCTTGGGGAGTCAGTACGGCTGTCGGCTCATCCAAAATCAACAGCGCCGCTCCACGATACAATGCCCGCAATATTTCGACCCGCTGCTGTTCACCGACCGCCAACTGCCAAACTGGAATCTGCGGTTCAACTTTGAGGTTATAAAGAGCCGAGAGTTCGCGAATACGCTTTGAAACCACATCCAAATCCAAGCGCCACCCACGCGAGGACTTCATTCCTAACGCTACATTCTCGGCCACAGTTAGAGACGGAACCAGCATAAAATGTTGGTGAATCATACCAATACCCTGCAAAATGGCATCATGCGGCGATTTAATTTTGACTTCTTGGTCGTTAATCAGAATCTGCCCACCGTCAGGTTGGTACAACCCGTAGAGCATCTTCATCAATGTGGATTTACCCGCACCATTTTCGCCCAGCAACGCATGAATTTCGCCGTACTTAACATCAAAATCCACTTGATTGACAGCCAAAACGCCGGGAAACTGTTTGACGATTCCCTGCATCTTTAGGCTGTTGATGCGTCGGTGTCCACTTGGCAATAAATCAGTCATCTCATACAAACCATTTAATGTATGTAGGGAAAAGGCATCCCACAGGGAGGCTGTGCACTGCCTTTTCCCTATGCGTCCCTCAATCTATTTATTAGCTTGCCGGCGTTGCTTCCGGTGTCATTTCCATCATTTCCGCTGTAGCTTCAGGAGTGGCTTCCATCGTCGGCGGTACAACAATTTCGCCTGAACTGATCTTGGCGGAATAATCGTCAATCGTCGCTTGGAAAGCAGTCTTATCCGCATCACTCAAAGTCGCCAGATAAGTCGGGCTGGTTTCCATAACCAATCCACCATTTTCGAGGTCAATAGTATAGGACTCCCCACCCAATGTACCCTCATCAATATTGGCGATGATTTCCTTGAGGATAACCTCCCAATGATAAACTTGGAACAACACACCCGCGTCACCAGCCAGGTCAGATTGGTTTGATTGTGTACCAAACCACAACAGCTTACTTTCCTTAGCCACGCCAATTGGGCCAACAACCATCTGTGCAGAACCCGTTAGCACGTCAGCCTTATTATCAACAAATGCCTGACCAGCAGCAGTCGCCAGCGGAATATCGCTAAAGGACTGGATATAGTTGACATTCACGGTGATATCGGACTTCGCGGCTGCCGCACCGACCTTGAAACCATCGATATAAGCCTTGGCATCACCCACTTCAATCGGACCAATCACGCCCATAATGCCAGACTTGCTCATACTGGCTGCAATCGCACCGTTGATGTATCCACCTTCTTCAGCCGCAGCGGTATAAGCATACACGTTCGGTAAACCAAAAGTGTTGACATCTGTACCCCATGCGAATGACACATCAGGGAATTCTGGTGCGAGTTCTTGGATGATCGAACCATACTGTGAACCATGAGCAATTAGCAGGTCATAATCGCCTGATGATGCCCAATCGCGCAGTGCGGATGCCGCATCATCCACATTGAAAACACCTTCCACAAAATCAAACTGGAACTTGTCCGCGCCCATTTCCGTTTGAATTTTGGTCAGCGCATCAAACATGCTCTGGCTAAAAGCGAGGTCATTCTTAGCACTTGGGGCAACAGCTGCCACCTTAAACACTTTAGCGTCCTGTGCTTTTGTGAGCGTAAACACACTCATCATCAGCATAAGGACGACAAGTACGACAGAAAAACGAAACGACTTTTTCATTACTGGACTCCCTTTCACATTAAACAAAAGACAGAAGTTTATTCACCTCTTTCAAACGGTTTGGTCAGCGCAGTTGGCTTCTCCACCCGTTTGGAAGCAAATACCAAAGCAATAATCGTGATGACATATGGCAGCATCACCGCGAATTCTGAAGGAATTTTGATGCCGACCGCCTGCACTTGCAGTTGTAAAGCATTCACGAAACTAAATAGCAGCGCCCCAACCAAAACTCCATAAGGTTTCCAGCGCCCAAAATACACCAGCGCCACCGCGATAAATCCCAACCCCGATGTGAGGTTTTGCTGGAATGTGTTAATGATCGCAATCGAAAGCGAAGCGCCTGCCAACCCTGAAAACATGCCGCCAAGCGCCACCGTGGTATAGCGCACACGCGCCACATTTACACCCATCGCGTCCGCCGCTTCCGGATTTTGCCCCGCCGCCCGAATCATCAAACCAAATGGTGTGCGATTGAGTACAAACGCCGAAATCGGCACCAGCGCGAACGCTAAATAAACCAGAATATTGTGGTGAAAAAGAACGACACCAATCACAGAAATATCTGATAGCACAGGGATATAAATCGGCGGAAAACCCGTGACAGACTTTGGCGTACCTACCAATTTTTGAAACAGCAAGTCACTCATGCCTAAACCGAACAGATACAGGCCAATACCACTGATACCCTGCTCGGCTTTCAATGTGACGCTGATGAAAGCCATCGCCAAACCCATCAGCAATCCAATCAGAAGAGCAGCCAAAACTCCCAGCAGCAAACTGCCTGTCATCAATACCGCATAGAAGGCGAAGAACGCCCCCATCAGCATGATGCCTTCAACACCCAAATTCAGCACACCGCTCCGCTGACCAAACATCTCGCCCAAGCTGGCAAAAATATAAGGTGTTGCTAACCGAATAGTGGAGGCAAATACGCTGGCGGTGATAATCTCGGTGATCATGTTTGCTGCTCCACAGGTGTTGTGGATAATGTCGGCGCTGCTCGTTCATTGGGTGGCTGAATGGCCTGTAATCGTGTCCTTATGCGCCGCTTTACGAAAAGTTGACTACTCACCACAAAAATCACAATCAAGCCGTTAATCGCCGTAATTAACGCTGCAGGAATACCCATATCGCGCTGCATTTTTTGTGCGCCTACCAATAATCCACCAAAGAATATCGAAGCCGGAATCACACCAATTGGATTTAGACCACCAAATAGTGCTGCAACGATGCCATTGAATCCGGCATTAGCAGTAAATCCGGTTGCCGAACCATCGGTTTGCAAGCGATATTGCAAGCCTAACACCTGAACGACACCTGCCAAGCCTGCACATCCACCTGCCAAAAACATCGCCAGCATCATCTGTCGTTTGACGTTGATACCCGCATATCGTGCCGCCCGTTCATTTTGACCAACTGCTCGGATGCGGTAACCAATCGTCGTCCGCCACAACAGCATATAGACCACAAAAGCCAGCACGATTGCCAGCACTAATCCAAAATGCAAACGGGTTTTGGCGAATAGTTCCACATTCCCACCGTAACCTAAACCTTGCAACGTACTGTAAACCGCGTCCGGCAGCACAATCGAAAGTCGTGGAAGTTGTACGCCCTGTGCGATTTTGGCGGTCTTGGGAATGTGGTTCGTGCCTACTTCAGTCGGATCAAGCAGCGGCCCATTCAGCACATAATTCATTAACAAGAAAGCGATTTGATTGAGCATGATGGTACTCAGAATTTCATTCACGCCGAAATAGGCTTTCAAGAAACCTGCCAGCCCACCATATAATGCACCTGCCAAAAAGCCTGCAATCAACGACACGATAATCGAAATCAAACTGGGCGAATTACTCAGCGCCAGTGCCGTTGCAGTACCAACCACTGCCCCCGCAATCAGCTGTCCCTCACCGCCGATGTTGGTTACCCCGCCTCGAAAGGCGATGCACACGCCGATACCCACAAAGAGTAAGGGGATGGCTTTCACCAACGTCTCTGCAAAGGCGTTCTCACTACCGAACGCACCTTGAAACATCGACCCATAAGCTTTAATTGGATCAGCGTTCAGCGTCAGCAAAAGTACAGCGCTAACCAACAATGCCGCCACCAATGCAATCAGCAGCGGTGTCGTATCAAGCAAACGGTTGAAAAATCGCCTTAGCAGAGAAAAAGACCGACGAAGAAACATGCGCCTCATTCCGGAGGGAGAGTCCAAAGTAGCTTAAGTGTACACAATTATGAAGTCATTAAACCGCAAAAACTGTACAATCTGCATGGTTAAACTTTGGTACGTATAAACAAAATAGGAACGATGTCAGCGTGGAATGTACCGATAAGAATACCGCGAATCGCAACTGTTTCAAATAATAGTGACAGTCATATGACATGTATCAGCTAAACCTGTTGAATATGCCGTACTCACGCTACAAAATTTGTGGCAAATCACAGTCCACAGGTTTGCAATAGGGCATCGCTTAAGCAATAATTTTGAGCGCTTTCAATCAGAAAAGCTTAACACTGAGTTTGTAGTATAGGGTTTCTTTCTACCTTAAAGGAGATTTGCGTGAAAAAATTCGCTTTATTGCTGATGCTAACATTGTTAGCCTTCAGCATAGCAACCGTAAATGGTCAGGACGCGGTTGAACTCCGCATCACATGGTATAACGATGGCACAGAAGGTGATGCCCTACGCACCGCGCTCGACCAGTTCGAAGCTGCCAACCCCGGTATCAAGGTTGTGATTGACGACATCGGTTATAAAGACCCTAATGTTTATCACTCTACGATTCAAGCACAAGTCGAGTCTGGTTCACCGCCTGATCTTGCGCGTGTCAACGATGTGGCTCGTCTCGCAGGTACATATCTTGATCTGACACCACTGGTCAAAGACTCGAAATATTGGACAGACAATTTCAGCAAAGCGGTTCTCGATTCGCTGCGTGTCGATGATAAAGATACGGGCATCTATGGTTTCCCGCTTAACTTCACCATCACCGCGCCCTTCATTAATCGCACGTTGTTCAAGCAAGCAGGTATAGAAGTTCCTAGCGACAACAACGCTGAAGTAACTTGGGCAGAATGGGCAGACGTTTCCAAGAAGGTCGCCGATGCAACCGGTACGCCTTTCGCAATTGCTTATGAGCCCCGTGGTCACCGTTTTTGGGGCTTTGCCATTTCAGAAGGTGGCAAATGGTTCAATGACGAAGGCAATTTCACAGTCGATTCTGCTGGTTTCCGCACAGCGGCACAGGAAATGATTGATTGGAACAAGAATGGCATCAGTGATCCAGCCATCTGGGCAAACTTACCCGATGGTCCTAAGCTGGCACGTGACCAATTCATCGGCGGGCAGGTTGTTTTCCTGTATAGTGGCAGCTTCGCGGTGGGCGGTCTGGCAAGCAGCATCGGCACCAAGTTCGATTGGTCAGCCGTACCCAATCCAAGCGGCCCCGGTGGCAGTACTGGAAGCCCCGGTGGTTCACTATTAGTGGGTTTTGCTGGAACCAAGCACCCTAAAGAAGTCGCTATGTTGATGGATTTCCTAACACAAGAAAATGTTCTCAGTGAATTCAGCATCAAATCATCATTCTTGCCCGGTCACCTTGGATTGGCTAAACAAGGACTGAAGTTCACAGAAAATGCTGATATTCTGAACCAACTATCCTTGGAAATCCCTAAGATCGACGAGCAAGCTTACAAACTGCAATATAGCAAATATGCCTTTACCTATAATCGTCCTATAGACGGGCGTTTATCGCAGGTTATTGCGGGTGAACTCTCGCTGGATGACGCGATTATCGCCATCCAAAAAGATGTAGACGATGCAATAGCTGCTGCCAAAACCAGCTAAGTAGCCCTTGTTCAGGGGCGCGGCATACCGTAGCATGACCCGCGCCCCGAACATGAAAGATCGAAGGAAATCCGAATGGCAAGTGTCCCTGTCACCAAAACTTCAACCGCGTACCGTCGGCGCAAACCCGATTGGTTGACGGAAGTTTTAGACTGGGTAATGCACCCTATCGAATTGGTAGTTGTACCGATTCAACGACGGTTTGGCACGCAAAAGATGGCGTGGTTCTTCGTACTACCGAACCTCATCATCTTTGCCATTTTCATTCTATTGCCTATGCTTCTAAACTTTTATTATGCCTTCACCGGCAGTACTAACCTGTTTCCGCAAGATCGCCCTTTCGTTGGTGCAGCCAACTTCAATCAACTACTAAGTTGCCAAAACTTCCTGCAACCCACCACTTGCCAGCAGGATATATTCTGGCGAGCCGTTTGGAACACCGGCGTTTACGTCGTATTTGAGGTTGGTGGCATTGTCATCGTTTCTCTGGTGACGGCAGTGGCGCTTAATCAACGTATCCGCGCGCGAGGATTCTTCCGCAGCATCTTCTTTTATCCAGTGTTGCTCTCGCCTGTAGTAGTTGCGCTGATCTGGAAATGGATTTTACAACGTGATGGTTTGCTCAACGCCATCATTGTGGCGTTGGGTGGGCAGCGAGTCCCATTTCTACTCGATGCAGAATGGGCACGTTTTTGGGTGATTATGGTCAGCATTTGGGCGCAAGTAGGTTTTTATACACTGATTTTATTAGCGGGCTTACAATCCATCCCGCCTGAATATTACGAAGCTGCTCAAATTGATGGCGCATCCAACCGCAACACCTTCCGTTACATCACCCTACCCTTACTGATGCCAACCATGTTGGTAGTATTGGTGTTGTCACTTATCCGTGCAGTACAAGTCTTCGATCAATCCTTTGCACTGACTGGCGGCGGCCCCGGCACAGCCACAACCTATATCGTCCAGTACATTTACAATACAGGCTTCACCAGTCCTAGCCGTCAAGCGGGACTGGCTGCGGCGGCGTCAGTGGTACTTGCAATTACACTCATGATTTTGACGCTCACTCAACTACGTTTAGGGCGCAAAACTGAAGACAGCTCATGATACTTAGTGCATTAGATTGGAACAAATCGGCGTGAGAACCGTTTATAATTTCCTCACACAAACACGCAATAAATACGGCCTCTCGCGCAGCGATTTGCTAACCTATATCTATTTGTCGCTTGGCACGGTCATTATGGCTGGCCCACTCATTTGGCTCGTTCTATCCTCATTCAAGTCGCAGTCACAACTTGTTCGATTCCCGCCCACACTTTTACCTTACAAACAGGAAACAATAGCTGTCCAAGGCTATGACCAACTACTTGAACTATTCGATGTGACCTTTGACGATGGCACAACCCACCGCCTAGCCCAAATTTCCCGCATCGGTTTGGAAGCGCAGATGATCGATCCCGCCGCACCGGACACCATCCTCAAAATCAATATCAAACAGCGCCAACCCGTCGAGTCGCTTTCGTTCGGTATAGACAATTACACACGCGGAATCGACTCATTCAACTTCTGGACCTATTTGAGGAATACGCTGGTAGTGACCATCCTTGCAACCATTCTCACGCTGCTTGTCAACAGCATGGCGGCATTTGGCCTTAGCAAATACCAATTTCAAGGACGTAACCTCATCTTCATTATCATCATCAGCACGTTGATGATTCCCTTATCAGTTATCCTCATTCCAGTATTTCTAGTCATTAGCCAAGTCGGTTGGACGAACAACCTGCTTGGCGTAATTGTTCCGGCGGCGGCAACACCCACAGGCGTATTCTTACTGCGTCAATACATGCTCACCATCCCTGACGAACTGCTCGACTCGGCACGAATTGATGGTGCGAGCGAATGGCGTATCTACTGGCAAATCGTGGTGCCGTTGGCTGGACCAGCAATGGCCGTTCTTGCTATCTTCTCGGTCATGTGGCGCTGGAATGACTTCCTTTGGCCGCTAATCGTCCTTAGCCGCAATGATCTGTTCACGCTTCAGGTCGGACTCAATTCCTTTCAGGGCGAATTTAATACCCAATGGGATTTGGTTTTGGCAATGACGGTCTTGACTCTATTACCGGTTACAGTTGCCTTCGCCTTTTTGCAGCGTTACATCACAACCGGCATTGCCACTACAGGAATGAAATAACATGACTCAAATTATCGTTGTCGGCTGTGGTGTTATTGGCCTCTCATCCGCTATTGGTTTACAAGAAAGTGGCTTCGACACGACTATTATCACCCGCGATTTACCACCTAATCTCACTTCGGCGGTAGCAGGCGCGTATTGGTACGGAGGCGAACTTGCTTCTCATTCCTCCCGAATTCGTTGGTCATCTGCCTCTCTAGAAGAATATTTACGTTTAGCTAATGGCGATTACTGCGGTGTAACCACCTTCCGCATGTTAGAAGTTTTCAGCGGGCGAGTAGAAGATCCTTGGTTTAAAGACCTCATTCCGTCATATGAACGGGTTGCGCCTGCCGACCTTCCAAAGGGTTATGTTGATGGCTATTGGATGGAAATTCCGATTGTCGAGACACCACGTTATCTACAGTATTTGGTTGACCGTTTCCAAAAAGGTTGCGGACGAATCCAACAGCGTACCATTACCGATCTCACTGAACTCACTAGTGAAAATTCGTTAATCGTCAACTGCACCGGAGTCTATGCGCGGTATGTCGCTCATGATGAACAGGTTTATCCTCTGCGCGGACAGGTAATCAAAGTGGAAGCGCCTCAAATTCGTGATGCGTTTATGGATGACGACAGCTTCACCTATATATTGCCGCGTCGCGATGGTGTTATTCTTGGAGGGATTTCGCAGAAGGACAATTGGACTCTTGATGTCAATCCCGCCGTCTCTGAAGATATTTTAGAGCGCTGCGAAAAAGCACACCCCGGCATCCGTCAAGCACCTGTTATTGCTCAGCTAGTTGGCCTGCGTCCCGGTCGGCATGAAGTCCGATTGGAAGCTGAACAACTCACCGACACTTGCACCGTCATCCACAACTATGGACACGGTGGCATCGGGTTTACCCTATCATGGGGCTGCGCGGCGGACGTTGTCAATCTTGCGCGACAGGTTACAGGGCAATAAAAAGCGGGTGTTACCCCGCTTCTCAAACCACCAATACGACATTAGCCTTTCACACTGCCCGCTGTGATACCTTCCACAAGATAGCGCTGCGCGTAGATGTAAACGCACACGACAGGGACAGCCATCAACAGCGAAGCCGCCATTAACCTGCCCCAAGGGTAAATATCACCGAAGACCAGCAGTTGCAAACCCACTGGCAGCGTCTTCAAGTTATCACTGGTAATGAACACAAACGCGAACAGGAACTCATTCCACGCATTGGTAAACGCGAATAACGTAACCGAAAGCAAAGCCGGAGCAGCTAATGGCAGTGTAATCCGCCAGAAAGCCGTCAAACGGTTCGCGCCATCAATCAATGCCGCTTCCTCAAGTTCCACCGGAATAGAGCGGAAGTAACCGAGCATCACCCACGTCGCGAACGGGATCAAAAACGTCGGATACGTCAGGATCAAACCTGTGTAACTGTTGATAATCCCCAAATCAGTCAAGATGCGGTACAGCGGAATAAATAACAGTGATCCCGGCAGCAAATAAGTCACCAACAGCAGTGTAGTAAGCAGGCGTCCACCTGTAAATTTGAGCCTCGCCAGCGCGTAAGCCGCTAACGCCGCCACAAAAACAGAAATAGCGGTGCTAGAAGTCGCGACAATCACCGTATTCCGAAACCACGTTAAAAATGGCGTATTGTTCACCAGTGACTGGTACTGCCCGATTGTCCACGGTTCAGGCCAATAAATTGACGTGTACCGTTGGATTTGGAGATCAGTCTTAAACGAGGTAATAAAAATCCAGTAAAACGGAAATAGTACAAAAATTAACATCGGAACTAGCAATAACAAGCGCATTCCCATGCCCATTCGAACCCGTTGAGTACGACTTAAACCCGATTGACCCGTTTTAGGTGGTGGGAAAATGGACTTAGAAAGCCATTCAAAGAACTGCGACACCCATTGGGCAGGTAGAAAAATGACATCAAGAACCAATGACCATAAACGACTAAATTGATTAAATATGAGGTCAGCATAGGATTTTCGTTTTTCAGTCTGTCCCGCATGATCAGGCTGCATCACCCGCGCTAGAATAAAAATGACTATTGCCATAATCGGAGCCATAGCGAAAGCCGTCGCCGCTCCCGGACCAAATCTCAAACCGATAATAGCCTTCTCGTAAGCCAATATTGAGAATAAGCGGGTTGCGCCACCCGGTCCGCCGCCTGTCATCAAATAAACCAAACCAAATGTATTAAAAGTCGAGATAAATGACAGGAGTACTGTCACAATAATGACGTAGCGTAATCCCGGCAGTGTGATGTGTCTAAAGCGTTGGACCGCACCCGCGCCGTCAACTTCCGCCGCTTCATGCTGTTCGCGGTCAATCGCTTTCAGGCCAGCTAGTAACAAGATAGTATAAAAAGGAATGCCTTTCCAAACGTTGACAGCGATCACACTCGCCATCGCCAACCCCGGTTCAGCAAGCCAAGCCACCGGACGGTTGATAAGTCCAAGTTGCAACAAAATCGGATTCAATCCACCAAAGATCGGGTCGTAGATGCTTCGCCAAGTCAAGGCTGTGACGACCTCTGGCACAATCCACGGCAGCAGCATGACACCGGTCAATATGCTGCGAAAAGGTAATTTACTATTGAGAATCAGGGCAATTGCCATCCCCACCACAAATTTGACGCATAAGGATGCCACTGTAAAAACAATGGTATTGCTCACAGCACTGAGGAAATCAGAATCGTGGAGAAGGCGCGCGTAATTCGCCAAACCAACATATTCTTCTTTTCGGGTAACAAACGAGCGAACAGTTAAGCTCAGTAGTATGGCGTTGATAAACGGCCACAAGATTAGGCCCGCCATAATCACAACGAGCGGCAGAACAAAAATTAGCGCGATCTTCCAATCACGCCCAAAGATCATTTCAAATCGCCTCTTGCGTTGGATTGTAGAGGGTCGAAGCGTGGGCGATGCCGCATTCAGCCCTACTGGTTTCCGCATAATCTGCCTCTTTCAGTTGTGACACAATCCAACTGATTTTGTGTCATGTACAGCAAACAACCGCTGCTGAGTGGGTCATATAAAACAGAGAGGGTGCGTTATTCACCCTCTCCATAAATAAAGATTTAGCTTTGTGGAACACCACCCTCTTCAAAGATTTGTACGATTTTATCGTGAGCATCTTTGACCGCGTCAGCTGCACTCATAGCGCCAGTGGTGACATTTGCCATCAATTGGCTGGGGATAGCGGCTGCAATGATCGCTGCCACCAATGCATTGGGTTTGGCAGGATGAGAATCTCCGTAGTAAATCACAGGGTTAAACAAAATCTCGCGGAAGGTGGCGAAGTTCGGGTCAACCGCGGTAATATCGTCCGTCCACATATTCGTGTAACTGGGCATGTTCAAACCACCGCCCAACTTGGATACTGGCAGGAAGTTCGCCGGATCAATCATGTTGAGAATCAATTCTTTGGCGAGTTCAACATTCTTGGCACCCTTAAATATGGTCAGCCAGAAAATGTTACCGCCCTCCAGCAGCCGTCCATCCAAAGTCTTGGGTGGATGCAGCACAAGCGTGTTTTCAAAGACTGGATTCTTGTCCGCTTTGGCCTTAGCATAAACACTTGGTTGGTTATTTGTCAGCGCAATCGTGCCGGCTAGATAAGCCTCATTGTTGCTAGTGTCCGTCCAACTCTCAACACCGGGGGGCAGCATTGGCTTATACTTGTCACTCGTATAGGTTTCAGCCAACCACTCTACAGCCGCGACGGTCTCAGGTGAGTTGAAAACCACTTTCATACCCGTCTCGTCAACATAGCTGCCACCAAATGCTTGGATTACACCGGTAATCAGGCCGTGACCGTCACCACTCTTGTTGATGGTCATACCCCAGCCCCACATTTTGTTGTCCGGGTTCGACACAGCCAGCGCGGCCTCACGTCGCTTATCCCATGTGTCGAGAGTCGATGCGTCAATACCGGCAGCCTCGAATACATCTTTCCGGGCATACCATCCGCCAGCATTGCAACTAAATGGTACCGCCCACCACTTGCCATCAATCTTGGCGTTGAACTCGGCGACGACTGGCACGATGGCTCCATACATGCTGATGGCTTTCTCCACCACGTCCGAAACATCTTCGACAATATCTAACGAGTACATCTGCGGGATGCTTAGGGTGTGGTAACCCAGATCAGGCGGATTTCCAGCCTGCACTGCTGCCAGCATCTTCGCCGTAAAATCACCGAATAACTCAGGGTTTGCTGTCGAAAGGTCAATTTCGACACCTTTATCGGCGGCAAATTTGAGGATATTGTCGTGAATGAGTTGTTGAGCTTCAGGGAAGTATTCAGTTTTTTGAATAACTGTTAGTTTTCCAGATGATCCTTCCGGAAGTGGAGCGGGTGTGGCAGTTGGGTCTTGGGCAAAGACCATTCCGCCTCTTGCCGCTAACAAACCCGCGCCTGTTGCGGCGGCGGTACGGAGAAAATCACGACGACTTAGCTTCTTACTCATAATTTCAGTCTCCTTAAATAGATTTTTGCAAAATGGGCGCGTTGTTTGGTTGCTCCTTTCTTCCAACGCTTCAAGAGCTTATTCATTGGTCATTTTTACTGGTAACCCCGCACCGTGCGAGGCTGATTCGCTTTCATATTGGAGGCATATTTCCGGCCCTAACATGCCCTTCAAAAAGTAATCTTCGGCCATATGAGCATGATATGATCCTGCACGGCTTGAGCTGCACCTTCAATATCATGCTGGCGTAACGCCGTTAAAATAGATTGATGTCGCGTACCAATTTCAACAAGATCAGCATAGTGATGTGGATGAGATTGCACAACAAAACGTTGAATTTGACTCGACAGCGGCATCCAGACTCTCAGTAGTCCCGCGCTGCCGCCACATTCGACAATATAGCGATGAAACTGCATGTCATACTCTGCCAGTATAATCATATCTTCGCGTTTACCAGCCTGCTCCATTTTTTGAATCAGTTCTTGCAAGTATTCGCATTGATCAAGCGTAATCTTCTGCGCTGTCCGCCGGATGGCAAATCCTTCAATCACGCTACGGACGGAGAACAACTCATACATCTCATCTATAGAAACATTACTAACATAAGTTGCACTTCGGGCTTGGCGCTCGACCAGTCCATCTCGTTCGAGGCGTTGCAATGCCTCACGCACAGGCCCTTGGCTGGTTCCCATCTGGGCAGCAATTTCGAGTTCAACGAGTTTCTCACCCGGTTTACGCTCCGCACTAATGATAGCGCTGCGAAGTTGTTCATAAACTTGGTCAGATAGGGACGCAGGCTTGTGCATTCGGGGGCGGAGCTGCGATGTAGAAGCGTCCATAATCAAATTTTGTTTTCTGTCATTAATTATTAATAATCAATCATAGCGTATGTAAAGTGTATGTCAAAAAGTGAAATCAAACGAAGAATTATGTAAGACAATGATAAGCTTTTACGCGAAATAACTAAAATGGAAACAAAGATTTATAAAAGAGGAATAGGATTGTTGAAAAGAATTCATCTCACAATCCCATTTTTATTCACACCTAGAATTTAACCGATTTTCACAGGTTGACCATTTGCTGCTGACTCATAAGCAGCGGCGACAATCTCCGCCGCCCGCAAACCATCCTCACCCGTAACAAACGGGGATCGTTGTTCCCGAATAGCAACAAGAAACTCACTTAACATGCCCGCGTTACTATCCGATCCCCACAGATTCCATGTTGGTCGTCCAACCTTATTGCTGTAAACCGTCGTGTACTGCTTCATGGCATCCATCGTCGCCAAGCCATTCTCAGCAACCAGTTCCATAGTCAACCCACCCCATATTGGATAATAAGCGGGCTTACTCCAACTGCAATCAATGCTCGCAAATACCCCGTTGGCGAAGGTCAACATCACCAACCCGCCCGTTTCCACATTCACTTTATCAGCGTGCATGATGGCATTTGTCGTCGCAAAAACTTCAACCACTTCCGATTGCAAATACCAGCGCAGCATATCCGCTACATGGACAACATGGTCAATTATTGCCCCGCCACCGGCCAATTGCTTATCCACGAACCAGTCACGATGTAGAAACGGTAAACTCTCACCGTGATGAAATTCTGGCAGCGCCCCTTGATTCGTCGTGTTGAACCCGTAAATCTGACCTAACTTCCCTGAATCAATTAACTTCTTAATTTCCAAAGCTACCGGACTAAAGCGCATCGGGAAAGCTGTCATCAGTAGAACACCAGCTTGTTTGCATAGTTCAACAATCGCTTGTGCATCTTCGACGTTCGTTGCCAGCGGTTTCTCACACAGCACATTTACACTAGCTTCTGCCGCCAACTTTACCAGCGGCAAATGCTTCGCGTTCTCTGAACAGACAATCACACCGTCGGGCTTTTCCGCTAAAAGTGCTTCATAGGACTCAAACAATCGAATACTAAATTGTGACGCAAAGTGTTGTCCACGTTCTTGGTTTTCATCGGCAATCCCGATAACTTCTACATCCGGCATCGCCAACAAAGCACCGAGATAATTTTCGGCGTGCAAATGGGCAAAGCTCATGATTCCTAATCGCATCATGCCACCTCCGCGATTTGCACTTGCCGGCCACTTCGTACCGATTCGATAGCTGCCAATCCAATTTGTAGAGCCGCCAACCCGTCTTCAGCCGTTACACATGGCTCAATTCCTGTGGTTATAACATCATAGAAATGCTTAAGTTGTGTAAAATAAGGGTCTTCTGCCAGAGGACTGCTAGGAACCATTACATCCGAAGCAATAGAATCCTTATGCTTCATATAAACAGCCAATGGTATTGAACTATCCGCCGGATGTTCGATTAAACCAGCATCGCCCGCAATCTCAAATGCCGTGCGGAACATCCCCGGCGCATACGCCCATCCACCTTCCACATTGCTAATCGCGCCGTTAGAATGTTTGAGCATCACCAATGCATAATCTTCAATTGATTCCGGTCGTTGACCACGCAAACTTTTAGCAAACACGCTTTCAACATCTCCAGCAACCCAACGTGCAAAATCATAATCATGGATCATCAGGTCAAGGATCATTCCACCAGATTTTTCTGCATTCATAAGCCAGTTGTCAGATGCCCACTTCGGCAGTGCACTGCACCGTGTGAAACGCTGTACTGCCACCTTGCCGATGTCGCCACGCTCAACAACCTGTTTGGCTTGCACATATGCAGGCGCAAAGCGTAAAACATGGGCCACCAATAAATGGACGTTCGCATTTTTGCAAACTTGAATCATCTCACGTGCTTGAGATGATGTCCGTGCCAATGGTTTCTCGCAAACAATATGCTTACCAGCTGCGGCGACCTTCAACACCATCTCATGGTGCAAATGTGTAGGTGTACAAATATCAACCACATCCACTTCTTCAAGCAGCATATCTAGCGAAGTGAATGCTTTTGCCACATAGTCCGCAGCCAGCATCTTCGCACGCTCTGATCCAGCCGAACAAATACCAACCAAGTCGACAGGTAATTTTGCCCATGCAGCGGCGTGAGTACGCCCCATGAACCCGCTACCAACAATTCCGATTTTAAGCATATTCACCTTGTTTAAGAATAATGAGTGGGTATTCTAATTTTTACCCGTAAATAATTCGCTGTAATCAAGAAGTGACGAACAAAACTTTGCCATAATACACTTAACATACTGTACGTTATATCACAAAATGAAATGAGTAATCATCTCTCAGTCGTCACAACACAAATGATAGAAGTTTACATCAAAGTATTAGCATTAGGTTTAAGAATAAATCACCAATTTTTACTTACAATTTTGAACTTAATTTACCATGACCGAGTAACTAAAGAAGCAGCAAAATAGATAAGAGTCACCTGTCTATTTTGCACAGGGTATCGATATATTCTATTGCACATTAAGTACGAATGTGTTAAGTTTTACCCCCAGCTTAGGTTTGTGATTGCAACAGTGTAAGTGATTATCTGATGCAATGAGTCAAGTAGAGCTAGTCGTTTTTTTATTCAGGAGGATAGAAAGCAAATGCTGCGTTCAAGAAACTTTGCACGTTTCCTGACAATCGCTGTACTGTTGATGGCGTTGACCGCCGTTAGCATGGTACACGCTCAGGACAAGAAGGTTCTAGTTACTGGTATTAATATGACCAACGGCGATCCCGAATCGCTTGACCCCGGTCTGTCACAAGATACAAAACAAATTCAAATTTTAGACGAACTATATGTTGGTCTTACCCGCCTGGACGAAGTCAGCCTCGAAGTGAAGCCCGGCTTGGCTGAAAGCTGGACCATTTCGGCTGATGGCTTGGTCTTCACTTTCAAACTGCGAAAGGAAATTCCTTGGGTTCGTTACAACAAGGATACCGACGCTGTTGAAGAAATCAAAGACGATGCTGGTAACGTACGTTATGTAACTGCTGGCGATTTGGTCTACGCTTGGAAGCGTAACTTTGATCCCGCAACCGCCTCACCCTACATCTATGTTTTGGCTCCCTATGTAACCGGTGGTGCCGAATTCAAGGGTCCTGACAGCGAACTAGGTGTCAAAGCGATTGACGACTACACCGTCGAAATTACATCACCGGTTGTTGCAGGTTTTGCTCTGAACATTTACGGCATGTGGTTCTCACGTCCTTTGCTCCAGTCAGTTATTGACGACGCTGGTACATCATGGACTGAACCCGAAAACACCGCCACCTACGGCCCCTTCGCCTTCAAGGAATGGAAGCACGAAGAAAGCGCCACCTTGATCAAGAACCCGTTCTGGCCCGGCACCGACGCAGTTCCTCAGCCTAAGCTGGACGAAGTCCAGATTAAGTTCCTTGATGATAGTACTCAGCTCCCTGAATATGAAGCTGGTACAATGGATGCAGTCGAAGTTCCTGCTGACCAACTGGATCGTGTCAAAGCCGACCCAACCCTCAGCAAAGAATATTCGAATGGCGTTCAGAACTGCACCTACTACTACGGTTTCAACAGCACCAAGGCTCCTTTCACCAGCGCTCATATGCGCTTGGCATTCTCCTACGCCATTGATCGTGCTGCCATCACCGACAACATTCTGAAAGCTGGTCAAATTCCTGCCCGCTGGTACACTCGTCCCGGCAACATCGGCGCGCCCACAGTTGAAGATGCTCCGAAGGACTTCGGTGTCAGCTTCAATGTTGACAAGGCCAAAGAAGAATTGGCTGCCGGTTTGAAGGATGTAGGCGCTGCGACAGTCGCCGACCTCCCCAGCATTACACTGGCCTTTGGTAACACCCCCACCCACACTGCTATTGCTCAGGCAATTCAGCAAATGTGGCAAGACAACCTCGGTATCAAGGTTGATCTTGCTGCCCTTGACACCACCACCTACTTCAGCGTTCAGCGCGAAGACTCTAACCAGATCTTCCGTGCAGGTTGGTGCGCCGACTATCCAGATTCAAACAACTGGCTGAATGAAACCATGCACACTGGCGTAGCTCAGAACTACGGCAAGTTCAGCAATGCAGACTTCGACAAACTGGTTGAGGACGCTGCTAAGTTGACCGACAATGTGGAACGCGGCAAGCTGTACGCTCAGGCTGAAGACATTCTGGTAGCCAAGGAAGGCGGCATCGCCCCTCTTTACTGGTATGTAACCAAGCAATTGCGTAAGCCCAATGTTGAAGGCACTTACTCAGTAATCGGTGCTGAATACTACGAAAAGTGGGACATCAAGCCTTAACGCATAAAACACGTTAAAGCAGCAATTAAGCGAGGGGTGTGGTTGACCACACCCCTCACTCAATTATCGGATAGAACCAACAGGGCAAAAGGTTCAATTTATGATTCAGTATGTAATGCGTCGTTTATTGTGGATGCTTCTGGTATTGTTTGTTATTTCCATCGTCACCTTTGTATTGATGCACGCTGTCCCCGGTGGCCCTTTCGACCGCGAAAAGCCATTACCTGCGGCAAACTTAAAACAACTGAATGAAAAATATCACCTCGATGATCCTATTCTTAAACAATATGCGGATTATGTGTCTTCTATTATCGTTCCTCAAATAACATCGGGAAAGCAGGTTAAATCGCTTGATCACGATTACCTGATTAATCTCAAATTACCCGGTGAAGGTAATCCGACATTTCGTTGGATCAACTTTGGTCCCTCATTCAAATCGACCAGTCGTACGGTTAACGACATTTTCCGCGAAAACCTCCCAATATCCTTCCAGCTTGGCGTTGCTGCCTTAGCCGTTGCGATGGCTGTAGGTATACCGCTGGGAGTCTTCTCTGCACTTAAACACAATACAACTTACGACTATCTTGGCATGGGCGTTGCCATTTTCGGCGTTTCTGTACCCGTAATTATCACTGCCCCGCTCCTTCAGTATTTCTTTAGCGTTGAGTTAAAATGGGTTCCCGTAAGTGGATGGGGAACAACAGCCCAAGCAATTCTGCCTGCTATTGCGCTTGGTTTTGCTCAGTCGGCTATTCTCGCCCGTTTGACTCGTGCCAGTTTATTACAAGTCTTAGGCGAAGATTACATCCGTACAGCTCGCGCTAAAGGGTTGCCGGAAAGAGTTGTCATCTCAATTCACGCACTTAAAAATGGTATGATCCCCGTCGTAACCATTCTGGGTCCACTTTTCGCAGCTTTGGTGACCGGTACATTCGTTGTTGAAACCATTTTTGGCATTCCCGGCATGGGTCGCTTCTTTGTCACCAGCGTCACTGGACGCGATTATCCGGTGATTATGGGAACGATTTTGCTGTATGCGATGTTTCTGGTTTTGGCAAACTTGCTGGTTGATGTGGCATACGCTTGGCTCGACCCGCGCATCCGGTTCACTTAGAGGATACTTTCAATGGCAGCCATTAATAAAACTTCATCACCAATCGGTGGGGTTACACAACTAAACACAGTTTCAAAAGGTCAAGGGTTATGGGCCGACGCAATAAGGCGTTTATTCCGCAACAAAGCAGCCCTAGTCGGCGTGATTATTCTTTTGCTTAATGTGGTAATAGCAATTTTTGCGCCGCTGATTGCCCCTAAGTCCTATACCGATCAAGACTTGACGCAAAACAACTCGGTACCACAATGGATGACTCAAGTTTTCCCAAACATGATTCCAAAAGGCGATGTCGGCGGTTATGTCACCGTCAACAATGACTACACACTTGGAACAGATAACCTCGGTCGCGATCTGCTGAGTCGTATCATCTATGGTTCCCGTATCTCGCTTGAGGTTGCCATTGTTGGCCCGGTAGTCAGCATTGCCCTCGGTTTATTAGTGGGGATGATTGCGGGCTATGGCAGCAGTCGTGTCGATAATATCCTAATGCGTATTGTAGACATTATGTATGCCTTTCCGACGTTTCTGCTTATTATCTTGCTAATGGCCTTCTTCCGAACCAGCTTTGGCGGAAAACATGAACCCGGCTCATTAACCTATGTCATGGGGCAGATTGATGCAGCGATGGGCGGCATGTTCTTCATATTCTTGGGCATCGGTCTCACATCATGGATGCAAATGGCGCGTCTGGTACGCGGTCAAGTCCTATCGCAGCGTGAGCGTGAATATGTCGAAGCCGCCCGTGCCCTCGGTGACACCACGCCCAGCATTATGCTCCGCCATATTCTCCCCAATATTCTTGGGCCGCTGATCGTCGCCGAAACCCTCACCATTCCAACTTACATATCCTACGAAGCCTTCCTGAGTTTCATCGGTCTGGGTGTTAATCCGCCAACGCCAAGTTGGGGGGGCATGATCTCCGAAGGTTCGCGTGTCATAAGCACCTACCCCTATCAAGCCTTATTTCCAGCTTTGGCGCTTTTCTTAGTGATGTTCGCCTTTAACTTCCTTGGTGACGGCCTCCGTGATGCGCTTGATCCTCGTATGCGTGGTCAAGGCTAATCATCTAATCGTATCAATCTAAACGGGTAGACCAAAATCTGCCCGTTTTTGTCTCATACCACTTTCCAACCTTTTCACAACGACGGCTGCCCCAATCTTCCCTCATTTCGGTTAATAAACTCGTCACGAAAGAGTTACATTTTGGTAACCCATTCCTCTCAATAATCCCTTATACTGGAACTATCTTTGTGTCATTTAGGGGTTTCCATGATTTCAAAGTATTCTTCCTTTGCATCCTTGCGACATGGCGACTTTGCGTTAAAGTGTTTGATTTTGTCTTTTCTTGCAACTTGCCGCTTGGGTGGTCTCCCTTGACAGAGTTGGTAAAATCATAACCAAAGAGATGCAGAGGGAGCAAGATGAGTGAGTTGGCATCAGTGGGCAGTTTCTGCCCCAACCCAAGCTGTCCCGATTATGGCAAAGTGGGAGTGGGTAATC
>JBBSBM010000061.1:0-44319 GCA_038251275.1 Aggregatilineales bacterium
ACTGAACGCGTTCATCAAATTCTTGAACATGTTCACCGATCATAATGGTTCAGGAAGGTCTATATTGGCGGCCCTACTTCTATGATTTGTGATGCGCTTGATTTCGTCGCTTTTCTCCACCGTTTAGTGCAGTCCTACCGAGAGAAAGTAACAAGATTATTGTAGAACAAAAGTTCATTAATGTCAATGCAGTTTGGGTTGGATAGGACGACAATAAGTGGAGGAGTAAAAAATTTATCTCATGTACCCCACCCACCCTACACAGCCCTCCTTGTTACTACGAGGAGGGGCTTTAAATGCCGGACGAAGCACGCCTCGACCCTACAAAAGGCATGTGCTGGTGTCACATCGCCGTGAAATTTTCTCCACCATTTAGTGGGGCGATGCCTTGGGTTGAGTTTTCTCACCAAAAAAGCATTTATTACATCATCTAGAGACATCTTTTAGTGAGCAGCACTGACTAATCGTCGGGAATGCGCCCTACAGGATGAGACGGGACGTGGTACAATCGCTCCGTTCGGACGAAATAGATGTCGCCTGAATAGGTTAGCGAAGACCTAGGAGTTTGCTGATTTATGAATTTACTTGACTACGGGCGCATTTTTGTGCGGCGTGCTTGGATTATGGTGCTGCTTGCGATTTTGGCTGGCGGTGCAGCTTACTTCCTGAGTAAGAATCAACAACCAATTTACCGTTCCATTCAAACCGTGCTGGTTCAACCCGCGCGCAGCGATAACGGCCTTAACATAGCCACCAAAGATCTACTCAATCAATACTGCCTTTCCCTGAACAGTACTTATACCGCTGCTAAAGTCATCGATTTACTTCAATTGGATATGCAACCTTCTGCGCTGTTTAATGCTGTTAAAGCGGTACCGGATCAGCTGACGATTTCAATAAAAATTTCGGTGGATTTGCCCGACGGGGAAATGGCAAACCGTGTTGCCAAAGCCTATGGCGAGCAGCTCGTCCAATTCCGCAATGCCGAGAATCAGAAAGTTCAGAGGGATTTTCAAGTCGATGCCCGGCTTCAGGATGATCCAACGTATGGACTTTTACAACCACGCCCAACAATAAATGCCGCAGCAGGTGCATTGTTGGGCGCGATTGTCGGTGCGATCATCATCTTCATACTCGAATATTTGGAAAGCAGTGTTGTTCGCCGCCGTGAAGATCTGGAAAACATGATGGATATTCCGGTGCTGGCTTCTATACCCGAATCAAATTAATTTTTTATAGGGAAACGCATCGAGCTTTCCCTATGATCAATGCGGACAAACCGTATCCGGCATCCTGCACACGAATAGGTAATAAATATGCCCAACGTTAATCTGATTACATTGACCGATCCGCGAACCGCTGCTGCTGAAGCGTTCCGCAGTTTGAGAACGAATCTTATGTTCAGCAGTGTTGAGAATCCGCTGCACACACTTCTCATTACCTCGACGGCTCAGAGTGATGAGAAAAGCACGGTACTGGCGAATCTGGCGGTCACGTTTGCCCAAAGTGGCAACAAGACCATTTTGGTCGATAGCGACTTGCGTAAACCCAGCCAACACGAGATTTGGGGCATCCCCAATGATCGCGGCTTGACCACCATGATGATCGAGGACGGTGCGATGTCTACGCCGCCGTTGGTCGATTCGGCTGTCGCGGGCTTACAGATATTGCCGAGCGGCCCATTACCCCCTAATCCAGCTGATATTTTGAGCAGCCAACGTATGAATGCGCTCATCGGTGTATTGAAAGCCCGTGCCAATTATATTCTTTTTGATGCGCCACCGGTGTTAGCTGCTACTGATGCTGCGCTGCTTGGGGCTAAGCTCGATGGTATTTTGTTAGTGATTCGTGCCGGCCATACGCGCCGTGAGCATACTATCCGCGCCCGTGAAGCATTGGAACGGGTACATGTGCGTATTCTCGGTGCTGTTCTCAGTAATGCCCCCAAAGAGAGTGTTGGCAGCGAGTACAAGTAGGTTATGCAAACCCCTAAGGACATTCGTGTTAATACGTGGGCGGAGCTTAACGAAGTTATCTTCAACGACGCGTGGAATGAGGACTTGGGTCGCTACCGCACACCTTATGCCTTTCGCGGTCTTTCCGATACCGATCATGATTTGAAAACCAGCCTGATTCGTTTGGGTGGCCCTTATGTTCAACTCGAACAGGCTTTGCTGCGTAATTTTAGGAAATATGCCCTGCGTGACACGAGTCCCGGCGACTCGGTTTGGAATTGGCTTGCTGTTGCCCAACATCATGGCCTGCCAACCCGTTTGTTGGACTGGACGAACTCGGCATATGTTGCCATGCATTTTGCCACCATTAACCTCGAAAAGATTGTCGTTGACGGTGCGATTTGGTGTGTTGATGTGCGGAAAATTCAGCAATGGATGCCGGCAAAGGTACGTGCGATCTTACGTGATCAATCGGCTAATTTTTTTCAGGTCGATATGCTGAGCCGTGTTTCTAAAACCCTGCAAGATTTCGATAATCTTTCCCAAGAGCCATTTGCTATTTTCTTTGATCCACCCGCCTTAGATGATCGTATTACGAACCAATATGCGCTTTTTTCTACCATGTCAAAGCCAGATGCTATGCTTGACCAATGGTTGGCAGATAAACCCGATTTGTATCAAAGGATTATCATTCCTGCTGCACTCAAGTGGGAAGTGCGCGACAAACTGGACCTGATTAATATCACCGAGCGCGTGTTATTTCCCGGTTTAGACGGGTTGTGTGGTTGGCTCAAACGATATTACAGCCCACGTACAGAAGCCGTAAAACACAATGTCGAACCCTGATATTCCACCTGACCCTGATGCACAAGCGGCATGGGAAAAGCTGCCTAAGAATGCACCTTCACGCCAAGCAATGCCACCGATTACAGGTGGGATACGTTGGGTGTGGGGATTATTGATCATTTTTGCAATCGTCATAATCTTTGGCCTCTTGCAAGGTCGATTCGGATAATAATAGAGAATAGAGAATTCTGTAGGGATGACCCTTATTTCATCTCTACCCACGTCTGTTATAGACATTGAGGTACGAACCACATGAAGGGACTGATTCTCAGCGGTGGCAAAGGAACCCGGCTTTATCCTCTGACCTACACTAACGCCAAGCAGTTGATTCCGGTTGCCAACAAGCCCGTACTCGTGCGGGTAATCGAGTCCATACGCGACGCAGGTGTGGACGAAATTGGGATTGTCATCGGCCAAACTGGCCCACAAATTCAAGAAGTCATCGGTGATGGCAGCAAGCATGGGGTTAAAATCACTTATATCCCTCAGGAAAGCCCGGATGGCTTGGCTCATGCTGTCAAAATATCCCGCGATTTCCTTGGTGATGATCGTTTTGTGATGTTTCTCGGTGATAATGTCATCCAAGGCGGCATCGGCCAACTCATCAGCGACTTTGCCAGCAGTGACTGGAACAGCCAAATCGTTCTCAAGGAAGTTGAAAATCCCACTGCTTATGGTGTCGCCAAGCTGCGACCGGACGGCAGTATCGAGCAGCTTATTGAGAAGCCTAAGAATCCACCCAGCAATCTGGCGCTGGTCGGCATTTATATGTTTGACCCGCATATTTGGGATGCCGTCAATGGTATCAAACCATCTAAACGTGGTGAACTTGAAATTACAGATGCTATTCAGTGGTTGGTGGATGCGGGTCTACGTGTTTTCCCGCATGTTCACAAAGGTTGGTGGATTGACACCGGTAAGCCTACCGATATGCTGGAAGCCAACAGCCTCGTGTTAGAGGAACTTGTCCCGAATGTTGCGGCTAATGCAACTGTTGAAAATTCTGAAATTGATCGTCGCGTAACGGTTGAAAAAGGCGCGAAGATTATCAACAGCGTGGTACGTGGCCCGACCATCATTGGTGAAAATACGGTTATCGAGAACAGCTACATCGGTCCTTTCACTAGTATTTACCATGATGTCACCGTCCAAAACTGCGAAATCGAACGCAGCATTATTCTGGAACACAGTACACTAGCGGACATCGGGACTCGTATGCAAGACAGCCTTGTTGGACGGCATGCGGTTGTTCGCCGCAACGACGAGAAGCCGAAAGCCCTCAAGATGAATATCGGCGACCACAGTAATTTGTGGGTCGTTTAATTAATAGGACGCATTATTGTGGGTTTGCCCGCTGCAAACCCCTGCCACATCCGCACACCTTTCTGTAAGCCTTGTGCAAATCGATGCACTAACCATTTGTGAGAAATATGACTGAAACACTCCCAACGCAACCGATTAAACTTATCGCTATTGATCTCGATGGCACACTTCTTAATAGCAACCATGAAATGACTGAACGCACCGAAAAAGTGTTGAAAGCCGCAATGGCAACTGGCGTGAGAGTCATTATCGCTACGGGCAAGACGTTCCTCTCGTCGCGTGAGATCATCAAACGGCTGGGTACGACTACCCCCGGTATTTATAATCAAGGAACGATTACCTTCAACAGTGATGGAACTGTTCACAGCCAACAGGTGATTGATAAAACGCTGGCACGACAGGTCATCACATTTGCAGAGGAACGCGATTATATTCTTGGTGTCTATAGTGGAACGCGTATCCTCGTTCGCAAAATGACCAAACGCATGGAAGAATTGACTACCCATTATCATGAGCCAATACCCGAAGAGGTGGGTCCATTACAGAATATTCTCGATACCACACCAGTCAATAAGATTATCGCCTTTTATCCCGGTGATGCGCGTCGTGTTCAAGCGCTTCGCTGGCAGTTGAGTATGCAGATTGGCAGCGGCGCACGGCTACTGTCGGCAGGCATCCCTGATGAATTAGAACTGCTCCCAACAAATGCATCCAAAGGCAGTGCGCTCAAAGTACTGTTGAAGGAGATGGGTATACCTGCGAGCCAAGTGATGGCGATTGGCGACGGTGAAAACGACATTGAGATGTTAGAACTCGCGGGTCTGGGCGTGGCGATGGGTAATGCTAATGACCATGTCAAATCGGTTGCCAATTTTACCGCTAAGAGTAACGATGAAGGCGGAGTAGCCGAAGCTGTTGAGAAATATGTTCTCAAAATTGCTGAAGCGACTACGAATCCAGAAACCGCCTCTGCATCTGAAATCGTTAGCAAGGTGGAAGCAAGTCCTTTAGGGTAAATTCCCTGACATACTGATGTGTTGTTGGGGTAAGTTAACGCCTTGCCCTTACAGATAGAAGGAGCGTTTCCCTATGAAAAATATTCTCGTCACGGGCGGGGCAGGTTTTATTGGCAGCTGCTTTGTTCGGCGAATGACCAAGAGCCACCCCGAATTGAACATCATTGCTTACGACAAGATGACCTATGCAGGCAATATGGATAACCTGCTGCCGGTTAGTGGCGCATCCAATTTCCAATTTGTGCAGGGCGACATTGCCGACCGTGAAGCAGTTATGAGCGCCTACGAAACCCACAATGTTGATACGGTTGTGAACTTCGCAGCCGAGTCGCATGTGGATCGCAGCATTCTTTCACCGGATGCGTTTATTAACTCAAATACGGTTGGTGTCCATATTTTGCTGGAGTCTGCACAGAAGCACGGTATCGAACGCTTTCTGCATGTCTCCACAGATGAAGTTTATGGTGACATTGAGGGCGACCGTTTTTCGCTGGAAGATGATCCGTTTATGCCCAATAGTCCGTACTCGGCAAGCAAGGCCGGTGGTGATTTGATGGTGCGTGCATATCATGTGACCTACGGCATGAACACGGTTGTGACGCGTGGCAGCAACACATTTGGCCCGTACCAGTACCCTGAAAAGTTGATGCCTTTCTTCATTTCTGAAGCGATTGATGACCGTCCATTACCGGTTTATGGTAACGGCATGCAGGTGCGTGACTGGCTGCATGTTGAAGATCACGCAGGTGGCATCGAAACTGTTTTGCTCAAGGGTAAAGCAGGTGAGGCTTATAACATCGCAGGTGAAAACCAACAGACCAATATTGATGTTATTCGTTTGATGCTCAAGCACCTGAATAAGCCGGAAACCCTGCTCAAGTATGTGCCAGATCGCGAAGGTCATGATCGGCGTTATGCGATGAATGCTGACAAGCTCAAGGCGCTGGGTTGGAAACGTCAGTACGACAGCATTAACTTTGATGCGGCGGTTGAAAATACCGTGAGCTGGTACCGCGACAATGAAAGTTGGTGGCGCAAGATCAAGAGTGGTGAGTATCTGGAATACTACAAGCGTCAGTACGCCGCACGATTAGCAGCTGCGACTGCAACAGCGAACTAACTTATACTACGCTTCAATTCAGAACCCAAACCGCACTGAGTTGTGCGGTTTTTTATTTCTCAGTCGTAAGAGTCTTTTGAACGCATGTTTATAAACAAACCAAATAGACCACGAATAATTTCTGGCGGACGAGTCACGCCGCGTCCCTACAATTATTTGTGTTCTAATTAGGTTCTCCAAATGTTAAATAATTTAGATTCCTTGCTGAGTAGAAAATTAAATTAATTATTGATTAACTGTAGATGTATGCTTTATATATCGCCTTTAACTTTGTAAAGTAGGTAAACAGTGGTCTCCAAGCATACGACTAAAGTTTCTGTTATTGCGCTTTTGCTAATCTTAATCCCTACGCTCATGCTTGGCGTGGCAAAAGCGCAAGATGCGACACCTACTCCTGCTCCTTTACCGCACTGGGAATATGAAGGTAATGAAGATGGCCCCGCTGTATGGGGAAATCTCGATACACGATTTGCCGCTTGCAGCCAAGGTAAGGCACAGTCACCGATTGACTTGAAAGCGCCGCTAACGGGCAATTTGACGAACATCAAGTTTAACTACGAGCCTTCTGCATTGAATATTTTCAATAACGGACACACCATTCAGGTGAACTACGATGCAGGCAGTTCAATTACCTACAACGAAACCCAATACGACCTGCTGCAATTCCATTTTCATCATCCTAGTGAACACACACTGGACGGCAAAGCCTTCGCGATGGAACTGCATTTTGTGCATCGTAGTGCAGCGGGAAATCTGGCGGTTGTTGGTGTGATGATTACTGAAGGTCAAGAAAACGAAGCCCTCAAATCTGTCTTTGATAATCTACCTACCGTCAAAGGTGATCCGCAACCAACAGAGTTGATGACCGATGCAGCTAAGGTTATTCGTCAAAATGCTGGATACTACACTTATAGTGGTTCCCTCACTACGCCACCTTGTTCCGAGGGTGTCCGCTGGTTAGTACTTGATCAAGCTGTTGGGCTTTCGGCAGCCCAGATTGACTCATTCGCCAATATATTTGAGCTTGATGCGCGTCCAGTACAACCTTTGAATGATCGGGATTTGTTAGAAGATACCAACGCAGGATCATAATTCTGGCGTTATCGTAAACTCCTAACTCTGAACAAAACCGCGCAACTCTGTGCGGTTTTTTATTTTGCCATTCCCCATAACTCCCATAATCCGCATCATGATTCGCGAATTTACAATTTGTCATTGTCTAACGGTATAGCAATCGTAGGGTTGGAATACGGTTAGCATCAGGATAGGTTGCGGCAGATTGGTTATGCTAAGGCAAAAGTACCTTAGTACTATCAATATTTAGAAAAGGCCACCATCATGAAGGAGAAGTTCGGACACATCTCTACTGTTGTTATCGTGATGTTGGTCGTATTGGTGGCAGCAGGCTGCCAAGGTGGAAGGGCAGACAGTGTGAACCTGCTGCTGCAACCGGACAGCCCGACGATGGTTTCTTTCCCTTTGATGGCCGCTTCACAAATTTATGATTTTACTGCTGATGCACAACTGCCTATCCAAGTGAGTCTTGTACCTATGACGCGGGATTTGGCTTATACGGCAGAACTGCGTGATGAACAGGGCAGTGTTATGGCAACGGTGTCAAGCAGTGCTATTCAGAACGCAGTGTTGACGGTTGAACCCGGCAGCCAACGTTATCAAGTAGCCATTAAATCGGATAACACTAACTTGCAGGGTATCCTTTCGATGCAGGTGGCGCGGACAAACCTGACCATCAACAATACCATACCTGATGCGATTAAAACTGCCGTTCAATCCCCAATTGTTGTGCCTTATCAGCCCGTAGCTTTAGCTTCGAGTAATGCTGATGTCCCTTGCTCCGCATCGAGCAGCACGGGTGTGAGTGTTAACCTCCGTAATGGGCCGGGGATGAATTTTAGTGTGATAGGAGCCTTGGTTTATGGTACTGCGCTCAGTGTAACGGGTAAGAGCAATAATGGTTGGTATCAGGTTATTGATAATGGGCAGCTCGTGTGGGTCTCAGAAAGCGTGTCTGCACTTGCAGGAAATTGTAAAAATCTGGCCGATCTTACGCCAGTGACTGCCAATGGTGGCACAGTCCAGTTAACCATTTCCGATAACGGATGGGGAAGCCTGAATGATAATATCGCTTCGGTAGCTGGAAGTGCTGATGACTTGATTATGATCACAGCGCCGACTGCGAACCAAGACTATGAAGAGTTCACCTTAACACTCGTTTGTTCGGGTAAAGGTTCGGATAATTTGCGATGGGGAGCCGCGGAGAAGCCTACTTTGAAATGTGGAAGTTCGGTCGTTCTTCCGATGACCGCCAATTATCGGCAGCAAATTATCGCGGTGACGCTGCCACTTTCGACCGATTACTTTAGTATTCAATATACTTTGATGGCCTCACGACGAATTTAATGTGTTGGTTTTATAAATCACGCCATCAAAATGTGAATCATTTTAGTCGGTGAAACTCGCGGGCAGTGTGCTATTTCTTTGCTTAATTTTCTTTTTTCTCCCTCATATAGTGTTCACCTCCCTCATAATAAACATATAACCAATATAATAAAGCGAATTAAATACTAGTGGGATACTTTCTGGTTTTCTGTATTATGACTTGTTTTGCGTATTTCATAATCCCAATATGACAAAATCGTAATGGCGAAAATTTTTAGTGATGATATACTACGCAAATTGTAAAATGAGTGTCTAATGAGTAAATCTTAATTATTTAAAGGATAGGTCTCATGAAACGACTGGTGGTGCTAACTGTTCTCCTCACACTTGTAACGGTAGCTTTCTCCGTGACAGGCGTTGCTGCTCAAAATCGTCCCCGAAAATACATTGTCATTTCACAGAGTCAAACGAATATTTCGTCTACGACCTTAGGCCAAATTTCTAAGGCTGGTGGGCGTGTTCTTCGTAACCTCTCCAATATGGGTTTGATGGTGGTTTCATCAACTGATCCAAATTTTGCTGTTAGCATCGCCAGTGCTAAGGCAGTTGCTCCAGTAATGCGTATTAAAAGCCCTAAACCATTGGTGCAGCTTGGCCCAGATTTGGCGGCGGCTCGTGTTCCCGGTCCACCCAATACTCATGACGATGATACCTACCTTGATCTCGACTGGGGTATTACCGCCGTTGATGCCCAGAATGCTTGGAAGATAGGTCGTCGTGGACAAGGTGCGTTGGTTGCTGTCTTAGATGAAGGTGTAGACGCAACCCATCCTGATTTGGCTCCGAATGTGCGTACTGATTTGGGTACGTCATTTGCTGAAGATTGCGATGGCGGTATTGAGCCATGGCAGCCAGAACCGGGATTCTACTTTAATCACGGTACACATGTGGCAGGCATCATCGCAGCTGCTGACAATGGTGTCGGTACGATTGGTGTAGCTCCACAGGCGCAAATCATGCCTGTTGATGTGCTTTCGCGCTGCTTGGGTTATGGTGATGATGCGTGGATTTTAGACGGTATTCGTTATGCCGCAGATCATGGCGCGGATGTCATTAACATGAGCCTCGGTAGCGGCCCATTGAATATTCATGGCGGATGCGACGAATTTGGAGATTGCTATACCGCTAAGGATATTAAGAATTTGCTCCTCGCATACTCCTACGCAGCCATTTACGCTAACCTTAAAGGCACAACGGTAATTGCCGCCGCAGGTAATGATGGCTTCGATTTCGGTGCGAATCATAATTACATCCATCTGCCTTCAGATGCAGTTGGCATTCTGTCTGTGAGCGCTACGGCACCGATTGGTTGGGGCGTTGATCCCAAAACCAACCTCGATTTGCCCGCTTATTATAGCAACTTCGGCAGAGGCCACATAGACTTTTCCGCTCCCGGTGGTACTGACGAATTTTACTATACTGATCCAAATGCAGCTTGTACGGTTGCTGGTCTTACCCGTCCCTGCTATGTTTTTGACTATGTTTTCAGCGATATTCCCGGTGGTTATTCATGGGCTGCTGGCACGAGCATGGCTACTCCGCATGTAGCCGGTGTTGCGGCACAATATATCGGTGCGGCTGGCGGCAGAATGTCTCCATTGCTGGTTGAAGCGGCGCTTCGTGCGCTCGCCGATCATCCAAATGGTAAACGTGGTCGAGATCCGTTCTATGGATATGGACGTGTCGATTCTACTGTGATCGATACTCATCGGTAACGCATAATAGAAGTCAGTTTTGAGTAGGGAAAGGTCATGCCTTTCCCTGCTTTATTTATTCCCGTGATACAAAATCTTCCTGATTTTGTTTCAACACCCTACAGAATTAGACCCTATCAGATAAAGCCAGTCTTGCAGTTTAAAAATTGCTCGGCTATACTACCTCCACGCTGAAAAGCGGGTTAGCCAAGGTAGCTCAGTTGGTAGAGCAACGCACTGAAAATGCGTGGGTCCCCGGTTCAAGTCCGGGCCTTGGCACACTCAAACAAAGCTCATCGCATCAGATGGGCTTTTTTGTTGCACGGTTATGGCGGCGTTAGAAAATCGTTATATAATGCCTAGTATAGTGTTTTGACAACGAGCAATAGCCAGATGGAGTATGTTATGTCGTTGCGGCGATTGGCTGTCATGGTCTTAATGGTGATGGGCTTGTGTGTATTGTTGCAACCTGCACAGGCACAAACCAGCAATCCTGCTTGCCCCGCGCTAGTAGAATTAGCACTTTCGCAAGTCGGTAATAATTGTTCAGATTTGGGGCATAACAGTGCTTGTTATGGCTTTAATAAGCTGACTCCCACTTTTAACCAGAGTGTCGATACCAATTTTTTCACACGACCTGCTGATCGCAGTGATTTGCCAATGTTGAAGACTATCCAAACTGCGCCGCTGAATTTGGGGTTGGGGCAGTGGGGCATTGCGGTATTGAACGTGCAAGCTAATGTTCCGGATACGCTGCCGGGGCAAGCTGTTACATTCTTGCTTTTAGGGGATAGTGAAATTGAGAATGCGGTCGAGTCGAACGCTGATACAGTACAAGCCGTAACCGTTATTTTGCAATTGGCGACTGATTTGAGAAGTGGCGCACAGCCTGCGAGTGCAGTGGTCGGCAATCTCGCGGCAGGCACGGTAGTGGATGCCGATGCGATTAGTCAGGATGGTAGTGCAATCCGCCTCAAAACTGAGAAGGGAAGCGGTTGGGTCAATCGGGATGCTGTAAACCCAAATCCGACTTTGGACAAATTGCCAACGGTTAAAATTAACAGCGACTCGCCCATGCAGTCATTTTATCTCCGCACTCGAACTGGCAATAATCTAGATTGCGCTCAAACACCATCGGTATTGACCATTCAAAGTCCGCAGCACCTTAAGGTTAATTTGACCGCTAATGGCGCAGATATTGAGATGGGCTCCCTGATTACGCTTCAAGTACTGCAAGATGGCAAGACGATGCAATTGACGACCTTAGAAGGTCAGGCAATTGTGGGTAAGGGTACAAGTGACGAAGTGGTGGTTCCGGCGGGTTCGACGACTACGCATTGTTTGAGCGAACCTCAAAACTTGGGTGATGATGGTCAATCCAACGATCAAACACTAGGTACTGATTGCCAGTGGACACAACCTCGTTCAGCTACCGTATTCGAGTTGGAACAGGGACAAACAGCACAGGCCATCCTTGACCGTTTAGGGCTGACCCGAACTGATTTAGTTGTCACACCATCTGAGCCAACACCCGTCGTGACTGAACCGCCACCCGCAACGGTTGTGCCTGTTCCTGTTGAATGTCCGGTGGGTACGAACATTACGCATGTTGTCAGCGTAGGGGAAAATCTCTACCGCATCAGTGTGCGTTACCGGACGAGTATGGGCGCGATTATGGCTGCCAACGGAATCACGAACGCCGAGCGGATTTTCGCAGGGCAGCGATTGGTTATCCCTTGCGGCGTGGATACAGGCGTGCCATCTGTCCCGCAACCACCAACAACGGGACAAAAACCGCCGGGGTCGCCAGTTTTTCCGACAGGTGTCGATTGCAGTACTTTCCGTGCAACCTCTCCATTGGACGGACTCAACTATGGATCGAATACTTTTTTTTGGGATGGGGCAGCAGGTGCAACTAGCTACCGTGTCAATATCTACGGCATGGATGAGGCTCGCGGGGCATTAGTGCGGTCGTTTGATAGCGCGGGAACGGCAACCCGTTTAACAGCCGATATTACCATTGAAACGACTGGTTATGGATTTAAATTCGCGTGGGAAGTTCAGGCGCTTTATAACGGTGTTGTCGCCTGTATTTCATCTCGTTTCACAGTGCCACGGGGAGCGCCCAGCGCAGGAGGCGGTTCAACAGTGATGGTTGTTATAGCAACCCCTGTTCCTACATCAACTCCTCCCACCACTTTCACGGCAGCATGGTCTTGTAATGGCGCATTAAATTTTAGGGTCGATTACTCTGGGTTGCCACCCGGAACCACAAGTGTGGTTGTGAGCTACACAGTTTTAGGAGGTGGTGTCGTACCGTCTCCGATTACAGGTTCAGTGCCACCTGATCCCGGTACTGTCTTTTTTAGCTCGACGAGTACGGGGACGGTTGCTGCCGGGTCGATCAAGGCAATGCCGTCGGGGATAGTGGTTGCCTTGCCCGGAACGCTCGTTTGTTAATTTCGTGTGGTGATTGTGCCGTAAAATCCTGGCGATTAGCCACGCACTTTCAGGAAGCTGCGCTACAATAGAAAATGATGTCGCCACACACAAACAAGGATATGCACTATGCGTAAGCTGCCTCTGATATTATCCGTTGCGGTCGCAGTATTTCTGTTAACCGTAACGCTCCAACGAGGGTTGACGCAAGACGGGGCAAATTCGTGCCCAACTTTGGTGAAGCAGGCGCTGGTAGCGGTCGGAAACAACTGCGGTGGATTGTCACGTAATAGTGCGTGTTATGGTTTCAATCGTGTAAATGCTACTTTCAGTGAGTCCGTAACTGAAGGTTTCTTTAGTAAACCGTCGGATCAGACAGGTTTGAAATCTTTACAGTCGATTGACACTGCCGCCTTGAATGACACAACCAAAGAGTGGGGTGTGGCGGTAATGAGTGTTCAAGCCAATATACCGAACTCACTGCCGGGGCAAGCGATTTCATTTATTTTGTTGGGGGATGTTAGTATCGAAAATGCTGTACCGGCAGATCAAGCAGTTGCCCCTGCTGCGACACCGATTGCTGTGACCACTATTAACCAATCTAATATTCGCACCTTGCCGACAACCAACTCGAATGTTGTGGGTAGTGTAGATGGTGGCAGCGCTTTGAATGCTGACGCAATTAATCCAACTAAAGACTGGGTGCGCGTGGTGTTTAATGACAAAACTCCCGGTTGGATTAGTCGGGCGCTGGTCAAGACGGATGGCGATTTGGACAGTCTTCCCGTCTTTGCAAATGACAGCCGGACTCCCATGCAGGCTTTTTACTTTAAAACGGGTATTGGCGCGCCATCCTGTAATAAATCACCCGATGTCTTGGTCGTTCAAGGTCCAGAAAAAGTGGCGGTAGACATCACTGCCAATGGTGCAGCCATTCGTATTAGCTCCACAATTGCGCTGCGACTGATTGACGGTAATAAAATGCAGGTCATTACCATTCATGGTCAAGCGAAAGTGAATGGGGTGATCATTCCGATAGGTTACATTACGACTGTGCAACTTAGCGACGATGGCAAATCGATTATTGGTCAACCAAGTACGCCTCGCTTGCTGACACAGGAAGAACTCGATGACTTACAGTGGTTAGAGGGTATACCAGTTGATGTACTCAATTATCCGATTATTGTTCCCGATAACGAGCCTAAGCCACAGGTTACAATACCGGTTAATGGTTCAAATAGCACTGGACAAGGGCAGCCGAAGCCGCCTGTGGATTGCAAACCCTTTAAAGCAACGTCGCCGTTGGACGGTCTGAATTTCGGCATGAATAGTTTCTATTGGGATGCAGCACCGGGTGCGACTAGTTATCGCATCAACGTACAAGGGGCGGGTTCAAAAGAAGTAACTGCGCCAGTAACTACTATCGACTTTGATATATCGGGTGCCGGATTTAACCCGCAGCTCACATGGTCAGTTGATGCACTTTACAACGGACAAGTGGCATGCAGCAGCCAATCGGTGACCATTCCACGCCAATGGGCTGCGCCACCGCCTGTCATTGTGCCACCCCCGGGCTCACCGGGAGGGCCAGCCTTCGCTGCTTCATGGGCGTGCGGTACAGGGGGATTTACTGTGAATTATGGTGGGCTTCCAGCCGGAACAACTGGTATCACCGTCAATTATAATGCCAGTGGTGCAAGCCCATTCCCCGGTTCGCCAGCAGCTACGAGTGTGCCGCCTGATCCGGGTAGTTTTTTCTTCTCTAGCTATCCATCCTTTGCGTTTACGTTAACCAATGGGTCAGTCATTGCTAACCCCGGTGGAGCAACAGTGGGACTCCCGGATTTGACCTGTCCTTAAATCGCAAGGGACTCATTAGGTAAAATTTGATATGATAAAAAGGCGCACTGATAAAGTGCGTCTTTTTTAATAGGTGTGATGATGCAAAGACGATTACTAACCTTCATTTGTTTGACGCTGACCTTTGCGGGTCTGGCTTTTAGTACACAGCGGGGCTTTACGCAAGATACGGGCGGGAATTGTCCCGTACTGGTAAAACAGGCACTTGAAGCGGTAGGCAATAGTTGTGGAGGATTAGCTCGCAACAGCGTCTGCTATGGCTTCAACCGTGTGAATGCCACTTTTACCGGAGATGTGGGTGACAATTTCTTCAGCAAACCTTCTGATCAGTCCAATTTGAAAATGCTTCAGTCGATTGATACTGCCGCCTTGGATGAAAAATTGAACGAGTGGGGTGTGGCAGTCATGAGCGTACAAGCTAATATACCGGACACATTGCCGGGGCAGGCGGTTTCGTTTATCTTATTAGGCGATGTCAGTGTTGATAATGCTGTGCCTGCTGATCAAGCTGTTTCACCTGCCGCGAATCCGATTAGGCTAACTACTATTAACCAATCCAATATTCGCACACTGCCTACCACTAATTCGAATGTTATCGGAAGTGTCGAAAGTGGCAGCAGCTTAAATGCCGATGCGATTAACCCCACAAAAGATTGGCTGCGTGTGGTATTTAATGATAAAACGCCGGGCTGGATCAATCGGTCTTTGATCAAGAGTGATGGCGATTTGGATAGTTTACCTGTGTTTTCCAATGATAGTAAGACACCTATGCAAGCCTTTTCTTTCAAAACGGGAGTTGGAGCACCCTCATGCAACACAGCGCCAGATGCTTTAGTTGTGCAAGGGCCGGATAAAGTGGCGGTAGATATCACTGCCAATGGAGCGAACATTCGCATTGGCTCGACCATTGCCTTGCGTACTATCGAAGGCAATAAGATGCAGATCATCACCATTCATGGTGAAGCTAAAGTAAATGGCGTGATTATTCCCATCGGATTTACATCCACTGTCCAACTTAGTGAGGACGGCAAAACAGTAATCGGTGAGCCGAGTGAACCCCGTCCACTGACACAAGCCGAATTAGATGAACTCACGTGGCTGGAAGACATTCCGTCCGACGTACTCAATTATCCGATTGATGTCCCTAATAAGGAATTTGTAGAACCCGTTTCTACGCCTGTTACAACGGGGAATTCTGCTGGTAGCAGCAGTCCACAGCCAACGACCTTTGTGAACTGTAGCGCTTTCAAGGCCACTTCGCCTTTAGATGGTTTGAATTATGGCATGAACACCTTTTACTGGGATGCGGCACCCGGCGCGACAGGCTACCGCATAAATGTGCAAGGAGCAGGCTCGAAGGATATTGATGCATCGACTACCAATGCCAACTTCGATATTTCCAGTGCGGGTTTTGATCCGCAAATGACTTGGTCGGTAGATGCCTTATATAATGGCGTGGTGGTATGCAGCACACCCGCTGTGACTATCCCGCGCCAATGGTCGCCTCCACCATCGCCCGTCAATCCACCTCCACCAGAGTTTTCTGCTTCTTGGACATGCGGAGTCGGTGATTTTACGGTGAACTATGGTGGTTTACCGTCGGGGACAACCAGTGTTACGGTGAACTTTGACTCGAATGGCGCAGAACCTGATCCATATCCACCGGTGACCGTTTCTGTACCGCCTACTACTGGAAATTTGACGATTTCAACATACTCTTCCGGATTTGACTTATATGGTGGTTCGGTGGTGGCTAATCCATCAGGCGCAACAGTCGGTCTTCCAGATATGAGTTGTTATCAGCCGGGCTAAGGCGTGACGTTTGCGAATGTAACTAAATAACTGTACAGTTGGGCGCATAGCGAAATGCGCCCTTTTTGTGAATAGGTGCAATTATGCAAAGACGATTTTTGACCTTTTTGTGTTTGTTCATAACGCTAATGGTGTTAGCTTTCAGCACTCAACGCGGTTTTACTCAGGATTCCGATAACAGCAGTTGTCCTTCGCTCGTCAAACAAGCTTTAGAAGCACTTGGCCCAAATTGTGGTGGATTAGGACGTAATACAGCCTGTTATGGATTTAACAAAGTTGGAGCGACCTTTTCCGAGGCTGTTGCTGATGATTTTTTCACCAAACCATCTGATCAGGCAGGGTTGAGCACAGTTGCTTCTTTGTCCACTGCGCCACTTGATACCAAGCTTAATGAGTGGGGGGTGGCAGTCATGGCTGTACAGGCCAACATACCCGATTCATTGCCGGGGCAGGCAGTACGCTTTATTCTGCTTGGAAACGCTGAGATGGAAAATGCCGTTTTACCTCTGAGCACGCAAGCTACTCCCCAACCCATTACTGTTAAAGTAACAACCGGCTCAAACATTCGCAGTGGGCCGACGCGTAATGCCAATGTTATTGGCAGTGCGCCGGCTAACACTGAACTGATGGCCGATGGTCTGAGCGAAGATACTCAGTGGGTTCGTGTTGCTTACAGCGAAAGTGTCGTGGGCTGGATTAGCCGTAATTTAGTGACCGGCGATGCTAACATCAATAGCTTGCCAGTTGTGAACGGTGTACCGCAAACGCCCATGCAAGCCTTCCGTCTTAAAACAGGTGTAAGTGGATTAAGTTGCGCCGATGCTCCTTCACTATTGCTGGTGCAGGGACCGAAAAATGTAAAAATTCAGATTACGGCTAATGGTGTCGATGTGCAGATTGGCTCGACATTAGTATTTCAAACCACCGATAAGAAAACATTTAAAATCGCGACTATTGATGGTACAGGACGCGTAGGGAATTTGGTGATTCCTGCGGGTTTCATGACCGAAGCCCCCTTAGGTGATGATGGAGAGGTAAATGGTCGGTTTGGGGCGGTGCTACCTATTCCAAAAGCTGAACTTGATCAGTTGCAAATCCTAGAAGATATTCCTTCAGATACACTAAACTATCCAGTGAACGTGCCGAATAATGTCGCTGTGATTGCGCCACGTCCAACTGCGGTGCCTACATCCACCACACCGACCAATACGATAGGTAATGCAGACTGTACCAATTTCAAAGCGACTTCACCGTTAGATGGTTTGGCTTACGGCATGAATACTTTCTATTGGGATCCCGCACCGGGTGCCACCAGTTATCGCTTTAATGTGGTTGGGTTTGGTACAAAAGATAGTTCGAGCACCAATGTGACTTATGATTTGTTCGAGGCCGGCCAGCAGTTCCAAATGTCGTGGTTTGTGCAAGCATTGGTTAATGGGGAAGTGACTTGTACCACCCAGACAGTAACAGTACCCCGTGAAGCCGCACCGCCACCATTTAGTGCTAGTTGGCAGTGTGGGCCGGGCGCGCAGGATGTGACGGTAACCTATCAGAATGTACCGCCCGGTTCTAACTCGGTTGCCATTGAAATTTACGCACTGGAAATTCGCAACGACTATCCGGTGCCGCCGCGTTCGGGATCACAAACCTTCAAGAATTTTTATAGCAGTGGTGGACGTGTTGTGGCGTCTGGTGGGCAGACAATTGATTTACCCAATCTGACATGTGGCAGCCCCGGCTAAAGGATTTTCGTGACGATGAAACCGCAAATTGCAGATGTACATCCTGAATTGCAAGCGGCTACCAAAAAAATCCCGACATTCACTTTCAATGGTTGGACTCTTGGGTTCATCCGTTTGTTAACAAATTTGATGCCCGCGCCGAAAATCCCTGAAGATATTCATATCGAGAATATCTTCATTCCTGTTGGTGAGGGTAATACAAAGATTCGTTTGCGGATTTATAAACCCAAATCAATTTCATCGACAACAGCTGGTTTAGTCTGGTTACACGGTGGTGGCTATATTATCGGAAAACCCGAAATCACAGAGGCTTCTTGCGTTGATTATGTGCGTGAATTGGGTGTGGTTGTTGTGTCAGTTGACTATCGTTTAGCACCCGACTATCCATTTCCAACATCACTCGAGGACTCTTATGCGGCGTTGAAGTGGGTAGATGCCCACGCCAAAGAACTCGGTATTGATGCGGCTCGTATCGGTATCGGTGGGGAAAGTGCCGGAGCTGGCTTAGCCGCCGCGCTTATCCAAATGGTGCATGATCGGAACGCGTTTAAGCCTATTTTCCAGACACTTATTTATCCTATGTTGGATAATCAAACGACTGTTCGCACCGATTTAGCCGATCAAGGTCACTTTGCATGGAATCAGGCGAGTAATCGCTATGGCTGGAAGTCGTATTTAGGAAAGCAGGCAGATGGGGTGGATTTGCCTCCTTATGCTGTGCCTGCTCGCCGTGGAGACCTCTCCGGTTTACCGCCTGCTTGGATTGGTGTGGGAACGTTAGACTTGTTTCATGATGAAGATGTAGCCTATGCCCAAAAGTTGAGAGATTGTGGCGTTGAATGCGAACTGGTTGTCGTACCCGGTGCGTTTCACGGGTTTGATCTCATAGCCTCTGAATCAGGTGTGGTCAAGGATTTTAGAAAGTCTCAAATTGCTGCTATGAAGCGACATCTATTTCCAGCGCATCAATCGGCTTAATTATGCGCGACTTAAAATACTTTTTGGAGTTAAATAATGGATTTTTCTATACCTGATCATGTGCAGGATATTACCCGTCGCGTTCGCCAATTTGTCGATCGTGAGGTGATCCCTTATGAAGCGCATGTCGATGAACATATTGATGGCATTGCGCCGGAAGCCCTTGCTGATCTCCGTGCCAAAGCCAAATCGGAAGGGATTTTTGCGCCACAATTGCCTAAAGAACTCGGTGGTCTTGGTATGACGCTGGAAGAAATTGTACCGGTATTTGAAGCCGCCGGACGCAGTGTACTTGGACCGTTAGCGTTGAATTGCTCTGCGCCTGATGAAGGCAATATGCATTTGCTGAATATGTTCGCTAGCCCTGAGCAAGTTGAGCGTTATCTAAAACCCTTGGCGGCAGGTGAGACACGTTCTGGTTTCGCCATGACTGAACCCGCTCCCGGCGCAGGGTCAGACCCAAACATGCTGCAAACTCAAGCAGTGCGCGAGGGTGACGATTGGATTATCAACGGACATAAATGGTTTACTAGCGGGGCAGATGGCGCGGCCTTTCTGATTATTATGGCGGTGACCAATCCCGATGTGCCGACGCATAAAGGCGCAACCATTTTTCTGGCACCGATAGATGCACCCGGCATTGAGATTCTGCGGCGTGTCCCAATTATGGGCGGCAATGATCCCGGCGGTCATTGTGAGATCATGTTTCACGATTTGCGCTTGCCATCGAGCGCCATATTGGGCGACGAAGGGCAGGGCTTTGCTTTGACGCAGAAACGTTTGGGGCCAGCCCGTATGACTCATTGTATGCGCTGGACAGGTATTGCCCAACGTGCGCTAGAAATTGCTACGCAATACGCAACTGAACGACAAGCATTTGGCAGCGCCTTGAGTGGTCACCAATCTATTCAATGGATGTTGGCAGATTCGGCAACTGAACTTCATGCAGGGCGACTGATGATTCAGCACACAGCGTGGCTCTTAGCGCAAGGTAATGATGCGCGGCAGGAGTCATCCATGTGCAAAGTATTTGTGGCCGAGTCGGTGAATAAAGTCCTTGATCGTGCCATTCAGATTTGTGGGGCGAAAGGTATTTCGCGTGATTTGCCCTTGAGCCGTTGGTATGAGGCCGTCCGCGCCTTCCGTATTTATGATGGCGCGTCAGAAGTGCATCGTATGGTGATTGCCCGTCAAGTGGTCAAACAATATGGGGGAAAGAGCAGTTAAATTAAGAAAGGTTAAAACAGACTTAAGGAGAAAGTGGCGTTTTTGCAGATAGAATCAGAATAGAACCGCTTTTTTACCAAAGGCATGTGTGATGAATCAGCAGGATGCCGCTCATATTATTGATCGTGATAGCTTTTTGCTCCATCCTGAACATCGTAATTTTGTCCTCGGCAAAAGTAAATCTCTAAACCGCAACAGCATATTTGGAGTCGGTTGCGCGACCTTGTTTGCGAGCCTATTTGTGTTGTTTGGGGCTGGATTCTTTGTGGGTATGGTCCGGGAAACCTATCAATGGTTCATGATTAACCAGCAGGGCGTTACCGGAAGCGCACAGGTCACGAGGTTACGGGTGTCATCCGGTGATGACATCGACTCTTATCTTATTTCATTTCAATTTAGCCATGATGGCAGCCAATATACGCGCGAACAATCGGTCGCTCAGAATATTTACAACAGTGCTGAGGTTGGAGGCAATATTCAAGTGGTCTATGTGCCATCCTATCCACGCTTGGCTAAAATTACGGGTACAAATAATCTGTCCTTAGGGATGCTGTTGTTTGTAATCGTTTGGAATTCAGTGGTCTATTTGGTAATCTTCTTCGCAATTCGCCAATATCGCCGCCGAAAATTTTTAGAGCGGAATGGCAAAATGTTACCCGGTGAGATTCTGAAAAGTACACATTTGACCGATAGCGATGGTGATTTATCGCTCAAAGTTGATTATGCTTTTTATGTACCAGAGTCCAAAAAGCGTTTGACGAAAACTGAACAAGCTCAGCGCAATGATCTCAAAGGCAAACTTCCACCTACACGGGGAACGCCAATCATCGTTCTGTATTACAATGAGCAACACTATATGCTCTTGTAGCCTTGTATGACACCACAAAGGAATACATTTTATGGCAAAGCCACGCTTACGGGATTTGGGCATCAATATCGGTGTGCTTCCAACAGGAGAGTACAATGCGATTACCGATGTGGCAGGGGTGCGAGTAGGGCACGCCACCATTATTGCCGATGAGCCGCGCGTTGCCCGCACTGGCGTGACTGTTATCATTCCCCGTCAAGAACCGATTTGGGATCATCATTGTTTTGCGGGTTTTCATGTGCTGAATGGCAACGGCGATTTCACAGGTACACATTGGATTGAAGAGTCGGGCATGTTGACCACGCCGATTGCTATCACCAATACTCATCAAGTCGGCATCGTACGTGATACCTTGGTGCGTTATTCAGTCGAACAGTTTGGCGCACACGAGTGGGTCATGCCAATGGTTGCCGAAACTTATGACGGTTGGCTTAATGATATAAATGCCTTTCATGTGCAGCCCGAACACGTCATCTCAGCTATTGAGAATGCCCGCAGTGGTTTTGTAGAAGAGGGCTGTGTCGGTGGCGGTACGGGAATGATTTGCTACGATTTTAAAGGTGGTATCGGTACGTCTTCACGTTTGGTCGATACCCCTAGTGGGCGCTATACCATCGGTGCTTTAGTACAATCGAACTTTGGTAATCGTGAATTGTTCCGTGTCGATGGTGTCCCTGTTGGACGTGAAATCCCGACCAGTCAGATTCCTTCCGGTTGGGATGAACCGCAGCAGCCCGGTTCGATTATTGTAGTGTTGGCAACCGATGCACCACTTTTGCCGGGACAATGCAGGCGTTTGGCGCAGCGTGCGACCATCGGCCTCGCGCGTACTGGCTGCGTCGGACACAATGGCAGTGGTGACTTATTCCTCGCATTTTCGACAGGCAACTTGATTCCCGGTCAATTGGATACACCCTTGAACGTTCAGATGATGCCGCACCCGCACATGAACTGGTTGTTTGATGGTGTTGCCGAAGCGGTTGAGGAAGCCGTCCTGAATGCGCTTGTGGCGGCTGATACGACGGTTGGCTATAAAGGTCGTACCGCTTGTGCTTTGCCGCATGATTTATTACAAGCAGCCATGCAGCGTTACGCACCGCATTAAGGTCCGCTGGTACTTTAGTCAATTGTTGATTGTAAATTGTAAAAGATGTGATATAGTAAAAGGGATTAATTAATAAGCAACGCTAAACTCGGCTGATTCAGATAGTCATTAAAGGGTCTATCATGGCATCACATGACCGATTTAACGTCATCGCACTTGCTGATGAAGTACTCCGTAATCCTAACCCCGGAACGCGCAAAGTCGCTTTGCAAGGTCTCAGTATTTACATGTGTTATGATCGTATTACTGAGCTAGTGCGGTACATTAGCCTGCGTGATACCAACGCCGATGTGCGTGAAACCGCCAGCAAATTGCTTGCTACCGCGCCCGCGCCTAAATCAGACATCTAATAACAAACGCACGTTGAGCACCCAAGCTAAATAGATCGCCCGCAAAAACTGCTTGAATTGGCGAATACTCTCGTCGTCGTTCTCTTCAGGTTTAAGTTCCATAGGGTAGCGTTCAACTACATCTTCTGGTGATGGCGCTAGAGCCATAATTTCGTCCGCATCCATATTCCGCCGGATGACGTTGAAAAACATAAGCAGTGTTGCGCCGTAAGACGGTTTAATGTGCCCCAGCAAAAACAACATTTCAAATAGTTGGTTGGTGTTGACGATGTACTCGCCCAACTGCCTTACCAGTACACCTTTTTCTTGGAAGAACGGTTGACCATCAGCCCGCATCGAGTTAACCGCTTCTCCCGCCGCCTTAAACTCCTGTAAACCTTGACGCAACAGCATCCACGGTAAAGTTTCAACCGGAACAGGCAGCTGATTGAGCAGCCATAATTCAGCCTTGCCTGAAATCGGATACTCGATTTGACCGATGCAGCCGAAAGGCCCACCCGTATTGTTAGCAGGGCATCCCGGACAGTAATGCTCGTAAGCCAGTAGTTCATCCGACTGATTCAGCAGGTCTTGTATCATGACGACTTTTGTTTCGGACTCGCCGCTGGCGGTGGTGCGTTCAAGTTCAAATCCGATTTCCGGCACAGGACGGTTATCACCATTGTCGCGGAACAGTTTAATAACCGCCTCGGCACGGGCGCGACCTTTGATACGCTCAAGGATGCCTTCGGTGGTTAGTTCTTGCTTGGGATAGCACTTGTAATCAATGACGTAATCAATAGCCATTTGAGGGATTTACCTATGAATTTGGTTTATGGAATCAGGCAACGATAACATAGGTTATTTATGTTGTATAGGATGACCAAAGCGATTGTGAGTTCAATCGAGAACATCAGGTTGCCACTTAAGTTTTATACCCTCAAGCCATTCAACATGGGGAAAGTTTAGTTCAAAATGGTATTCGAGTGATATTGTATCAGGCATCCAAGAATCATATCCTTCAGTACCTTGTATCAGTTTGCCATCATCATCCCTGCCAAACATTATATTGTTGCATATCAATATTAAGTAATGGCTACTGCTATGACGGTATGTTTGAACAAAGACATACCAATCCTTATATTTGCCATCTAAAATTTGACCGACTGTATGAATTCTCATATCTACCATCTCACTCACACACTAAAATTCCAACGTCGAATAAACGTCTGATTAGTCGTCAGACTCACCACATTGAAACCGGGGTTCTCACCATCGGGCACGGTTTCGCTTAAACCCGGCCATGAGTTGAACTGGTTCCAACTGCTAGAGGCACTTGTGTACAAAATGCCATCCTGAAACATCTGGATATTTTGATGCACATGTCCGAAGAATACCCCGCGCAGCCTATCCTTAGCCTTCAACAAAATTTGGTGCAAAGCCTCGCCGTTGGTAATCCGCATATAATCATCCAGCCACGGTGATCCCACAGGCAGCGCATTATGATGCACCGCCACCACCAATGGACGGTCATCATGGGCTGAGCAAATCGCATCTAACCACTCCAACTGCTGCGGGATAACATTGCCGCGTGGCACTTCGGCTGGCCCATTGCTATCCAACCCAACAATTTGAAATCCGTTAGCGTCGAAGGTGTAATAGAAAGGGTCGAGTATTTCAGTGCGTCCAAGTAAGACGCGCTGAAGGTCTGCGCCGGAGTCGTGATTACCAGAAAGGTAATACACTGGTTGGTTGAGTTGGCTCAGGATGTCGCGGGCAGTCAAATAGGCTTCGGGGACAGGATCATAAACAACGTCACCCGTATGCAGGATGAAATCGACGTTAAATGGTAGGGCATTCACGGCTTTGACCAATGCTTCTGCTCCAGCTTGGGTGCTGTGCGGGGTATGTTGTTTGCCGTATTCCACGTCTGGGCTGATGTGGGTATCGCTGATGTGAACGAAGGTCAGTTGCTGTTCCGGCATGTAATGATCTCCAAATGGGATGAATTGGTTATTTCCACCTGCTTTTCTGCACTATAATAGCGCTAACAAATCAAATGCGCGTGATCCAGAATCAAAAGGATCAATAAAAATATTGCATTTGTTTTGTTCCCTCCATCGTTTACGGGGGAGGGCTAGGGTGGGGGTTAATAGAGGCTATTGGGGGAAGTAAGGAAGCGGACGATGCGAGGTATGGGTATTCGGTTCGGTTCAGTGATAGTGCTGGGGCTTATGCTCACAGCTTGCGGTGGTAATCAGCCAAAAACGGTGGGTGAACTGCCGACGGTTGCTGCTTTGCCGACTCTGACCGCAACATTACCTGTCACTGCAACAGCGACCATTACCGCGAGTCCGTCAGCGACCGATACAATTACACCATCGCCAACTGTGCTGATGTCAGATACGCCGACCGTCACACCCAGCGCAACCATTACCGATACGCCAACACCCACCGTGACTAATACGCCGTTGCCAAGTGATACGCCTTTCCCGACTGCTGATAACGAAGGGCTGATGGCGCTGCTTCAAATGGCTGCCAAGGCGACCATTTTGCCGCCTAATTTGCTGCCAGCACTTGCGCCAACCGTTCCCGGCGCAGTGGTGGGGGCAACTGCACCGCCTGTGATGCCGACTTGCACTACACCGCCCGGTGGCGGTTTTGCGGCAGTTTATAACAGCGACCCGACACTTGCATCGCAAATCGGTTGTCCGCTGGGAGTGATCGCGTTTGCCACTGCCTCACAAACCTACCAATTTGGTGAGATGTTGTGGATGGCGGGGCCGCCGCAAGCCATTTATGCACTATTTAGCACCGGTCGCTTCCAACGATACGATGATACCTTTAACGCAGCGGTTGATCCGGCTAGTGGTGGTGAGACTGCACCATCGGGTCTCATCGTGCCAGTAAGAGGGTTTGGTAAGGTGTGGCGGACATTTGCTGAAGTGCATGCTCTCGGTTGGGCAATGACGGATGAGCAGGGGGGACAATCCACCGCTCAAGTATTCGAGCGTGGACAGATGGTATATTTCCCACAGCGCGGTATGATTTTTGTGTTAATTACCGATAACGGTGGCCTCAGCGGAGGCTGGCGTGCCGTTCCGGGCAGTTTTTGATCGTTAAGAAAGGTTTACAGGAGGATCAGCATGGGACGACAACCACTTACACCAGAGCATCTGGCCTTTCTGGAACGGCGTTATGTGGACCTCAAGCAGGTCTATGAAGCGATGATTTCCTATTATCCGCCGGATGCTTATGAAGAGAACTATCTATTCGAGACGATTGTCTGCGAATTTAATTATCTCGCCGATACGCTCGGTTATGAGAACGATGAGGCATTTCTGGATCGCTTGATGGGTGATACCGAAACGGATGACATGGACATCGATATAGATGATGACGATGATGATTTTGACGATTTCGATTAATATGCCGGGTAGTAGCGACTGAAGCTACTGCCCGCACCCCTGTTAACACAATTCACACTTCTAACGCGCCTGCTCCAATAGATTTTGTGCCAGTCGTATGTTTTCTTCCACATAAGCCATCCGATCACTCAAGTTAAGAGCTGTAAAAATCTGATGAGCAGCGCTTAAATGGTTGATAGTTTGTTCGTACTCGCCCATATTCCCGTAGACCATACCCAAACTGGTGAGTAGATCGCCTTCACCAACACCATCACCCAGTTCTTGCGCCAGCTTAATGGTTTCGAGATAGGTATCACGCGCCAGCTCGTAATAGAAGCGGGCTTCAAATTCGGTGCCAGCTTTCCGGCCTAAATCGTTATAAACATTGCCGATGATGCCCAACCGCAGCGCTGCTTCGGCTGAGTTGCCAAGCGTTTTGTACAGCGCTACTACTTCATGAAAACACTTTATGGCTTCTGTATGCTGCTCGAGGGCAAGATGTGAGTTACCTTGATTTCCCAACCTTGCCACGAGGCTGCGTTGGTCGCGCATCTGTCTGGCAACATTGGCTGACTCACGGTGTAACTCAATTGCTTCCTTGAAATTTTGCAAATCGTCATAAACCAAGCCGAGGTTAGACAGCCAAATACCACGACCGCGTGTGTCGCCAATCTCCTGCGCGATTAAGAGTGCCTGATTCAGATAGTCTACAGCCTCGTTATGGCGACCGAGTTCCCGCAGAATGTTGCCCATATTGCCGAGGATACCATCTTCGGTCAACCGGTCATTATCTGCACGAGCCAGAATCAGCGCACGATCAAAACATTCTAAAGCGAGGTCGGGTCGTTTAGTACGATAATAAATCAACGCCAGATTGCCTAAATGCCGACCTTCCGCGGCTGGATCATTCATCGCACGGGCGAGTTCTGTCGATTGCAATAGTCCACCAATTGCCTGCTCATAATCCTCATTTTGGAGGGCTTGTCGTACTTGTTGTAAAGCCTGCCGTACTTGCTGCAAGAGATTTTCCTGATCGGCAAGGTCGCTCATTTTAGGTTCTCTCCTGTGGGTGGTTACTGTAATGTCCAAGAAGTGTGATTATCAACCCTAATCCTACCAAAGTCAGCGGCCACAACCAGACTCTATCCCTCCGCAGGCCGGGAAGAAGTGGATTATCCTCGACAATGGTAAGTCTGACGACCGTAAATTGATGGGAAATATCAGGCAGTTTGAGTCCGCTAATTTCGTCGTCAACCAATCGCCCCAGCACAGCATCGTAGCGCGCAGGTGCATCACGTCGAAACAGGTTGACAGCTCGCAGTGCTTCTGCTGGATCAGTCACACGGTCAGCCGACGCACTAATGGTATGTCTGCCCAACTGAATAGTCACCAATGGATCAGCCAGTAGGTTTTGATACCAGTCGGGACGATTACCCCAACCGGATATAATATAAATTATGCTGCCATGTCGTCGGAATTCGATCGCCACATGGCGCGGTTGCCCGGATTTGCGCCCACGTGTTGTCAAAATCATCAACCGCAGCATGTTCAGCAAATCGCCTAGTCCCAGACGGAACAGCGTAAGTGGCATGCGAAGTGCCAGCCGCAGCAATCCATTTGGGTAGGGGATAAATTGAGGTTTGTCGGGTTCGATTATCATGCGTTTACATCCATCCCTTTACCGGGATAGTCTGGTTATCCTATTACATATATAGTCGCTTCTTGATATTTTAGTATAGCCTATTCTAGTGTTTGTGGGGCAAACCTACGCCTGCCCAACGTCCATCAAGCGCATCCCTGCCGTCAGGTTATCACCACACTCCACAGCCCACATTCTGCTATTATAGAGATTAGATGCAGCGATGCGAACTGACCTGTATATCCCGGTTAAATGAACATCGGAATACAGGATAATTTGACGAACTATGACAACCCATACTGTGGAGTTTTGAATGCCTGACGAACATGATTCCCGATTGCCTGATGAAGTGCCTGAAGAGCGTCCCGATGATGATGACATTCCATTTCATCTACCCTTTAGTGATGAAGTAGAGGCTACTCAGCATGACATGCCTCCTGAAAAGCCGCTCTGGAACAGGGACAATCCCGCGGACGCTCGCAATATGCCAACCATGCCAATTATGCGTGAACCGGGTGTGCCTGATCCTAATAAAACCTTGCAGGGAAGTGGTGGACTAGACCCTAATCCGGACTTCAACACACGTCCGAGTAAATCTGATGCGGGCAACACCATGCAGCATAAAGCTGTGCGGTTGGATAACACCATGCCGCATGAGCCAGCGCCAGCGCACCGCAATTATAATCAGCCTGCAGGTCAGCAGTACCAACAACCCTATCCTCAGCCGCCAGCCAATATCCCGCCCGCACCACAAGCTGGCAATATTCCATCCCAACCGTTGCAACGTCGACAGACTCAGCGGAAACGTGGATGTTTGGGTTGTTCGCGCGGTTGTATTGGACTGTTGATAGGCTTCATTGTCATTTTCTGCGGTGGTTCAAGCTTGTTAACCTTAGCGATTGGTGGCGCATATGCCTCACGCGTACAACAGCAGTTGACGCAGCGTGTTTCTGAAATCAATAACTATCAGCAATTCCAAAGCACCTTCTATCTTGATCGCAACGGTCGTCAATTGTACGAGGCCTTTGGTGAAGGTCGCCGCACCAAACTCAAATATGCTGATTTCCCCCAAACGCTGATCGACGCGACTGTTTCTATTGAAGATGACAGCTTTTTCACCAACCCCGGCATTGATGTTCAATCGACCTTACGTGCTTTTCTGCAATATGCGGGATTAAAGCAAGGGTCGACAGGGGGCAGTACCATTACACAGCAGTTAGTACGGGGGGTGCTGTTCGACACTGAATATCGAGCCGAGCGCAGTGTCCAGCGTAAATTGGACGAAATTGGCTTGGCGTTGGCGCTCAACGGACAAATGAGCAAGGAACAAATCCTCGAACTCTATCTCAATGAAATCTACTACGGCAATCTATCTTATGGGGCGGAGGCCGCCGCTCAAACGCTCTTTGGTAAGCATGCCAGCCAATTGACCTTAGGTGAGGCTGCGTTGTTAGCAGGCTTGCCACAGGCTCCGGCTGATCTTGACCCCCTCAGCAACGATCCTGCTGTACAGGATAAAGTCGAAGCTCGTTGGCGCTTGGTGTTAGATCGAATGGTTGTCCTCGGTAAAATCACGCAGGCACAGGCTAACGATGCGCTGGCTCAAGGCTTGAACTTTGTACCACGTAACATCTCGCTTGAAGCACCGCACTTTACCGTTTATGCCGAAAACCAGTTCGAAACGTTAATGGGACAAATCGGTTATGCACCCAAGGATGTAGCACGCGGTGGCTTTAAGGTCTATACCACACTGGATTTGGACATCAATAATGCTGCCCAAGAGGCAGCCCGTAATCAGGTAGGATCTCTTGCTTCTCAAAATGTGACCAACGCTTCAGTGGTTGTTCTCAAACCGTTGACAGGTGAAATTCTGGCGATGGTTGGCAGTGTCGATTACAACAATGATGCCATCGACGGTCGTGTGAATGTTGCTGTATCGCTTCGCCAACCCGGAAGCACTATGAAGCCCTTTAACTACTCCGGCGCGATGGAAAATGGTATGACTCCCGGTGATGTTATTTGGGATGTGCCGACTAAGATTGGCATCGACGGACAAGCGCCTTATATACCCCGCAATTACGATGGTGTTTTCCACGGCCCGATGATTATGCGTTATGCCTTGTCGAACAGTTACAACATTCCTGCTGTGCAAACCCTGCGCCGTTATGGTGTCGCTTATCTACTTGGCTTGATGCAGCGTTTTGGCGTCGGCTCATTGGGTGATGATGCCAGTAAATACGGCCTCTCATTGACCTTGGGCGGTGGTGAAGTCTCATTACTTGACCTCACAAACGGCTATTCGGTCTTTGCCAATCAAGGCTCATATGTACCCACCACCGCTATCCTCTGTGTGTTGGATAACAGCGACAATATCATCTACAACTATGAAAATGGCTGTACCACAGGTGTGCCAACCGAAAAGACCGTCAACAAACCGGCATACGGTAAACAGGCACTTGACCCGCGTGTTGCGTTCATCATCAGTGACATTCTGGCGGATAATAACGCGCGCAGCACTGCGATGGGCGCGAACAGCCCTTTGAACACGGGCGCGTTGAATGCTTCCGTGAAAACTGGAACGACCAACGATGTCAAAGATAACTGGACAGTCGGTTATACACGCAACGTCGCAGTCGGCGTATGGGTCGGAAACAGTAACGGCGCTCCAATGGTTAACTCATCCGGCTTAACCGGAGCCGCACCGATCTGGAACAGTGTCTTAAATACAATTTACGGCAATCAATCGCTCTTGAGTCAAGACTTCGCCGTTAATGGTCAGCTACAGCCCAACCAGCAGCAAGCACCCGCTGGCGTTTCCCGTCGCGAGATTTGCGACGTTCGGCGCTTGAAGGAACCGGCTACCGATTGCCCGCGCATCACCGAGTGGTTCTTGGATGGCCCTGCGGGTATCCCTGACGCGGATGGAAATCTGGTTTATCCACCTGCACCACAGCCCGCTCAACAGCAGCAAAACGGTGTACAGTTAACCGAAGTTTCTCCCGGTGTATTCCAGGTCTTGTCCTTCCGACTTGCACCGGAAATCGCCAGCCTGATCCAGTTCCAAGTGGCACAGGGGCAGCAGCCCCCACCCACACCGTTGTATTGTCAGGTGCCGAATGATCTCGCTGCTTCCGCCATCGGCGCGCAGGCACAGTTGTTCATCGCCCCGCCGCCCGTACCGGATGATGCCGTCTCGGCGGAAAATTATGCTCGCAACAACGGCTTGGCTTTCCTACCGACCATCACCTGTACTGCTGATTTGTTGCAAGGTGGCGGCAGTGGTGGATATGGGCCTGTGGTCACAACCGCTATCATCACCTCGCCTTCGCCGGGGCAAGTCTTGACGGGTGAAACACCGATTTTCGGCACAGTGCAGTTCACTTCGGATCTCGGCAAGTTCTATAAAGTTGAGGTCATTGGCGGCAATCTCGGTGATTGGACGACCATCGGCACCACCCACACCAACAGTGTCGTCAACGGTCAATTAGAGAATCTCTATGTGCCGGGGTTGGTCAACGGCAGCTATCGGATGCGCTTGGTCATCGTGGATAATGGCGGCGGCTTCCTCCAAGCCCCCTATGAAGTGCCCTTCACCGTCGCACATTAGAATTTGTTCCCTCCCTCGCTTGCGGGGGAGGGCTAGGGTGGGGGTATCTTGTCACTGTCAATAATATACTTGCTATAAATTCTCAATCAAGGGCGCTTCGGCGCTCTTTTTAGTAGAGCAAGTACTTTGAAAACCGACCAGAGTATGGTTCAATGACCTCAACAGGTAAATTCATTCGATTGAACATATTGGAGGCCACCATGCCATACGAAGTTGCTCTTTAAGCTCTTGCACTAGATGTGATTCTTAGTTGTATTTAATTTTGCTACATATGCTATGGATGAGATTAGCTAGTATGTGATAAGTTGTATATGTGGATACTCGAATCCGATTGGGGAAATATGGAAATCAATGAAGTTGTAGCGATACTTAGAGCATCTCAGAAGTTGCTTGAGACGAAGATTGAGGGTCAGGGTTATGTGCTTATAGAATCTGTAAGGGTAGTATATGTAAGATATGCTGAATTGCGAATGATACTGCAATCACTCTATCCATCTCTCTTTGCTGATTTACAGGAGCAACCCATTCCTCCAAAAGTAGGTACAGGTTCCGGAAGTCCCATCACTGATGTTTATTACGTAAAAAGCTTAGTTTATGACATTAACTATTGTCTTGACCTTCTGTCTTTTGTCGTTAATCCTGCTGTACCTTCTGCCACTGTTACTCGAGAGGGAGTATTCTTCACTGGTCAGTTTTTTGACGCTTTGCTTAAGATAACTGATCTTATTACTCAAGCTCAAAAGAACATTGTTTTAATAGATGGCTATATTAATGAAGATGTCTTGAAGTTATTGACTGCAAAATCTGATGCTGCTACAGGTAGTATTTTGACGAACTCGAAATCAGTTTCACCAGCATTAACAACTGCTGCAACGGCGTTTAATAAGCAATATCGTGGGTTAAACATACGTACTTCACAAGCCTTTCATGATAGGTTTGTGATAATTGATGACCGTGATTTTTATCACTTTGGTGCATCTATAAAAGATCTCGGAAATCGCGGATTTATGTTCTCGCGTATTGAAGAGCCTATTGTTATCACCTCACTTCGCCACGAATTTGCTAATGAATGGGCAAGAGCATCAGTAGTTGTGTAATTAAAAGAGATACAATGACGGATTTGGTGCTGCTTCACATCACGATTGTAATTACTTAATGCATTTTGAAGTCGCTTTAGCAGACTTGTCCTGTGGTTAGCATCGCGGCTTTAGCCCGATGCGAGGCAAACTCACACGCTGTTCAGGACCAGACAATGCTCTTTACAGTCCCGTTTACGGGGCTTTATTTATCTTGACGAAGGGTTTATCCTCCGTCAATGGCTTGCCTCGTTCTTATATCTTCACTCCCCGATGCTTCTCAAACCACGTTATCGCATAGTCAATCAGCGCTCGTTGTGGCATAAGAAGTGCAGTTGCTTTAGCAATCTTGCCTTCGTGTTGTAGACCTGTTTCGCGGGCAAAATCCGCCCCCAGCGCATCAAAATCGGAGTCGTCCCAATCAATATCATCAAACGGCATCCACTGCCGCACCCCATCAATCAACATCGGTGAACCCAAATGGATTGTCCCATGTGCGATGTTTGCTCTGCTCTCTGCCAGATGCAGCGATGAATTTTTGTTATGTCCAACGCCCAACAGCAGCACCCAACCATCAAGCCGATACACCTGTGCCACAGGTGAATTTTCACCGAATAGGGGATACAACGCGTGATTCTCGGTAATCTGTTGGGCATGTCGTCCCCATGCCGCGAATGATGCGTCTGGATTGTTACTCCGTATCACGCCAGTTTGCTTACGAAACGTCTCAGGAATGATGCCCATGCGGAAGCTGGGTGATAGTTCCATATCATAGGCTGGCATTGTCGCTCGAATCGGCTGCCACCATTCCTCTGGCACAGGTGGATGTTGCCAGTTGGACGGTTCACTGTTATCAGCGGTAAACGTCGGCATCACCAATGTGCCTTCTTCGCCTAGCATTTCTTCCAGCGCCAAAATTACCGCCACTGGCCCGCCATTCACGTCCCCTAATGATTTTAATGACGAATGAACCACCAGCGTCATGCCCGCTTTCACCCCTAACTTGGCGAAATCCACCTTCAACGAAGGCACAGTCGCCGGGAATTCACACATCATTTCAGTCATTATTTACTCCTAGTCGTTGGACCCTCATGAACCTATTATAACTGACGTAATTCGATTGCCACCTAAGTTGTTTTTACGTTTGTATTCAATTTGATTTTCTTAACTAATTTCGCCCCTTTTTGTTCGCCCTTATTGTCTAGTGCCTTATCTCTGCTTTATTTTGTGTCTCTGCAATAAAAAATCTCTCCTATTTCACCATTCGTTGTAATAGTTTCCTTAATGTTACCTGTTATCACCTGTTTATCAGGCTTTCAGTCCATCTGACAAACGTCACTCGGCAACCAACTTGCTGATCAGGTACAATCTGCCCATTACTTCACAATCAAATAAGGTCATCTCAATGGCAAAAGTAAAATCCAAATATGATGTCGTCATTATTGGTGGTGGTCATAATGGCCTTGTTTCAGCCACTTATCTCGCTAAAGCTGGCCTTTCTGTCCTCGTTCTTGAACGTCAACCTCAAACTGGTGGTGCTGTACAAACCGTCCAAGCCTTCAAAGGTATTGATGCTAAACTCTCTCGATATTCCTATCTGCTCAGTCTCTTCCCACGACAAATCAGCACTGATCTCGGCCTCAACTTTGAAAGTCGTCGTCGTAGCGTCTCTTCTTTCACGCCTACAGTCCGTAATGGTCAGCATATGGCCTTACTCATCAGTAACGATGATGAAGGTTCAACCGTCGAATCCTTCCGCAAACTCACCGGCAACAACAGCGAATATCTCGCCTACCAACGCTTCAATCGGCTGATGGAAACCTTCGCCCAAAAAGTCTGGCCCACGCTCTTATCACCCCTGCAATCTCGCTCGGAAATGCAGTCCCAATTTAAAGATGCTGATGCCCAAGAAGCATGGAAAATGCTCATCGAAGAACCGCTTGGTATTGGCCTCGAACGCATTCTTCACGATGATCGTATTCGTGGTTTAGCTTTCACCAACGCCAAAATTGGCATTCTGACCCATCCACACGATCCCACACTGCTCCAAAACCGCACTTACCTTTATCACATCATCGGTCAAGGCACTGGTGAATGGCAAGTTGTCATTGGTGGTATGGGTTCAATTTCCGTCGCTCTTGAAAAAGCTGCTTTAGCCACTGGTGTCCATATCGAAACCTCGGCTGCTGTCAATCAGGTTAATCTCAGTTCTGAAAGCTCAGTTACCTACATCCAAAATGACCAGACACACACCGTTCAAGCCAAGTATGTCCTGTCGAATGTCGCTCCTAGCGTTTTAAGTAAACTGCTAGTTGATAGCTCAATTCCCGCTCAGGTTGATGAAGGTGCTGTCTTTAAAGTCAATATGGTGCTGAAGAAGCTGCCTCGTCTCAAAGCCCAAGGTTACACCCCTGAACAGGCTTTCAACGGCACCTTCCACATGGATGAAGGCTATGAAGCCATGAAAGCCAGCTATCAACAGGCTATCCAAGGACTCATTCCCCAGCAACCGCCCGGTGAAATGTACTGCCAGACCATGACCGATCCGTCTACGCTTTCACCCGAACTTCATGCCGCTGGTTATCAAACAATCACCCTCTTTGGCCTTGATATGCGTGCCAAAATCTTCGAAGATGACAACGCTGGCACACGCGAAAAAGTGCTTCACAGCTATATGCAGGCCATTGATTCATATTTGGAAGATGACTTGGAAGACTGCTTAGCAGTAGATGCTGATGGTAAACCTTGTATCGAAGCCAAGTCACCGCTGGATTTGGAAGCCGAACTCGGTTTGCCACAGGGCAATATCTTCCACAACAACCTGACGTGGCCCTTTACCGATAATGCTGAACAGGTTGGTACTTGGGGTGTCGAAACCGCCTATCCCAACCTGTTTATTTGTGGTTCTGGTGCTGTTCGTGGTGGTTGTGTCAGTGGTGTTCCCGGTCATAACGCCGCCATGAAAGTATTGGAATGTGAAGGTCTTCGCTAAAATTGATGGTTAATTTAACCGTAGCAACTTGTCGAAAACTTTTGCTCGCCATAAAAATCGCTGCAACATAGTCCACAAGGCGACTACCGATAGAACAATTATCCAGTCACGCCGATCCAGTTCCGTGAGTTCAAAACTGTATCTGAGGCTCGGAACCAGCATAATGACGACGTAAAGAATTGCCAAAGCAATAGCCACAATCGTTGGTCGCCAATCACCGCTGTATTCATCGCCACCCGTCCAAAATTGGGTTGGTGGTTCAACAAAAACAATCAATACGATGCCGGCTAATGTTGTCACAGATGTTAGAATTGTCCGTGCAACAGCTAACGCTTCACCTTGCGCTGTGTCGATGATTTGTGTGATGGTTTCACCACGCGCTGTTTCCAGCATGACCACTTGCGCGTGGGTTAAACTTCTAATGTTGAATACATTAGTTCCCGCACTGTTGGTAAAGGTCGCAACATAGTACACCACATATATCGCGACCCCAACCGTCGCTATCGAGATACCCGCTGGAATGACGAATCGCAGCACAGTACGCAGTGAACCACGCGGCGGTTTGCCAGCATGAGACCATGCTGCTAATCCCAAGGTCGGCAATCCTACTGTAATCAGCGATAACAAAGATTGGTGAACTGGTGTAATCGGAAATCCTAGCCCGATAATGGCTATGGCGACGATAATCAGCGCTTGATAAATCACACGTGAAAGAAATAAGCGGATGATGTCAAGCATGCCCATAACGATGCGTTGGCCTTCATTAAAGGCTGATGGCAAGGCTGCGAACGAGTCATTTAGTAAAATAATATCAGCGACGCCACGTGTCGCTTGGCTGCCACTTTGCATGGCGATACCAATTTGTGCCCGTTTAAGCGAAAGCACATCATTTACGCCATCGCCAATCATCGCGACATAATGACCGCTTGCACGCAATGTACCAACAAGACGTTCTTTTTGTTGCGGTGTAATCCGCCCGAATACCGTAGTTTTTTCTGCGGCCTCGGCAAACTGAGTCGGGTTCATCTTCTCCAAATCGAGACCAGATAAAACCTGAATATTCTTGTCTAAGCCCGCTTGACGCGCCAACGCTGCGACCGTATTTGGGTTATCACCGGAGATAATTTTGAGTTGAATGCCCGTTTCTGAGAATTGTTTGAGTGTTTCTTCAGCTTCTGGTCTCAGTTCGTCGCTAAATGCTATCCCACCTAGTGCAACCAAATTCTTGGGTAGCTGTGGTTCTTCATCTTTGTGCAGAGGGACAATTTTGGCATGTTGTGTAAAGAGTAAAACACGCAAGCCTTGTTTTTCCCATTTAGACAAGTTCTCGTCAATATCCATACCAGTATTCAGATTCGGTCGCAGCATTTCAGGTGCGCCTAAAACATATATCCCTTTAAGTTCGGACGTGTCGAAAGCGATAGCACTCCATTTTCGTTCTGAAGAAAATGGCACTTCCTCCACCGAATCTTGCTTTTCACCATTGAGTGCTTCATGCAGCGCCTCAGAAGTGCGATTGCCACTTCCCGCGCTGGCGGCGTACATACCGAGAATACGCCGGAATTCCTCGTTGCTAATTGAATAGGGAACAGTTTCAACTAGATTTATGCGGTTCGCGGTCAAAGTGCCTGTTTTATCCAGACACAGCACATTGACGTTACTCATCGACTCAACAGCATTCGCGTGCTGAATAAGAGCCCCTTGACCTGCCATGCGTACTGCGCCCATACCGTAGGCAATTGTGGTCATGAAGAATAAGCCGTTGGGAATGAGTCCCGCTATAACGGCAGCTATTCGTGCACTTTCCGTTAAAGGTTGGCTGACGACCAGCGCTGCTAGTGTGAACAGCGTTCCGATGAGCAATGTCACCATCACCAATAGTTGGACGATGAACTCAATATCGACTTGCAATGGTGTTTTTTCAGCTCGATAAGCCCGTGCGCCAGCGGTCAATTTGCTGGCGACACTTTGCTCACCTACCATTTGGGCTTCGTAGTAGGCGCTACCGTTTACACAGAATGTGCCCGAAAAAACCTGATCACCTTTATGTTTAGCGATCAAGTTAGATTCACCTGTCAGCAGTGATTCGTCAACATCGACACGGCTTTCGCTGACGACTTTACCGTCAACGACGATTTGATCACCAGCTTTGACCAATAGAATGTCGCCAACGACAATCATGCTGGGGTCAACGACAACCGATTTTCCGTCTCGCATGACAGTCGCTTTTGGTCGGGTGAGCAGGGCGATTTTATCAAGAGCACGTTTGGCGCGGAGTTCTTGGGCAATACCGATGACTGTGTTCCAAAAAGCTATCCCGACCGAAGCAAAGGCATCACTATATAAACCCAGCACCACCAGCACAGCACCGATACCAAATAGCACCAGATTGATAAAGGTGAAGACATTTGCACGGATAATATCCGCGTAGGTGCGGCTGCTTTGGAAGTGGACATTATTTCCTTGCCCGCTCGCGCGCCTTGCAACAGCTTCCGTTTCAGAAAGGCCGTTGATTTGCGAAGATGAAATTGACGGAGCCATCTGCATAAGCGCTTCTCGTATTCATGAATTAGACAAGTATTGTAACGGATAATTAGCTTGTACGTTACGCTATCGCGAAAGGTTGCACAATTCCGTTACAAAATTGCCATCGATTTTGAGTGAATGCTGGCATGGTGACTGGCATAGATTATACTTTCACAAACCACTATACTACGGCGAACGTATTGTGGTTTGTACCATCAAACACACCATAATTTTAGAAGGATTTCATGCCACTTTTCGTCATTTTCATTTTCGCTGCTATTGTTTTTGGTGCGGGAGCTATGTTGGCCCCTGCTTGGCCTAGTTCAGAACCGCGTATTGGTTTGATGGCGGGGTTAGCCCTTGGCATCGTGATGGGCGGTTCTATTTTTTGGTCGTCGCTTTTTGGCTGGAACACGTTGGTCATCGACTATTTGTTGTTCGCTCTTATCACTTGCATCTTTTTGTTTGGCACATTATCTTACGGTCAAAAACGTGCTGAGGCTAAAGGTGAAATATTAGCTGATGCCGAGCAAGGATGGCCGGGACCGCGCGATCTCATGTTTTTCGGTCTTGTGGGCCTCATATTTCTTATTCCAGTATTGATTTTTCCTGTTCCATTAGATACGGACGCTCAGGGATTTGGCTATCTTGGCCTGATGGCGCGTTTGGGCGGTGGCTTTCAATCATTAGCGCCATGGCATCCTGAGATTAGTTATCTTTACTCCCCCGGTTTTTCAGTATTGATCGCTTACCTCAGTCATCAATTGAATCAGGGTATGCAGAGTGTGCAAATCAGTGTCGGTGCAATCTTAGGTCTGCTCAATGTCTGGCTGGCCTATGATATGGGCTCTGAAATTCGCGATAAACGCTTGGGACGTGCAATGGCTTTAGTCATGCTGTTGAGCATAGGCCTGTTCACAGCGTTTATGGATTCACACTACACGACTATTTTGGGACTCGTTTTTGCCCAATCTTTTCTAATTTTAGCAATCCGCTTTCAACATAAGCCTACCGTTGCTGATGCAGTGGGCGGCGGTTTGATGCTCGGCGCACTCGTTTTAGCACATCCCGATACCACTATTATCTTGATGCTTGGCTATGTTCCTTGGTTAATAACGATGTGGTTTGGGCGACCTCGCCCGACGCTTAAAAGCTGGTTGGTTCTGGCAATCGGTATGCCGTTGATTGCGCTCATTGCGATTGCACCGTGGCTCTATAGTGTCAAGGATTTACTCGGTAGTAACATTGCTTCACCTTTTACTCGTGATCCATCGTATTGGCGCATCCTAATCTTGTATCACGGAGTGTGGATTGTACCTGTAGCTATTTTGGGTGCAGTCATTGGGCTTCGTAATCGCAGCCAATCGGTTATATTGGCGGTCTGTTGGTTGGTATTCGTACTAGAATTTGCGAGCCTCGGATTACTAGAAAGTATCGCTCCCAACCTGCTTGCACCTATCCTGCGTTACGATTATCCCTTTAGCATTGCGTGGCACGGGCCAATCATCCCTTACGCCATTTTGGGAGGGGTAGGGTTACTATGGTTATGGGAGCGTTATGGAGCAAAGCGATTGGGCAGTCTCTCGCCTAGTTGGTCATATGTAGCGTTGACAGCCAGCCTTATCGTTATTCTTGTGGCACTCGTTTTGAGCCCACAACTGTTGGCATTTAGCAAAGGTCGCATCGGCTTCTATGGTGCGTTTTCCTCGGCGGATGATGTAAAAGCAATGGAGTGGATTAAGCACAATACCCCTGAAGATGCGCGCGTATTAAATTTTCCCGGTACGCAAAAAGATAATTCGCATGAAAGTGACTGGGTTCCAGTTATCGCCGAGCGTGATACGGTGTATTATCGCTGGCAGCCGTTTTTCCGGAACAATGAGGCCAGCATTGCCGAACAAGATCGCTTACGGGCTTTTTGGGATGACCCTGCGAATCCTACCCAAGCTGAAATGCTGCGGAGCGCCAAAATCCAATATGTGATTGTGCCACAGCTGGTGACCAATCCGGCAAGTATCGATACGATGTTCCGCTGGAATAAGCCATTTACTGAACTGGTTCAGATGCGTTCGCTGGTTAGTGCTGCACCCTATCTTAATTTGGTGTTTGACAGTGACGGTGCACAAGTCTATGAGGTAAAATCGCCATGATTATGAGTAACGGGCGATTGCCTATATAATCGAAAAATTGGATGGGGTGGTGACTATCGCCAACACCATCCCATAATTGAATGCAGATGAGTGTGCATAGTTGTTGAGAACACTTTATGTCTGACGAACCGCATTTCACGGAAGACAATGCCTCACAAAATCCTCAGCCACCGCCAGCCGAGGGAGAAATTCCCGCTTCGGTTGCTTTTATGGAGATTATGCGTCGTGCCGCAGCGAAGGCCGAGTCGGAGCGTCCACCGCGACTTGCTGCTGTTTCTGCTTCAATTAAAGACCCACGTAGTACTGCATCTACCCAGACAGAAACGATCCAAGCACCTGTAGATATGCAGCAAAAATACGATTCTGCGATGGAGGCTCAGCGCATCCAACGGGTGAAAAAACGCCAGACACGTCGTCGTCGTCAAACGGTGGGTGTTATGGGCGGCGTTATCCGTTCAGTGATCGTTATTGTGATTGCGGCTGCTTTGATGGCGACCATTTTCACATGGTCAACACCATCTCAGTTCATCAATGATCAAGTTAAATCCAAGTTGAGCATCGCGCAGGCTACCGGACAAGCAACAACAGTACCTACGGTTATCCCTACACCGAATTGGCTGCGGAAAATTGGTATTGTTTCGGGGCATCGTGGCCCACAAGTGCCACCTGATCCCGGTGCGGTTTGTCCCGATGGTTTGACTGAGGCTTCGATTACCTTTGCTGTTTCACAAAAAGTAGTACGCAATTTACGAGATCGCGGATACTCGGTGGACCTGTTGGATGAATTCGATAACCGTTTGGATGGTTACCAAGCGGCTGCCTTAGTATCGATTCACGCCAACACCTGCAAGAACTTTGGTGAAGTCGTGACTGGTTATCTCATTGCCCGTGCAGCCGCTCGTAGTGGGTTGGGGCAGGACGATGGTTTAGTTGAATGTGTTGCCCGGTACTATGGGCAAGCTACAGGTTTGGCCCGTCGTCCGGGCGTAACAATCGATATGAGTGACTATCATACCTTCCGCGAAATTCATCCGTTAACACCGGCTGCTATTCTTGAATTGGGATTTATGCTGGCAGATCGTAGCATATTGACCGATAAACAGGACGAAATGGCGAAGGGTATTACAGACGGTATATTATGTTTCCTTGAGCCCAATCAGCAATCGTTACCGACCGCAGAAGCTAGTAGCGCTACAGCCACAGGTTAGATTTAATGACAAAACAACTGGTTATGTATTCACGGACGACAGGTTGCCCTTTTATCACAGTAGCGAAACGCGTTTTAGATGATCATGCGTTGAGCTACCACGAGATTTTCATCGATAAAGATATGGAAGCTCGGCGGCGAGTTTTAGAGTGGACGGGGTTTCTCTCTGTGCCGACTTTAGTGGTAGCCGAGGCGGGCGAAGTACTGCCATATCAAGTTCCGCCTCCGCTTCCAGCAGGGAGCAGTCCACGCGGAATTAACCGTGGTTCGATGATCACTGAAGGCAACATTGAACAGTTAGAAGTGTGGCTGTCAGAAAACGGATTTATAAATAGTGCCGATGGGATTGAAGGATGAACGAGCAGGAAAAGAATATTCTTGTTGATGGATTAAATGTGCATTATTGGGAAGCAGGGGAGACCAATGCACGCCCTTTACTTTTGATACATGGTGGCTTTGGGGATGCGAAACTGCATTGGGAGCCGGTGTTGCCGTTGTTAGCTGAAACATTTCATGTTCTTGCGCCTGACTTGCCGGGTTTTGGTCAAAGCCAACCGCTTCCGGTGAAGCGTACTGATGTGTTAATGCACTGGATTAAATCGTTTATTGATGCTCATCAGCTTGAACAAGTTGTGCTGGTTGGTAATTCTTTTGGCGCATTGCTTGTTCGTTTATTTGCGGCTGCTAATCCTAAATACGCACCGGCCGTGATTCTGATTAATGGAGGCGGTGTGCCGGACTTACCTGCATTTTTTAAATGGGTGGATCGAATTCCCGGTTTATCAACCCTCATATTCGCTCAATTTGGTAAGATGACGACCAATTCAAGCGCTTTACAAAAATTAATTTATATTAAACCTATTTTGACGGATACGTTTTATGCAGGTGCGAAGATTGCCAGTCCCGCTTTTAGCCGTATGATGCAAATGCTGGTGAGCAGCGGCATTCCGAGTGAGCGAACGCCATTGGTTCCGACGCTGATACTTTGGGGCGTAGAGGATACTTTTACCCCTCCCGGAGACCGTGAAGCCATTAAAGCCAGTATTCCGGGATCGTTGCTGACCGAAATTGCTGATTGTGGACATATGCCTCAGCTTGAAACACCAGATGTGTTTAATTGGCAGATCACGACTTTTCTAGATAAGCTGGCTCGTCCGGCGGCGGCAACCAAGGCTGGTCCTAAAATGCTGAGAAAACTGTCTGGATAAACCGTTTTCTTACTGATATAATCCCTAACGATCATTTTAGGAGGGGTAGCCTAGTGGCCTAAGGCGCTCGCCTGGAACGCGGGTAAGGGTAACACCTTCGTGGGTTCAAATCCCACCTCCTCCGATTTTTCCCACAATCAAAGACCCATATGCAAAAACTGAGCAGTTTACGCCTTGCTTGGCCGACCGATTGGGCGGCACTTTTCAGTGTGGATCGCCCACTTGTTTTAGAAATCGGCTTCGGCTACGGGCACTTTCTACAACATTTGGCACATACTAAGCCCGAAGCCAATATCATTGGTTTGGAAATCTCCAATCTATGTCTGGATTCCGCCGAACGTGCGATTGATCGCAAGCATTTGACGAATGTGCGCGTTATCCAATCTATGGCGGAAACGGCACTTCATCATCTATTTGTTCCATACAGTCTGAGCGAAGTTCATATCAATTTCCCTGATCCCTGGTTCAAAAAACGTCATGGTCATCGGCGTTTAATTCAACGCGATACGTTGGATGTTCTTGTCAGTCGGATGCAGACTGGCGCGATGCTGTATCTGGCGACAGACATCATCGAATATGCCGAAATGAGTGCTGAACTCCTGCACGAAACGCCGGCATTGACGAACACTTTACCCACCGATTGGGCGAATGAGATGCCGGGGCGGGTGATTACTAAATATGAAGGGCGGGCATTGCAAGAGGGACGTGCTTGTTATTACTTTGCCTACCGCCGTAATGACCAACCCGCGCTAGATTTCCCAGTAATCAAGGAAATAGAAATGACACATGTTGTATTCCAGTCATCCTTCAGTCTCGATGAGATATTGGCGCGTTTCGAAGGCAGCGAACATAAACAGGGTGACACCATCGTTCGTATGCTGCATGGTTATCGTGGTCGTAGTGTCCTGCTCTTTGAAGCCTACATCCACGAAACCACCCTCGATCAACATATTTCGTTGGTCATTGCGCCCCGTGAAACCGATCACCAATATACTATCAAGGTTGGTACAATGGGCTATCCTCGTTCGACCCCCGGTTTACAACATGCCGTCGCCCTTATGGCGGAATGGATCATAGGCTTGAGTCCTGATACTAAAGTCGTGAGTCACACGCTCGGTGATTACGCCCCAGAGTCTTTAACTGAAAAAAACTGATCCTCAAACGTTCAAATTGTGCGGAAACTGCAAATTTTGCTGCATTTGCTGCATAATTTGCAATACTTCCGCTGAATTGTCCGGCGGCATTGAGGGAAGAAGTCGCTGAATCGACAATTTGTGTCAGCGGTTGGCTCGCTCAAAGTCGCTGAAACGACACACTTTCGGCGGATGCCTCGGCTAATGCCACCGCCATGCAGTTTGTGCCTCTTGTTGCTGAAGTAGCTATCAGTCTTTAGTCTCCAGTGTATAGTCCAATACAAATTGGTTTTAACATACCCGTATTGATTATCATTTCACATGGGACATTATGGGCTAAGAGGGCGCAAGATGTTGCGCCCCTACAACAAAATATCCTCAAGATCGAGAATAACATATTTCTCGCTTAATTATGGAACAAAAGTCCTTACAGAGTCAATTAAAAATGGTTCGAGTTTCCGGTGGTCTCCCTTGACAGAGTTGGTAAAATCATAACCAAAGAGATGCAGAGGGAGCAAGATGAGTGAGTTGGCATCAGTGGGCAGTTTCTGCCCCAACCCAAGCTGTCCCGATTATGGCAAAGTGGGAGTGGGTAATCTA
>JBBSBM010000062.1:0-44149 GCA_038251275.1 Aggregatilineales bacterium
ATTACCCACTCCCACTTTGCCATAATCGGGACAGCTTGGGTTGGGGCAGAAACTGCCCACTGATGCCAACTCACTCATCTTGCTCCCTCTGCATCTCTTTGGTTATGATTTTACCAACTCTGTCAAGGGAGACCACCAATTTTTAAGGTGCGTGAAACAGGACACAAGTCCATTTCCCCTACAGGAACAGTTTACAACAATTAAAATGAGATGGGGTTACCATTTGGAAGAACATTTTGTAACTCTTTTTGGGGTTTGACACTAACGGAAATAGGAGAGCGTGGCAGTTAAAGAGGTTGATTTAAAGTTGGGGAATGGTTTGTCGGGTTAACCAAAAATAAACCGAAGAAATAGTACCGAGTTGTGAGTACCGAGTTCCCGTATGACTGAATTAAGTTGTCTGTACTTACCCCTCCCCAAAACACAGGGAGGGGCTTTAAGGACTCTTGTTGCTTACGTTCTACCGCTTTATTCAGTAGAAAATCTCGCTCGCGTTTAGTGTGGTGCTAACTGAGTTGAATGCAGTAAAGAATAATCAGGTGTACATGATGAAATTGCTTGATTTTATATGAACGGCTACACTGAGAGGAGATCAACACAACGGGGAGCAGGGTGTGACGCTACAGGTTTTCATCAGCTACAAAAGTGAATACCGTGATTTTGCCCGCGCTGTAAAAAGCGAATTGAACCAGTGGGGTTTTGATACGTGGTTGGATGTGGACAATATCCAACCGGGGGATTACTTCCGTCACAAGATTCAGGCGGGGTTGGATAGTTCGGATGTGCTGCTGATGGTACTGACGGAAGAAGCGCAACTTTCACGCGAGGTGATGTCGGAGGTTGATTATTTCCTCGACGTAGCCAAGAAGCCGGTTGTGCCGCTGCGTCACCGCGAATGCAAGCCACTGTATATTTTTGTCTCCATTCAATACATTGATTTCGTAACTGACCAAACTAATGGATTTGTTCAACTCAAGCAGCGTTTGAGCGAACTGGCGCAATCCACAGTCGACTTAATAAGTGATACTGCGCCTGAACCTGCGCCGATGATGGAAGAAGCAGAGAAGCCGGGGGCAGCGATCATTGATGATTTCATCGGTGGGGAAAGCGAAGAAAAGAAAGAAACAGTAGAAGAGGATTTATTCGGCGCTCCTGCCCTAGCTACTGAAAATGTTCCGATGCCGCAACCCGCGCCACCACCCAAACCGAATATTCAACCGCCATCAAGCCCGATCACTTCCGCGCCTGCAATGCCGGTATTCGAACCCTCACCCCAACAGGAATACATGCCACAGCCTGCACGTAAAAGCACGAGCAGAAGTCCGATGTTGTGGTCGCTGGGGGCAGTGGCAAGTCTGATTGTGATCGTAGGTGCTGTGGTGCTGATTAGTTCGAGCGCAACGATTTCGATAACAGGACAACCCAATGGGACGAGTCCGCTGGTATGGGTTGGAGTATTGGTGATTATCGCGTCAGGCAGCTTGATCGTTTGGTGGTTACCAAGAAACCGTGCGGTAGCAAGACCGCCGGATTCCACTGCATCAGTGGATCAAAAAAGACGTGAAAATGCTCAACAAACATCTCCAGCAGTAGGCGCAGGGACAGGAAGTGGTAATGCTATGGGGATGGGTCAAAACATTACTATTACTTTCTTGAGAAAAATCTTGCGACACAAGGATTTTGGAGATTATGCTCTTCCACCCAACACCGATATCATCAAAATATTTACTGATTTAAACGGAGAAGTGCTGATTTTGGGAGCCCCAAACGATAGCAAAAGTTTACTGTTGGATTTAGAGCGTAAAATTAAAGCATTACTGCTCCAAAATAACGCCGATTTATCCACGCCCTTTGTACTTAACCTTTTATCATGGACGCGCGACAAATCCTTGAACAAGTGGCTCCTAGATGAAATTTCGCAGCACTATGAGACCAGTCAAGCGGTTGTGTCCTCATGGATTGAAAGCCAAAAGTTATCGCTCCTGCTTGATGGATTGGAAATGATGACGGAGCAACAGAGAAATGATTGTGTAGAGGCAATAAATATCTTTCGAGACAAATATCGGGCTGTCGATTTTGCAATTTGTGGTCGCGTTGAAGATTATGATTTCCTGACGTCTCGATTTGATATCAGCAGCGCTGTTGTAGTCCAACGTGAGTTCTTCGTAGACGAGCTTAACTAAGAGGGATCTCTTATCCATAGGTCATGTTCATCCCCAATAATGGTAATCTCTTGTGAAAATCAACAGGAGTACATGGTTGATTTAGAAAGTGGGTGGGGGATATATCTTCGCGCACCGGTATCTGTTGGAGTATTTCGCGGAGTTAGAGATTAAGTGAGCGACATTTATCGTGCAATCATAGAAGGTCGCTATGAATTTACTGACCACGCCATTGAAAAAGCTTACGCAGATGATTTGTCGTTACAAGATGTAGTTGACGTATTACTCTACAAGGCGATATAGACTCCATCTACAATGATGATCCTCGCGGAACCCGTTATGTTGTACGGGGCGACATTGATGATTTTGAAGTCGATGTTGTCTGCCGATTTCGATCTGATGAGACATTGCTCATCATCATTACCGTATACTGAGTAGACTGAATAACAACATGACTCAACGAAACTATCCCTGTGAATATTGCGATACAGAACTTCCACAAGAAGATAAATTGGTGACTCTCACCTTAAAACGGAATGGACGCTGGTACATCTTTGAGAACGTACCTGCACGAGTATGCCCGAATTGTGGACATCGTTATTTTGATGGGTCGATGATGCTAAGACTTGAACAGATGATGAATGAAGAGCCTAAAGAAGGTCATTCGATAGAGGCATGGGCGTTTTCGCTGCCGGTGAAATAAGTATAAATAAACAGAGGTGAAGCTCACTGCCTCACCCCTGCGTATTTTCAAGGTTATGCTTCGTCGTCGATTTCGCCGCGAACAGGCGCGGGTTTGCGCCCGCCGCCGATGGGCTTGTAGTCCCACTCTTTACCATATTCTTTACGGGCTTCAGTGCGTGACATGACACGCAGTTCAGCGTTATCATAGTTAAACACGCCGGTATAACCACGGCGCTTTTCCAGTTCTTCCTGTGCGGCCTCGCGGGTATCATGCTTGCTTACGGCACGCCACATATCTTCATAATTACGCTTAACCCATAAGCAGTAATATTCTGATTTGGCACGCGCTTTCGGCGCTGGCCTTGCACTTCGAGCTTTCTTTTCCACCGTCAACTCCTTTGCTGATTATGGACAACATCCCTGAAACAAAACAGCGCAAGAGAGCATACCCCCTTGCGCTGGCATTTAGCAATTGGTTGCGGCTTCTAATTAGAAGCGACCACGCCCACCGCCACCACCACGATTGTCACGGCTGCCACCACCACGGTTGCCGCCGCCAAATCCACCAACACCGGAACGCTCTTCACGAGGACGCGCTTCGTTGACGGTTAATGCACGGCTGTCGAGGGTGAAACCGTTAAAGCGGCGGATAGCTTCCTGTGCGCCTTCTTCGGTAGCCATTTCCACAAAACCGAAGCCCTTTGGACGACCAGTGTCACGGTCGGTAATGAGAGCAACATCAGCCACATCACCAGCCTGAGCAAACAGTTCACGAACAGCTTCCTGAGTGGTGGAATAGGCGAGATTGCCGACATACAACTTCTTAGCCATTGTCATAGACTCCTGTCTAAACACACATAAATGAGATCATAGAGCAGGTCAACATACCGGACAAACGATGCAGAAGCGACTGATGTGTTGTAAAGAACAGGAGCGCAAGTTGCACTTTCGACCTGAACAGTTTCATACTCTACAGCCATAGATTATGACATAGATTATTAAAAAAGTACAGGGGAAAGTTGACCTATACAGGCATAGGAAGAAGGGATGGTTTCTCTCTGATTCGATGATCATGGTTATAATCGGCGATTATATAGAAAACAGTATTAAAGATGCACGATGCATGACGCGATTATCAATCGGCTGGATGAGCAAGCAGCGCAATATAAAATTCATGAGCATGTCGATTCGCGGACGTTTGCTGATGCGGTGGATAAACTGCCCTTTCCACCGGAACGGATGCTGAAAACGATTGCTTTCCGGTTGAAGTCCGGTGGTTGGATATTGCAAAGGCAATGGGATAGCGTTCAGTCGCTCAATTGCATTTTTGTTCAATACGCCGTAAACCTTTATACTTGAATTTCGCTCCAAGATACTTAGGAGAGCTTTTTTATGGCAAAATTTACCATCGAAGAATTCACAAGACGTTTCCCACAGATTGGTTCGGCACTCGAACCCGATGAGCTAAAGGCACTGATTGCATTACTCAAAACGCAGGATGTGGAAGCCTCCGAGTCGCTCATTATCGAAGGTACTATCACCGATTCCCTATACTTTGTATGGGAAGGTGAACTGGATGTGATTATGCAGTCACCGGCAGGCGAATACAAAGTCGCAGTCATTGAGCAAGGGGCTTTGCTCGGTGAAATATCATTACTCAGTCCGGGTAAAGCGACAGCCACGATTCGCAGTGAATTGGGGTGCATTGCATTACACCTTGATGTTGCAGGCTTAAAGCAATTCTGGGACACCTATCCCCATGCAGCAAGTGTTTTTCTACGCGAACTAAGTCGAGTGGTTGCACAGCGCATTCACTCGGCTAACGAAACATTAAAAGACCTCAAACAACTGCGTTCACAGGATACGCAGACATTGATGAAAGCCCAATCAACACTGATACAGGGAAGTTAAACGCCGATGAACTTATTTGATGTACTCCAAAACAACCCTCATTTTGAAAACCTTTCAAACGACGAACTGAACCAACTCGCCGCAAAGATGTCGTTATCGAAACACAGCGACGGGCATAGGTTTATTAAGGAAGGTGAAGCGGGCGATACGATTTTCCTTGTGAATGAAGGCAGTGTAGTCGTCACGCTGCTGGTCGGGGAACGTGAACAAGTTGTTGAAACCTTACATGAAGGTGATTTCTTCGGTCTGCTGGCACTGATTGATAACGAACCGCGCACGGCAACCTGTCGCGCACAGGGTGAAGTGGTTGTTGCATCGCTTAATCGCAGCAGCTATCAAGAACTCATTAGTGACAGCGCACGAACGGCATTGGCATTCCAACGGGCATTGGGGCAACAAGTCGCGTCGGATTTCCGGAACGTCAGCCAACAAATCCATGAGTTGTTGTATGCGGCAAGCGAGACACACACAAACGATCTTGATGTGGATGTAGCAGTTATCGGGAGTGGACCGCTAGGCATGTTTTATGCCATGTGGGTCAAACGCTTCCGTCCGGATACCCATATTGTGCTGCTCGACCGACGGATGCATCCAGTCCACAAAGTAGGCGAAAGTACACTTTCGACAACCGTGCGGGCTTTCAACGCGATGGGACTCACACTGCCAGTTATGCGCCGGCTTTTTGGCAACAAAGCCGGACTACGTTGGTTTTACACACAAAAGAATACGGATAAATTAGACGGGCATTTTGATGTGGTTGATATCGAAGAAACCTATCAGGTTGAACGGCGTGTATTGGAAACCGCGTTGCAATATAGTATGCGGAAGTGCGAAGACCTTGAAATCCTAAACGGTGTACAAGTTCGTGTGCGTGACAGCCAACTGAAAGATCCGGTTAAAGAACTCTTGTGTACGGATGCGGAGGGAAAAGCGTTCACGGTACGTGCCAAAATCGTCTGTGATGCGTCCGGGCCGGCAAGTGTTCTACCGCGCTATTTTGACGTGTATCGCAAAGCCCCTGAACAACATGACACCTTTAGCTACAACTCGTATTTCGCCTATTTCCGTCCCAAGAAAAAAGTTCCGGTTGATTTCTGGGATTATCCGGCAACACGCCATATCTGCTTTGAGGAAGGTTGGTTGTGGTTCATTAGCCTGATTTCTTGGGAGAAGACTCCACAAGACAACTTAGAGGCCATGATCAAGTACTTGCTGGATCAACCGAATGATAATGACACCGACTTGCCTTCCCGTGAAGCATTAGCCAAGCAGTTTGATGCCAGTTATGAGAGCCTCTTTAGTATCGGTTTTACCATTCGCACTGACCGCGATGTTCAAGGGATGAGTATTGAAGAACGCTTTAACCATTGGGTGCAGCAGTATCCAGCCATTCAATGGGTTTTGAGTCATTATGAGTTGGTCGAAGCACCTTATGAAGGCAAGAACCGTGCCCATTTCGCCTTTATGGATATGCTGCATGACGCTGATTATGCCGCTGGAGATGGATGGTGCGCTGTCGGTGATGCCGCGATGTTCATTAACCCGTTTTTCTCACTTGGCTTGAATTATGGTACGGGTACTTCGTATATGGCGGCGAAAGATACCGCAGCGGCACTCGCCAATGGCGATGTATCAAAGGCTGCATTCCAAAAGTATCAGGATTATTTGACCAGCATTTTTGAACAAAAAGTGCGTGAAACAGACATGTATTACCGCTCGTTCAATCATCCGGTATCCTATGAGCGAGTCCTCGCGCTGACCATTGCTAACGGTATCCTAGATGTTTTGCCGCGCGATGGCTACAGTGACAGCGATCCTTACGTTTTTGACCCGCTTAATCCGCGCTGGGTGGGCGTGACCAAGCAGCTTGTGGACGTCGAAAGAGACGGTGAAAAACACGGAGTTGATCCTGCCGAGACGGCGCAAGCTGTAAGGCAAATTGTTGATGAATATATTGCTAACTTACGGGTGACCACGACACTCAATGATGTGCCATTGAGCCACTATACGCGCTTTTATGACGATGCAGGCAATCGCTTAGAAGAACCGAATCGCAATAAAGGACGTGGTGATTACGAGGCCATTCTCTGCAAAAATTGCACCCTGTATTTCGATGATTCCTTAGCGGTGTGTCCTTATTGTGGGCAGCCAAAACACTAACAAATTGGCGTATCTTTTGAGTTTAGTTAAGGAAAATAAAAAGGGCGGGCAACATGTACCCGCCCTCTCTCATAATTGGGTTTGAATGTTACTTAGCGACACCGAGGCCAGCGAAGTAAGTCTTGAAAGCCCACGCCTCCATGGCGAATGTGCCATCGACAACGTTGAGGGTGATGGGTCGCCACCAGCTAATGTCGTACATCCAAATGTTGGCGTTGAGGGTCGCGACGGTGGCTTCGGTGTTGCCCCACGGATTGCGGAGGACGATATACTTACGATTGCTGTAGTACGCCCAACCCAGTACCGAGTAACAATGGGAAGCGACAACAGTGGCACTGCTGTAATTCAGGTGGCGGTCAGCCGCATCACCCGTCGAATAAGTCCAGGCGGTCATTGGATTAAAAGTTCGCATGCTCATCGAATTGCCACGTACCAAGTCCCAAAGGGTGTCGGAACTACGGCTGGTGGTGTCGTAGTAATAACGACGACCTCCAGTAAGCTGTGCAGTCGCCCATACGCAGTCCCCCCACGCCGTAGCAGTGATGTCGGGATGGTCGCTGCTGGTTCCGGTCTTGAGCTTGGCATAAGCCTTCTCATAAACTGACGGCCAGATTTCACCGGCTTCACTGGAACGGGCGTAAATGAAGTTGCCGCCCATTGTTTGCGGCACAGTTTCGCTGACTTCGATTTGCTTATCCAGCACACCGCCGCTATCCGGTTTGTAGAAGCGCACCATATCGACAAAGCTCTGCTGACCTGCACCTGTGGCACGAGTCATCTGAGCAATTTGGAAGGGTTTTGCCCAAGCGACTGATGCGAGTGCAGCGATGTAATAGCAGTTGGCAACCGCGCCCTGAACCGGATCAAAGAACTCGGTGCCTTCATTAAAGAAGCGTCCCGGATCAGCCCATGTGGCGTTAGGCGGTGTCCATGATTGAGAGTTGCCCTGAGCCTTTGGATCGTTGGAGATGGTCGCCACAATGTCACGGGACAAGACACGGGCTAATGCTTGCAAGCGTTCCTTATCGGGAAGACGAATTGTCAATTGGAGATACTGCTGCCGTACCAGTTCAGCGCTGGTCACTTCAATGCTGCCAACATCTTTGACATTGAAACGTGCGCCGAGATCCGCCAGTTTCTTGATGTCGAGAGAGGTCAACGGGTTTTCCAGATCGTTGATGTCAACATTAATTTCAACATCGAGTAATGGCGAACGCTCTGGCACGAGTTCCAATTTGCTGTTGAGTTTGAGGCCTGTATATAACGGGCCTTCGAAAGCCGGGTCAAAGAGTTCTTCATAGGGAGTCTGTAAAATTTCTTCCAGTACGCGGGGTGCGTCAGGAAGATCCTTCCATGGAATTTTGCGGTCTGCGATGACTTCTGCCAGCGCATAGGGATTGATGACACCGTTGTTTTGCGCCACACCTTCCACCGTTGCTTGGGCACGAACCGTACCATTAGACTTGGTCTTTGTAGTCATTTAGAACCTCCCAAATAGCATTTCATTGGATGATTGCCTGACAATTAACAAATGTTGGATACGGTTGTAATCTCGACAACAGGGTTTAACGGACGGTACTTCGGTACTGTATACAAACCTTATTGAAGCCGAGGATGCAGAGTCGGGGATGTTGTGTTATGCTTGCGTTAGAAAAGAGAAACATTCCCACAATTCTGAAACGGAATAGCACGGATGATTGGAACCAAACTCAACGACCGCTACGAAGTACAGGAACACCTCGGCGATGGTTCCACGGCGACCGTATATAAAGCGCTGGATACCAAACTTGGGCGACAAGTCGCGCTCAAGGTGCTGTTACCCCACGTACGTGAAACCACTCGCAAGCGTTTCTTCCAAGAAGCAACCGCTGCGGCACAACTCAACCATCCCAACATCATGTCGATTTATGACATTGGTGAGGACGGTGAGTATCATTTTCTGGTCGTCGAGTTTGTTGACGGCGATCCACTGAGCAATTACATCCCCTCTTCACCAGAAACGGTGGTGAGGTTGGGAGCGCAGATGGCACGCGCATTAGCGTATGCCCACGCCCGTTATATCATTCACCGTGATGTGAAACCTGCGAACATCAAAGTTACGCCGGATGGCACAGTCAAAATTATGGATTTGGGGTTGGCGCTGCCGCGTGAGGCCAAGCGTGTGACGGCTGATGGCATGGTCATCGGTACGCCAGCTTATCTCTCACCGGAACAGGCACAGGGTCATACGCTTGACCACCGCACAGACATTTATTCGTTGGGTGTGGTCCTGTATGAGATGGCAACCGGACATCTGCCATTTGATGCCGATGAAATCCCGGCACTGTTGATGCAGCAAGTCCGGCAGCCTCCGCCACCACCCCGTTTGATTAAGCCTGATTTGCCAGTTGATTTGGAACGCATCATCTTGCGAACGTTGGAAAAGAATCCGGCGCGGCGTTATGCGACGGGTGATGCGCTCGCGAGTGTGTTGGAAGCAGTGCTTGATGCACCCCGACGCCACACCGATACTGGAATAACAGTACGGCCTGATGCCACGGTCACCGATGGCAAACCGGCTACACGTCGCAGCAAACCGACCATCCGTATATTACTGGCAGATGATCATGTCATGCTGCGACGGATGCTAGCAACCTTCCTTGAGTCGCGGGAAGAATTTGTAATCGTCGGGGAGGCTTCTGACGGCGATATTGCGCTGCGGGAAACGCTGTCGCTGCTGCCGGATGTGCTGCTGCTAGATTTGAACATGCCGGGTAAAGGCGGTTTAGAAATCCTGCCGACAGTGCGGGCAGAAGCGCCAAACGTCAAAGTGCTGGTGCTGACCGGACGCGACGAAGACTGGTACATCATGCGGGCGATGCGAGCTGGCGCACACGGCTATATCCTGAAGTCCGGTGATGAAGGCGAACTGATTGAAAATATTATCAAAGTGACTCAAGGTCAGATGGTACTAGGAGCAGGCGTAGCAGAACGAATCGTCAGTGGAATGATTGGCGGCGAGGTTCAAGGTCTCAGTGTAACCGAAAGACAAGTCTTGCTGTATGTCGCTGCCGGATTTGAAAATCCAGAAATCGCGCAGCATTTGCAACTGAGTCTAACGGCAGTCATCGAAACACTGGCACAAGCGATGAACAAACTCGGTGCATCCGACCGACATGCGGCGGCACTCTCAGCGCTGCGGCACGGTCTGATTAATCTTGATGAGCTGCATGATTTGTAGGAATTAGTCACCGCCTCCCTAGCCCACATCGGCTATCTTCGCAGGCTCAGTCCGCCAATGGCCGTAAACGAGGGAACTATACGGGAGCACACATAGGTGCTCCCCTACATCGGATACTCCGTATAAAAGTTAAATCTAATAATTTCCCTCAATAATCATGGAACAACGAACATTCGGTCAGAGTGGTTTGCAAGTACCTGTTGTGGGCATGGGAACATGGCAAACCTTTGATGTACGCGGCGAGTCGGGCGAAAATAATGCCCGGCAGATTGTTGATGCAGCGCTCACTGCGGGTGCAAATTTCTTTGACTCATCGCCAATGTACGGGCAAGCGGAACGTGTACTCGGTAAGGCGCTCGAAGGTCGGCGCGACCAAGCATTCATTGCGACCAAAGTATGGGCATCATCAGTTGATGAAGGTCGCAAACAGATCAACAATGCTTTGCGTTATTATGGCAATCGGGTTGATCTGTACCAAATCCACAACCTGCTGGCTTGGCGTGAACAGCTTGTTTTGTTAGAAGAATTGGTAGCGGAAAATCGCGTCGGTCTGATTGGTGCGACGCATTACAGTTCATCGGCATTTGATGAGTTAGCGCGAGTCATGAAAACGGGTCGGATCCAAGCGATTCAAATTCCCTACAATCCGATTGAGCGCGAAGTCGAAAAACAAATCTTGCCACTGGTGGCTGATCTTAATATCGGGGTAGTTGTGATGCGTCCGTTTGGCGAACGCAGTCTGATGCGAAAGCCGCCATCTGAAAGTGAACTTGCACCGCTGAAGCCGTTTGGTGTGAATACTTGGGCGCAGGCGTTAGTCAAATGGATACTGAGCGATCCACGCTGCCATGTGGCGATTCCGGCGACATCAAAGGTGAGCAGGATGACCGAGAACGCGAGTATACAAGCGCCGTGGTTTGGTGATGAGGAGCACAAATTGGTATCAAAATTGGCGGGACGATAGACCAACTACGGCGCAATGGCAGCAATCCATTCATCTTTAGGCAGGATAGCACTTAAATCGATCAAGGTTTGCTTGTTGCCGCTCTCAAAAACCACAAAACTGTCCAAAAGCATACGATTAGGAAAGCGAGTGTTATAGGCTGGGTATATGCCAGTCACAAATTTCCTTCGACCGTTTTCCAAAGTGATGGGCGTTATATGTATACCAAAATCTTTCTTCTCTTCAAACATATAATATATGCCCACTTTGCTAGCGTAAACAGCATAATCGTCAATTTTGTCCTGTGGAAAATCAGCAGTAGATTTGGTTGTCAAATTATAAGATTTGAAAGACCATGCCACACTATCAAGAATGAATTTCGGTGGGAATACTCGATAGAAAAGATTGTCATTATCGAACCACTCAAAGGATGAAGGTACAATCGCATCCCATCCTATGAAGGTGCTATAAGCCCAATCGGGAATGGTTTCGCGACTGCCATCGTCCGTTGACATGACTTCAAGATTTGTGGTGCAGTCCTTGAACTGATTAATGCATTTTGTATGCAAATAGGCAAGATGCTTTCCATCTGGTGACCAAACCGGATTGGTTGCTAAAGAGATCAGCGTGGTTTGAATTGGTGCACCAAAATAATCCAAAATCAAAATACTGGAGCAGATTTGCCAAGGGCAGAAAACAGATTGAGGTGTAAGCAACAATACAAGTTTTGATTGACTCGGATTAAGCTGTAAAGATCGGGGAAAGACAAAAGGATTTGTACCGAGAAGTGACCAATCCTTATAAGCCGCGGCGTGATAATCCATTTTGAAAAAGCTTGTGACTTTTGGGACATTGGCTAAATCAACTAACAAATACTCGTAATAGCCAAATCGTCCTCTGGTAGCACTATCGCCCATACGCGCCCAACCATCCTGAACTTCGTAACCGATTCGAATGAGTAAGTGCGTAGAATCAAAGCGCCACACAGAATCCGTATAACTCTTTGGTGGATTCTTTTCTGCCCACCCCTTTTCTAGATAATCATGCTGTTCCACGTAATCCCGTAAATGGGATAGTTCATTCACTGAAAATGACTTACCTATAGTTTGTCTATTGGACTGTAAGACCAAAATCCGCTTGGCTTTTGGCGTACCTATATGATATTCCCATATCTCAGATTGGTACGAACCATTGTTGATGATACTTGTAACAAGGTAGATTGGCGTTGAACTTTCCTGTGGGGATACAATGTGTATATCACAAAGAAAAAGCGCAACGAAAAACGTGACAATCAATAAACAGAACTGATGGGTTTTGAACATTGTTACTCAAAAAAATGATTTAGTTTTCCAATACAAGAAATTTTAGCTTGCCTGATATTTATAGACCTGACGATATGCCTCCGATGACTTGTTTCAACTTTTTATAAAGGATTTATGACCATGCGATTGGGATTAATGGCGGGATATTCGGGTGCGAAGATCGAACTGCCGATGGATGTGATCCGCGAGGCAGACAAGCTCGGTGTATATGCGGTGTGGACGGCGGAAGCTTATGGCTCGGACGCGGTCACGCCGCTGGCATGGATGGGCGCACAAACCGAGCGCATCCACCTTGGCACGGCGATTATGCAAATGCCAGCGCGAACGCCTGCCAATACAGCGATGACTGCCATGACGCTTGATCAATTATCAGGCGGACGCTTCTTGCTGGGTTTGGGACTATCGGGGCCGCAAGTAGTCGAAGGTTGGCATGGTGTGAGTTATGGTAAACCGCTAGCCAAAACGCGTGAGTATGTACAGATTGTGCGCGATATTTTCAAACGTGAGAAGCCGCTGGTACATGATGGCGAGTACTATCAGATTCCGTACCAAGGGGCGGACACAACCGGATTGGGTAAGCCGCTCAAGAGCATCCTACACGGACGGGCTGACATGCCGATTTATCTGGCGGCGATTGGGCCCAAGAATGTGCAGCTTTGCGCGGAAATCGCTGACGGTTGGCTGCCGATTTTCTTCTCACCCGAACATTATGCCAGTGTGTATAAGCCGCAAGTTGAGGCTGGATTTGCAGCGGCAAACCAAGCCCTCACCCTTGCATCGGGCGGGATAAATCCCGCCCCTACGAACAATCTGAGGAAAGATAAGTCCCTAGAGAATTTTGACATTGCGCCGACGGTTCAGGTCATGATGGATGATAATGTCGAGGTGTGTTGGAATGCGCTCAAGCCGGGACTGGCGCTGTACATCGGCGGCATGGGGGCAAAGGGACGCAACTTCTACAATGACCTCGCCATGCGTTATGGTTTTGAGGAAGCCGCGACCACGATACAAGAGTTGTATCTGGCAGGTGATAAAGCTGGAGCGGTGAGCGCCGTACCCAATGAATTAGTGGATGCCATAGCCCTGTGTGGTTCAAAGGCGCGGATCAAAGACCGCTTAGCCCTTTGGCGCAACAGTCCGGTGACGACGCTCAATCTGGGCTTATATGATGTCGATACGCTGCGAACGATGTGCGAATTAGTGTTGTAAAGCGTGATATGTGTGGCTAGTTCTCGATACCATCCAGCCACGCTATTGCTTCTTCAAGTTTGGTGAAGACCATCACGCGAACACCACGTTTGCTGTACAAGGTAACAAATTCAACCAAATCTAAGCGCCCTATAAGATCATTAGGGACGACTAGCGCCCATGTTTTCCAACCAGCCTCTTGGACGAGCTTAGACCAGACGTCTGTTGCCCATTTTGAATCTTCAGGTGAAAGCCCACTGTTCTCGCGATCATCGGAAAGCCATTTGGTTGCACCATATTTGATGAAGCAGTCTATGCCAGCCAGTAAAATATCCCGGAATGGTTGTCCATTGATGGGTTTGAGGAATGTGTGATGCACAACTTTTTTGTCCTCATGGTAAACGAGGTTCACATACTCGTTGCTTAGAATAGTTATGTCAGCCACAAAACACCTCTTTAAAGTTTATAGAGATAAAGTCGCAAATTCACCGTTTTTATTTATATTAATTATAAACGGACTAATCCGATTTTCGCATTAATGATAAAATAGATCCCTATATATGTGTGCCCCACAAAAAACTTCAAGTCCACCACACGTTTGGCCCGGCAGTCCGGTATGGAGGCTTAACTTTGCAAACGTTGTACGAGTTAGTGGTGGATTATGTGGTTTAGTTTTCGACTGTATCCAGCCACGCAATTGCTTCATCAGGATTGGTGAAGACCATCACACGAATACCTCGCTTGCTGTAATGGTTAACATGTTCGATCAAGTTGAGACGAGCAAAAATATCATGCGGTACTACTAATGCCCAAGATTTCCAACCTGCATTTTGAGCCATCTGAAACCATTCTTTGGTCGCCCACTTGGTATCTTCGGTAGACAATTCGCTATTTAGACGGTCATCTGACAGCCACTTTGTAGCGCTGCTCTTTTCCAAATATTCGACACCCGATTTTAGGATATTCTGGAATTCTTGTCCGCCAACGGGCTTGAGGAAGCTGTGGTGCACAACCTTTTTGTCCTCGTGATAGACAAGGGTTGCGTATTCGTTACTTAGAATAACTATGTCATCCACAAAACACCTCTACAAATTCAACAATGATAAAATCACAAATTTGCCACTTGGGTTCATATTAATTCTAATTATATTAGTCCGATTTTCGCGTTAAGGTAAAACCGAGTCAAATGATCACCCATTCAGTTTGATGATTTCGATGTATGGTTCGTATTGACTCACGGTATAATGATTTTATGAAACAGATTTATTTTAGGTAACATAGTGAAATTCAAGATACAAGTTCTCATTATCTCGGCATCTTTGATACTCACAGCCTGCAACCTTATTCAATCCGACAATCCCCCTCCGCAGGCAAGCGCTTCAACACCACTAGCTGATTTACCCATTAATGTTGCAGCGTACAGCTCTGTCGTACAGCAGCCAACCGCGGTTCCACAGAGTGTTATTGATGCAGCGGATGCAGAGTATGTGCTGTTAACCAACATTTACGAACGGGTTGTGCCGTCGGTGGTGAACGTCGAGGTGGTCATCAAATCGTCTACACCGGGTCTAGGCGATGCAGCACGTGGTTCAGGTTTTATTTATGACACTGATGGGCATATCATCACCAATGCTCATGTCGCCAATGACACTATCAGCGTGACAGTAACCTTCCATGATGGTTACGTGGCAACTGCACAAGTGGTAGGTGTCGATCTATTTAGTGATATTGCCGTGCTGAAAGTGGATGCAGATAAAAGCCGGTTACAACCAGTGACCTTTGCAGACTCGGACAAAATTAAAGTGGGTGAACGGGCGATTGCCATTGGTAATCCGTTCGGGTTAGCCAGTTCGATGACAGTAGGGATTGTCAGCGGATTGGGACGACAGCTTCCTTCGGCAGAAATGATTAGCAATGATGTCACGCCCAACTTCAACAATCCGTCGATTATTCAGGTGGATACACAGATTAACCCCGGCAACAGCGGTGGGCCACTCCTCAACTCGCACGGTGAGGTGATCGGCATTAATACGGCTATTCGCAGTGACAGCGGCGTGTTCCAAGGTGTGGGTTTTGCGGTGCCATCCAAGACGATCACCCGTATCGTGCCAGAATTGATCAGCAAGGGCAAAGTGGAATACTCATGGCTGGGCATCAGTACACGCTCAGCGGATGATGGGCTAGGTGTAGCAGCACTGGCGGAACCACTCAAACTGCCTGTCAAGCAAGGTGTGTTGATCGATGAGGTTACGCCTGACTCGCCTGCATCTGAAGCAGGGTTGCAAGGTGGCAATCGGCCTGTAACTGTGCGCGACTTAGCGGTGTGCGCGGGTGGCGACATCATTATCGCAATTGATGGCAATTATATTACCGATATGGATGGTCTGATGTCGTATCTGGTGACGAATACACAACCCGGTGACACTATCCAGATGCGGATTGTGCGCGGCGAAAAAACATTCGAAGTCCCGGTTACGCTACGTGTACGTCCGGCTGAAACGACTGCAACATCAGCAAGCTGCGGACGATAATCAGAACCTAGCTTAGAACATCGGGGGATAGAACATAATCACCCCATTGATCAACTATTACGGATTCTTTTATGTACCTCGTTCGCCCGTGGCTCTATATTGGCAAAGTTCGCGAAACGGGCGACTGTAATATAATGTCTGCCCACAAAATTGGCGCGATTTTACAATTAGCCTACCCTGCACAGCATCCCGATATTGAGTCGTTGTATATCGCTGTTGACGATGGTGTTCCTCTATCCACAGAGGCATTACAACACGGGATCAAATTTGCGCGCGACCAAAAGGCTGAAAATCGCAAGTTGGTGATTGGCTGCGGTGCGGGGATCAGCCGTTCGGTGACATTTTCGATGGCAGTGCTGCATGAAGAAGAAGACATCAGCCTTTTGGATGCTTATGAGCAAATTGCGGCTGTTCATCCTGATGCAATGCCTCACTTCGAACTGATTAAATCGCTCGGCGCTTATTACCACGATGCAAACGCGATTAAGGCTCTGCTGTCGCGTATATGGCTGCTCGATTAGGCTGACAAATAGCCTTACTATAAAATTACCGATTAAGCTAACTGCTCTTAATTATCCCATTTCTTTAGCCTTTATACCCTCCCTCTCAGCATACAATGAATACAACGTTGTACATGACTATAAACCGCTCAATATAGGCGGTGAGATTATGATCCCTATGCCGATTCTTGAAACTGACCGCCTCGTGCTGCGCCGACCAGAACTCAGTGATGCAGCGGATGTACAAGATTATCTTCAGGAACGCCAGATTGCAGCGAATACTCTTCACATCCCTTTTCCATATCCAAATGGGGCAGCCGAAGCATGGGTAAATCGATCTCACACAGCATATGACACTGGCGAAGCGTGCAATTTTGCCATTGTGCTTAAAGATGAAGATCGGCTTATCGGAGCCGTTGCCTTGCGGCTAGACCTCGAACACAGACGAGCGGAATTGGGTTATTGGGTGGGTAAACCGTATTGGAACAATGGATTTGCATCTGAAGCGGCAAAACGCCTTATTGGTTATGGCTTCGATGTACTCGGATTGAATCGTATTCATGCCACCTACTTCGCTGATAATCCAGCTTCCGAGCGCGTGATGCAAAAAATTGGAATGCGCTATGAAGGATTAATGCGTCAGTATTATCTGAAGTGGGGCGAATACCGGGACACGGGTTTATATGCTATTACCCGTAGTGACTACGAAGCTAGCACGACGAACGGCTGGAGCATTAACGATTTACCTATATAAAACGAAGGCGACCTCCGGTAAACCGAAAGCCGCCAACGTTGTTTTCAGACCTAGAGGGTGGAGGTACAGCTAACGCCGTACACCCCTAGAGGTGGACTGGCTAGGTTTGCACCCTCACCATAGTCTCGTTTTTCAAATCTTCACCTCCTTGTACTCATTGGACGTTACAAATACTATACGTATTTTTAGTCAGATTGTCAATAACAACTCAGCGAAAGCGGTTCTTTATAGGTCAATGAACGAATCCAGAGGTCAAAACAGTAACCATTTTCCAAATAATTCGACTTCATCCATGTGGATCAAGATTTGTCATTTTAGGCTAAATAAAAGTTTGCCTCTTATTTATATGTGGGTTGTAATTGTGAGTTGATTAACAAAATTCAGATAAATAAAAATCCAGTTGCCGTAACTTAAAAATACCCCTGCAAAATATAAGCGAAATAACACTATTTGTAACACCATTTCCTAGCAAATTCATGGAATCCATGTTATTTCTTTATGAACGTGTTAGTGTAGTCGTGTAAGCGGCCTTTTTTTCAATTCTTGCAAGACACAAAGTATAATCAAGAGTAATAAAATAGTAGCATAAAACAACACTTTTCACTTAAGATTCCTTTACTTTATACGCAACGTCTGAGATGATTGATTTGTTTACTTTTTTCATAATTAACAGCACCACTGTTTAGGTTGACTTCCAGCTCATACGAGATGGTAGGAGCGCTTTATGCAATCAATGATGCCTAGCAAAGAAGATTTCATCGAATATCCGGTTGAAAAGATTCATCAGATCGTTTATGAACGGCGCATCAGTATGTCTCTGCTCCTCAATGGAACACGGCGATGGTACATATCCACATATTTTAGTTCCCCGCCGACTGATAGCAGTTATTTTCCTCATTATCTGGAAACTTCGCTCTGCAAAATGGCAGATCTCGTTACTATGCTGGTCGAGCATGGGGTCTATCAAATATTCATGCCGGCCTATTCATGGCACCAATCACCAGAAAATCCCGCTAAAAAACGCCATCCTGAGGCTCATAAATTTCTGATTAAAGCCATTGAGTCGTTGGCCGGACATCATCGCTTAGCTGATGCATACAGGAAAGCAAATACGGCCCTTCGTTTCTACGGCGATATGGGCACATTTACACCCGAATTCGTTCAGAGTTTACGCAACCCTCCAACCTATTATCAAAATGAACCCAGCCACTACGTGTATTACGGGGTCGATAGCTACAATCCACATAATTATGGTTTACAACTGGCTTATGAATTTGGGCAAAGGCATGGGCATGCACCGAATTGGGAAGACATGTTGGAAATGTATTACGGCGACCGCAACTTACGGCCCTTGGATATTCTGGTTGGATTTAGCCGGTTTTATTCGCGTATGGGGGTTCCGTATTTGTTAGACGGTGAGGAAAGTATTTATGCGACGGCTGTCACACCACTGGTATTGACAGAAAAATCACTGCGAACGATCTTATATGATTTTCTGTATAACAAGAGTGATCGGGGTCGCGACTACCAATATATTAAACCGAATGAAATGGAGCGACTCAAGGAGTATAACAACGCTAACCGGAATACGGTGTTAGGACTTTCACAAAAATATGAAACACTTGTGTATCCAATAATCGAAAAGACAACCGAGACAGTCACATCAGTGCGTGATAGTACCCCGCCCCATTTATCTAAACTGGCGGGTGATTAATTCTATACGCTGACGCGTGAGGTGAGTATCAGTCTCGCTTCGTCTAAACTGGTAGCAAAACCATAAGCACTTTCGTCAAAGGTTGTGCGGTAAACTTTGCGATAAACATCGTATAATGTGCGGGCAAAACCGCTTGCACCAACAATTATGGTTCTGCCTTGATTGGGATGCTTACGCATGGTGACATTACGTCCGAGTGAAAGCGCTCCATTCGGCATGAGTTTACTATCTTGCATATCAACAATGCCATGAACAGGATGATCCACACTATCCATAAAATCACGGGCTACTTGCATGGCATCGAATAAATCACCAAATGTCCACTGACCGGTATACACAAAACGAATGATCGTTTGTTCTGCATTATCCCATTGTACGATTATGCCCATGTTACATTCCTTTGTAATCCACTCAGTACCGTATATAACATTAAACTATATCTACTGTTTGTAAGCGCCATTCTTGCGAGGTTTCGAGTGAGTTTGCAACAAAATCCAATTTCCAGACATCATTACCAACATAGCTCCACGCAGGAAGCATATGATGATGTTCGTCCTTGGGCATTGCCAATTCAGCTTGGAGGGCTTCTAATTCATCGTAATGTTCATCGAATTCAAACATTGAAATTTCTCTCTTAAAATTCGTTCGTTATCACACCCTTAACGATTTCATTATAAGGTTCGGTTTATCAATTTTTTCATTTTCATTCATGAAATTCATATATTTTTCGTAAATTTTCACGTCTCAACATAGGATGATACATTATGACTCAAAGTATTATTTTCGCAACTACTAACATCGGCAAGGCGACAGCACTCAAAGCGCTGACCGCTCCTTATGGGATCGAGGTTCTGCAAATCAATGTGGATTGGATCGAACCACAAGCGGATTCGGTGCTGGATGTGGCGGCGAGTAAGGCTACTCAGGCCGTTAAGCTGCTAGGCAAACCGGTTGTGGTGGAAGATAGCGGTTTCGCAATTGATGCACTGAATGGCTTTCCCGGTGCATATACTAAATATGTGATGGCAACCATTGGCGCAGAAGGATTGCTGCGGTTGGCGGCTCCATTCCAAATTGCGACCTGTTATTTTGCCAGTGCAATGTACTACCTCACACCTGATGGAATTGAACGTTCGTTCGTCGATAACTCAGCTCGAGGGACGCTGACAATACACGTTGATGAGACCGAATCAACTGACGCATGGTCAGACTTATGGCATATCTTCATCCCAAGCGGATATGACAAACCACTGAGTGCTTTCACGCCCGACGAACGCAAAGCACTCATGCAGGTTTGGCAGACCAGCTCGGTCTACGGGCAATTTGCGCGTTGGCTCATTAGTGAGGCGAAGCACAACATTTTATAAAGTCTATCAACTCAAATGAAGGCATAAGCAGGCAGCGTCAAAAAGTCCACAAATGGATCCGCCTTCGACATCTGGATGAACAGTTGGCTAGCACGGGCAAACTCTCCCTTATCGAAACGATCATCGCCAATTTCTGAACGGATAGCAGTCATTTCTTGCTGCAACCAATTGTCGTAAAGGGTTTCAGTAAACGGGCGACCATCGGCTAATGTGGATTGATGCTTGAGCCACTGCCAAATTTGTGTGCGCGAAATTTCAGCAGTCGCCGCGTCTTCCATGAGGTTATAGAGTGGCACGCAGCCGTTCCCACGTAGCCATGCTTCGACATACTGGACGCCAACTTTGATATTCCATCGAACGCCCTGCTCTGTAATCGGGCCTTCAGGTACACGCAGCAAATCATCCGCAGTCACTTCAACATCATCACGCTGACGGTTGAACTGGTTCGGTTGTGGCATCACTTCATCAAACACTTCGAGCGCGACCGGAACCAAACCGGGATGCGCCACCCATGTACCATCATGTCCATCTTGTGCTTCGCGCAATTTATCGGCGCGTACTTTCGCCAGAGCCGTTTCATTGGCTTCACGATTGTTCTTGATGGGAATTTGAGCAGCCATACCACCCATGGCATGAGCGCCGCGTTTATGACAATTCTTAATGACCAGCAATGAATAATTCCGCATCATGGGTACGGTCATGGTGACTAATGCGCGGTCAGGCAGTACAAAATCTGGACGTGTGCGGAATTTTTTGATAAATGAGAAGATATAATCCCAACGTCCACAGTTCAAGCCCGCCGAATGATCACGTAATTCATACAGAATTTCTTCCGTTTCGAAGGCCGCTAGAATAGTTTCAATCAACACGGTGGCTTTGATTGTTCCGGGAGGAATGCCCAGTTCGTCCTGTGCTAGTTCAAATACATCGTTCCACAGGCGTGCTTCGAAGTGGCTTTCTAACTTAGGCAGATAAAAATATGGGCCGCTGCCCCGCGATAACAATTCTTTGACGTTGGTGAAGAAATACAAGCCAAAGTCGAACAAGCCTCCGGGAACGGGTTTACCATCTACGAGCATGTGCTTCTCGTTGAGATGCCAACCTCGTGGACGGATCATCATGACCGCTATTTTATCGTTCAGCTTGTAGGGCTTGCCTTCAGGACTGGTAAAGGTAATCGTGCGACGAATGGCATCACGCAGGTTGATTTGCCCCTCAATCATATTTTCCCATGTGGGGGCATTCGAGTCTTCAAAGTCGGTCATGAATACTTTTGCACCGGAGTTGAGCGCGTTGATGACCATTTTACGGTCAGTCGGGCCGGTGATTTCCACACGGCGGTCTTGTAGATCAGCAGGCACAGACGCAACTTTCCAATCGCCACTGCGAATATGGGCAGTTTCCGGCAAGAAATCGGGCAGTTCACCCGCATCCAACTTGGCCTGACGTTCCACACGTTTCGCCAATAATATGTCACGGCGTTCAGTGAAATTGCGAGCTAACTTGGCGACAAACGCTACTGCTTCCGGTGTGAGGATTTCCTCAAAACCCGGTTTGATCTCAGCATGAATTTCGACACCATCAGGAAATATTGTAGGCATGATAAAGAACTCCTTTTGGCGGGAGTATACCGCTAGGGAAGACTAGATCAAACCAGCATTATCAACTTTACTTAACATTACTTTATTTAAGGAAACCTTGACAGCAGTATAGATTCCCGATACTATACATTTAGTCTTACCTAAATTTAAATTCCGAATAATCTAATACGATGGATGTGAAGTCGAATGGATGATCGTCAACAGCCCGTATCACGGCGAAGATTTCTCAAGTTAGGAACCATTGGTGTTACCGTTGCCGGTATAGCAGGCATCGGACTGCTGCCGGGACGTTCTAGAGTCAATGGTCAAGAACAAGACCCAAATCCGCATGAAGGTATGGACATGGATATGCCCATGCCTGGAATCAACGGCGAAGTCGATCACGAGGCGAATGGTTTTAACCCCAGCGACATTTTGACCGATTTCGATGGCGGCAAAGTGAGTATGATGCCCAATGGTCAGACTTTACGGGAGTATCGTATTGTCGCAGGTGAAAAAAATATCGAAATCGCTCCCGGCTTATCTTATGCCGCGTGGACTTATAACGGACGCATCCCCGGCCCGACCATTCGCGCCCGCGAAGGCGACCGCATTCGCATCGAGTTCCTGAACGGTGCGACACATGAGCACGGTTTGCATTTTCATGGCATCCACCCCGGTAACATGGATGGTGTTTTCGAGCAGATTCAACCGGGTGACACCTTCACTTATGAATTTGATGCCGAACCATTTGGACTGCATCTTTATCACTGTCATGCCGCGCCTCTGGCAAAGCATATCGCCAAAGGGTTATACGGCGCGTTTATCGTCGAGCCCAAAGACGGTTGGCCGAAAGTGGATCATGAGTTCGTGATGGTCATGAGCGGCTATGACATTGATTTTGATATGGCAAACGATTTTTATGTGGTCAACGGCATCCCTTTCCACTACGACAAGCATCCGATCCAGATTAAAGTGGGCGAAACGGTTCGGATTTTCTTGGTGAATATCCTCGAATTTGACGTGATTAACTCTTTTCACCTACACGCTAATTTTTTCCAATATTATCCAACTGGAACCAGCCTGATACCCGCCGAATACACGGATACGATTGCCCAAATGCAGGGACAGCGCGGCATCTTGGAATTTAGCTATAAGTATCCGGGAAAATACATGTTTCACGCCCACAAAACCGAATTTGCCGAACTCGGTTGGACGGGTTTATTCGAGGTAACGGAGGCTTAATATGAATACAAACGTTACCTCCAATCCGACTCCATCAAGCCAACCATTGGGTCTGAAAATGATCGGTCTCATTGCCCTACCGGTGATTATCTTGATCGCTGTGATTGCGATTTTTATCTCGACCAACGGCGCGGGTTTACATGTTGATTCCGCTGCACCGATTGAAGCAGTGACCTTCGATCAAACTGTGCTGCGCCCGAACACGATTGCCTTTACCCTTACGAATACCAGCCAAAAGCCGGTGACGATTTCCGCCATTAACATCAATGATGCCATTTGGCCGTTCAGTGCCTCACCGAGTTCGACAATTCCGCGTTTGAGTCAGGCCACCTTCACGCTCAATTATCATTGGGTCGATGGCGAATCGTATGAGGTCAGTTTCTTCTCGGCCAACTCGATTGCTTTTAACACCAGCATTCCAGTCGCAGCCGAAACGGCCATGCCCAGCAGTAATACGCTGTTGAGTTATGTGCTGATTGGTCTTTATGTGGGTGTCATTCCGGTGTTCCTCGGCATGTTCTGGATGCCAGCACTGCGACGTTTAGGGCCGCGTTGGATGATGTTCTTGATGGCAATTACCATTGGCTTACTGGTATTCCTCGGTATCGACGCGACCAACGAAGGATTAGAGTTAGCGGGACAAATCGGCAGCAGCTTCCAAGGGGTCGCGCTGTTCGGGATTGGACTGGTGGTCACGGTGCTACTGCTCGACGCGATTTCACGCCGACAAGCATCGATTGTGCGAAGCGAGGCCGACCAACGATTGTCTTTAGCATTCATGATCGCTACTGGCATCGGCCTGCACAATCTCGGTGAAGGATTAGCTATCGGTGCATCCTACAGCCAAGGAGCGCTGGCACTTGGCACATTCCTAGTGATTGGCTTTATCATCCAAAATATTACCGAGGGTTTGGGCATTATCATTCCGGTTCTCAAAGACCGCCCCAGCCTCCGTACACTTGCCCTGCTGGGATTATTGGGCGGCGCACCTGCTATAGTCGGCGGCCTGATCGGTGGGTTGATTTATTCGAAGGTCTTAGCCGTTTTGTTCCTCGCGATTGGTGCAGGCGCGGTGTTTGAAGTAGTTTATGAAGTCGCCAAATTGATTATGAAAGATGCTATTAAACGTCCTATGCCCATGACCATCTTTTCCGGTATCACATTGGGGATGCTGGCTTTGTATGTCATGGGGCTATTTGTCAAATAATGCTAATGGAGTGTCGAAGTGATTTCCAATACTGCTGATAACATCACAGTTCAAACAGAGCGTTCAACCGCAAAATGGTTCAACTCGCGCTTTGTATTAAGCGGAGTGGTCGTACTCATTATCTGTGTCGTGGCGGGTCTACTGCTGTGGCGCACAGCCAGTAACAATGTGGCGGCTTCCAACGCGCCAGTCATCACCATTACCGCCAAGGATATGGCCTTTGATCTGGACACCATCACCGTCAAAGTTGGACAGCCTGTAACCATCCGCCTTGTCAACAATGATGATATGGATCACATCTTTAGCGTGGAAGCGCTTGATGTTCACACCAATCAAATTGGGCCGAATGAAGTCACTGAAGTGACGTTTATCCCTCAGACGGTCGGTGACTATCAGTTCATTTGCTCCTACGCCCGACATGCGAAGTTGGGTATGGTTGGTACACTGAATGTGGTTGAATAGTGTAAATATTCAAAATGTTGCAGTTGTTACGGCAATTACTGCAATTACTGCACAAATTGCACACTTCCCGCTGAAATGGCAGACGGATGTGAGGGAGCGAGGCGCTGAATTGACATTTTGTGTCGGCGGGAGGTTCGGCTGCTGCCACTGAAATAGCACAAATGCAGCGGATTGCTCCCGTGTTGCCACCGCTGTGTCGGAAGTGTCTGCTGCTGCCGTTATTGCAGTCATTTTAGGCGGCGTGAACCTACCCCACCCCACGCTACGCAGCCTCCCCAAAACACAGGGAGGGGCTTTAAAGACCTTAAAAGTCAGCCTCTTTGTCGGCATAATCACCAGCGTTTAATTATTCTATCGGGTTTCATTCCTAAGTTCATCATAGAACAAAAGTTTGTATCCGTCAATACGAATCAGTTCGAGTTTTCTAACTTAAGATGTATTTATTTCACGCCTCAGATTGAGTAACTATCTCGCTTGGAATTTGATTGACCAATGCACAAAACCACGGACGGGCATTGAGTGGAATTTCCTCGTCGGGGCGTTCTGGCTCAACGCCGCTGAGCATGTCGGTCATGCGTGAAATCCAACACAGCATGTGGCGCTCAATCATCCGATCAGTCAAAGCACCAAACATATCTTTGGGAACTAGAAATGACTGAATAAGATTTGTCCATATGTGCGGCCTATGGAAATTTCGCAGTGCATACCCTGCTTCAAAACGAACAGGTGTGTATGCAAAAATGAGGTACTCACCATCAATTTCTGATACCCATTCGTGCCGCCATTGATCATTCGATTCCAAGAGTAAATAAGAAAGCCACCCCGAAGCATCACTATCCACATCTATGGCTGTTCCAAGGACATAAGTTTTTACGGCGATTTGTGGAATATCAGCTTCAGAATTAACGGTTAAGTAATCACGGTTGTATAAATCTTTCGAAATACCCGACATATGTTTATTAGGTTGAAGCCATTCATTGTGTCGGTTTTCAATCTCCTGCCAAATAGGATGTTCTCGTATATTGTTATCCGAAATTAAACCGAAACAATCATCATAGTGCTTATATTGCAACTTGAGTTGAGTATATTCTTCAACCATATTTGGAGCGTGTTGAAACAAAGCATTCTTAAGTTCAGGCCATTTCTCCAATATGTTGATAATGCGTACTTCTTCCAAATGATGAACCACACCAACATTATCAATCAGGCACAAATAAATGAGTTCATCCCAGCGTTCTACAAGCCAATTTTGAACAGTTTCATCACCATATTGATGAAGTAATCCAGCAGTTTCCAAATCGAGAAAAATTTGTTTTTCGTCGATTAGCTTTAGCAGCAAATCAGATGCGGTTTTAGATGCATAGGGCAACAATCGAATATAGATTAACTTCTGACGAATAATGTTTTCGCCTTGTATGCGTTTAAGCACCCATTCTGGTTTTAGTTCGCTTAGAGATTGTTTTAGTTCAGGCCACTTGTTTAGCCATTCATTTAAATATATAGATTCTCGAAGGCGTTGCCAATACCTTTCAACGCCTTTACCAAGATCATCTAGCAGCCATGAATAAATAATCCTTTCCCAATTCTTATCCAGCCAAATTTTGAAAGGCTCACCTCCATATTTATAGAGCTGAAATCCGATATCTTTATCAAAACCGATTTCATTTTCTGAGAGAATTTTCAATATGCGTTCAGAAGCAATTTCAGGCACATAATTAAATAATTTTGAGAAGATATAAAGAGGCGGATAAGGATATTTCGCTTCTATATCGCGCAATATCCACGATACATTGATTGGGTGATGTTTAAGTAAGTCAAATGAATAAGAGAAAAGGAAAAGGCTAAAAACTTTTGGAATGACCGGTGCAAACTCACTGAAATCAAAATTTCCGCGAGTGACACAGATGATTTCATAAATTTCCCTACGGTGTTTCATATCATATTCGGTGTCAAGAAACATGGCTTTGAGTTCAGGGATAATCTCAGGCGAACGGATGGCTTTTAGGAGCTTAAGGGCTTGTTTGGCGATCTGCGGTGGGGCATGATATACCAACTGCAACATATCGCGGGCAGCGGTATCACGGTCGATCCATTTAAATTGTTTGGTTGGCAATGTAGACGCACACTGAGCAGTGCGATGGCTCTAAAACTTGAGGATGGTGAGACTATAACACACTATAAACTCGCGAGGCAAGCACTTGAGCCTTCTTTACGATTTTATATTTGTCTACATTTAGTTATGAAATCACTTAAAGTCCCTCATTTGGCCCTTACCAAGCTAATAAACTTGTGATAATTCGTAACAGAGTCGCTGGATCATGATAGTATGGGTAAGGTTGGCAACTGGTTTGCTCGTCAGAAGGAATAAGAACGCGAAATGCGGATACAACTCGGTTTTGTTGCTGAATGGATCATTGCGACTGTTATCGGGTTCCTGATCGGAACCTTTTTAGGAGCCAATAAGGTCGGTTTGGTGCAGCATATACCGGGAGATTTCCTCTTTGGCTTGTCGATAGGTTTAGCCCAACTCCCCGTTTTGTATCGCCACCTGCCTAAAGGAAATAATCGCATCTTTTTGTGGGTTGCTGCGACTGCGCTCGCCTTCCCCATCAGCGTGGTTCTCGGACGTCGCTCGGTGAGTTTCTTTGCTCCTCAACCTAATATGCTTGATTTCTGCTTTGGTATCGGTATGGGTTTAGGGCACGGGATACTTCAATCGCTTGCCATACGGATATTTCTGCCAGCGGTCCATTGGCGTTTCCTGCTTTGGATACCCTTTGCCTTGGTCGGTTGGATTGTCGCTGAAGTGGTTTCATCTGGCATAGATTACACACTTGCCTTATCCATTCCGACTGGATTGGCGCTGGCTATTTTTACCACTATTGGCTGGCTTCTGATTTTCAAGTTTTCTCATATTGTACCGGCGTTAACAGCCATGCCGCAGGGTGGCTACCAAACTACCGATGGAAGTGGCGGCTGACCAAGCCTCTTGTAAAAAGCAGCAATATCCATGAGAGCATGGCGAGCAGCGGACTGACAAAAGCGATCAAAATCGAGCCACCAAATACCACGATCATATAATACATGCGCCATCGCGTCTCTTTGATTTGTGAATCGGTCACGCTGGAGTGCAGCAAACGGTGATTTGAGGAAGCATATTGCCACATAACCAACTCAACAATACCCACCAATAGCAAAGTTACCGCAAAAAACTCAACTGCTGGAAATTCGTCTCCGTAGCGTGCCAGCGTCCCGGATGGGACGGGCAGAAATGCGATTAACATGAGGTAAATCAGGCTCATCCACATAAAGGTGCTGTCAGTACGTTCGATATTACGAAACATACGTTGGTGAACCAGCCACAAAATACCCACCTGTAAAAAACTCAATACAAACACAAAAATTTGCGGCAGCAGATTCATGATTGCTTGCCCAAGTTCAGCTTTATTTTCGAGCTCCGGAATGCGGATTTCGAGCGCCAATAGGGTGATGGCAATCGCAAAGATGCCATCGGTAAACATAATCAGACGTTCATAACCCGTGTCTTTTTCGTCTTTTTCATGCTTTGTGTTCGTCATTGAATAATCCTCTGAAATAAGATGCAAACTATAACTCACTTGAATTAAAAATACTGCCTTTTTACCCTCATTTTCGTATTACCGCATCCGATTTTTACTGATATTGAACTTTTTTGTTCGCGGTACGTAAATACAGTCATGACGTCCTATTAGAAAGGTATGAAACCTCATGACCGTATCTCAACCCCTCAACACTGCACCTGATCCTGTGAGCGAATCGCCAAGGCCAGCCCCCTCATTGATGAGTGCTTTCAAAGTGCGGGATTTCCGTTTGGTATGGGCGGGTGAAAGTATCTCGCTGCTCGGTGATCAATTTTATATGGTGGCGCTGCCGTGGTTAACACTGCAACTGACTGGCTCTGGTCTGGCGCTGGGTGCAGTCGCGGCGGCTGGTGGTATTCCGCGTGCGGTCTTCATGCTGTTGGGCGGAGCAATCACCGACCGCTTTTCGCCGCGCAGCGTCATGTTTGTATCGAATGCCTTACGCATCATATTGACGGCACTCATTACGTTACTCGTGCTGACCCACAGCATCCAACTGTGGATGTTATTTCTTGCCTCATTAACTTTCGGTTTGGTCGATGCATTCTTCTTTCCAGCCAGCACCGCTATTGTGCCGATGATTGTCACCAATGAACAAATCGAGTCGGGTAATGCGCTTATGCAGATTACGGCTCAACTCTCCAATTTTATCGGCCCGGCTTTAGCAGGTTTGATTATCGCTAATCTGAGCGGCGCAACGAATTTACAATCGTTGAATGCCTCTGTAAGCAGCGCCGATATACGTGGCGTTGGTATAGCGATGGGTTTCGATACGTTAACCTTCATCGTTGCAGCCATTGCCCTGTGGTTGATGAAAGGCGGACGTGCGGTCGCTGAGCAGCAAGAAAAACAAAATGTTTTAGCTTCTATCCGCGAAGGACTTCAGCTTGTTTGGAGCGATTCAATCCTACGCACAATGATTATATTGACCGCAGCCATCAACTTATTTTTCTCCGGGCCGATGGCTGTGGGTATCCCGATACTGGCGCAGCACCTGCCGGAGGGAGCCGCCGCATTCGGTGCGATAATCTCGGCGTTCGGTGGCGGTGCATTAGTGGGGGCAATATTGGCAGGTGCATTACCGGTACCCCGCAAACTGGGGATTGTGACTATGTTGTTGATCGGGGCAGCAGGTGCAGCGCTGGGTTTATTTGGTCTCGTTCATAACCTGCCAATTGCGCTTGTGGTGGCGGTTGGGATGGGTTTAGCCATTGGCTACGTCAATGTTGCAACAGTGAGTTGGCTGCAAAAACGCATCCCTCCCGAAAAGATGGGGCGTGTTATGAGTTTAGTCATGTTGGGGTCGTTCGGACTCATCCCCATCTCCAATTTCGTTGCCGGGTTATTGGCTGACAATCACCTGACACTGATGTTTGGTGGATCGGGTTTACTATTGCTGTTGATGTCAATTTATTCCCTCACCAGCCGCGACGTGCGGGCGATGGGCAGCTAAATTTAGAGTGCTGCGACTGCTATAGGCGCGATTGGTAGAGCGTTGAATTCAACGCTCTACTTATTTATACTGGTTTCATGATAACAATTTACCTTACGAAAGAGACATCCATGAAACACAGATTGACACTCCTCTTTATAGTACTCACCGCCTTGTTCGTGATGCCCACATTGGCGCAAGATAATCCGTCCACACTGGCAACCGTCAGTTACGCCGGTATCAGCTTTTCTTATGATCCATCTTTGGGCGCAGTGCTGCCGCAAACAGTCGCCGAAGTTCCAACATCAGCCGACAGCCTTCCCGGTGACTCGTGGCCTGCACATATTGCCTTCTCATTTATCAACGGCAAAGAAGGTGACACGGTTCTCAATCCTGATTACTATCCGCAGTTGATTATCTATAAAACGGATGACATTGTAGCTTATAAGGATGCGTTTTTCACCAACGCCCTCCAAAACCTGAATGGATTGATTGAAGCCGGTGGTGCGGGTGACTTTAGTAAATATGAACAAGTGCCAGCCGATGATACCAACCTCAACTTGCCCTACTTGCCACCTGTTCCGGCGGGCCAAGTGATGCGCGCTCAAGCCGAATATCTGCCTGTGACTGACGGCATGGGTATCCGCTACCTCACATCCTTCGCCAGTGATGTGAGTCCATTGACCGACGACCGCATCTTGTATACTTATCAAGGCGCGACCAGCCAATTCAAAGGTGACAAGCCCGGTTATTACATCGCCTTCACTTATCCGATTAAGACGGGTGTACTGCCCACTGAACTACGTGCTGACTTTGACTACAATGCCTTCTCGAATAACTATGTCAAAGAGATGAACGCAGCCATTCAAAAGATTAACACGGCTGATCCCAACAGTTTTGATCCAACACTCGCTCAACTGGACCAACTGGTCAAGTCTATCAAGATTGACGGCTAGACAATACTGAAATGGTAATCAAAAGGATGATCAACACAAATGATCATCCTTTTTTATTTTAGGAGGAATTAGATGGACGGTGCTTCGTTTTACGACGACAACGATGTATTCAACACGTATATGCAGCGGCGGCAACGTGCCGAAAACCCGAATGATACGATTGAGAAACCGATCATGATGGAACTGGTCGGCACAGTGCAAGGCAAACGCATTTTGGATCTCGGCTGCGGGGATGCTGTCTTCGGGCGCGAATCATTAGCCAATGGCTGTGAAAGTTATCTCGGTGTCGAAGGCTCACACAATATGGTGGATGTCGCCAGAGAAACCTTATCCGGAACAAAAGGTAAGGTTTTCCAAAGTACACTTGAGGCTTGGGATTATCCCACCGCTGCGTTTGATTTGGTGGTTTCGCGCTTGGTGCTGCATTACATCGACGATATTGGGATGTTGTTTGGCAACGTTCACTGTTCGTTAGTGAATAATGGTCAATTCATTTTTTCCGCCGAGCATCCCGTTATCACCTCGTCTGATAAAGGCTGGCAAGCCGGTACGCAGCGTCAAGATTGGGTAGTGGATAATTATTTTGATACAGGCGAACGAATCACCAATTGGATGGGCGGCGATGTTCGCAAATATCACCGCACACTGGAAGATTACTTTCGTGTCATCCAAAGCGCAGGTTTTACGGTCGAGCATTTACGCGAAGGTCGTCCTCAGCGCGAAAACTTCATCACCGATGAAACTTATCAACGGCGCATGCGAATTCCACTATTCCTAATAATGTCACTCAGAAAGGTAATTTGATCCGCGATATAAATAATCAATATCACGGTTTAGCAATAAGCTCCTTTATAGCTGCAATGGCTTGATTCTCGTCAGTGTAATGAACAATACGAAACCCTAGATCAGCAGCAGTCCTCAAATTCCGTGTTAAATCATCAACCACTATGCACTCTTCTGGTTGGAGGTTTAAGTGTTTGAGTGCCAATTCATAGATTTCGGTATCAGGCTTTGCCAACTTTACGGCACTAGAATTAATCATCACATCGAACCATTCATGAAATCCCAATTTTGACCACGTTCGAGTAAAGACAGGAATAGCATTACTCACGAGAGCGAATGAGTAGCAATCACCGAGCATTTTCAGGAAACTTAAGAATGTTTGATGTAGTTGAGGGGTTTCAAAAAGTTGAGTTTTGATCCATTGAACTTGGTTCGTTGGTAATCCCAGATTTTGCTCCACTGTAAGCCAATGTTCCGTTTCAGAGATCGAACCTAATTTTGCTTGATTCCAAAGTTCTCTATTCTGGCCATAGACACCTTCTTTTAAAAAAATCTCACTCACACCAATTTCGTTCGCGACCCGAGAAAACGTGTCAGAAGTTGATGGTGAGTCCACCAAAACACCACTATAGTCAACAAGAATAGCTTTAATTTCTGTCATTTCTCAGTCAAAATCCGTAGGCCAGTCTGGATTGCGTTCAAATTCAAAGAAGCGTTTAAGCTGCTTGAGGGTTACGCGACCTGTTGAGAGTTCCAAAGTATCAAGCTCAGCCTCGGCAAACCAGCCGGTTTCTTCGGTTTCAACGTTGGCAACCAAATGTTGAACCTCGTTGACCAGTTCACAGCGGAAAAAGACTTTATAAGCGTGGAAAATGTAAGGGGTATGTTCGTGCTTGTTACGGTCGTAGAGCGCCAGCAGTTTGACCGCCCGCGCCGTGTAACCCGCTTCTTCTTCAATCTCGCGCTCAGCAGCTAGTGAGGGGGATTCACCAACATCGGCCCAACCACCCGGTAGAGACCAGCGTCCATCATCCAGTTTCTCGCGTATCAGCAATAGCTTCCCGTTATGGATGACCACACCGCGTATATCAACTTTGGGCGTGGTATACCCTTGCTGTTGTTCAAACAATTTTTGCAGTCCGCCCACCTCGCCCATGCCGCCCGCTGCCATCATCTCAGCAGCAATCGTACCGATTTGACGATAACGGTCACGATCAAAATCATTCTCGGCAAAGGTCAAGCCGGTTTGGGAAAGCGCCTGCAAACGCTGCGCCCACTGTAACCATTGGTCGGATATCAATTTTTACACTTTCAAAATCAAGATTTGTGTTTAACTTGCCACCTTTATAATGCTCTTTTTTGTGATACTTGTGTAGGCCGATAATCGCGTTTTTCGTACTGTTTGTTATTGGTTTTAGATGCGTTTGATTCATCTATGTTTAGTATCACTTACTTTCCGGTCTTATTGTGTATGGAGAATGTGAAGTATTTACGAAATTTAGATGAGTGTCTGTTCATCTCTAGCTATAAAAGATGAGTAAGAGACTCACAAAACTGATTTTTAAGCCTGAAAGTACACCATTTGAACACAATATGCAGAATTGCACTCCCAATTAGCGAGGAGTAGCACATCCTTTCAGAAACGAGTAACTGTAAAGTGAGGACGTGATGTAAAGGACAAACCATGCAAACCCGCTTATACCCTGATCAAGTGAATACCACCCCTTATAACCTGTTGAAAACACTCCAAAATTTGCGTCAAGAAATTTTTGACGAAGGCAACGCTACCTTTAACCGCTGGCGACCCTCTATTTGTCGACGCGAATTTCTAATTAGTGCGCGTAATTTAGCCTTCTATCTCGCCCTTCGTAAGCGTGATTTAAGACCTTTGCAAGCTGCTCTTACACCGTGGGGCTTGTCCTCTTTGGGACGCATCGAATCGCGCGTCCTGCCTAATTTGGATGCTGTTGTCGCGACATTGGGTGCTGTTTGTGGTGAAGACATTCCTCATCCTCGCATGAGCCGTTTTGCACGTGGTGAACATGTTTTACAACGTCAGACTGAGAAGGTATTTGGACCGGCTCCTGATGAACGCCGCGTTCACATCATGGTCACCATGCCCACTGAAGCCACCCATAATTACAGCCTTATCCGCGATTTACTTATGCAGGGCATGGATTGCATTCGTATCAATTGCGCCCACGATACGCCCGTCCAATGGGATGCGATCATTACCCACTTACGACGGGCTGAAGCCGAAACAGGACGACATTGCAAAGTGGCTATGGATTTGGGTGGACCGAAAATACGCACCCAAAATATCATTACACCGGAAAAGGGGCGACTCAAAATCAATGACAAACTGCGTTTGACCTTGAACCCTCCACAGCATTCAACCGAATTCGAATTTCAAGCCCAATGCTCGCTGCCCCAACTTTTTGAGCAAGTGAAGGTTGGCGCACAGGTTTGGATCGATGATGGCAAACTGGGCTGCGTAGTCGAGTCCGGTGATGCACAAGAATTAATTCTCCGCGTCACACAAGCCAGCGCCAAAGGCGAAAAACTCAAGCCAGAAAAAGGAATCAATTTCCCTGATACGGAACTCAATCTTCCCGCGCTCACTGATGAGGATATGATTGATCTGGATTTTGTAGCGAATAACGCTGACATCATCAACTATTCCTTTGTTCAGGATGCCAATGATGTCAAGATGCTGCAAAAAGCGCTGGCAGAATGGTTAGATAATCCACATAAGATTGCGATTGTGGCCAAAGTTGAAACCCAACGCGCCATCCACAATTTGCCGGAAATCATGGTGCAAGCTGCTGGACAAAACCCGTTTGGCGTGATGATCGCGCGGGGTGATCTTGCCGTCGAAATTGGCTATGAACGCTTGGCTGAAATGCAAGAAGAAATTCTGTGGCTGTGTGAAGCTGCCCATGTACCGGTCATTTGGGCGACTCAAGTGCTGGAGAATTTGGTCAAGAAAGGCCGCCCTTCCCGCGCCGAAATGACGGATGCCGCCATGTCGGAGCGCTCGGAATGCGTTATGCTCAACAAAGGCCCTTATATCCGCGAGGCTGTTGTTATTTTAGACAATGTGCTGCAACGCATGGCCGAGCATCAATCCAAGAAAACACCACAGTTACGCGCATTACGATCATGGCAGGGTGAGTGATTTATAGGTTGCTACCCTGCTTCGGATACTGCTCGAACACCCAGCGAAACATGGTATAACGCGCGGCTAATCCAGCATGGTCGCCATATTGAGCGAAGGTCTGTGCTACTAACTCCGGCAGGATGCGTCCGCTGCCGCCCAACAGATAACGATTGGTCGCCGCTTGCAGTACCACATCGTTGTAGGCGACCCAATCGGTATAGCCGAAGGCACGTTCGAGCGTAACCGCAGCCGTCCAATGACCAATGCCTTTAATGGCTAAGAGTTGTTGATAGGCCTCGGCAGGTGAAAAATCTCGCAGCCCTTCCAGATCAAGCTGTCCACCAGAGACTTGACTCGCGAGGTCGATCATCAACGCCATCCGCTTAAAGGTGATCTTCAACGGCTTGAGGTCTTCGACCGTCGCGGCAGCAATTTGCTCGGCAGTCGGAAAAGCGTAATAAACATGACCTTCATATTCCAGTTTATTGCCAGCCCATTCGACTAACCAACGCTGAGCCTTCTGCGCCGTCACCCAACTAATTTGCTGCTCGATCACCGTTTGCATCAACGCTTCGAAAGTGCTGGCGGTTCGCAGTTCAGGTAATCCAAGGAGTGGCTCAACAACACTCCACAATTTGAGATCATTTTGTGAAACTGAATAAAATGCACTCCAATCATGCTCGGTTGGCAGAACATGCTGAACAGTCTCAATCAACAATGTGTTATCAACATCTCCGCTGCTAGTCGCTACTTCAATATCTAACCGGGGTTCATCAACCGTTCCACTTCCTCTTATTCGCAGCAACGCCAATCCATTACATGATTGCACCACTCGCCACAGGGCATCATCATGCACCACATTTAATGTTGGATGAGCAAAGCGCGTTAGAAAATCCAGCAGCAGCGGAAAGTTATAAGGTGGTTTGGGATGCAGTGTAATCAGATGGTGCATACTCATTATTCTCGTAAGTTAGCTTCTCCGACCATTTTAGCTGTCACTGCTACTCAAAACACTCCGAAAACGGATATTATTATCGCTTAGCCTTGTGCCTCTTCATACAAAACCACGTACTCAGATGCACCCCAAAGGATTTCTTCTGCGACGAATGTCAGCACACGCTCTGTGCCGTCCGAATTGATAATCCGAATGACGGCTTTTTGACTTTCATAAAATTTCAGGTACGCAATCGACTGTCCATCAGGCGCAATGGCAAAACGAACACCGTAGGTATTCACAATAACCTTAGAAGTGCGCTTATGATCATGTCCAAATACACGGTACGATGCACCCGAACCAATCTTTTGAACCAGCAGTAAAGATTGATCTTTAGCTAATCGGCTGCTTAGCGCTGGATAATAACCATCACCTAAAAACTGCCGGTCACCGGTCTCAACATTCAAAATATCCGCGATACCGCCGTTGGGTTGACCTGTTGCATAATAATCTTGGCCTTCAAAACGAACGGGAAAAGGATAGAGATTGGTAATCAGCTCCTTATGCATCTTCCGATTATCGAATGAATACAAAGTCACCGGTTGCTCCTCCCCTAACCCGCTAAACCCATGCACCACAATTCCACTTTCAACCGCCATCAACCCTTGAACACTTTGTTTGGGGTCAAGCCGTCCAACCAACTTATGCTGCTTCGTTAGCATGTCATAATAAGCCAGTTGTATGCCAGTCATTTTTCCATATGACCGATCATCAACCTCTGATCGCAGGTAATATAGCCGTGTTCCATCAACTGACCAAGTGGGATAATCCAATCTAAAATGATGCAGGGCGAGCGGCTTCACATCAAAGACCCCACCGCCCGGTTCCAGTATGTCGGATTTTCCAGTTTCAAAATCCAACACAAACACGCTGACAACGTCACTCGTTTGGTTTTCAGGATCCGTCTGGGTAGCATAAACCATGTGCCTTCCATCCGGTGACACGCTGGCAAACTCTTGCATAAAAAAAGTCTGCCCCGCTGGCGGTTCAACCAAAACTGTCGCCGATCCATCTACAGGTGAAACCGCATATAACTTGTTTCCAGCCAAAGCAATAATCGGAGCTTGAGCAGCATTATCCTGCGCCTTGATAACCATCAACGGCATCAACAAAACTAAACAGAGTAAAGCTATTATTTTCCACATAATGTCATTTCACCCTTAGTGTGTGTCATTCGTCATGCAAGCGAAAATATCCCTCAGTGAAGTATTTTTAAAGCGACCCATTGTTAGCCTAAGTAGAATAAATTACATCTCAAGAAATATGCGTTGAATATCCACAGCAAACCGGTTCATTTCTAGTTCTTGTATACGATTTTCCAGTGGAACGCCAAGATATTTAAAGATGTTCGGGCCTTTATAATCTTCTGGTTGATCATTCATACGCGGTATCACATGAAAATGGACATGGTGATGGTTGGATGCCTCAGCAAACTGCACGACATAAGTTTTTGAACACTTCGTCACTACTTTCAAAGCTTTCGAAACTTGACGGAGCATTTTACCCAGTTCAATGGCCTCATCGTCGGTCATCTCATCTATAGCAGCGATATGTCGCCGTGAGACCAATACAAGCCAACCTAATAACGAGGTATTGTAACTATGTACCAAGTCCCAGAATTGGGCACGATATATGCAATCCCATAGTGGGGCAACACCTGCATCACGCTGTTGAATTAAATCACATGTGTAACAAGTATCCATAGGAGACTCTAATTTCCTTTAATACGGTCCCATCGCCCGCCCATCTGAGAGCAGCACGAAAGTCTGTCCACTACCGCCGTCCGCGAGCAGCAGTCCGTTCTGAAATTTCTGCGTCACCATCTTTGTGCCTTGTTCCGGTGTCCGTGCAAAGCCCAGAGCATCTTGCACTCCCGGCAGTCCACGCCAAACCGCACCAAATCCCTGTGATGGAGCCATCATACCTTCGGGGACTGTCAAATCACCTTGTTGTATCGGGGGCGCATTCACCGCATACCAGAAGTGACTCTGGGTTGGCGAAATCGCCCAAATCTCCCCTGTCGGAGAATAATACATTACGCCGCGTTCGAAGATTTGCAGCGTACCTTGCAGATTCGCCGCGCCTTCAATCGGACATCCCAGTGCTGTAGCAATATCGACATTCTCAGACCAGCGCGTTCCGAAAGCCACATCCGCTTGTGAAGGGCATGCAGGTCCTAAAGCCAATGTCACAGGTACATTTGATGTCGCTCCGGCTAACAACGCAGGCGGGATAATGGCCCCACCATCTTCGCCGTTATCTACTTCGCCCAAGAACACACCTATATACGGTGTAGGCGTAACGGTTGGTATCACCGCTCGTGTCGCCGTTGGTGGATTGGCTGCGGCGAGTGCTTGCTGCTGTTCGGCATTCGGCGTTGGCGAGATATAAACCGTCACTAAAATTTTAGGTTGTATGGCTGGCGGTGTGAATGTCGCAACAGTGACACCATTATTCGTACACCCTACTATCAATAGCATAACCACCAACGTCAGCGCCACGACCCAAAGGCTGGATTTCAAACTCCGCCAAATGGCTGATACGCTGCATTTCCCGCGTGGTGGCTCAGGATTTTCAATTTCGAGTTTGTAGCTAGCGACCTGAAAAGGTTTCATATTTTCATTTTCAGTCTGCTGACTATCGACTGACAACTGTTGACTTTTATCCACACTTCACCGCCGCGTTAAACGTATATTCGTTCTGAAATTCACCAGTCGGTAGCTGGCGATACAACCCGTAAGCAATGCTGTCGGCGTTCGGCAAACGTGGCAGTGCATACACATCATGTACCACTTCGCCTGCAAGCCAACTGGTCAGCGGCCGCCACCCATAAACTGGAGCCACCTCGTCAGCCTGTGCGATCATCGCCCCATCCTTATCCAGCAAATGCACGTATACACTTAAATCATGGTCGGGTTGTCCGGTCGCTACCCAATTCACTTGCAGTTCAATCATGTTGGCCTTACACACGACCGTTTCAGTATTCACTTCAACACCCGGCTTATCCTGAACCGCCGCCATGATCGGTGTAGTCCCAATCTCCACCAGATGCGACCCTGCCGCTTGCAGATAAACAGGGCGACCAAGTTCCTGTTCCCACCAACTGACAGGTCGATTGTAAAACGTAAAATCAGCGGTGACCAATTCCCGCTTGTCAGTGTCCACCAACGCCTTGAAATCCGCCTTGTGCGTCACTAGTGTAATCGTCGGAAGTTCGCCTAATAGGTCATGAGCAAATGCCACTGCATAATAACGCGGCCCCCAATCCAGCATCAGCACTGCACCATACGGCACACCCTTCGCCAACTCAATCGTCTCTAGGCCAGTTGGATTCGTTGTCATCTCGCGTATAAACGGCTGATTCTGCCCCACCAAATACCCCGCACTGACTACCACAATAATTACCAGCACGAATATTGATGCTAAGGGCTTCAGCAAACTTTTGTTTTCTTCTGATTCTCTGTTTCCTAGCGGTTTAATGGTCTGCATGCGGAGTAGCACCCGCTCTGCCAGCAGCAGCCAGCCGAAAGCCAGCGTCAAAGTTACAGGTAAAATCAATGCCGAGAGAATATCGGTGTAAAATAGCACATGGAATAAGTATGGCACCCCGCCGCTTAGAAGTATGGTAATCGCCACTTTGCGCCGCGCCGGATTCCAGAGTGCGATCACCAGCCCGATCAAACCCAGCACGATACCGACCAATGTGATATCCGTGATGAGTACGTTATTCACCAAATTGAAATTGGCAATTAAGCCCGCGTTGGTGGTTGGTGTACCAATAAAACGCGAGGCTTCACGTCCTAAAAATTGATCCCAAAAGCCGTTCCAGTTTCCCGGATCACCATAGACCCACTTCGCCCCCGCGTTCGCCCGCAGCGGTAAATACAGGTAATGCAAAAATCCCAACAATCCAAGCACTAAACAAATTGCTACCCGCCTCACAATAGACCAATAACTTTTTGTCTTATTCCCCGTATTGAAAGTATTGGAGAGAGGTGAAGTTCGCGTTTCAATAATCTCGCCCCACACCGCAAAGATCAGGGCTGGAGCCGCCATTGCAATCGCCCGATGATGAAACGCTCCAATGCCTCCTAACAGTGCCAACCAGTAAACCCGTCCGCGTATCGGTTCACGCCACAACGCTATCAGCAACAACCCTGCGAGGATCATGAGTCCAAACGAATACACCTCGGCAATTGAGTTATGTACCCAGACCGTACGCGTTAATCCGAAAAGCAGCACCATCCCACTCGCCAAAAATATATGTTGATACCGCTGCCAAAAATTTAGTTTCTTTTTTTTCTCGTCCTGAGGGGACGGGGTTAGAGATGAGGGTTGAATAACATGCACCGCTAGCACATAAATCAATCCCAACGCAATCATCCCATAAATGAGCGACGTAACCCCGGGAGCGGTGGCTGCATTTACGCCCAGTACACGCAAACCAGCTACCAATATGTTCCCAATAATCACATAGAGTGGATAACCGGTCGCGTGCAGCGTACCCCATTGGTTGAGGACATTTTGAGTCTCACCCACGTCAATCATGTAATAATGTTCGGAACCGTTGGGGATGGTTTGCAGTGTCGAGAGGTACACCACCAATAAAATCGCCAAGACAATGAACCCAATTATTCGTCTCACAGCGTATTTTTCCTAACCTGCTCACCTGATATATACATTCAAATAATGAGCGTCAGGCAGACCACTCGCCACTATCCTACCTTAAAATTAACGTCAAGGTGATTGGTAAGGATGTGCCGCTGTTGAAGCTGGACTAACTTTAGATACAGTCAAGTCTTATATACACAAGTTGAGTAAAAGTCATTTTCACGAAAACAGTGCCACAAAACCACTTAACGTACTGTATCCAAAGTGTATAAGCTCAAAGTAATTGGCATATTGACATTACCGACAGGCGAATTATGAGTATTTGAGGGCATGTAATGAAACACTTACGAAGATCAGTAGACTATTCGCAGGAAAATCCGATTGTGTGGTAAGAGGATTTCAGGAAATGAAAGGAGCAACAGACTAAAAACATAGTAATGCTGGGAAGGCAGGAACTTATCCGAACATTTTAACCCCGACAGAACGCATTTCCTCCAACTAATCGCATTTCCACAACGCGCACTCTTAGCGCGATTCTCAACCAAATTATAGCATGGCTTTTCGGTGATTGGGAGAGACAAAACCTCTCCCAAACCACCTTGAAGGCTCGCTGACACGTCCAGCAAGACTTCCGAAGAAGAGTGTAGCACACCTCCACGAAGTCCTTGCCAGCCTCAGCGATTTCTTAATCGGTTTGTTGAGTGTTTGTGGAGGAAATGGAAAATGACTCGTGTTTTTGTACTGACCAATCATAAAGGGGGTGTCGGAAAATCGACATCCGCCACCAACATCGCCTATGGCTTAGTCGGCTTGCTCAGGCGATCCGGTGCCGCTAATTGTCGGGTATTGCTGGTGGATACGGATAGCCAAGCTCATGCTTCGCTCGTCACTACCGGACATAAAGACTATGGCGCAGACAACAGCCTTTACACCGTTCTTATGGCAGATCGGAAAGAGGCCGCGAATGTACTGTCGAACTGTCTTGTGCAGAGTACATGGGACGATGATTTGCATGTTCTGCCTGCTTCCCCCATGTTGGAAGGCGCTGAACGGGAATTGATGGGTGTAGCAGGCGCACCTTACCGCTTGGCTGAACCGCTCAGTCGGATTGCTAATCATTATGCTGCAGTTGTGATCGACACCCGCCCATCCTTCTCATTGATGACGGAAATGGGGTTATTGGCGGCTACCGATGCGATTGTGCCCGTTGAACCCCGTTACCTCGAAACTGTCGGGTTGTTGTCAGTCATTTCCAAGATCAACGAGATTCGCGAAGGCTGGCGACATCCGCACCTGCATGTCAGTGGCATCCTTGTCACCAAGATGGACAGCCGTGTCAAAGGGCATAAACAACTCCTCGACGAGCTAAAGTCACACAGTGTTTTGGGACAGCTCATTTGTGGGGTGATCCCAGCGAATGAAGCGGTGTCCTATTCGCATCACCATCATTTGAGCGTGTTTAACTACGATCCGAAAGCCCCGGCCAGTAAAGCTTATGCTCAGATGGTTGGCAAGTTAGTTCGTGAAATTGCCGGACAGAAAGTAGCAGTTTGATGAACGGCAAGAAACGACAGGCGAATACTGGCCTCCTCGACACCATCACGGCTGACATGTTGGGTGGCAGCGACTTTGACGTCGTGACAGACAACAGTTTGCGGGTAGAGCGCATTCTGTTGGAGATGGTGCGACCCGATCCGGTGCAGCCACGCCGTGTCCTTCCCGAACGCCTCTATCAAGCCTTCCACGCCAATCGGATGACACCGACACAAGCCTTAAAAGAACTCATTCAGACCGCCCAATTGGCTGCCAGACAGAACGCACGTCCTTTTACCAATGTCTTAGATTTGCTGGGAAACCCCGATGATGAAACTGAAGCTGAAGCTCCAGTACTGTCACCAGAAGAGCAACTCGTTCGTGATTTGGTCAATCTGGCCGTGACGATTCGAGACGATGGGCAAGTCAATCCGCTAACGGTGGTTGATGTCACCCAAGGAGTGACACGACTCTATCGAATAGAAACGGGTGAACGTCGATATTGGGCGACGTGGTTACTTCGGGACTTCATCCCCGGCTATGAGAGCAACGGCATGATCCCGTGCATCATCATTCCTGCCGAGCGAGCCTCCGCTTTCCGCCAAGCAAAAGAAAACACTGCTCGCACAGGGTTGTCTGCAATTGCGATGGCGCGGCAAGCGGCTCTTCTGTTGCTCTATGTGCATGGTTGTGAAATTCCCGATGGTCCAGTGACACAGGATTTCTATCGTCAAGCACTAGAACTCGATTTACGGGGAAAGCGAGAGTACACCGTAGAAATTTTAGCGGCTATGGGCGGGATCAAAAAGTCACACTTTAGCACGATTAAGGCGCTTCTTTCATTATCTGATGAAGCACTTGAAATCGCGGATCGCCACAATATCGAAGTAGGCAAACTCAGGCATGTCATCACACTCGCGCCCGAATTTCATATGGAGGTTGTCCAGCAAATCGTCGACTTCAACCTGACCAGCAAACAAGTCAGAGATTTATGCCAAGCAGACAGCGTTGAAACTTCTGAAGACAACCCATTGGAAAAACTCTCTGCATCCGCTATCAAGATCGCGCGTGTTGCCCAGTCTATCAATACAACTTCAGCGCAAGATCTCGCCCAAGCCTTGATTGCACAGGAAGGTAATAGAACCGTTGCACTTGCACGCCTTCAAGCTTTTAGGCAGCTCATTGGTGAAGCAGTACAACTGCTAGAGGAAAAGTAAAAGGTTCGCACGTGCGAACCTTTTGGAAATGATAACTATGAAATATATCCGTGCGCCGCCTTAGAAAACAAAACCCACCGACGAAATGTGCAGGTGGGTGACGGACGTTACTGATACATAGCTGATGTGGTAATCACAATGTATCACAGTCCTCCCTCTCCTGCAACTGAATAACCGCCCTTCAGTCCTGTTTCTTAAACGCGACTTCTGTTCAGCTTTGCTTGGAGGCAATCATGAATGGCTATATGACTGCTGGCAACCTCGACCGCCAGCCTGATCTACTCGCACGTCTGCAAAACGTGGTTCGACAGCTCAATCGCTCTGATATCCGTACCGTTTCGGCACTCATTGCCAAGGCCTTGGGCGATCAAAACGCAGGTCTAATGGCCGTTCGGTTACTACATTGGTTCCCACGTGCAAAGAAAGTGGGTGGTTGGGTCTACAAATCATGGCGCGATTGGAATGCCGAGTGCAACCTGTCGCAGGCACAGGTCAAACGCGTACATGGCAAAGGATTTCTGGAAATGATAGGTATTGAACGCGCACTCATGAAGGCCAACGGTACACCGACCGTTCATTATCGACTGGATGAAAATCAGTTAATTCAGAAGCTGGGTGATTTCTTGGAGATTATGCCACTCCGTATCAAAATGTGGATGTGGATAGAAACGCCCAATGAGGATGGTCAATCGAGCGCATCTCATGAAGCGGATTCTGACCAACTCAATGAGCATAATCAACCCGATTCGTTGGATGAAGATGAACCTACTCATTCGGCTGAAAGCGCCCAATCCATAACAGACTCTGACTCACAAACAAAACAGCATAAAAACCATCAAGCTATACAACACAACAGCTATTCTGTTGCTGTTGTGGAAACTGAAAGAGAAGAG
>JBBSBM010000063.1:0-44137 GCA_038251275.1 Aggregatilineales bacterium
CTGCCGCGCTCAATGTGTCCCGTAGTATTGCTTGGTTGATGGAAAAACCGTTTGCTCAAACGCGCAAATCGCGATTCGCTACTTTAGCTGCTTGATGGGAGATTCGCCGACAGCATCAAGTCAAGACAGCAAAATGGGGAAATGAACAGTTATCGAAAGACGCCACACTCGACGACATCCAAGCAACAGTGCTAGCCCAAGCCAGCTTAACTAACATTGAGCGTGAGCAGTTGATGGATGCAGCACGAGTGGAAGGAGATACCGCTAACCGGTACCGGATGCTCCCACAACAGGACGCGCGGGATGGTTATCAGGACATGCAGGACTACATTGAGTCGCTTGAGGATGAGCATTTGCGTGAACTGCTTGAGGTCGCCATTCAAGGATCAGGCGCATTCCGGCGCTTCAAAGATGTGCTGTATCGTTATCCAGAAGCACAGGGAAATTGGTTCAAATTCCGTGAAGAGCGTGAACATCATTTGTAAGCAGCGGTTGCTCACGGCCACGATGTTCGCGTATCATTTCAGCGTTTAATCCAAAAGAATCATACACCCCGTCTGATCTGCATCAGATGAATGAGGCAAATTACATTCTTCAATAAAAAATTTCAAAGCAGTGGTAAAACGATTGAAGTTAGGGTGCCAGAGACGGTGACCTGAGTTTTCAAAAACCAGAATACGCGACTGCGGTGCATACTGCACATATTTATCTGCCATTTCTGGTTTGAGTAGCGATGATGGTTTACTACCCCGTATAATCAGGATGGGACAGCTGAGTTCGCTCAACCGCTCCCACAGTGAGACCGGCTCTGACTCGTACTGAATACCCAATACGGCTTTCATGGGCATCTCATCAGGATATTTCATCATCACTCTGAGTGCCCAATCAGCAGTGAAGGTCGGGTATTCGGCGGGATACCCCCCACAATAATACCTTTGACTCGATCAGGGTGTTCGAGCGCATAGCCAATTGCGTAATTGATGCCAATCGAATGACCAAACAGGCAGACATGCTGGAATCCAGATTGATCCACAATGGCGTCAACATCTCCAATATGATCTTCAAAGCGATACCCGGTATCAGGGACATCACTTTTGCCTCGCCCGCGCAGACTGACTGATAATGCACGCTGGGGTGCAAGTGCTTCAATCATCAGCCGAAAATCTTCCGCATTGCTGCTGAGACCGGGAATCATAATGAGGGGTAATTCGGACATTTCGCATTGATTGTCAAGGTAATGCAAGCGAATGCTGCCGTTAGTCGCCCAGCCATCAACTGTCAATGTGGTGTAGCCTTTACGTCAGGGAATATTGCGGCGGATACGGTACGACCTGCGCCCTAACCATGAACATTATTCCATAGTTGATGACGGCAGGACAATATGGTAATGGGTCGTGGCAAACAAACGGAAGAAACCGCATTACCTTTCATAAATAATCTCTACCCAAACATCTGACGTGAGGTTAAGCCCAAATTCAAACACTGGTCTGTCGAGGCTGTGACGGGCTGACTGCACAGGAGAGGCATCTAGAATTTTGGCATTTGTCGGTAAACTTACCTGTAGATTGGCAACATCTCCTATCGTTCCCGGCTGCTTTTGGATTAACAATCGATAACGATGATAGTGCCCAATCGTCTCGATGAGCGGGGTTGTTTGATAGACTAATTGAAAACGATCACTCGAGTCTACGGCACCTTCACTTCGGTTATAAGGCCGGTATGCGAAGCTGTATCTTCGAGACGCGGTGGAGATGGGAAAGTTGCCCTGTCACTCCCAAACGCGTAATTAATCACGCCAATGCCTGCGTCGTTATCCGCATCAATTGGATTGCGAAACCAGTTTGTGATCGCTACCTATCTTGACTAGGCGAGTTTTGAGAAATCTTTAATCCCGTTTGCCTTCATTGCATCTCGCGCCAGTCTTGTGCCTATTTCCAGTGCCTTATCATTCAGTGCCAGTAGGTGATTTCGATGCTTTGGCAAATGCTGCTCCAGAGTCCGGTGAATGACTTCTTTCGGCAGTACCGGGTAACCCGCCAGTACCGCGCCCAGCATCACCACATTTGCCAGCCGTGGTTCACCCAATTCATCAGCAACAGTGGAAGCCGGAATATACAGGCTTGTAATATCCCCCCGCTGACTTTGCCGGGCAACCAGTGATGCGTTCGTCACCAGAAGACCGCCTTCAGCCACAAGCGGCTCATACTTCTGAAATGCGGGTTCATTAAAGAGTACCGCCACCTGAGGATGTCGGACAACCGGCGATCCAATTTGTTTCTCACTAAGAATCACAAAACAGTGGGCTGTTCCGCCGCGCATTTCTGGCCCATAAGAAGGTATCCATGTGACATTCAGTCCTTCGGCCATCCCCGCATAAGCCAGTAATTGTCCGGCAAACATCACGCCCTGCCCGCCAAAGCCAGAAAATAAAAAGGTGTGTTGCATCGGTTTATCTTTTCTCCAATTCCTTGACTCCCTCGGCAACATGATAATCGCCCAGTGGGAAATAGGGCAGCATATGTTCTTCAACCCACTGTAGTGACGCTTCAGGCGTTAGCCTCCAGTTGGTGGGACAGGTTGATAGAAGTTCAACCATGCTAAAACCAAGACCGTTCATCTGAGTTTTCAAGGCGGTCAATATGGCTTTTTTCGCTTTGCGGATGTTTTGGACGTTGTGCAGCGACCGCCGGACAATGTAGGCCGCCCCATCGGTCTGTGACAGAAGTTCGCACATCCGTAACGGGTATCCGGTCATATGCACATCACGGCCAGACGGTGAGGAAGTTGTCCGCTGTCCGGGAAGCGAAGTGGGCGCCATTTGTCCGCCCGTCATCCCATAAACTGCGTTGTTAACAAATATAGTTGTGATATTTTCACCGCGTGCAGCCGCATGGATAATTTCTGCTGTCCCAATGGCTGCCAGATCGCCATCCCCTTGATAGGTAATGACGATTGAGCCGGGTTCTAGCCGCTTGATGCCAGTTGCCATTGCCGGGGCGCGGCCATGTGCGGCCACGCAGCTATCGACGTTCAGGTAATTGTAGGCAAATACAGCGCACCCAACCGGAGCGACCAAAATAACGCGTTCTCGCAGCCCTAGTTCATCAATCGCTTCGGCGACAAGCCGGTGTGCAATACCATGTGTGCAACCGGGACAATAGTGCGTATAAACCTCTGACAAGGACTCCGGACGTTCATAAACCGTTTCCATAAGGCATGTTTCTTCTACTGTTGTCATGAAGAACTCCTAGGCTATGCCGGAACCAGAATTTGTCGATAACAGCGCTCAATAACATCGAAAACTTCATCCGGCATCGGGGCAGTACCGCCCATGCGACCATAGAATTCGATGGGTATTCTCCCATTCACTGTGAGTCGAACGTCTTCGATCATTTGCCCCGCATTCATCTCAACCACCAAACACGATTGAACATGGTCAGCAATTTGTGCAAGGCGTTTTTCGGGAAACGGCCATAGTGTTTGAGGACGGAATAGGCCGACCTTCATACCCTGTTCGCGAGCTGCTTCTATGGCGCTATAAGCGATGCGTCCTGCTGTTCCAAAACCGATCACCAGTAATTCCGCATCATCTGTCAAATATTCAGCGGAGCGTTGTTCGCAATCTTTTATTTCGCCAAGCCGTTCTTGCAGATGGCAATTGAGCACTTCGGCATCCTCCCCTTTAAGCCGAATAGAGCTAACAACATTCCGTTCTCGGCCTTTTGCCCCGGTCAGTGCCCACCCCGGTCGTTCTCTCCGAACCGGTCGAGCCGGGGGCAGCTCTGCCGGTTCCATCATTTGGCCGATTTGACCATCCGCTGCGATCATCACAATATGACGATATTTGTCCATGAGGTCAAACGCAAGACCGGTAAAATCGATAGCTTCCTGCACGGACATGGGTGCTAAAACAATCGGATGATAATCTCCATGTCCTGCGGATCGTGTGATCTGAAAATAATCTCCCTGCGATGGGAGGATATTGCCCAGTCCCGGCCCACCACGCATCATATCCACAATCAGGCAAGGGACTTCTGAGGCGGCGATATACGAAAGCCCTTCCTGCATCAGGCTGATTCCCGGACTGGAAGAAGAGGTCATCACCCGTACGCCAGTACAAGCTGCCCCATAAACCATATTGATCGCTGCCACTTCGCTCTCAGCCTGTAAAAAAACACGTCCCAATTCGGGCATCCGTTGGGACATGTGCTCAAGTAATTCGGTTTGCGGGGTTATGGGATAGCCGAAGTAAGCATCCAAGCCCGCTCGAATAGCTGCCTCGGCAATGGCAATATTGCCTTTTAAAAGTTCCTTTGGCATCTCACACAACCTCCCGGACTTTAGAAACAAGGGGTTTTAGGGCTTCGCGATAAATCGAGATCGCTACATCCGGACACATAACGGCACAGACCGAACAGCCGGTGCAGGATGCGACTTCCTCGTTTAATTGAACGGGATGAAACCCTTTAGCGTTGAAAAAACTTTCGTTAAGGCTAATCACGTGCTGTGGACAGACCAGAATACAGAGTCCACAGCCCTTGCATCGCTCCTGATCAATAATAATAGTTCCTTTGAGCATATGAACCTCGTGTTTATTGTTCTCAATAGTCAGCTTATGACAAGCCGGACAGCATGAGCAGAAACATCTATCCTGATTTGACGTGTCAGTCGTCACCTATCCATAAGTATTTGTACAAGAATGATGCTGACTTGTACCGGTTTGAAAGTATGAATGTCTGCTCGCGGTATGATGTTTGACACTAGGGTTCCTTGTCTAGCGGGTTTTAATATCAAGTCGTGAAACATCAGTGACAGGAGTTTGACATGCTCGATAAGGGCAGCATCCTGGTCATGGTTGTTCGCAGCATTCTTTGTATACTAACCGGGCCACTTCCCATCGCTCCCCTGTGGTCAACCGCGACTAACGTCGCAGCGCCTATTCCTCTCTATGTGCTTGGTGCGCATAAAAACAACGTAATTGAATTGTGCCTCGGTACCGAACTCGTGCCCATGCTCTTTATGTTTTCCATCTGCCCGGCAAGCCGGGGACGCAACATCCAGTCAGTTTAATCTGGCGTACTTTAAGACTGACTACGGTAAGGGGAAGAAACATAAGTTATTTGTGAAATAATGCGCAATAAAATTTTAATAATAGAAGGGAGATTGGCCTTATGACCAAAATGACGAAAGGAAAAGTAAGAACCAAGTGCCTGATTGAGCGAGGAGATTTCCAGAGTTTACTGGATATTCTTGCAGAAAAAGGTTACCGGCTGGTCGGGCCAACCCTTCGCGACGGCGCGGTAGCATATGATGAAATTGCTTCAGTTTCGGATTTCCCAATTGGCTATACAGATGAACAGGAAAAGGGCACTTACCGCCTGCGGAAAACCGACGAGCCAAAGTTGTTCGGCTGCGGACTAGGACCACACTCTTGGAAAAAGTATCTTTTCCCCTCCGCCATCCGGCTATGGCAGGCTTGTCGAGTCGATGGCAGTTTCGACGTTCAACCGGAAGCGCATGTACCTGATCGGTTGGCACTCATCGGTGTTCGCGCCTGCGAACTTCATGCCATTGCGATTCAAGATCGGGTTCTCATGGGTGGAGAATACGTTGATCCAGCTTATAAAGCGCAGCGGGAAAATGTTTTTATTGTGGCGGTCAACTGTGGACGCGCGGGCAAGACGTGCTTTTGTTCCTCAATGAATACCGGGCCGCAAGCTGCCTCGGGTTTTGACTTAGCATTGACCGAAGTGCTTGAACCGAATCAACATTATTTTATTGTGGAAACTGGCAGCGATGCTGGTGCTGATGTCTTAAACGCGCTACCTAACCGCCCTGCTACCAATGAAGAAATACAAGCAGGGGAAGTAATCATCGCCAAAACTGCGGCACAGATGGGCCGCTCGATGGACGTTTCTGGTCTCAAGGCGCTGTTATATGCGAACTATGACCATCCCCAATGGGATAAGGTGGCGAGCCGCTGCCTGACCTGCGGCAATTGCACGCTGGTCTGCCCAACATGCTTTTGTACCACGGTTGAGGATGTTACCGACCTAACTGGTGACACAGCAGACCGATGGCGCAAGTGGGATTCCTGTTTCACGATGGATTTTTCGTATATCGTCGGCGGCAGTATTCGACCCTCATCAAAATCGCGTTATCGTCAGTGGATGACCCACAAACTGGCAACTTGGATTGACCAATTTGGCACATCGGGCTGTGTAGGCTGTGGACGCTGCATTACTTGGTGTCCGGTTGGCATCGATATTACCGAAGAAGTTCATGCCATGCGTGCAGAAAGCAAAGCAAATCCCAATTCCAGAATAGGAGGGAAAAAGAAACATGAAAACACTTGAGCCTCTTCTAGCCCAACATCCCTTTTTCGCAGGGCTGGAGCCACGCTACTTAGAGCTTCTGACAGGATGCGCTTCAAATATGCACTTCAAGTCAGGGGATACTCTATTTCGGGAGGGCGAGGAAGCCCGACAGTTTTTTGTCATTCGAGAAGGCATCGTCAGGCTGGAAGTTTTCGCGCCGGGACAGGGTGAAATCACCATCCAGACGGTTGACACTGGTGACATCGTAGGCTGGTCGTGGCTGTTCCCGCCTTATCGCTGGCATTTCACCGGACGTGCGACCACCCCGCTCCGGGTTATTGCACTGGATGGAGAATGTCTACGCGGGAAGTGCGAGCAAGATCACAGCTTGGGCTATGAATTCTTAAAACGGTTTTCACATATCATGATGGATCGACTACAGGCCACACGGCTGCAACTGCTCGACTTATATCATGTGCATTAAGGAAAGGGGTCATATATGGCGCTGCTTGTGGCCGAACCCATCTTAGCACCGGTAAAAATATCCGACCCGATGATCCCGAAACTGTATCAAGTACAGCGGGCTCGATGGGATACCAACGACACCTTCTCTATGGAACTTACACCATCAGGGGGAGGCGACATTCCTGCTTTTGAAGCTGGACAGTTTAATATGGTTTACGTTTACGGCGTGGGTGAGATTCCAATATCAATTAGTGGCGATCCAGCCCGGCGCGACACCCTCATTCACACCACCCGCGCTGTGGGTACCGTGACGCGCGCGATGAGTGAACTTAAGGTCGGTGCTGCATTGGGTGCACGTGGGCCATTCGGGACAGCTTGGCCTGTCGAGATGGGGCGTGGTAAAGACATTGTGATTGTGGCCGGAGGCATCGGGCTGGCACCATTGCGTCCTGCTATGTTCCGTATCTTGGCGATGCGTGAGCATTATGGCCGGGTGGTGCTGTTGTATGGCGCACGCACCCCTGCCGATGTTCTCTACCGCAAACAGCTTGAACAATGGCGAGCGCATTTTGATCTGGATGTATTTGTGACAGTAGATCGAGCGACGAGCAACTGGCGCGGCAGCGTTGGGCTGGTAACCCAGTTGATTGTGCGAGCGCCGTTTGATCCACGCAATACAATCGCGATGGTCTGCGGCCCTGAGGTGATGATGCGCTTCACTACAATGGAACTGGAAAAGCGCGGGGTCAGCGGCGATGACATCTATGTTTCGCTCGAGCGAAATATGAAATGCGGCATTGGGCTATGCGGCCACTGCCAATTTGGACCGGAATTTGTCTGCAAAAATGGCCCTGTCTTCCGCCATAGTCAGGTTAAATATTTTTTGAGCAAATGGGAAATCTAGGAGGACAGCCATGCAGCGAAAAAATAAACCAAAAGTTGCCGTATGGAAATTCGCGTCCTGTGATGGCTGCCAGCTCAGTTTGTTGGACTGTGAGGATGAACTGCTGGCTGTCACGGAAGCCGTTGAGATTGCATACTTTCCCGAAGCAACGCGGACAGTTACCAAAGGGCCATACGATCTATCCTTGGTCGAAGGTTCGATCACAACCCAGCATGACGCCGAACGGATTCATCAGGTGCGGCGATCATCTAAATTCCTCATAACCATTGGTGCGTGCGCGACGGCGGGAGGAATTCAAGCCCTGCGGAATTTTAAGGATGTAAAAAGCCTTACGTCGATGGTTTACGCCACACCAAAATTCATCGAAACCCTGAGCAAATCGACTCCGATTGCCGATCACGTTTTTGTTGATTTTGAACTGCGTGGCTGCCCCATCAATAAAGAGCAGTTGCTCGAAGTGGTTAGCGCGCATCTGAATGGGCGGAAACCCAATATACCCAAGTACAGCGTATGCATGGAGTGCAAGCGGCGTGGAACACCCTGTGTGATGGTCGCTCAGGGAATACCGTGTTTGGGACCGGTCACTCAAGCTGGATGCGGTGCGTTGTGTCCGGCTTATCAACGCGGCTGCTATGGCTGCTTTGGCCCTATGGAAACGCCCAACACACGTGCCATTAGCGAACAATGGACAGCGATGGGTAAATCTTCGCAGGATATTCTACGCGCTTTTCGTACTTATAACGCCTATGCTGACGCGTTCCGCAAGGAGAGCGATGCCCATGAAGGATAAAACGAATACCAAAACCGAGACGCGAGTCATTAAGGTAAACATGCTGGCACGGGTCGAGGGCGAAGGTGGCCTGTATGTGAAAATCAAGGACAACGAAGTAGCAGAGGTGAAGCTGAATATTTTCGAGCCTCCGCGCCTGTTTGAAGGGTTTTTACGAGGTCGAGCATACAGCGAAGCCCCGGACATCACTGCGCGCATATGCGGAATTTGCCCGGTTGCATACCAGATGAGTGCGGTGCATGCGATGGAAAATGCCTTTGGAATTAAAGTGGAGGGTGCTCTCCGCAGCCTTCGTCGACTGCTGTACTGTGGTGAATGGATTGAAAGCCATGTCCTGCACGTCTATATGCTGCATGCCCCGGACTTTTTAGGTTATCCCGATGCGATTCAACTCGCAAAGGATTTTCCCGAAGTCGTGAAACGCGGTCTGACGATGAAAAAAGTCGGCAATGAAATCATGAGGCTGCTGGGCGGCAGGGAAATCCACCCGATCAATGTACGGGTCGGTGGTTTCTATCGGGTTCCGACGAAAAGTGAACTGCTGCCGCTGCTGGAACAACTCAAATGGGCGCGAGATGCCGCGGTTGAAACAGCGCGCTGGGTTGGGACATTGTCCTTCCCTGACCTAGAATTTGACTACGAGTTCGTCGCGTTACATCACCCGGATGAGTACCCGCTGAATGAGGGTCGACTCATTTCAAATAAGGGATTGGACATCGCCATCAGCGATTATGAGAATCACTTTGTTGAAGAACATGTAGCACACTCGAATGCGCTACAGTCATATCGCAAAGGAGGTGGGATCTATTTTGTTGGTCCAATGGCACGCTTTAACCTGAACTATGAGCAACTGTCACCATTAGCAAAGGAGGCGGCACACAGTAGCGGGATTGGGGTGTCGTGTCGGAATCCATTCAAGAGCATTATCGTACGGGCTGTGGAAACTGTATATGCCTGCGATCATGCTATCCACATCATAGACAATTATGAACCACCAGAAAGCGCAGCTATCCCATTTCAATCGCGTGGCGGGATAGGCTATGGCTGCACCGAGGCGCCACGTGGAATACTTTATCACCGCTATCGGGTCGACGAGGCAGGAACAATCCTTGACGCCAAAATCGTGCCACCCACATCGCAGAATCAAAAAATTATCGAGGACGACTTATACCGCTTTGTTGAGACACATCTTAATCTAGAAGAAGAGCAGCTTACTTTGGGCTGTGAGCAGGCGATACGGAATTACGACCCTTGCATCTCCTGTGCCACTCACTTCCTGAAACTATATATTGATCGTGTTTAAAGGAGTGTGCCATGAATGCCACTGTTATGTCCTCACCAAGTCTGCATCGATCGATTGAAGGAGCTTATGAAGCGACCTATAAACGGGTTAGCGTTGCCCTGAAAGCCGCAGGCTTTGAAATTATGGCTGAAATCAACTTGGCTGAGTTTCTTGCGAAAGAATCGCAGTCCTATACTCGACCCTATAATATTTTTGTTGTTTGTAACTCGGACATTGCCCATCGCGCCTTAACGATTGCACCGGATGTAGGTGTTATGCTGCCATGCCATGTGGCTGTATTGCAGACACAGGATGATCAGGTTGAGGTCAGGATCGCCGATCCGCTTTTCACTTGGAATACAGCATCTCATGTCTATCTGAAACCGATAGCTGAAGAACTTACTAGGCGGCTAGACCGGGTCATTACTGCTTTATAAGGATAATTTTTAAGGGATGAGGCGAACTGGCCTCATCCCGGAAATGAAAATATCAGGTTAGAAGTCGTGGAATTTCATGCTCATAGAGCTGCTCTCGTTGTAGGGATCGGGAATACGGATCGGGGTGACGATGGCGCGGGTATCGTGGCGGCGCGGCACATACGCTCCAAGATGTTATCCGGTATCCCGGTGATTGAGCAGTCCGGTGAAGGCACAGACTTAATCGACCTATGGCAAACGATGAATCTGCCAAGAGTTTTTCTAATTGATGCTGTGTTTTGTGGCCTTCCACCCGGAACCATACAGCGCTTTGATGCCCACGACACTCCACTGCCCGCACAATTTGTTGGCGACTACTCAACTCACTCATTTGGGCTTATCGAGGCTATTGAGCTAGCACGGGTTCTGGGCTGTCTGCCACCTCAAGTTATTGTTTATGGAATTGAAGGGCAGTGCTTCGATCTCGATGCGCCTCTCTCGGTGGAAGTCGAGGCCGCAGCCCATAAAGCGGCTGAACTGATCATAACCGAGCTTTTTCCACTAACCGACAACCACATAATAGGTGAAGTGACCGTATAGCCTGTTTCAGAGGTATACCTATCGTCGCCAATATTCTGATCCGACGTTTCTCCCTGTAACTCATTCTCTTTTTGAGGGGAGACACGCCTTCACCTCATTTCGTTGCGGTAATTCCACACCGCTGTGAGACGATCAACACCCTCTCTATACGATAAACCTCACTACTGCTCCCACCGGATTAGCCCTACCCTGAAACTGTAAATTATGAGCTGATGTTATGCACGAACTCACAGTCACAGAAAGCCTTCTCCGTCTGGCACTAGATCATGCTGATGGCGGTCGAATCACTGATTTGTATATCGTGGTTGGTCAGTTATCTTCATTCGTGGACGATTCGGTGCAGTTCTACTGGAATATCATCAGCGAAGGCACCCTAGCAGAACACTCGCGATTGCATTTCCGACGCCCAACTGCCGAAATGCAGTGCAGTGAATGTCAATATCAGTACCAGTTGAGTGCCGATCATTTTGCTTGTCCAAATTGTGGTAGTGCGAAAGTTCAGCTATTGTCCGGTAACGAGTTCTATCTCGACGCTATCGAGGTTGAATCTACGAGGCAAATACCAATATGACACGAGTTCAAGTCCTTGAAAAAATTATGAGTGCGAATGATCATCTAGCAGATGAGAACCGCGCAAAATTAGACGCGGCAGGTGTTTTTGCAATTAACCTGATGGCATCACCCGGTGCGGGCAAAACGTCGCTTATCGAGCAGACGGTAAAGGCGCTGACCGGGCAACTGCGGCTCGGGGTGATTGATGGGGATATTGCAACCAGTCTTGATGCTGAACGGGCTGCTGCTGCAGGAGCTGTCTCCGTACAGATTAACACAGGGGGCGATTGTCATCTGGATGCTGTGATGCTGCAAGCGGGTCTGGCGCAACTTCCCCTAGAAGATATTGACCTGCTCATCGTCGAGAATGTTGGCAACCTGATATGTCCGGCTAACTTCCAACTGGGCACACATAAAAGCATCCTAGTTGCCTCTGTCCCCGAGGGTGATGACAAGCCCTACAAGTATCCGGGCATCTATCGCGGGGTAGATGCACTGGTAATCAACAAGATTGATCTCCTGCCTTATGTACGCTATGACATGGAATATTTCCAGCGAGGTGTTGAAATCCTCAATCCCGGTCTGCAAACTTTCCCTGTCTCCTGCCGTACGGGCGAAGGGTTGGAGGCGTGGCTGAACTGGCTTCGGGAGAGCGTGAGCAATTTCCACCCGAATCTGGATGAACGTCGCTTGATTCAGTGACGTTCATTACTACGGGCACGCCTCTCGGCGGTCTACGATCAAGATGAATAAATGGGGTAATTCCGGGCTGATTTCGGTTTATCGAAGGAAGGCTTATGGACTACCTTTTACTCGCCGCCGGAAGCATCATCTGTGCTGTGTTGGCGATTCGAGCCACACAGTTACTAACCTCCGCTCTGTGGCTGGCTGGTGTTAGTGTTCTCACCGCCCTGACGCTCTATCTCATTGGTGCGCGAGAAGTCGCCGTGATCGAGTTAAGTGTGGGGGCGGGTCTAGTCACAGTTCTGTTTGTGTTTGCCATCAGCATTGCTGGCGACGACGCGATGCAAGCTCGTCCGCTGATTCCCAAGCCTCTGGCATGGCTGCTGATCGCAGTCGCCTTACTGCTCCTCGGTTTCTTAGTCCTACCAGCAGGTGAGAACCGCGGTGTAGCATCTGAAACCTCATTCATAACAATCTTCTGGCAGGAACGTGCGCTCGACCTGTTGGTACAAATCGTACTGATTTTTGCTGGCGTTCTCGGCATTCTAGGGCTGCTTTCTGAGCCAAAATCATACACGCTTCCATCTATGACTGAGGAAGACTTCGAACCCGAAGTGGAACCTTCTGATCCCGATTCGAATGTTGAAGATCAACCCTTGCCGGAAGAGGAACTCGTATGACCGACAATATTCTCCTCATCGCTGTACTGGTTCTGCTGGGTGTCGGGTTATACGGTCTCCTAATTATTCGCAACCTGATCAAGTTGGTGATCGCTCTCCAAATCTTGGCGAAAGCGGCGGCGCTGGCGCTGGTCGTCGCCGGGAAGATCAGTGGACAACTCAATCTGGGACAGAGTATGGCGCTGACGGTTATCGTCGCCGATACCATAGTCGCGGTGGTAGGGTTAGCGCTTGCGGTGCAGGTGCGTCAACGTTTCGGGACGCTTGACGTAAAGCAGCTTTCGAAACTGAAGAGGTGAAGGATGACCGCGCTGCTGGTTGCTCTGGTTATTTTCCTCCCATGGTTGGGTGCGATTGGTGTTGTACTGATCGGAGATAAGCAGCCAAAAGCGCAGCATATGCTTGCGGTTGCTTTTGCTGCAACTGCTGGGCTGGCGGCGCTGGCGCTGCTTCCATTTGCCTCCGCTAATCCCACAATCAATATCCCAATCGGCGGAGTCTTTGGCGATTTTATGTTTACCCCGGATGGATTGGGCGTATTTCTAGCGGCAATCGCCACCATCATCGGCTGCCTCGCGGTTGTCTTTTCGACGGACTACATGCGAGGCGAGGCGCAGTTGGGACGCTATTACTTCTTGGTGCTGCTATTCATCGGTGCCATGTGTGGTCTGGTGCTTACCGGAAGTCTGTTCCTCCTGTTCATTTTCTGGGAGATTACAGCGCTGTGTTCTTACGCGCTCATCTCTTTCCACAATGACGACCCCAAAGCTGTAGCAGGTGGCATCAAGGCACTTGTGATCACGCAAATTGGCGGAGTCGGTTTGTTAATTGGCATTCTCATCGCCTACGCACAGTTCGGAAACTACAGCATCAGCAGTTTGCTGGCAAATGCTCACACGCTGCCAACAGGTATCCTCGGCCTGATCGCCTTTGGCTTTCTGGTGGCGGCGGCTGCGAAATCGGCACAAGTCCCGTTCCATACTTGGCTGCCCGGCGCGATGGAAGCACCCACGCCTGTGAGCGCACTCATTCATGCGGCGACGATGGTGAACGCCGGGGTTTATTTACTGGCGCGGTTTTATCCTGCGTTTTCGTCTGTGCCGGGTTGGACGGACACCGTGACCATTGTGGGCGTACTGTCGGCTCTGCTGGGTGCTCTGATGGCGCTAGTTGCTACTGACCTCAAGCGGGTGCTCGCCTATTCGACAGTCAGCCAGCTTGGGTACATGGTGTATGCGATTGGTATCGGTGGTATCTATGCCGGTCAATTCCACCTGTTGAGCCATGCGATTTTTAAGGCGCTCTTGTTCTTGGGTGCCGGCGCAGTGATTCATACAATAGGGACGCGTGACCTGCGACAGATGGGTGGGCTCGGGCGGCAGATGCCCTTCGTGCGAAATACCTTTATTGTTGGTGGGCTGGCTCTGGCTGGCCTGCCATTAGTCAACGGCTTTTGGAGTAAGGAACTGATATTAGAGACCGGCGCAAATGGTGCTCCTTGGGCATTCGTAGTCATGCTGATCGGCGTAGGGCTGACAGCAGCTTATACAATCAGAGTTGTGTGGCTGGTATTCTTCGGGGAGCAGCACGTCGCATACCCAGTCCATGACGCGCCAATGGCCATGCGAATAGCTCTGAGCCTACTGGCGCTGGGCACTTTGACAACTTGGCTGCTGGCCGGACCGTTAAATAACCTGCTGCAAAACACACTGCCGTTCCACCAAATGGATACTGAGACTACATTCGAGTTGGTCAGCAGTATCCTCTCTTCGCCCGTCACTTGGGGCGCGCTGGTGGTCATTGCATTGGGGTTGGCAGCATGGCACTGGCGCAGCCACCTTACGATAATCTCAAATCGCTTGCGATGGGTCGCCCACATTGCGGCTGCCGATTTCGGATTTGAGTGGCTGAACCGCCAAATGATGTGGGCGGCGCAGCGCACCGCTGTTGCCTTGCGTCGAACGCAAACCGGGCAGTTGAACTGGAACGTCGTGGGCATCGTCGGAGGATTAGCGATGGTGCTTCTAATACTGATGATCGGCAGGTGACCATGACTACAACATTGTGGTTGATTGGATTGCCTCTCATCACATCGCCTTTGGTCTATCTGGCAGGACGTATTCAGGTACGCCGCCCGGCGATTGCCCGCTGGCTTGCTTTGGTTGGACTGGCGACTGCATGGTTGTTCTTCGCGCAGGCTGCGCGTGAGTTCGACCTGAACGGTGTGACAGAAACGATTGTTGGAACGGTGGCCTTGAGGGTGGATGGAATCAGCCTGCTGCTTACCGCAGTGTCACTCACGCTGGGAACGCTGGTGGTCATCTATTCCGGTGCTTACGTGGCAGGCGAAAGTGGTCAGGAAAAATATTACGCGCTCCTCATCGCCATGATTGGCGCAATCATCGGTTTGGCATGTGCTGCCGACCTCTTCAACCTGTGGATATGGTTTGAGACAATGGCCGTATCGTCATACCTGCTCGTTGCCTTTTACCGCCAGCAGCCCGCGTCATTGGAAGCCGGTGTCAAGTATCTGGTGCAGAGCGCTGCCGGCTCGGTGCTAGTGCTGATTGGCATCGCGCTGGCACTTTTACAAACGGGCACGCTCGATCTGAGTCGGATTCGCCTCGTAGAACCATCGCCTATTCTGCTGGCGGCGGGCGCTCTGTTTATCATCGGTTTCGGCATTAAAGTCGCTTTTGTACCGCTGCATACATGGCTGCCAGACGCACACGCTCAAGCGCCGAGCGGCATTAGCGCCATGCTTTCCGGGGTGGTTATTGAGGCCGGACTCATCGCCCTGCTGCGCGTCCTCATCGCACTCGCCGGAGCCAACCTCTCTTGGGGAACGCTGCTGATGGGGTTCGGTGTAGCGAATATGCTCGCCGGCAATTTGCTCGCGCTTCGTCAGAAACAGGTCAAACGGTTGCTGGCTTTTTCAAGTTTGAGTCATGTCGGGTACATGCTGTTGGGGCTGGGGATTGCAATTTATTCAGGGCAACCCGCTGGGGCACAGGGCGGCCTCTTCCATCTGCTTACGCATGGCCTAATGAAAGGGCTGGCATTCCTGAGCGCCGGGGCGCTGTTGTACGGGCTGCATCTCACCAATGGACGTCATATGCCCCTCACAATTATAGATATGAGAGGTGCATCGGGACGTTATCCACTGGTGGCGATGGTATTCAGTGTGGCACTGCTTGGATTGGGAGGTTTACCACCAATGGCGGGCTTCATGTCCAAGTGGCAGATATTCGTGGCCGGCTTTGAAACCGGCAATGTGATGATTACCGCGCTGGTCGTATTCGCCGCAATCAACAGTGTTTTTTCACTCATCTATTATGTCCCGTTGGTAAATGCATTGTACCGGCAGCAGCCATCGAACGCAGTCCAGCAGGGACACCCTCTGCCGCTTTCGATGCGACTGCCGCTGATAATACTGGCGCTGGCAATCGTGATTGTCGGTTTGTGGCCGGGACTGGTGACCGGTTTGATCGAACCCGCAGGGATGGCGGTGGTCGCACTGGTTGGTCGTTAGGAGGTTGACTCATGGCTGATAGTGGGTTCTGTCGCGAACGGATGCTTCCTTCGCTTAATGATGTCGTGACACATGCAGTGAACTTCGATGCGGCGCACTTCAGGCGTGTCACATACAGAATTCAAGTGGACAACTATTATCGGATGGCATCATGAACGAGATTTTGCTGATCCCGCCTGTCGCGTTCCTACTATACCTGTTACTGGTCGCCGTTCTGTCCGGTATTGGGCGCGTCATGGCTGGGACACATCATCCGTTGTCGGCAACCAAATCGGGTGCTTACGCCAGCGGTGAAGCGCCGCACCGATCCAGCGGCGCACCCGGCTATCGTCCATTCTTCCGCATAGCGCTCTTTTTTGCAGTATTGCATCTGGGCGTACTCGTCCTCGCAAGCGGTGGGCTGTCAGCGATTACCGCTATCTATCTGGTAGGACTGATTTTGGCGCTGGTGGCACTGATATTAGGCTGAACGGAGATGTTCAGATGCGGTCAGTCGATAATCGCAAACGAAATGCGGAACGGACAGCGATTCCGGCAATCTTCGGGGGTATGTCACTTTCCGGGCTGAAGACTGGCGTTGTATGACGGGTGGTTTCTAGGGAGCGATCTACTGTGAATGAGAAAGTTAGAGATAACATGAGTCACAACCATCCATGGAGGAACGCGCTGGAACAGATCAAAACGTGGGCACGCGTCAATTCGCCTTGGGCAATCCACTTTAACAGCGGCTCGTGCAACGGTTGCGACATCGAAATCTTGGCAACATTGACACCGCGCTACGATCTGGAGCGATTAGGGGTGAAGTTACAGGGTAGCCCTCGCCATGCCGATGTTCTCCTTTGTACCGGGCCGGTGACGCGCCAGGCACGCGAACGACTGCTGCGCACCTATGAACAGATGCCAGAGCCGAAGTTTGTGATTGCCGTCGGCTCGTGCGGGATTTCAGGTGGGGTTTTCCACGGTTGTTACAACGTGGTCGGGCATATTGACGAGGTTATACCCGTAGATGTGTATGTGCCCGGATGCCCACCTAGGCCGGAGGCGATTATTGATGGCGTCGTCAAACTGCTGGGCAAGTTAAAGCTTGCGAAGTCGGAGGTCACTGAAGTGCCATGAACACGGATACCTCGTTGCAAACGGTTGGCAGCCTGCTGACTGGCTGGGCGGTTGAAACCAAGACGCCCGAAATTAATCGCTTGGATGTCGCCATTGATGCAAGTAATCTCCTGTCAGCGGTGAAAGCCATAGCCACCACACATTGGGGTTATCTCGCAGGAATGACGGGTCTTGATTTGGGCGCTGAAGCCGGACAGATCGAGGTGCTGTATCACTTCTGCGCGGGAGGAGCAGTGGTGACGCTGCGGGTGAGTACACCACGCGACCATGCCAGTGTGCCAAGCATTTGCGAGGTACTGCCTCCTGCCAGTTTCTATGAACGCGAACTGCGCGAGATGTTGGGTGTCGAGGTGGTCGGTCTGTCCAATGTTGATCACCTATTTCTGCCCGATGACTGGCCGGATGAAGTATATCCGCTTCGGAAGGATGCGGTACTGGAATGACCGGGAAAATAGTTATGCCTGACAAACGCCAGAAATTCATTATCCCCATTGGCCCACAACATCCCGCGCTCAAAGAACCGGGCCATTTCGAGTTCACGGTGGATGGCGAGATTGTGACCAACGCTTCAGTGAGGTTGGGATACGTCCATCGCGGTATTGAGAAGGCCACCGAGTCGCGAAACTGGGTACAAAATCTATATCTGCTGGAGCGCGTCTGTGGTATCTGTTCGCACACCCATGCGATGGCATACTGTGTGGGAGTGGAGAAGCTGGCAGGCGTAACTGCCCCGCCCCGTGCGCAGGCGATTCGTTCCGTCATCGCAGAACTCGAACGGATTCATAGCCATTTATTGTGGCTGGGTGTAGCCGCCCATGAAGCAGGCTTCGAAACCTTATTCATGTATAGCTGGCGAGATCGAGAAACTGTGATGGATGTGTTGGAAGCGCTGACTGGCAATCGGGTCAATTATTCGGCCAATCTGCTGGGCGGCGTGAAGTTCGACATCGACGGTACACAAAGCGATACCATCCGGCGCGGGCTGGATTTTTTGGAAGAACGCGGCCATTTCTATTTGGATATCGTGACCAGCGATGCCGTATTTTTGCAGCGTACGCGCGGCATTGGTGTGACGCCGCTGGCACAGGCAGAATGGTTGGGATTGGTCGGGCCAACGGCGCGGGCATCAAGCGTAACACGGGATATTCGTATTGATGCGCCCTATGCAGCTTATGTGGATTTCCCCATGAATATCATGTTGGATACTGCGGGCGATTTGGAAGCACGCTTTGTGGTGCGGATCAAAGAATTATTCGAGAGTTGTCGTATTATCCGGCAAATGCTTGATAACCTTCCGTCCGGTGAATTGCAGGCACATATACCCCGGCGAATTAAGGAAGGCGAAACCATCAGCCGTGTCGAGGCACCACGCGGTGAACTGTTCTATTTTATTAAGAGCAGCGGCACGGATACACCCGAACGCATTAAGATACGGACACCGACCATGTGCAATATGGCTTCGGTTGCGGTACTCGCAATCGGTCATCAGCTAGCGGACATGCCAATGATTCTTGCTGGAATTGACCCCTGTTTTTCCTGTAATGACCGCGCCGTATTGGTCAGGCAAGGCGACAACGGCGACTCTTGGACGTGGGAGCAACTGCGCCAGTATGGGATTGAATACTACCGGAGGCAGCAATGAACGAAATCATCGCGCTTCTGTTTTTCCCCGGCGGATTGTTCGTTCTTGCTGGCGGCTTGGCCTACGAATGGGCTGACCGCAAACTGGTCGCGCGGCTGCAAAACCGTGTTGGCCCACGCTGGTTTCAGCCGCTGGCGGATATGGTGAAATTGTTGGCTAAAGAAGAGATCATGCCCAGCGGCATTAATCGCTTCCTATTTCTAGGGCTGCCAATTGTTGCTCTGGCCGGGGCTTTGACGGCGGCGATTTACGTACCGATGGTCGGACTGAATCCGATCTATAGTTTTCCGGGCGATCTCATCGTGGGTTTGTATCTGTTGAGTTTGCTCACCCTCTGCACAGGTCTGGCTGGATCAAACACCACGGATGCATTTTCGCTGGTTGGGGCGACACGCACACTCACGCAGCTCTTTTCATACGAAGCGCCATTTCTAATGGCGCTGCTTGGCCCCGCGTTGGTCGCAGGGAGTTGGCAGATCAACCACATCAATGTCTACACGCAGGACCACTGGCTGCTGTTCACCCAGCCTGTCGGCTTTTTCGTCGCGTTGATCGGACTCATGGGCAAACTGGAACTCCCGCCATTTGATTCACCGGAAGCTGAAACGGAAATCGTTGCCGGGGCGCTCACCGAGTACAGTGGACGTGGACTAGCCTTGTTCCGTCTCGGCAGGAACGTAGAATTGATGGTCGGACTCACTCTGGTCGCTGCTTTCTATCTGGGTGGCCTCAGTAATCCCTTGGAGTTCTTTGTTAAAACACTGGTGTTGCTGATCGGGCTGTCATTCGTGCAATCATTGATGGCTCGCTTACGAATTGACCAAACAGTAGGACTGTGGTGGCGGTATGGCGCGCTGCTTGTGCTCGCTCAATGGCTGCTTCTCATCCTAACTGGAGGAATTACCTGATGAAGCTTGGCGCGATGCTGGGTGATGTGTTTCGCTCGTTGTTCAGGCGGCCCGCAACGCGACAGTATCCATTTGAGCGAAAGGCTGCGCCGGAGCGGCTGCGGGGAAAATTGCAATGGGATCCCGAAAAATGCACGGGCTGCTTGCTTTGCGTAAAGGACTGCCCTGCCGAGGCCATCGAAGTAATCATGGTCGATAAGGCCGATAAGCGTTTCGCCATGCGTTATCACTTGGATCGTTGCACGTTCTGTTCGCAGTGTGTTGTATCCTGCCGACCGGGTGCATTGGCAATGTCGAATGCGGAATGGGAGTTGGCTGCTCTGAATAGAGACTCCTTTGCGCTTTGTTACGGAGATGAGACGGATGTCAAGCAATTGGACGAACTTGCTAAATCAGGCGCTAATACGACTGAAGACAACTAAGCCGCCACGGGTAGCGGTTATGGGTATCGGTCATGAACTGCTTGGCGACGACGCAGCCGGAGTCATAGTCGCGCGGGCATTGAAACCCGCACTCGTCCACCAGCCAGATGTCCTCATCATAGACGGCGGTAATGCACCAGAAAATCAGACCGGCACCCTGCGTCATTTTTCCCCCGATCTGGTACTGCTGATTGATGCCGCGCAAATGGGCGAGTTAAGAGGCGTGGTTCGCTGGTTAGCATGGCAGGAAATATGCGGTCTGAGCGCCTCAACACATACGATGCCGCTCGATATCATTGCCCAATATCTACATGCTGAACTGGGTTGCGAGGTAGCACTTATCGGTATTCAACCGGCGCAAATGGCAATTGGCGCAGGGTTGTCATGGGCAGTTAAACAGACTGTTGATGAAATGGTACAGTCCGTAAAGATGACACTGAAGCATTCATAGGCTGCACCTCCCACCGATTTGATAATGTAGCCGTATAAACGGTGTCTTGTGATCAGTTATTAGGCGGACTGGATCGGCCTGCCAACAGGAGATCGTAGTTGAGCCGCCAAATCACATTCTTTTCCAGCAGGGTTAGGTAAAACAAGGTCGAAGAGTGCGAAGAATCAAAAAATAGTTTTATTGAAGCCAGTTTTTGCATTGACCATACTATTCAGGTTTGGACCCGAGAGGCAGAGTTTCGTTAACTAACCATTGGTGCTAGTTTGATGAGATTGGAAAGGTTCAATAGAGTTCATAATGTTCTCAGTCCACCGAATAGGGCAAGATTTCGGCAAAAATTTATCTACAAGCTCATCAGACGACCTTTTAGGATCTTTTAAAATCCTTAAGCAGCTAGTACCTCGCCACAGAGGTGAATAGAGATATACTCATGATATCCGGTAGAGGAGGATATCATGGGGCGCAAACAGACCTATCCCGTGCAATTAAGTGAGGAAGAACGCGAGCAGTTACGGACGATGAGTCGGACGGGAAAGCAGTCCGTGCGGGTGATGCAGCGGGGGCAAATCTTGCTGTGGAGCGACGCGGGCAAGCAGGATAAAGAAATCATCGAACTGCTGGGGTGTGCTGCAATGACCGTGTCCAGTACACGAGAGCGCTGGGTCAAAGAAAAGCGGCTAGAAGACCTGCCACGTAAAGGGAGCAAGCCGATGCTCGATGGCAAACAGGAAAGTCTGCTCATCGCGCTGGCGTGCAGCGATGCACCGGAGGGGCGGGCCGAATGGACGATGCAGGTGTTGGCCGATAGGCTAGTCGAATTGAAAGTCGTGGACAGCATCAGTGACGAAACGGTGCGCCGCACGCTGAAAAAAACAAGCTCAAGCCGTGGCAAAAAGAACAGTGGTGCATCCCGCAAGTAGACGCGCCGTTTGTCTGGCGCATGGAGGACGTGCTTGATGTGTATGCTGAACCGTACAAGCCGTGGCAACCGGTGGTCTGTTTCGATGAACGACCCTGTCAACTGGTCAGCGACACCCTCGAACCGCTGCCGCGCAAGCCGGGACGTGCCAAGCGCGTGGATTACGAATATGAACGACAGGGCGTGTGCAATGCCTTTATGCTCCTTCAACCATTGGCAGGCTGGCGCGAGGTGAAAGTGACTGAACGACGCACCAAACAGGATTTTGCTCAAGTGATGCGCGAGTTGGTGGATGTCCATTTCCCGCACGCCGAGAAGATACGGGTAGTCTTGGATAACCTCAACACCCATACATCCGCTTCCTTGTATGAAGCGTTTACACCCTAAGAAGCGCGACGCTTGTTGAAAAAGTTGGAGTTCCACTATACGCCCAAACATGCCTCGTGGCTGAATATGGCCGAAATTGAATTTTCGGTGATGGTTGGACAGTGCTTGAAGCGACGCATTGCTGACCAAGCGACCTTTACGGCTGAACTGTCTGCTTATGCCCGGCGGCGCAACCAAGCGAAGGCGACTATTTGCTGGCAATTTGACATCCAGCAGGCACGCACCAAACTCGGTCGCCTTTATCCTCAATTACCTTAGTGGTCAGGTACTACATTGAGTCGCTTGAGGATGAGCATTTGCGTGAACTGTTTGAAGTTGCCATTCAAGGATCGGGCGCATTCCGACGCTTCAAGGACGTGCTGTATCGTTATCCAGAAACACAGGGAAATTGGTTCAAATTCCGTGCCGAGCGCGAACAGCAGCGAAGGCTGGACTGGTTTGCATCGGTGGACATCGAGCCGGAGTTTGTGTAAACAGCACGAATAGGCGCATTGTTTAATCCCAACAGGGCAGCCGCATTGCCAGAGCCTGTCGAGAATGCTACCAATATAAAACCTGTATCAGATACCATCCTTGAAGAAATTTACACAGCTACAGAAGCGATGTTCGTTTACATGATCCGAGCATAAGCAGTAAAATGATATAAATGCTGATAAAAGGGCTTGCCCGATGATGACTGACCACGATCAAAAACGTGAAAGACGTATTCGGGATGAATCAATCGTTGATGCTTATGGTTCCGAAGAACAAGCCCTCGGTTGGTACTATTATTTGGAAGCGTGCATGATCTTCCATTTCAAGGCACGCTGCATTTACTCGCACATGACCTCGCCTTTGAAAGTAGGTGAAGTGGTTAAGGTGTTGGAAATGGCTGGGGAAGACGATTGTACAAATGGTATGATCGTCATCATCCAGTTTGGGAATCGCACTGTAGGTGTGCGGCTCGAACAGCTGGAGCCGATAATAGGCGACCTGAGCATGATTGAAGCCATTAAGGATTGGCATTACTGGGTCGGGCAGAGGATACACATTCTGATGTTGAATGATCTCGCGCATCGCTATGGTAACATTAACCGTTTCGTATTCAAGTACGGTTGGATAGAAGTTGGCTTCGATGAATACGGCCAGTCATTTATCCGCGCACTCGATCCCGGTGGCTTGGTTTGGGAAGGAAAGCAGTTTTACGACTCTGTGGACGAAGCCATGACTGATCTGAAGCAGGGGTTGTCAGCATGGATAAAAGAATTTATGGGAAGCCGTAGCGAGCGACAAAAGCACTGTAGAATTTGAGGTTGCAAACATGAGCGATTATGTATTGACTGTACCTGAAGAAGTGTATGCCCGTGCGCGCCAGATTGCTGAGGAAACATCTCAGCTCGTTGATGAGGTGATGATCGAGTATTTGCGAACACTGTCTACCCCGCTGCCCACATTGCTACCAGAAGAAGAAGCAGAGCTTGATGCTCTGAAGAAACTATCTAACGATGCGCTCTGGACCATTGCACGTGAACAGATGCCGGATGATCTACAAATACGGATGCAAGACCTGATGGACAAAAACTCTTTTGGAGCAATAACATCGGATGAGTACATTGAACTTGAAGGTCTTGTTGAGCGTGGACAGCGACTAATGGTCAGAAAATCGGAGGCTGCTGCCTTATTGACACAGCGAGGTTACAAGGTCACTCCAAAGGACATGACTGTCGGTGAGTAACCTATCATGGCGTGCAACGAGACGTCTCGTTTATGAACGAGCAAATGGCTGTTGCGAATATTGTCAAACGTGTGAATATAACACCGGACAGCCAATGTACGTTGAACATATTGATCCCAATGGCGGGAATGATCCCGAAAATCTGTGTTTATCATGTTCAAGCTGTAATTTGAGTAAGAGTACTGCGACATCTGCCCGTGATCCCGAAACCGGTCAAGAAATTGCATTGTTCAACCCCGGCATTCAGACATGGCTAGAACATTTTGAGTGGATAGACGATGGGTTACGGCTTAGTGGGATAACACCAGTAGGTAGAGTAACAATTGTGCGCCTGAAGATAAACCAGCTGCGATTGCTGCGAGCAAGAAAGAATTGGATTGCATCAGGAACTCACCCACCTGATATTTCCAACACTGGATATTGACTGATTAGCCTTTGACAATTTGCCCTATTCGTGTCCAATGTAAGCCAACAACTGCACCAATTTGGCGGTAGCTCATGCCACTCGAGTGCATCCCCAAGATTATTGACTTGAGGTAATCTTTGTCGTTATAATGCTGATCAGTTAATGTGGTTAATGCCACGGGGATTTCGAACGGTAGGATATGCCTAGTTAACGGAACTTTGCCCCTCGAAAGTGTAAAATTCCCGCCTCAAGTAAGTAAAATTCCCACTTTTCCAAGTTCAAAATCAGCAATTTCCCAAACTATGATGTAAAACTTCTACATCTATTGTTCAACTGAAGGCAGTTACCACACATTTCCAAAATTTATTAAGGGAAGATGATCGTTATTACTCGTTTATTGGTTACTCAAACTAGTTGTCAGGACAGAGGAATTCAGAATATGCCTAGTTAACGAAACTCTACTGTGCAAGCAAAATTACCGTTTAGTAGTGGTAAAATTTCCACTTTTACGGTTTTTAGGCAATATGGACTTACCCTATTAGACGGACACACCAAATGTCAAGCCAACCGTAACGATCTGACCCGCGCTCACCGGAATGGTCATTTGGTGTGGATCAACAATTTTTAGTGCGCCTTCAACATCTTCGTTAAGGTTCAATTGGCACGCAGTTGCTAAAGGTTTGATTGAGCTAATCGTCGCGATAGTATCCTCTCGCTTGATATTAAAAAACCGAACGAGCAGATTTCCATTTTTGGCACGCCGTAACGCGCTCAGGACAATACCTGTTCCTTCAACCTGTAAGAAGCTGTAGGTATCCGGCAGTTCACCTTCACGCGGGAAAGGTATATAAGTGATTTTGGATGGATCGTCGCGCGTGATATTCATGTCGTGCAGGTCAATCCCCGCATGGGTGTCTGCACGTCCAGCGGTGATGGGCGTCGTGTAACCGTATGCATGTGCATACACTGATTGCGAATCACCTTCATGTGGGAAGATGGCGTATTCAGCCGTTCGTTCACCAATGCATTGAGCGCCGGGTGTAGGAACGAGAGGGCCAGCCGCAATCCGTCGTACCCACAGATCATCGCGTGAAAGCCATCCTACAGAACGAACCAGCGGTATGGCGATGCGTGTACCCGTAGTCGTGCGCGTGACTTCGACTGATGCTAACCCACAATTAAAAATCGCCAATCCATGTTGACCGTTGCTTAGGTCGGTGAACGCCCGCTGATGCATAAGCGGTGTTGGGTCTTCTACCCAACCCTCAGATGCTGGCAGATCAATTGAACGATCAACTACTGCAAAGGACTCATCAACAGCCGCTGATTGAACTGTCATATCAGTAGGGAAGACAACTGACAGCTTGTGGTCACGGGCTGAATTGTAAAAGGTTGTCCGGACATCAATATAAGGACAGTCGCGCTTCAAAGTGATGGTCGATATGATGGTGATGAGGGTTTCACCTTCCCGCGATAACCGATGTGTCGAAATGTGTGCGGGTAATTTGAGATGATGTGTGATTTTGTAGGAGACAGCATTCGTACCGACCCAAAGCTGGCGGATTTCAGCCGGATTGCCCTCTGTGGATATAGCCGTGTCACCTTGAACAGGACAAAAGGTGTAGGCATCTCCGGCATCCGCCACATCTTCAAAATGGTTTAGGCCGGAATAGGTTGTACCGCTGGCTTTATGTGTGACGGTTAAACCGCCATCAGAGTCGATTGCGAGCCTCAAATAGCGATTTTCCGCTTTTTGGACTTCTACAGACCAATCGTCGGCAACTATGCGTGGATGACGCTTTGGCTGGACATATAGCGTTGTATAACCACAGGCGGGAATAATAACTGGAATAAGGATACGCACACGGTGCTTGCGGTTGGCCTTGAGTGTTTCCATCCAGAATTTTTGCTCATCGCTCAGAATTTGATGTGGCACAGGGAAGCCATCATGTGTGACTAACTCAAAGCTATCAGCAATAGGGTCATCATAATCGAAGTCAATATCGACCTCAGTTATTTCATTTCGTTCCCAGTTGAGCGTGTTTATAAATATGACCGGAATCCCGCCTTGACCTGTGAAATCTACATGGCGGGTAAGCGCACGCAGGTTATCGCGAGAGAGAAAGGTGGCGATTTGCTCGGCCTGACTAAAACGGAAGGCCATCTCCTCGTGTACTGCGTCAATCCCACAGCCATACATATCATCGTGCGGATGATTCAACAGCAGCCATCGCCACGCTGTCCAAACTAAATCATCTGTGCCTTCCTGCTGCTCGATGGTGGTTGCTCCAGCCAATGCTGCCATGACAACTAGCGGCTCCATTACACGCTCAAGAAGCGTTTCAATCTGATGATTGCGTTGCTTCAAATGTAAACGGGTCGAATGGACCCCCTGCAAAATTTCAGAGTAGCGCCCCCAGCGGAACTCCCCTTGGAACGATGGGAAACTCATATCATGATTTTTTGCGTAGGTACGTACACTATCAAGATGTTTTTTAAGCGTTGTCTGTTCGATATGAAAGTCTTCGCGGCTGTTTGCCTCTGCCAGAATAGCTGGGATTTGCGGCTGTGCTTCCTGATGGTCAATGCCGTTCATAAGTAGAATAGCATCGGTATGCGCCATGGGTATCAATTTTGCGATAAATTTATCGAGTTTTTGTTGTGCCAGCTCAGGGTTAAATTCCATCTGCGAAAAATCACCCCAATGCACACCATAACCGATATTGCTGGTGGTGTGATACCCCCACGGCATCAAAATTGTGGTAACACTGGAACCATCCAGAGCAACCCACTCGAACTCCGTTCCAAGTTCATCACCTTCTGTACCCATTCCACGCCAAAAAAATACGTTGTCGATGCCGAATCCTCTGAAAATTTGCGGCAATTGAGCGATATGCCCGAATCCATCCGGCACATAGCCAATTTTCATAACACCGCCGTAATCCTCCCCGATGCGATGTCCCAACATCAGGTTGCGAATGAGCGCTTCGGGACTCACAAGGAATTCATCAGCCAACACATACCAAGGGCCAACCTGCACACGGCCTGAACGGGTTAAGGCTTGGAGTTCGGCTTTGCGCTGCGGTCTAACTTCGAGATAATCCTCCAGCACGCTCATCTGCCCATCGAGCATGTAATAACAATATTCAGGATCATTTTTGAGAATTTCGAGCAGGCGATCAATAAGTTGCACCAGACGGATTCGGTATTCTTGAAAGGTTACATACCATGCCCGATCCCAATGGGTATGACTGATGAGATTAACTTGCCAGCTTCGGGGTGAAGTTGCCGAACTCACGATACACTCCATTCTTTTGCGGAATCAATTGAATCATGATGTAGAAGCGGGGTAGATGACTCTCGAATAACCAGTTCGGGTGATATGGTAATTTGCTGTAAGGGTTGTACCTCTCCCCGAATACGGCTCAAAAGGACTTGAGCTGACTGCTGTCCTAGCATCGTAAATTGTTGGGCAACAGTTGTGAGTGGTGGATCAAGGTGGATTGACATGTCGAGGTCATCAAAACCCACAACCGAAAGGTCTTCCGGAATACGTAAGCCGACTGTTGCCGCTGCCCGATAAATAGCAATCGCAATCTGGTCATTGGCTGCAAACACAGCAGTTGGCCGGTTATCACTGGTGAGGTAGCTAATAAGCGGTTCCCGGTTTACAGTAGGATAGCCCTCTACCCGACAAATGAGATTTTCGTCGACGACGATACCCCGTTCGCGCATGGCCTGATGATAGCCGAGCAAGCGGTGATCCATGCTGACGGCGGGCGATAACCACGTTACAAACCCTACCCGTGTATGCCCTTGATTGATGAGGTAATGAACACCCCGCAGTGCACCCCCAAAGTGGTCGGAAATCACATAATCAGTTGAGAAATGTTTTAAATACCGGTCTACGAGTACTATTGGATAAGAGGCATTGACCAGCTTGTCGATGCCCGTCAGCGACTCGGAATCAACAGGGTATAGCGCAATACCCATGACACCTTGTTGAACCAGCTTTTGTACCACATCCCGCTGCTGCTGAAGGTCATTATTGACGTGGTTGAAGACTACTGAAAAACCTGCTTGTTCTGCAACCTGTTGGAAGCCCACCAGCATGGTTGACACCGAAGAATCACGAATATAGGGTACAACGAAGGCCAGATGACGATTTTTTGTGTCGTTGTTGCGTTGTTCAACCAACCGGATAAATGTCCCACGCCCTTGCTCACGCACCAAATAACCTTCGCTTTCAAGCAGTTGTAGTGCCTGACGCATGGTTCCACGCGCAATATTGAATCGGGAACAGAGTATTTTTTCTGGCGGGATGGCATCGCCCTCATGCCAAGTGCCATCCAAAATATTCTGCCGGATAATATTGGCGACTTGTATATATTTTGGTTCAGCAGCTTTTCCGTTATCGAGAGATTCAATCATGATTGCTTCAACCCAGTTATCATTTTGAAGTTATACATTCCGGCTTGTAACTTATCACGCTTGCATACGATAGAAACTATCAAATAAAACATGTCTCACTTCTTGATTGTTTCAGATTCCAATAGATAATCCATCATCAACGAAAGCAAATGTCGCCCCGCGATGTTGTGTTGCAGTCCATTAACTTGGTCGCCCACACCGCCACCGAACCTCAGTGTTGAGGCCAACAGCCTTCCCTGACCCATGCTGATTTCGACCAGATAATCGAGCAGCGTAAATTGACGCGCATCCAGCCGCCTAATGATCGGTTGGATTTGTTTGACATCAGCTACCTGCGACATGAAGCGATCCATATCCAGCGCGTAATCCGTCGCGAGATGATAAAACTGTAGGTCGGCATAACCTTGATGTGGAAAGTCTTCTAGGATGGGATGGTCATAAAACATCTTGACGGACTCGCGCCAGAAAGGGCAGGGTTTGACGGGCAGACTTCCATCACCTATTTGAAGCACAATCGCATGACCACCCTTTTGAACGTAGTTGTGAACTTCTGCCGTAAACACACTGGTCAAAAGCAGCGACCCGTTCATATCTGCTGAGGTCGTCACCCGCCGCAGACCTTGAGTCAGATCATCCAAAGATGTAAGCGCTCCGGCGGGATCATAAATGGCAATTTCATTCGACCACTTACTTATTGCCGGATAAATCCACAACGACCAATGGTTACAAATGCCACCATCCAGTTCGACTTCCAATGTGTATTGTTGAGCCGTGTGGACGTTAGGTGCAGTGAAGTAGATACTGGCAATTTCGGTTGGTATATGTCCAGCTAATTTCGCCGCATAGGCATTCGTTCCGCTTTGAACAACCTGTTTATTCACGTCGATTAAATACCAGCGCATCTTGGCAGCAGGAAGCGTATTTCTGGATTGCGATAACACGATGCGGAAATCGAGATTTGTCCCCGCAATGTGGTTGTTCCGATCCACTGGAGCGGGACGATCCCCGCCGTATTTCCAGACTCGTCCGCGTCCTTGTTCGAGAATCAGCACTGAGTCAGCATTAAATTCACGAAACGAATCAGCATCATATTTCGCACGTCCCAAATCATCGAACATGGATGAGGTCGCCAGCGGTGTATCACGCAAGCCAGTGACCACATAGCCACCCATACTCGCTTTGGCGCGAACTTTTTCAAGAATGGCTTTTCTGACCACAAAAGATTGTTGGCGCGAGATGCGTTGCAACGCTTGCCCATCAAAGGGAATATCGAGCTTGGGCATTCGTAACGGCTGCTGCGAATAGGCAATTGCTGTTAAGGCATGAACCGGATTTTGTTCGAGTAACCACCATGGCAATTCACCCTTGTGTGCTGCTGCAATTTCGCCTAAATCACGGAAATCATCGGCATCACAAAATTCGCCGAAAATCCAAGGGCGTGTAGGCCGCCAGTCGCGACGGAAATGGTCGAGCAGCGGGTTGAAATAGTGCAAGTCCGCATAGAAATGATAGTCATTGAAATCGGCGTAATCGAAGGCTAAGCCGCCATAGGCTTCACCTGAACCGCTGTTATCGCAGACCAGAACGCCCGCAGTCCGTTCGCGCAAAATTGTATTCAGCTTGCCCAATAATTCGCTATCGACAGCCGAACCGAGTTCACAACCGAGGCTGTAAATGATAATTGACGGGTGGTGATGCACAGTTGCTAAAATATCAGCATATTCCTGTGGCGCTTGTTGACGTAAGCGCTCGCTGACCACTGGTAACCACATCGGCAGTTCAAGCCACAGCAGCATCCCTTCTTGGTCGGCAATATCGAAGTAAAGTTGCGATGGAACATACAAGCACAATTTGACCATGTTGTAGCCAAATGAGCGGACACGCCGAAATTCATCCCTTATGGTTGCCTCATCCGGCGCAGGGCATAAAATCTCTGGATACCACCCCCAGTTCAATACGCCCCGAATAAAAATTGGCGTGTCATTTAATAGGAGTTGATCGTTCTCGCGTGAAAGCGTCCTAAACCCGAATGAACGGCTGACCTGTGCAACCGCAATCCCTGCCGCATCATCTAATGTGATTTCCACCTTATACAGCGCGGGATGTTGCGGATTCCATATTTGTACGGCATCAACCAATAGGTCAGCCGTAATTTCACTATCCGTGACGGTTGAGCGCCAACTGGCGACTTCGTTTCCATTGGATGAGTAGATATGGATTATGGCGGTCAAACCTAATGCATTATGCACGTTGGCTTTAACCATGACAGCACCCGATTTGGAATCGCTCATTACGGATAAGTCACTCATCGCGGCTTTTGGAAAGGCTACTAAACGAACGTTTTGCCAGATTCCACCGAATGGCAAACACACATCCGGTAGAAATCCAGCCAGCGACTCGCGCATCGGGAAACGTTCACCCGGTTTATAAACTGTGAGGCGAATGTGGTTAGTGACACCGAGCTGTACTGCTTCAGTAATATCAAACGCAAAAGGTGTCCAGAGGCCAGTGTGCGAACCGACTACACTACCGTTGACTTCGGCTTCAACCTGATAACTGACAGCATCAAATTGCAGTTGGATGATTTTCCCGTCCCATGACGCAGGCACATTGACGCGCAGCTCATAAACCGCTGGCCCATCTATACCACGAGTGTAGCCTTGCGCTTCCCATGTCTCCGGTACTTGAAGTGTACTTTTCTGCCCATCGAGTGCGAATTCCCATTCGCCATTCAGTGACAAAGACGGAGCGAGGTTGTTGAGCCATTGATCCATATTTTATAACCTAGGCAGCCGTTGATCGACAGGCAGCATCGCTGGAAATGGTGCATGTGGTTCAGCCTGATACCAGTAAGCCGTCGATGCGTAGTCGTTGGTCAGTTTATTCGCATGACCATGTTCAATTGTCACACGAATAGATTTCTCGAAGAAAATTGGGTCTTCGATATGATAGCGATAGAGCGTATTTTTGCCACGCCACGGCCAATCGGCTGTACCTTGATACAGGATAAGTCCGTGATAGGGTGCGCTGTATTCCTGAGTGGGGCCAAATGCGGTGTTGAAATAGTCTTCTGTGCCTGTGCCATGAAAGGCAGGCCATGACTCGCCATCCACAAAGATCATATCGTCGCCTTCGCCATACCAGTCATTCGATTGGCGGGAGAAGCAGTCAATGTCCAAATGGCAGCCCACATAATGACCGCGCCCTTCAGCCTCCAATATGACGTAATTAGCATCACCTGTTATGTTCGGGGTACGCCATACCTCACGCATCCGTTCATGATTGTCTTCCCAACGTTCGCTCGGATCTTGCCAACCGGGAGTGGGATTAACTCGCCGCCATTGTGCATGAAAGCGTCCATAATCCGCCATGCTTGTCCCATCGGGATAACTTTCATAGTCGATGTAGAAGTAGAAGTTCAGCTTCTTGCTGGCTTCATTTACCACTTCGATTCGCGCACCTGCTTCAAATGGCATCGGGAACCAGCAGTTGAAACTCCGCCCGTTTTCAGGACTCATTTGCAGCGGCAAAGATACAAAATTTCTTGTCAGATTATGCCCCATGCCAAAGAAATCCCCAAGTGGTGTTTCCACACTCGGCGTGGGTTCACCATCCCAATACATTTTGAGAAGCACCTTGCGCAAAGCGTACTTGTCATCTGACCACATCGTTATCCAAATATGTTTAATGCAACCCACCCCTGTGATACTGGCGATGTCGCGTGTTTGACCGGGTTCAAATTCCCACCAATCGCTGTTGCCGCCTGCGGGATCATAACTGGATAAACGCTTTCGTTTAACACCGGGTCGCAGTAATGGCAAACCCGCGAGTGTACTCATGCCGAGAACCATGTGAGCGCTAACCTTTCGTGCCTGTAAGTTGGATACCTTCAATGAAGTATCGTTGGGCAAAGAAGAAAATTAGAATCATCGGCACCATGCTCAAGACCGATGCCGCCATAAGCCGGTCATAATAGATCGTGCCGTACTGATCTTTGAAGAAATTTAGCCCAACTGAGACCGGAAACAGGTCAGGACTGCTTAAATAGATAAACGGTTCGAGGAAGCTATTCCAAGTCCACCAGAAAGTGAAAATGATAACGGTGGCAATGGCAGGTTTGCTCAAGGGGATGATGATGTAGCGAATGATCTGCCCCACATGCGCCCCATCAATTCGGGCGGCTTCTTCCAATTCACGCGGGATGGTCGAAAAGAACTGGCGCAGCATGAAGATCAGAAAAGCGTTCCCGAAAAACGAACGCAGGAACAGCGGCCAAAGTGTATTGACCATTTTAAGATCGCGGAAGATTTCATAAACCGGAACCAGTGTCACAGGATAGGGCAGCATCATCGTACCCAGCAGCAGCATGAAAAAGAAGTTTTTTCCCGGTGCGCGTAAACGGGCGAAGGCGTAACCGACTACGACACACGACAGGACATGTCCAATGGTATTAAGGATAACCAAGACGAACGAATTGCGGAAAAATGTCGGGAAGTAGGTTTCGGCGACTTTAGTCTGTAGTGCCTCTTTGTAGCCATCGAAACGGAGTTCTGGATAAAGGGCGCGCTGCAATTGATCAGGGCTGACATCAAAGGCATCCTTAACCACGGACTCGGGTATCACCAAGGCCATGTCTCGCGGTTCGCCCACCAATGCCACCGAACGAGTATTTCCGTTTAACGTATATTCATCCTGAACACGATAGGAATTGCGTTTAATCTGCGCACCGTGAGCGCTCGTAAGTCCGCCTAATTGTGCCAAATGGAGTGAACTGGCCTTGTCAACCGGAATAACGGCACTTTGCTCTGTGCCATTAATCAGTATTGCGACTTGGCTAGGTGTGCCGTTCTGAGGTGTGTAGGTCGCACCCTGCAATACAACATCATTGACGGTAACCGGTTTTATATCGGTTAGCTCTGCTCGTCCGGCGACGAAGGCGTTAGCTTTAAATTCGTCTTCGTTGACGACCGGTTGCCAAGTTTCTTTTGTAAGAACGATATATTTAGCCGGTTGATCTCCGATGGTGACCAACGCCAGTTCAGTGTGACCTACAGCGGCAAAGCCAGCATCTTTTAGACTTTCCGGAGTGGCTAATGTAGCTGACGAGGCCGTTCCCACCGTACCGACGACAGTCAGTTGAGATTCCGGGCCAATTGGTAAAATCTGAACCGTGCCACTTTCTAACGCGACTTCACGACCGCGAAATTCGATACCCTCGACGGTCAGAGGTGTGTTCTTGCCACTATTGGCGACATCGAGTGGTATGCGCAGAGTCGCGCCCTGAAGGTCATTTACATCCGCGACAATCAGCGTATTGTTATCGCCTTTAGCCAAGGCTACGACTTGGCGGGTTTGTCCATTAGAGGTCCAAGTGCGAATGTTTAGAGTGAGTTCGCCAACGGTTGTAGCGGTGGCTGGACTCACTTCGGCAGATGGAGCGGTTTGCAAGTTTTTGAGCAGCGCGGTGTTAATGACGGTCGTATACCGACGCAGACCCATCTGAATCACTTTTTGTGTTTGGCCGTTGACCTGTACTTGCCACAGGCTGATCATCTTATTGGTGTTCCCAACTCGTATCTCTTCCCAATGTTGGGGAATCCAGATCGGCGGTTGGGTGAAAATTTGCCAGCTTGGTTTAAAGCTGGATGAAATCATCCATAGCATAGGGAACAGCATAAAAGCCGAACCTAGCAAGAGAATGGCATAACTGATTGTGTAACGGATATTACGCTGCCAAGCCTTAGAGGTTCGATAGTCTTGCCAGTTTGTTTTCGCGCGAGTGGCTAATGTATTGTGGGTTGTGGTGTCCATAAATCTAACGTACTTCCGATTCGTAATAAACCCAAGCTGCGGAGGATCGAACCACAAGGAGGGTAATAATCATAATCACGACAAAGAGAATCCATGCCAGCGCTGAGGCATAGCCCATTTGCCCTAACTGAAAAGCGCGTTCGTACAGATTGAGCATGTAGAACAAGGTGGATTTGTTCGGGCCGCCGCGCGTCATCACCCAACCGACATCAAAAACCTGAAGTGCGCCGATTATGGCTAAAACCACGTTGAAGAAAATAGTCGGGCTGAGCATCGGGATGGTGACATAGCGGAACTTTGCCCATCCGGTCGCGCCGTCAATTTCGGCGGCTTCATAAAGGACTTCGGGAATACCCTTTAACCCTGCTAGATAGATAACAATCTGCCCGCCGACGCTCCACCAACTCATCAAAATCAGCGCGGGTAATGCCCACTGTTCACTTAAGAGCCAATCCGGCCCTTTGATACCAAATAAGCCAAGCGCCATATTCAGCAATCCGTCTTGTGGCCGAAAAATAAAAAGCCATAAGACCGCAACGGCGATGCTGCTGAGAATGGAGGGTAAGAAAAATATAGTACGCCAAAAATTAACGCCGCGTAGTTTTTGCGCCAGCACCATTGCCAATGCCAGTGCAATGATTGTTCCGCCGGGAACGCTGCCTAGCGAATATAAAAGGGTTACTTTGAGGGATTGCCAGAAGTCTTCATCGGCGAGTATGCGTTGAAAGTTGCGCAGGCCAACCCATTCCGGTGGCGACAGCAGGTTATACGATGTAAAGGACAGATATAAGGAACGCAGCATGGGGTAAGCGAGGAAAACCAGAAACCCGATCACCCAAGGCAAAATTAGGACGTAAAAAGATAATGCTTCCCGACGTGCCAGCCGCGAACCCAACTCATACTTACGGAGCATCGATGACATGACTTCGTCCTTGATAACGAGAAGTGGCGCAATACTTAAAAAGTGTTTCGCGCCCTACTCTAACTCACGGAAAGCGCTCTACTACAAGCCAATGTTGTTGAGAGGCTTATGTACTGATCATTTGATTTGGTAATCACTAAGGTCATTCATTTTTGTAGGGAAAAGGCATGCCTTTTCCCTACTTTGAGAGCAGATTTATGCCTTGCCGCCATCAGCTATACATTTGTCTGCCGCCGCAACGAGCTTGTCCAATTCAGCTTTGATGTCAATTTGGTCGCCGCCATCAGCCATCACACGTTTCATCAAGTCACCGGCTGGAGTCGCGACACAGGGGCTGTAGTAGGGACTCTGGAGTTCTTCTAGCGGCCCAAGGAAATCTGTTTCTTTGATGTAGACACCCCAATAGGGATCGCTATCGCGCTGCATGTCTGTTGAGACAACCGGGTTGCCGCTAAGCGCTTTAAGCGCGAATACACGCTGACCGGGTTCGGTTGTCAACCACTTAAGGAGCTTCCATGCTTCTTCGGGATGCTTGCTCTGTCCTGAAATACCCCAGCCCATCCACATCAGGACGCTCTTATGTCCGCCGGGGCCAGCCGGAACCGGTACGACCGACCACTTGAGGTTTGGCGTCTGGTTCATAACGTCTTGCCACCATGGGCCGTGGAAAGTTGCGCCCATTGCAATCTTGCCATCGAGGAACATTTGGACGCGTCCACCCATACCGGTGGTTACTGCACCAACAGTGGTTCCCGAAGGAGCGACATGATATTTGAAGACGAGGTCGCGGTACCATTCCAAGGCTTTCACGGCGGCATCACTGTTCAAAATACCAGTGGTGGTCTTGCCATCATCGCTAATGGTCAACGAACCCCATTCTTGAAGATAACTTTGGAAGGCGCGCCACCAACCGTCGTTGACAATGTCGATGCCCCATTGGGTAATGTTTTCGGGGTCAAAATCCGGGCTGGTTGCGTTGTTGCCATTCTTATCAACGGTGAGTTGTTGAGCGGTGCTCAGAACATCATCCCAAGTCCAGCCTTCGGTCGGGTATTTGATACCCGCGACATCAAATAGGGCAGTGTTGATATAAAACGAACTGGTGCTGTAGTCTTTGGGCAGTGCGACCAGTTTTCCGTCGTACATCCCTTGGTTGTAAATGCCTTCGTAGACATCTGTACCAACTTTGATGCCATCTGCCCCAGTCGCATAAGGAGTCAAATCCATATAGGCTTTGCCGCCTGATGACTCCATATAGAGAGCGGCCCATTCGGGTGGGTATGCCATCAAATCTGGACTGGTGCCAGCCGAGAGCCATGTCAACCGCTTGGTATTCTGGTCATCACCAATGTTTGGTTCGAGGGTTACATCAATACAAGGATTTTCCGCCTTAAAAGCATCGATCACCTGATTCATATAGTCCACGCGGTCGCCACTCGACCAGTCGTCAACACGTAAGGTCACTTTGTCACCTGTACAGGTTGCCGCTTGAGCATGTACGGTGATTGCTGTTGTGGGAATAAGCAGTAAAGTCATAAAAAGAGCTAAAAACCATTTACGAGACATGAAATTTGTTCCTCCAACCTGAAAATTACACATTTTACAATCGCGCGAACCACATAATTTTCTAGATGAATACTGAACCTCCTTTGCTAATCCGTAGGACTGTTGTCTGTAACACTTGCAGAATTTGTCTGTACAACTAGTGTAGATAGTCTAGCTGAATCTGTCAATAATTCGCCTGTAGCTGAAAAATGACCTTGGAATTGCTTGACAGTCTGAGTTGCGCTGCATAAACTATGACTAAACATTCAGTCTCGAAATGTACAGTCATTTCCCATCCAACTAAACTTTTTAAGGAATGTGGTTTATGGGTGCTGAAACTAAAAATCGAATCTCGATTGATGAAAATGTCGAATATTTGAAACGCTACGCTTTCCTAGAGCGTGCCTGTATGCGTACCCTCGCGGGCTGGCTCCCCGGTATACCGGAGTGGGGAGCCAAGAATGAAATTGGTTTACATATATGGGAAAGTGCCGACGCTGCCGACGAACTCCGTGCCCGCTTGCGGGAACTGCGCTGCCATAACCCCGAACGGGATATAAGTTCGGTGCTTGAAACACTTGCGACTGAACTCGATCATGGGCAAAACACGGCTGAAATCATTTCCACCGTTTACTTGGTTGTGAAAAAAAGTTTATTGGATGCCTACCGTCAGCATCCTGAGACAACATGGGCGGATTTTGATCGCCCAACCGTAAAGTTGATCGAACGCTTGGTATCTATTACAGAAAAACAGGTCGCATGGGCCGAACTATTTTTCAGCACAATTCAAGCCAATTACAGTGGGTGGCAGGAATGGCGAGACTACATTGCTGGACTGTTAGCTGCGGATGGTGGTATCGGTAGCGCTGCTATGAAATCGGCATTGCCTACTCGACCAGCTATTCACAACTTGCTTTTGCCGTGGCAAACCTGCCAGCGGATGCCTGATTGGCCGATTTTTGACCCCAATCAAGATGTGGAACCGGATCGTAAAAGTGAACCTGAAGCCCATCGCTTGTGGCGTTTCAAGCATTATCTCAATGAGATGACCGCCGCCGAAACACTGGGTTCAATTCTGTGGATGACCCCCGAAATGCCTTGGGAGTATCAACATAATGTCTCCCGCCATTTATGGGATGAAATTCGTCATAGCCAGTTGGGACAAGTTCGTGTTCAACAGCTTGGTCTAAAGATCGCCGATGTGCCGCAGGTTGTCCAAATTTATAACGTCATGATGGGTTTGCCAGCGGTTGACCAATATGCGTTGCTGACAACCGTGATTGAACCCAATGGTATGCCCGAAAAAACCACTAATCGCGAACATTGGGAAGAAATCGGCGACGAAATTTCAGCCGCTGCAGTGAGCTATGATTGGAGCGACGAAAACTACCATGTCCGCTGGGGCAAAAAATGGACACCCGTCTTGCTGGAAACCTATAAATACGACGAGACACCCGCACAAATAGCTGCGCGGACTGAAGCATGGCTGCTCGAAAACACGCCCGTCAAAATGCAGCAAAAAATGGCACTCGACGCTCACTAAAACGAATAGGCACTCAGCTAGAGAGATGATTAAACTGCCTTCCTGGTTCTATTTTGATCTCAGTAATGGATAATCGCTTAACGGTAAGATTGTTCAGGTTGGAAAATTCGAACGATTTTCGCTTGATAAATTTGAACTTTTGTTCTACAATTACAAGAGGAAAAGATTAATTTGGGAAACATCGCATGTCATTTCCAGCCCTTCAACTGCCACTTAAAATGAAAGTAAATATGGCAGCAGTATGCACAAATTGCACAGCGGTGGCACCAGCCGAGCGTTCCCGCTGCACTTGTGTCATTTCAGCGGCAACAAGCGAGCCTCCCGCTGGAGCAAAATGTCAATTCAGCGCCACGCTCTCTCACACCCGCCAGACAATTCAGCGGGAATATTGCAATTTATGCAATTTGTGCAGTAACAACTGCAACATTTGGTGATTCAAGGCACAAATCGTTTATTCGTAACGGACATTATTTTAATAAATTCCTGATCTGAAAAGGTGTTTTTTGGAGTAGCGTCAATGGTTAAAGTTATGCCTTCATCTCGTGCGGTGCATGAGAAAACGGGTGTTGACCAAGCCTCCTATTATTTGAAGCGCTGCTATGTTGCCGAACGTGAACTGATGCGTACCTTGGCAGCGTGGTTTGTCGATACCAGCCAATGGGACATCAAGCGCCAATTGGCAAGTGATATGTGGCAAACATCGCGCCATGCCGATATGCTGCGGATACGTATTTTGGAACTCCGTTATCCACGCCGCGATGTGGATAAAAAATATGACGCTGATGTGCTTGCTTGGACAGCCGAATTTGCTAAAGGCAGCCATACCGAGGAATTTGTCGCGGGTATCTATGGTGCAGTTCTTCCCGAAATGGTTCGAGCCTATTCCCATTATCTCGAACAGACCGATTATCTGGATGATGCCCCTACCGTTTATATTTTGCGCCACATCATTATCGACAAACAGGCGCAAATCGAGCGTATGCACACGCTCGCCGCTGAAATCGCACCCGACCTGTTTGTATCAGCTCAGGCTTGGACAGCTTATCTACATGGTTATGTGTCCAGCATGGGTGGCGTTGCGGGAGATGGAGCCAAGTCCACCAAGCCAACCCAATATGCGGATCGTCCCGCTTATGGCATTCAACGTCAGGTCACACGCGATGCACGATGGCGACCCTCTTTATTTCACCTGCCCCACGAGAATAAATATGATGTCGAAGGTCGCCAAGCATGGCAGCACATCGAGAAACTCGATAAACGGGTAGCGATGCAAGTCTGGTCAGCCATCAGCCACTTTAATGAGATTTGGGCGGCTGAAGTCGTAGCCGCCTCCATGTGGGATTTCACCAACGAGACATGGGATTTTTACCTTGATCTGGCCCGTTGGGCATGGGACGAAACCCGCCACAGCACAATGGGCTTCCGCGCCTTAGAAGGCTGGGGTTGGGACGTTGCAGATTTGATCCCTTGGGGGAACGCCATGTACAACGCGATGGGGCCGATGCCACCCATTCAGCGCTTGGCGATCCTCTACTTCTATGAAGAAGGCTTGCTACGTGCGGGAACCAAACAGATTGAAATTAAGATACTGGAATCGGCACAAGATGACGGCAGCGTTCAGGATATGGATTTTGATTGGGCAGACGAAGCCATCCATGTCAGTTATGGCTTTAAGTGGCTGCGACATCTGCTGGGTGATGACAACGCGGGCAAAGAAGAACTCAAGCGTCTAACCGACGAAGCGCGTGCCATCGTCGCCCAATTTGTGCTGGATCACAAAGATGATCCTGAGGCCAAACTTGCGCCCTACTTTAATCGACTGCACGACATCGTTGCTCAAATGCTCCATGAAATACCCGACGATGGTTTGGACATCCAATGGGCTCCGATTGTCGTCGATGAAGAAGTTCTTAAAGCGTTATAACTGTGACCTATCAAGTTCTGCTTGTGAAATCAGGCAAGACATTCCCAGTAGAAGACGGCGAAACGATTCTCGAAGCAGCTGAGAATGTCGGGATTGTACTTTCCTATAGCTGTCGCGGCGGAACCTGTCGCTCGTGCATGACCCGTATCCTATCCGGCCAAGCTGAACATGATCCGGAATACGCCGATGAATTGAGTATTGATGCTGAGGAAATCGCCGACGGTTACCATTTGTTGTGCAGCACACTGGTCTACTCTGATCTTGAACTTGAGCGATAACCAATGAAATTACTTGTATTTAAAGCCTTATGGGGCATGACCGGATCGCTATCCGAACAGGTTGAACGTGTGGCGGCTGCCGGATATGACGGTTTCGAGTTGTGGCCTGAACAGCAAGATATATCCCGTCAAGATTTAATGGCTCTCGCAGACCGTTTCAACATGAAAATGATCGTAGGCACGGCTCTGCAAACCCAGGCGGAAATCGAACTGAAGCTCAAACAATTGAGTGAGTACCAACCGCTGCGTATCAACTTGCACAGCGGACGTGACTCGATGACCCGCGACGAAGGCTGCTCCTTCTTTGAAGAAGCCCTACGCGTCGAGGACGAGATTGGCATGCCGGTTGGGCATGAAACACATCGCGGGCGAATCCTATTTACGCCTTGGGATACCGCCTATTATTTACGTCAGTTTAGTAACCTCAGGCTGACAGGCGACTACAGCCATTGGGTCAACGTGTGCGAGCGTTTGCCAGAGGATCAAGCCGACGCTTTGGTGGCAGCTAATCATGCAGTGGTTCATATTCACGGACGAGTAGGTTACGAAGAAGGCCCACAAGTACCTGACCCATCTGCACCCGAATATGCAGATCAACTTCACTGGCACGAAGCGCAGTGGAAACAAGTTAAGATGTTTCATGAGCAAAACGGGCAGGATGTTTTGACATTTACGCCTGAATACGGCCCGCCAAATTATTTGCACACCTTGCCTCATACCAATGTACCTGTGGCTGATCTGTGGAATGTGTGTTTATGGGCGGCTGAACGTGCGCGCCAGCAATTAGTCTGATGCGATTTGTCAGCAATCTCCTCATCGCTGGAGTTATTATCGTAAATCACTTCAAAGCACCCAAAATGGCTTAAACGGGGTTGTGAGTTTCGTTGGCTAATACCTGCCGATATGCCGCATTTTTATACCTAAAAGGACGATCATGAAAGAAAATGTCATTCCTGTTGATGGGATGGTGATTACTGAAGATACCAAGTTTGCCTCTGGTGTTTATCCTCTCCATAGAGGGCTAACTATCGGGGCAGATGGCGTGACGGTAAATGGCGAGGGCGTACTTCTGGTAGATACGAGCCACAAAGGCATAGCTCTCCACGCTGAAAACCTGAGTCATATAACAGTCAAAGGTTTAGCGACTTCCGGCTTTTATCACGGTATACGCTTTGACCATTGCAAGGACATAACCATTGAACAGGCACGTATTCGTGATACCGATGAGATTGAAGGTATTGATGAGTTTCTTTATCTCTGGCGACCCATTGAGGATGTTTACAGCGGTGGCATTTTGCTGAACGATGTACATGGTGGTGGTGTAAAGAACTGCGACTTACAGCACCAGATGAACGGCTTACTGCTCTATGGCTGTTCAAACGTGACGGTAGAAAATAATAACGCTTCATTCAACAGTGGCTGGGGCATTTATATGAGTGCCTGTAACGAGAATGTGATTCAAGATAATCGACTGGATTTTTGCAACCGTGTTTATCGACGGCCTGAAAATGGCTCGATCAGGGTAGAAGCCGATGCTGCGGGCATTGTCATGGTGATTAGCTCCTGCCGTAACAAGATTCTGCGCAACAGTTGTCTATGCGGCGGTGATGGTATTTTCGTGGCGGGATGTACACCCGATGGAAACAAAACAAGCTGTGATGACAATCTGTTTGAGAATAACGACTGCCGCTTAAGTCCGAATAACGCCATTGAATCGACTTTTTCACGCGGAAATATTTTCCGGCGGAATGATTGCAGCCGTTCCAACTACGGTTTTTGGATGGGTTATTCATGGGATAATGTGCTAGAAGATAACCATGTTGAGTTCAACCGCTGGGCAGGGATCGCTATCGAGCATGGTCATGGTTTCGTTATCCATAACAATCGGATTTTGAGCAACGGCGAAGGTATCCGATTGTTTACACGGGGCGGCGAGATTCTCAAACAGTGGTCAGGTTGGGAAGTGTCTTATGATTTTGCAATCGAAAATAACCAAATCGAGAAAAACCATATTGGTTTTAACGGATACACGGGTGCAGAGATTGTCGGACAGAATGGAAGAGACTACCGCATTACCAATAACCGATTTCAAGATAACCGTATTGGAGCACGATTTTTTCGTATTGACCAATCGATGCTAACCACTAATAAATTTACCGCTAATGTTGAAAAAGCCGTTCTGCTAATCAATCATCCAATTGTCGAGTTGGTAAATAATCATTTTGAGCATAACCAAATTGATGTAGCAGATGAAGCAGGTTCGTAAATTTATGATGTACCCCATAAATCAGACAGTAAAATAGCGTGAAGATAAGTGGATGGAAAACGCTATGAGAAACAGTTACAGCCCAGAATTCAAAGCGAAAGGAGTACGTGAGGTTTTGCGCGAAGACAAGACACTGAGTCAGGTGGCAGCGACGCATGGCGTGCATCCGACGCAGGTCAGCCAATGGCGCGATCAAGCCCTAAGCGGGTTGAAAGGCTTGTTCAGCCGCGTCGAAGAGAGCGACTGGGCAGCCGAAGGAAGCCGCGCATGAACAGGAGAAACAGGAACTCTACGCGGAAATAGGCCGCTTGACGACACAGTTAAGCTGGCTGAAAAAAAAGCTGGTCGACTCGTTGAGTAGAGGCGAACGGTTGGCACTGGTGGAACGGGAGGCGAGTGAAGTGCGTGTGGTGGTGCAGTGTGCATCGGTCAGGGATGTACTATGTCCCACGCCCGGTGGACGAACATACTACACATCCAGCGGTGGATTGACGAGATTTACACCACCTGCCCCTTCTATGGTGTCCGCAAAATAACGGCTCAACTATGGGCAGATGGGCTGCTGGTCAATCATAAGGCGGTGGCGCGGCACATGCAGATCATGGGTTTACGGGCGATCTATCCCGAAGCGAACCTGAGCAAACGCGCTCACCGGCATGCCGTTTGCCCGTATTTGTTGCGTGGTTTGATGATTGAACGTCCCAATCAGGTCTGGGGCGTGGACATTACCTATATCCGTCTGCGTTCTGGTTGGATGTACCTGTTTGCCGTGCTGGACGGGTACTCACGCTTCGTCGTCAGTTGGACACTTGACCTGACACTGGAAATCGGCTTTGTGCTGGCGGCCATGCGCTCGGCGCTCGGCGCTGGCCACGCCCACCATCTGTAATTCCGACCAGGGCAGCCACTTCACCAGCCCGCAGTACATCGCTCTGTTTCAGGCTACCCCCGTGCAGATCAGCATGGATGGCAAGGGTCGAGCACTGGACAACATCTTCACTGAGCGGCTGTGGCGCACGGTCAAATATGAGGAGGTTTATTTGAAGGATTATGCTTCACCTCGTGAGGCTCGCAGCGGCTTGTCCGCCTATCTCGACTTTTATAATCATCGGCGATTGCATCAGGCTCTCGACTACCAAACACCTGCTCAACTCTATTTTAACCAAGGAGGCAAATCCACTGATCAATTCCCCATTTTGCTGTCTTGACTTGATGCTGTCGGCGAATTGA
>JBBSBM010000064.1:0-43964 GCA_038251275.1 Aggregatilineales bacterium
CGCCATAACCCGCCGCTGTATCAATAAAATTGACACCCAAATCCAGCGCCTTATTCAATGCTGCGACCGAATCCTGCTCGTTTTGCGCTCCCCATCCGCCGCCAATCGCCCACGCGCCGAAGCCAATCTCCGACACATCCAGCCCACTCTTGCCTAATTTGCGAAATTGCATGATGTTTATTCCCCATCAAAATGGTTTTCTCCCTGATTATACCGCCTCACTCTATAACCATCTTCAGTATCACTTGGCTTATCATGCAGATAATGGTTTACTTAAATTTGCTCTGTTTATCTGGCGAAGGACATGCCGCATGGCAAACCCCGAACACCTCAATATTTTGCATCAGGGAGCTAAAATATGGAATCAATGGCGAGAAGATAATCACGTCGTGATACCAGACCTCAGTGAAACAGAATTGAGTGACACGAATCTCCACAGAATGGACTTCATTAAGGCAAATTTCAATGGACCGAACCTTCGAGGTGCGAATCTCGAGGATTCACCGCTTATTGAAGCAAGTCTTATCGGGGTTGATCTCAGAGGTGCAAACCTCAGAGCTACAGATTTTACCTATGCTAACCTTACCAACTCAAATCTTACTCAGGCAGAGATTGGTGCGACAGACTTCTTTATGGCAAACCTCAGTGGTGCAAATCTTAAAGAGGTATACCTTAGCGGGTTAAACCTTTTTGGCGCACAAATGCATGGTGCAGACCTTACTGGTGCGAATCTAAGTAATGCAGAACTATCCACAGCAAAACTTCGTCAGGCGAATCTCAGTAACGCAAATTTGACCAGAGCAAACCTTAGAGAGACAGACGTTACAGAAGTAAGTCTCACCGGGGCAAAATTAATTCAAGCCGATCTCAGTAACGCAAATTTGACTAGAGCAAACCTCACCAATGCGGATCTTAGCTTGACCGATCTTCACGCTACAAACTTAACGGATGCAAATCTAACCAGTGTAGACCTCGGCGGTGCAAGTCTTTATGCTACGAAACTTAGCACAACTATTTTTAATGAGGTTACTTGTGCCATGACCATCTTTGCCGATGTAGACTTATCCACTGTCATAGGGTTGGAAACCGTGCAGCATAAGTTTCCCAGCAGCATCGGAATCGATACACTTTTCAAGTCAAAAGGGAAAATATCTGAAACTTTTCTACGAGGTTGTGGCGTTTCGGAAAGGCTGATTGCATTATTGCCATCCATGTTTGAATAGATATTACTTACTACCAACCAAAGAAATCCTTCGCGTAGATAAACTTGACACCCGCAGCCTCGGCAGCTTCACGGTCAGTATCCATATCACCGATGTACACAGTTTCGGATGGTAAAACGCCAAAGGCATCCATCAGATATTCGATCATGCCAGCACTCGGTTTGCGGAAACGGCTCTCTCGCTTCGCTGCTTTTCGCTTGCCGTTAGGATGCGTCACGCATACGGCATAGGTCGTCGCGCCGATATAGTCGGTAATCTGTTTGACCATTTGGTGTGCCTCGACTGCCGTGATGAAGCCGAAGGCCGCACCGCCTTGATTGCTCGCCACCGCTAAGAGATGTCCATCTGCGATCAACGCTTGGCATTTCTCTAGGACACCGGGGATCGGTTTCTGTTCGCTCAACTTATTCGGTGGACGCTTACCGTCGATGTCCTGCACCAGTGTTCCGTCCTTGTCAAAAATATACAGCATCTTATTTCTCCTGTCCGGCGCATGTTAATGCCTCATTTTAGACATAAAAAAAGACCCGCACCAATAGGCGCAGGTCTTTCTATCAATGAAGCTTAAGTAAAGCGTTAGGCGCGTCGAACGACTCGCAAAATGGCAAGTAATACCACTGCACCAATCACAGCCGTGATAATGCTGGCAATGTTAAAGCCAGTTACGCCGCCGCCCACACCCAGCAAGCCGAGCAGCCAACCACCGATGAAACCGCCGATGATACCCACAATGATATCGGTCAACAGACCCATTGGTGACTTCATAACGATACTTGCCAACCAACCTGCAATCGCACCCACTACAATCCAAGCAATTAAACTGACGCCGTCCATAATCAATTCCCCTTTATCCTGCTGTAGTGACTTACTTATCATTAGGTCTTCTATAACCCGTGTAAATCACAATCTGTTATCAGATGAATATAGTGTATTGCGTTAAGTGACTCATTTGTTGAGATAAGTGGCTAGTGTTATATAGCTTTCGGTACTATCTCTTTGTTGTACCTAGGCCACATAAAAAAAGACCTGCACCCATCGAGGAGCAGGTCTTTCAATCAATGAAGTTTGAGTATGACGTTAGGCTGTGCGTCGTACCAATCGCAAAACCGCGAGTAGAACCACCGCACCGATCACCGCAGTCACGATGCTAGCGATGTTAAAGCCAGTCACTCCACCGCCTACACCCAGCAAGCCGAGCAACCAACCACCGATGAAACCGCCGATGATGCCGACGATAATATCGGCGATCAAACCCATTGGCGACTTCATAACCATACTCGCCAACCAACCTGCAATCGCGCCGACCACAATCCAAGCGATTAAACTTACGCCATCCATGTTATTTCCCCTTAACTAATATTTTAAAAATATCTTCTGGGTCAACAAGGTGCTATGTAAGATTCAATCTGTTTTAGCCCAATAAATATGAATCTATCCCTTTTTGACACGAATTACAAATTGTTGAAGCTGCAAGATGAGACATCTCACGAGTGCATTTATCAACCATCTGTTTCACCGCATGACAATCCCGCACCATCCGCTTTGCAAGCCCATCTACTTCAGTGTATGCTTCCCTTTTTTCAGTAAATTTATTAAGGACAAATGGGTTTATGCGTCTCAAAGATAAAATTGCAATTGTGACCGGAGCAGGTCAAGGTATCGGCAAAGGAATCGCCCTTCGTCTAGCGCAGGAAGGCGCGCATGTTGTCGTCAATTATCCGTCCACCAGCTTCGCTGATAAAGCCAACGCAGTTGTTGAGCAAATCCACACGATGGGTCAGCAAAGCATCGCCGTTCAAGCCGATGTGTCTAAAGCCGCGCAGGTGCAGGCAATGGTCGATCAAACGGTGGCAACTTTCGGTCGCCTCGATATTCAGGTCAACAATGCCGGTGTAGACATCCACGTTCCGCTGCTCGAAATGACTGAGGATCAATGGGATTTCATTATTGATGTGAACTTAAAGGGTAATTTTCTGTGCGCCCAAGCCGCAACCCGCGCCATGATGCAAACCGGCGGTGGCAAGATTGTCATCATCAGTTCCATTCACGGCGAACAGACTTATAAACGGATGACCGCTTATGCGGCTTCCAAAGGTGGCCTCAACGCCATGACACGCCAACTCGCCATCGAACTCTCGCCCTATCACATCAATGTCAACTGTGTTGCCCCCGGCGCGATTCAGGTCGAAAAGAGTTATATCATGGATCCTAACTTTGACCCTCACGCCTTTGACCACGAAATTCCAGTGGGATCAATTGGTTATCCCGAAGACATTGCGGGCGCGGTAGTCTTCTTCGCCTCCGATGATGCCCGTTACGTCAATGGACAGGTCTTATTGGTCGATGGTGGAACCAGCACCCGCATCTTGTTGGGTGTCAGCGACAAGAAAGAGGAAGTGATCGAGAACATCAAAACGATGACTCCTCGGGATTGGTTGGGCGACGAGAAATAATATGCACCCACAAACAATTTGACCACAGCTTACCTCAATAAAAAGGTTTGATTCCCATGACAATCTATGAATCCCACTATAAAGATCAACCCGCAATCACACTCGAATCGGCAGTCATGCGCGTCCAATTTTTGCCGACGATTGGCTCGAAAATGGCCTCGCTGGTGTACAAGCCACGCCAGCTTGAATTAATGGTACAAAATCCCGGCGAGAAATATTTGCTGCAACCCTATGAGGGTCGCTACGAGTCGGCAGAATGTTCCGGTTTTGATGAGATGTTCCCGACTATTGACACTTGCTACTACGAAACCTATCCGTGGGCGGGTACAAAAATCCCCGATCACGGTGAGGTCTGGAGTCTGAATTGGCAATACTCGATTGAGGATGAGCAGTTGTCAATGAGTACCTACGGCGTGCGCTTCCCCTATAAGCTGGATAAGGTCGTGTCCTTCGCCGCACCACATATCCTCCACACCACATATACGCTGACGAACCTCTCCGACTTCGACTTTGATTTTATGTGGGCAGCCCACACCATGATTAACCTCGAAGATGATGTCGAACTGGTATTGCCTTCCAGCGTGGAAGCCGTCAACAGCGTCAGTACCAACGGCTCAATTGGCGCGTATGGCGCAGAAGCCTCTTGGCCGCAGTTCCATACTGCCAGCGGCGAATTACGCGACCTGAGCAAATTGCGTCCTCAAAGTACCGGCACAGCAGAGAAATATTTCGTCAAAGGTAAGATGCCTGAAGGTTGGTGCGCCCTAAAGTATCATCAAAGCAATTTCTCAATAGCACTCTCATTTCCGGTGGAAACTGTTCCCTATTTAGCGGTGCTGCCCAACGAAGGTGGCTGGCGTGATATTCACAGCATTTTTCTCGAACCCGCCACAGCCACCTTTGACCGCGTTGACATCGCCCGAAAGCGTAACGAATGTTCCACCGTTCGCGCCCATTCAACTTACGAATGGCACTTGAACATCACCCTTGGCGACGGCATCAACTGGAACACCGTCAACGAAAAAGGCGATTTGATTTAATGATACTGGATATACGGTTATGACCGTTTTCGAGGTAAATTTTATACTCTGTATTTACTACATAATCGGGTAATCCATGACTGACAACAAACTGACTGTGCTCATTGCTTCTTATCTCGAGCCGGAATTAGTCGAACAAATTCGCCGTGAAGCCCCACAGTTCGAGGTGATTAACCGTCCTGACTTGCTCGGTGCTCCGTGCTACGTTGCAGATCACAGCGCATCCGTTACGCGGACTCCAGCACAGGAAGCTGAATGGCAAGCGCTCTTAGCTCAAGCCGATATTCTCTTTGACTTCGACCACAGCCATATGGAAGATTTACCTGACCTCGCCACCAACCTCAAATGGATACAGGCCACCAGCGCAGGGATCGGTCAATTTGTAAAGCAAAAAGGCTATGACAAAACCAATTGGATTATGACGACTGCCAGCGGCGTTCATGCCCGACCCTTGGCTGAATTCGTCATTCAGTCGATGTTGTTCTTCGCCCGCGACTTTGAATATCTCCTGAGTGAGAAAGCAGCTCATCATTGGGCGCGGAATAGCACCGCCGAACTTGCGGATAAAACGCTGGCGATCATCGGCCTCGGTAAAATCGGACGTGAAGCCGCACGCCTTGCCAAAGCTTTTGATATACGCGTCATCGGCAGCCGCCGCAACATCAACGACACATCCATGCCCAATGTTGATGAGCTGTATCCACCGGGAGACTTAACGCCGCTGCTGACACAGGCTAACTATCTGCTTCTTTGCACCCCGCATACGCCCGAAACCGAAGGCATCATTGGCGCGGAGCAAATCGCTCAATTGCCCAAAGGCGCGGTAATTATCAATATTGCTCGTGGCGCGGTTATGGATTATGCGGCAATGACTGAAGCACTAAAGAACGGTCATTTGCGCGGCGCATCACTCGACGTTTTCGCCACTGAACCACTTCCAGCTACTGACCCACTATGGGATATGTCCAATGTTATCATCAGCCCACACTCCGCCAGCACCGCTGACACCGAAAACGCCAAAATTACGCGCTTGTTTTGTGATAACCTCAAGCATTATCTGGCAGGCGAACCGCTGCAAAATATGTTGGATCCCGAGCGCTATTACTGATCTTGATGGTTTATTGTAGGGGTTTGCCGCTGGCAAACCCTTAAAGCCCTCCCTGATACTTCGGGGATGGGGTGGGGTCAGGGCATGGCCTCAAACGCATAGTTTTGGTCAAAGAACTCCCAACCTTGTAGGTCAGGTGGTTCAACGCCGATTTGCGTCAGCATGGTCTTAATCTGTTCACGGTGTTCAGCGGCATGAAAGAGCGCTTGCGTCAGCATAATGGTCTTGGGTATCGCCCTCGGCCTGCCTTCCCAATCGACTTCAATCAGGTCGTCGGGTTTTAACTTCGGCGCCCATTCAATCAAACCCTCGCCAGTCGCTCGTACCGAGTCCGTCATTTCCGCAATGGTCACGAGTGGTGTATGTTCAGATTTAATATAGGGGGTGCCAGTGGTAATGCGCCATAAGTACGACTTTTCGGAACGGACGAAATGCTCCAATGTCTCATAAATCGAACCGTAAGCGCCAACCATCGTGGCATCTAGTTGCTCACGGGGGAGTGTGGCGCAGCATTCCAGCAGTTGTAAATTAGCCCAGAGATGGTGTCTAAGGATAGTCGTGAGGGTATCTTCGACTTTCATAGTTCCTCTTGTGGTTCAATTCTATTCCATTATGGTGAGTATATCGGGCAGCACAAAAAAGCTGCCTCAGAAAGAGCCTGCCGTTCCCCTCATATGGTCTGATGCCGCGAATTATACCATCTATTTTCTCTATACTTTCTGTGTCTCTGTGGTTAATTGCATTAGCTTTTCTGCCCCACCCGGATTGCCTCGGAAAGCTGCCATGCATCCAAACGGTGTCCGGTTGTGGTCTTGGCATCCAACCCTGCCAGATACAGGAATGCAGGCGCGATCAACGACGGACTAACCCAGCGTGCTTGCTGCTCTGCCGTGTAATGTGAGGCTGACATCGGTGTATTGATGGCGATGCCGGGCGTAATCGTGTTCACCGCGATGTTGAAGGGTTCGCCTTCCATCGAAAGCACCTTCATCAAGCCCTCTTGGCTGTGCTTGCCGGGGGTGTAAGCCGTTTCTTTGACGAATCCTTTGATGCCTGAACCTGACGAGATATAAACGATGCTGCCACCTTTAGCCTCGACCATTCGCGGCCAAACTGCTTTCGATAGGATGAACGCCGCCTGAATGATGATGTTCATCTCGCGCCGCCAATTTTCGAACGTCACATCCAGCATCGAGACTTCGCGCAGCAGTGCCGCGTTATGCACCAGCACACGCGGTGTTCCATAATACGCCAACGCTTCTTCGGCAGCAGCTTGGGTCGCGTCGGCGTTCGCCAGATCCACCACAATTGGCAGGCACTCCCCGCCTACAGCCTTGATCTCATCGTCCAACTTTTGCAGCTTTTCGCCCTGCACGTCCATCAACACCACTTTCATTCCCGCGTTGATGTACGCCCGAGCAATCTCTCGCCCCCATCCCTCGGCTGCACCCGTTAGAATGGCGACCTTCCCTTTAATATCAATCATGTCTCATTCTGCCTTATCTCTTCTGCGCTCTCCGCATCTGTGCGCAGCCTCCCTTTAGGGGCTGCGGTTCAATTGCATTTCTCTTCTTTTCTCTGTGTCTTCGTGGTTAAACCGCATTTGCATTAGCTTTTCAGCTTTTGAATGAATGCCTTAAACCGTTCCAAGCCTTCCTCGAAGGCAGGTGAGCCTGTGGTCAGTGCGCCGCGAATGAAGCCTTCGCCCGCACCGCCACCAATCGTCCCCGGTTGAAAAACCAGTTTGGCTTCTTCCCGCGCACGTTTCACAAACGCCGCGCTCGTCAATCCGGTTGAGCGAATGTCGATGAACACGTAGTACGAACCTTGTGGTTCGCTGTAGCCCATACCAATGCTGTCCAAAAGCGTCATCCATGCCTGTCGCCGCCGACCATATTCTTTGAGAACCGGCTCGAACCACTCGCGTGATTCGCTCAAGGCCGCCAAACCGCCGTACTGCGTCACCACATTGGCACAGATCATCATGGCATGGTGGAAGGGCAGCATCGATTCGATCAACGCGGCGGGTGCAGCGATGTACCCCAGTCGCAAACCGGTCATGCCAAAGCTCTTGGAAAAGCTGTTCATGGTCACGGTACGGTCGCGCATCCCCGGCAGTGAAGCCATGCTGACGTGCTTGTTGCCATCAAAAATATAGTGTTCATAAATCTCATCCGAGATGATCAGCAGATCATGTTTGGTCGCCAACTCACCAATTTCTCGCAGCCGTTGTTCGGGTAGCACCGTTCCAGTTGGGTTATTCGGTGACACAATCACAATTGCCTTGGTTTTAGGGGTAATCGCCGCCTCTAAATCCGCAATCTCAATCGTAAAGTTGCTCTCTGGTGTGGTATCAACCGGAATCAATGTCCCGCCTAAAATTTGCGAGTCACGGGCGTATTCCTCATAATGTGGCGAGGGAATCAGCGCGTTATCACCGGGGTCAAGCAGCGTCATTAACGTAATCATCAACGCTTCTTGTGCGCCGGATGTGACGATTAACTCGTTCTCAAAATCATACTCGATGTGGTTTTCATTTTTGAGCTTAGCAGCAATCGCCTTCCGCAAATCAGGGATGCCCGTCCAAGTGGTGTACTGCACCCGATTGCTCGAAAGCGCTTCTTGCATCGCGTCAAACACCGATGGCGGTGGCACAAAATCCGGTGTCCCGCTGCCCAAATTAATCAGCCCCGGCATCGGCACTGACGTTTGCTTACCCAACGAACCCTGTAATATCTTCGCCCGTGTCGAAAGATGCTTTTCCAAATTCAGTGTCATAGTCTCTTCTATCCTTCTAATCCCCTGCGCTTATTGCATGTTCTCGTAGGAAAGGGTCTAACCCACTTCCTTTTATATCTCAAATGTTTGTAAACTCGAACCATCAAATAAGAACTTTTGTGCTAAGCTTATGTCTATGATGTTCAAACTTCTACAACTTTCTTCCTCAACCACCGATATTTCTGTACGGGCGCACAGCCGTGCGCCCCAGCAATCTTCTCTCCGCGTCTGTGCGAAGCCTCCCTTTAGGGACTGCGGTTCAATCCCGCTTGTATTGCTCTGCTTTTCTCTGTGTCTTTGTGGTTAAATGCATTCGCCTTTGCATTTTCGGCGGATCTCTCCCTCACATCCGCCATGCACTTGCCAAAATTGCAAAAGCGGTGGAATCACGGGAGCATTCCGCTGCACTCAGCGGATTTAGCCGGGCCAGCCGCACTGCAACTGCATCAATTCAGCGGATTTAGCCGAGCTTCCCGCCTGTCATTTCAGCGGGAAATTTGCAAATTATGCACAAACTGCAACTCATATAATCTTCTAGCTTTTTCTTGCGCCTTCAACCTTGTTCCCAATCACCGAATTCGTATTGATCCCCTCCCTGTTACTACGGCTATCGGCGGATTGAGCCTGCGAAGATAGCCGATGTGGGTTAGGGTGGGGTCGTCTTATAACTTGCCTTCAACTCAGTACTCGGCACTCAGTACTCAGCACTTCTTTTCCTACAAATCAACCCACCGTCGTTCGTTCGATGACATTCGAATCGCATCCATCGCCTGCTGAGTCTTCAACCCATCGGCAAACGTTGCGCCCCACTGAACGCCACGTCCTTCACGGATCGCAGCCGTTGCCTCTTGCATCAGCGCCACGAACGAAACGTTCCAAATTCCCTTACCGATTCCCGGCAGGTTGGCGTTCGGATCGCTCTCGCTGACATTCACGAAGTCCTCACCCGGTTTCGCCAGCCACAACTTCTCCTCGCCATCCGAGAGTTTGATGCTGCCCTCGCTCCCGAAAATCTGCACATGGTTGCCAATGTTGTTCCGCGCCACACCGCTCATAAACACCTGCGCCACCGCACCACTCTTAAACTCAGCCGTAAAAGTCGTCGTATCATCGGAAGTCACGACAAACGGCTCACCCGTATTCTTGTCTGTCCGGTTGGGGATCATCGTCATCACCTGCCCGCTGACCGCCCCCACATCACCCAACCAGAAGCGCAGCAAATCCAGTTGATGAGAGCCGTTTGCTCCCAACCGACCACCGCCCATTTCGGCCCTCAGCAGCCAGCCGTCTGCTGCCAGTCCCGCCGGATTGCCCCAACCGCCGTTAATATTCACGATGTTGACATGCCGCACTTGCCCGATCATGCCATCTTTAATCAATTGGTGGATTTTGCGTCTATTCGGATTGAACCGCAGTTCGTGTCCGATCATGTTGACTCGACCCAGCGCGGTGGCCTTATCCAACATCAACAAGGATTCGCTGCTGTTCATCGCCATCGGCTTCTCGCAGATCACATGTGCTCCGGCCTCCAACGCCGCCAGCACCATTGGTGCGTGGTAAACCGTCGGTGTCGCGATGCCCACCAAATCCACCGGATGCTTTTCCAGCATCGCCTTCCAGTCGTCATAGGCATTCGGGATGTTAAATTTCTCCGCCACAGCCTTGGCACTCTCCAAACGTGCGCTGGAAATCGCCACCAACTCCACATCAAGAATCGTTGCCAACGCTGGTAAGTAAGCCTCTTTGGCGAAACTCGCCCCAATCACTGCTGCTTTTATAGTCATCTTCTCTTGCCTTTCCCTCTGCTTTATTCCCTCCCTCATTTACGGGGGAGGTTTAGGGTGGGGGTATTACCACAGATCGCGCGCTTTCAGCACCTCACCGACCGCATCCAAATTTCGCAGTTCCGCCTCAGAATAATTTCTGGAAATCAGCACACCACTCGCCCCACCATCAAAAGCGGCGTTCACACCATCCTTGATTTCATCAGGCGTAATTTCCTTGCTCTTGCCACCGTCACCCACACCGACACCGATGCCCGAATAGACTTTCTTGCCCGTATCCGCCACCAAATTAGCAGTCCACTGTTTGACATATTCTGGCTTAAAACCGGCCATCGGCGCTTCCGAACGAGGCGCGATGAACTCATTCAGATTGAGGATAGTCGCCAGCGCGTTGTATGCCCCATCAGGAGTCGCATCCGCTAATATCGACTTGTGCCAGCTATCGGCGAAGTTTGCAAACCGCGCTCCTGCTGGTGTGTGATACAAAACAGGCTTGAACCAATCGGCATACGGCGCGTATTCGGTTTGGTCATACTGGGCTTTCGCGTACGGGTTATAGGTGTTAATCACCTGCCACACACCAAAACCCACCTCGTTCTTAGGATTAAAAAACTTGATCAGCCCCGAAATCTCATGGTACATATCCTGATGCGCGTCCAGCCATATTTTCTCCCACATCAGCACTTCGGGATTAAGGAGTAGATGACGCAGCAAAGTCACGAACACGCCATCACGCGGACGTTCGCCTTTGCGAACACCTTGTAAGAAGCGGTCGATTTTCTGGTAGCCTTCAATCGAACGCTGCACATCAAGACCACGCGCCCGCGCCTCGGCTTTAAAATATTCATCAAATCCGGTCGAGCCGTCGCCCCTAAAAATATCCATCAACGGACTGTGACGCTCGATACCCCACAGCATCCCCGTTAAATCATGGTTGCTAAACCAATCGCTGATGACCGAACGCCACCATGCGCGGTATTGCGGGTTCATCAGAGAAGGCCGCGTCGCCAACTTGCCCCAATGATCGCGGTCAAGGAAGTGGGCGAACCCCGGTTGCCAGATCGATCGGATGCTGGAAGCCGACGTTTCACAGTAATAGGGATAAACTTGCATCCCGCGCTTCTTCGCCGCCGGAATCACATCACGGAAGGTATCAAATCCCTTGTACAATTCGTCGGGCGCAGCGAACTTTTTATGAAATGTGCCTTCGTAGAATTCGGGATCAGGTTCAAAGAACGCTCCACCCTGTAAGTTATCCTTCTCCTGTACACCATGATCAGGGAAACCATAAGGCGCACGTCCCGCGTTACCGTAACTCCACGACAGCGCCGAAATCAGCAGCGCATTCACACCCGCCCGTTCTTGTAAGATGTCCAGCACTTGCTCGACACCCTCGTCAATGAAACTTATGGCACCAATCTGGATACCGACCCATGTCTTTGTCATGTTTTCCCTACTACGTTACTTAAAAATGAGATTGTTATCCAACCGATTTACTGACCACTATTTGGTTCTTGTAGGGAAGGGTCTGAGACCCTTCCCTACAACCTTTTCCCTTAACTTCGTCCTCTCAACCTCGGATCAAGGAAATCGCGCAGCCAGTCACCCAAAATGTTGATCGCCAGCACCGTCAGCATGATCGCCAAACCGGGGAATACTGCCAGCCACCACTTTCCTGCAAGCAGTTGATCGCGACTCTCTGCCAGCATCCCGCCCCATGTCGGCACGGTCGGCGGAACACCCAATCCCAAAAATGACAGCGAGGCTTCCGAGAGGATGACACTCGCTACATTAAATGAGGACAGCACAATTAGGGGTGCAAGTACGTTCGGCAAAATACTGCGGAACATAATTCGCCAATGATTTGCGCCCATACTCCGCGCCGCCTCAACATATTCTTTCTCTCGCTGGCTGATGGTTTGCCCTCGTGCGATACGGGCATATGTCACCCACTGACCCACACCGAGTACCAGCACCAGATTCAAGATACCCGGCCCTAATACCACCAACACCATAATCGTCAGCAGGATAAACGGGAACGCCAGTTGAATATCTGCCAACCGCATGATGATGTCGTCCAGTGGGCCGCCGAAGTAACCGGCGATAACGCCCAAAACAGTTCCCATCACGCCACCGATACAAACAGCGGTCAACCCCACCAAAAGCGAAACCCGCGCCCCATAAATCAACCGCGAAAGCACATCACGCCCTAGTCCATCTGTGCCAAGTGGAAAGCTGGCATCGTCACCTTGGGGTGTCGAAAACGGTGGCATCAATCGCAGGATAAGTGTCTGACGGTTCGGGTCTTTAGGCGCAATCTGCGGACCTACTACTGCACAAAAGACAACTAGTCCTAGAATGATGATCCCGAGAATCGGCCAACGTGCTCGTATCAAACTGATACGCGCTCGCCGCCAGACAGAAGATTGAGATTGTGACTTCAACACAACCGGAATAGCCGGAGTTAGAGTTTTGGCTTGCACCGTAGTTTCTCCCACAGCTTTTATCCCAACCGTATCCGGGGATCAAGCCGCGCATAAATAACATCAACGAACAAATTCAAGCCAACAAATAGGAATGAGAATAAAATCACCGCCGCTTGCACTAACGGAATATCCCGTTGGGTGATCGCTTGAAACACCAAGCGTCCAACACCCGGCCATGAAAAGACCGTTTCAACAATGACGACCCCGCTGAGTAAGAAACCAAATTCCAAACCCAGCATGGTTACCACTGGAATAAGCGCGTTACGAAAGGCATGTCTGAGGATAACAACGCGCTCGTTTAATCCCTTTGAACGGGCAGTCACCACATAATCCTGAGACAGCACTTCCAACATTGAGGAACGCACCAAACGCGCATTACGTGAGAGCGAGAACACGCCAATAGTAATGCTCGGAAGGATCAAATGTCGTATCGCTTCAGGGAAGTTTTTGAGTGCGAGTTGGGTATCGCCTTTGAGTAAGGGTTCGATTAAAGCGGTACGCCCCGAAATCGGTAGCCAGCGCAGCGCCAACCCGACAAATAAAATCAGCATGATACCAAGCCAAAAACTGGGCATCGACTGTCCGACCATCGCCAGCATCATCATGCCGCCGTCGAGTGGTGTACCTCGCCGCATCGCCGAGATAATCCCAATTGGGATCGCCAGCAGCGTCGAAAAAAGCATAGCGAATATCGTGAGTTCAAGCGTCGCGGGCAGCCGTTCCATGACCAAATCAAGTGCTGGTGTTTTGGAACGCAGTGATGTACCCATATCGCCTTGAAGTAGGTGTCCTAAAAAGATCATGTATTGTTCAGGCAGCGGCTTATCAAAGCCGAGCTTCACCCGCACGTCATTGATCTCTTCGGCGCTGGCGCGTTCGTTCACATACAAGTAAGTTGGATCACCCGCCAGATGCAAACTAAAGAACGAAAGTAAGGTCACACCCAGAATCACGATAATAGATTGCAACAGGCGTCGTACAAGATATCGACCCATAATTTGGGATGCCTACTATAAATGGACTTTCGATGCTACATGGGAATGGGGCGAACGTGCAGTCCGCCCCATTCGAACTTATAAACTAGAAATCGAATACATTAAATATTACGCCGGTTTAATCATGGCGTTATTGACTACAATGTGTTCGTCACGGCGGGCTGACCATTCGATACGGTTGCTGACACCGTAGAAATCGGGTTGCATATACAGGAAAAGCCACGGGGGATCATCATGCATCACCTGAAGCATTTCGTTGATCACTTCACGCTCTTTAGCAGCATCATGAATATCAGCAAGGCTGTTCCACAATTCAAACCACTTGGGGTTTGACCAGCCAGTGTAGTTGGTGGAAGCGTCCGGAGAAGGCAGGTCGGACATGTCGTAGATCGCGCTCCAAGTGTCGCCACCGGTGCCGAGGAAGAACAGCGGGCCGACCTCATGCTTACGTACCAATGGCACGTATTCCGAACTCCAATCCTTGATTTCCAGATTGATCTTGATACCCACATCACCTAAGTATTGGGCAATGGCCTGAACCACAGCCGCATCATTCAGGTAACGACCGCGAGGCCCTTGGAAGGTAATCTCGAAACGTGTACCGTCTTCTTTACGGGGGTATCCAGCCGCGTCTAACAGTGTTTCAGCCTTCGCCGGATCGTAAGGATACGGCTCCAAATCAGGATTACCATTCGGTGGATTCACCATGCTGGCGGCACGAGTGCATTCTGTACCCAGCAGAGTCTTGCAGATGGTGGGAACATCAACCGCGTACTGCAAAGCCACACGCACGTCGGTCTTCTGAATGGCATCACCACCGGGCAGCTTCGCAAATTCTGGTGCAAGGTTGAAGCCAACGTACATACGGCGTGTACCTTGAACTGCGTCTACAGTTGCGCTGCCGGAGTTATTGATTGCATCAACCTGATCGGCGGGAACATTGCTGATAATATCAACATTGCCAGCCAACAGTTCGGCTACACGTGTCGAGGCTTCGGGAATGACACGCCAAATCAGACGGTCAAAATTGGGTGTGAAAAGTTTGAAGCCATCATATTTCTCAAGTTCGACATAATCGTCTTTGACACGGGTTACGAACTTGTACGGCCCTGAACCAATGGGGGTTTCTGCGGCTTGTTCCAAAGTCATCTTTTCATATGAGTCTTTGCAATGGATACCGACTTCAGCGATCAAGCCCAAGGCAATCGACTGGTATTTCTTCATAATCACAGTCACGTCAAGCGGCCCGTCCACACGCACATCAGCATAGCTAATGGCATCCAACACAAAGCCAGCGGTGTTACCCGTAAACTTGTTATCGGGGTTGGCTGCACGTTGGAAGGTGTAAGCCACGTCTTCAGCCGTCAGGGCTTCACCATCATGGCAAGTTAATCCATCATTCAAGGTGAAGGTAAGTTCTTTGCCATCGTCCGAAAGCTTAGACGACTTGGCTAGATAAGGGATAATCTTGCCGGTATCATCAACGGTGTATAACGAACCGAAAATGTGCTCGGACACATTCGCTTCGGCACGTGAATTGACATTCGACGGATCAAATGTATCGACATCAACGCTCTGGGCAATCACCAATGTTTTCTCGTCTGGTGCTGTTTGGGCACGGACGGTAAGCGGCAAAACGACCAGAAGCACGGCTGATAACGTCAGCAGTTTACTCATTTTTGAGAAGTTACGGGGCATTGCTCAAACTCCTATAAACCTAAACTATGTCGAGAGAAGGTGGTAAACAAATCAACTTACAGCAATAAATGTCTCCTTCATCAATCTTAAGAAATAGGGTCATAATGACCAAATTCGGATGGCAAAACACTCGCAATGGTCACACTTCTCGCCTCGCGGCTGGAAATCGCACAGGCTTCAACCATCGCTAACGACATCAGGTGATCCCTCCCGCTGCATTGCAACGGCTCACCATCAATCACACAATTTAAGAACGCCTCAAGCAGTCCGCTGGTTTCGGTAATCCACAGTTCATGAGGCGGTAAGGAGATTTCACTGAGTTGAGGTTCTGCTTGTTGGGCAAAAAATAACTTGCCGAATTGATCCTGCTGGCTGATGACACCGTTGGTGCAATCGGTGCGCCATTCAAAACGGGGTTCTGCCCAACCGCTTTGCCATGTCCCTTGATAATTGACAATCATGCCCTTATTAAAGGTGATTATTGCCGCAACATTGGCGTCACTCTGATACATGCTCCAAGCTGGATTCCATGTTTGAGCTTGAATCAGTATTGGCTCTTGCCCATAGATATAACGCATCAGATCGAAGTGATGGATCGACTGCTCCCAGAGCATCGGTTGATCCATCGTCAGAGGATATTTATTGAGGTCGGTGCGATTACCATCACGGTAGCGTTCATAAGTAAAACGTCCAAAACTCGCTTTACCAATAATGCCATCAGCCAATAGGCGCATCACTTCTTTGGTCACTTCCAGATAGCGGAAGTTTAGCCCGACCATCAGCGGGACATTCGCCGTCTCAGCGATGTTCACCAATTTCGCTGCTTCTTCTACGGTGAGCGCCAACGGTTTCTCAACCAACATTGGAATACTGCGTTCGGATGCCGCCCGAATTTGACTCGCGCGACCAATCGGTGGGTTCGCTAATACTAGCGCTTGAGCATTGGGTAAAGCGGCTAACGCTTCTTCCGGGGTACTGAATGTTGGACGCTCCCCATATTTTACCGCCATTCGTTCACAGGCTGCCGGATTAGGATCGGCATAGGCGATGATCTCGCAGCGTGGAGAACGCGTCAGCACTTCCGCCCAATAACGTCCACGCACACCTAAGCCAGCCAAAATGACTTGTAAAGGTGTCATGATGTTACCGCCTTATGTTGTCCTTCAAGTGCCTGTTGAATACCGTTTTCGAAGGCTGTCCAATTATTAAAGCCTGTTTCATCCTGCAAAAGCTGGTGACTGAGATAACCACGCCGTGTGAGGGGTGGGATATCAGGTGTTGTTCCCTTATGAATGTCGAGTGTGATATTCGATAACTGCTTTTGAATAACGGTTGCAATATCCAAAGGTGAAAGCACCTGTTCGGATGCGACGTTATACAGCGCATGGTTTAAGGTCGGTTGTTTCAACAATGCCGCAACCGCCGTGCCAACATCCGGCGCAAACGTCCAATCACGGGCAGGATCATCCTCAAAAACCGTTATTTTCCGGCTGTTGATCGCCTGCTGAATCAGTTTCGCCACCAGACTCACACGCGGACGGGTTGAGCGCGGTTGTTCATCCGGCCCGTAAATGTTACTCAATCGTATCGTCGCCACATCACGCTTATATTCAGTATGCAGCGTCGCAAGTAGTGACTCCATCATCTGCTTGGCAACAGAGTATAAACCCATTGGCGAAGTTGGCAGTGTTTCACTCACTGCGCCCGGTTCGGTTGCCGCGTATACCGCGCTGGAACTGACACTCAAAACACGTCGCACACCCTGCTTCTGCGACCATTCCAAAACAGCTAACAATGGATCAATATTTGCTCGGAAATTACCTTCGGCTGTTTGTCCGAGTTCTTCTGGCGATGCGGTAATCGCTGCACCGTGAATGAGCGCATCCACTTCAAACGGTGGTAGATTTGTACTATCTGTCTGGACAAACGTCACACTGTCGCCCCAACGCTTTGTCCAGTGTGTTCGTAAATCCGCATCAAAATGACGGTCAACAGCGATCACCTGCCAACCTTCAAGGAGTAACGCTTGGGCGATGCTGCTGCAAACGAAACCGCCCGCACCTGTAATCAATACGCGCGAGAAAGCATTCATTTAATATCGCCGCTTTCTTCATCGTCGTGCCAGCCTTCAGCGATCAAATCCCCTGAAGCTGCCACATGAGCTTTTATCAACTCAATAGCTTTATCAATATCACTGGCCTCAATCGCATCAATAATCGGCACATGGTTATAAGCAATGCGTTTGAGGTCACTGTTGCGGCGGTTGAGTAAAGCCATTACCTGCCGCACACGCATCGAAACCACGTTCCAACTGGTTAATAACAGGCTGTGCCCACTCAGTTCAATCAAGGTGTCATGGAATTCGCGGTCAATCTGGTTAACTCGTTTGATGTCGTTTGCTTCAGCCGCCGCCAACATCTTTTCAAAACATTGGCGAAGACGAAGCACATGTTCAGGGTCATGCTGATCAATCATGCGGCGGATGGCAAAGGTTTCCAACACACTGCGCAGACTATACAGTTCTTCGATGTCGGCTTTGGTCAAATGGCGAACAGTCGTCCCATGATAGGGTACAGTTTCCGCCAAGCCCTCGGTACTTAAAATTTGCAGCGCCTCACGCAAAGGTGCGCGGCTCACGCCAAGGCTAGTAGCCAAATCGGTCTCGATAAGCGGTTGCCCCGGTTTAAATTCGCCTGTGATAATGGCCTCGCGCAGTGCATCAAGCACACGGTCACGAAGCGAACGATTTTCAATATGGTTCAAAGTCATAATTGGATTTTTTCAATTGCTTGACAAGCTATTGCTACAAACTTATAATCGCCAGAAATTGTCGACAATCGACAAACGACAGACTGACAGGATTATAGAAAGCACATGTCTATGTGTCAAGGAATCCACAAAAATGCCTCTCAAGACAAATGAATCACAACTGGTAGAGATTGCGGTTACAGGGACGATCAGCCCGCCGACGCTTCGTTATCCGGGTTATACACTGGATGACAAGGGTGTTGGACGTGTGCTGCCGGGGATGTCTGGTGTCGTGTATAACGCTCGGGTTGGTGATCCGGCTTTTGGCTGGGCTGGCGACCATGTCGAGCCGGGAGTTTCGATTGCGAATTCCGACAATGCGCCTGAATTTGCGCTGCATTACCTGACCTGTATGGGTAATAAAGCGGTCGCAACCAGCGGCCTAGCGAAAGGTGCAGAAGGTATTGTTACGGGTGAACATGCCCGCATCTTGGTGGATTTCTCGCCAGATGTGCATGATCTGCTGTGCGTGGGCGACTCAATCCAGATTATCGCCTCAGGGCGTGGTTTGGAACTCACGGATTATCCACAGATTGTCCTTAAAAAGTGCAGCCCGCAGTTAATTAACGGCATTCCATTCGAAGTCATCAGCGACACTAAAATCCGTGTTCCTGTGACAACCGTTTTGCCACCGCGCATTATGGGATCAGGTGCAGAACTCAACTCGGAATATGTTGATCAGGATTTGATGTCCGGTGACCGTGCGTTGATGGCGGAATTGGGCATCGACCAGATGAAACTGGGCGACTTGGTGGTAATACCTGACGCAGACCACCGCTTCGGGCGCACCTACCGCAAGGGCGCAGTGACGATTGCGCTGTGCATTCACGGTGACTCGGTGATGATCGGGCATGGACCGGGCATTCTCACGCTGATGACCTGCCCCGAACCGTGTATTGAATGGGTAATCGACCCCAAAGCTAACATTGCAAGTTACCTCAACATTCGGGAGATGGCATGAACGTCCGAACGAACTCTGACAAACTGGTTTCTGTGTCGGTTATGGGGCAGATTGCCTCACCCGGTTTCCCCGGCCTACCTGCCGAGCCTTATCGGCTGGACTCTAACGGCAAGCCTTTTCTGCTGCCGACTTACGGTGGCATCGTCTATAACGTTTCCATTGGTGACTCAGCTTATGGTTGGTTAGCGGACACCATTCACCCCGGCGTGAGTATCTCCCTAAAGGATGACGCGGGTAATCGTGGTTTGAACCTGTTCGCCTGTGTGGGCAATGTGGCAATCGTCATGACAGGCGATGCCAAAGGTACACGAGGGGTCGTTACGGGAAAATCAGGGCGCTTCTCCGAGCAGGTGATTATTCACTTTGACAAAGAAGCCCGTAAGAAGATGGCAATTGGTGACAAAATCAACATCAAGTCGATTGGTGTGGGCATGGAACTGGCTGACCATCCCGACATCAAACTGAAAAGCTGTGCGCCGGAGATTCTCGAAAACTTAGAGGTGACAACGGGTTCAGATGGCAAACTCAACGTGCCAGTGGTCGGTGTCGTTCCACCGCACATCTTAGGTTCTGGCGCAGGATTAACCAGTGAAGGCGGTTCGCTGCACATCCAAACTGCCGACAAAGAAGCCCTGAAAGAAGCCAAATTGGATGAGCTAAAACTCGGTGATGTTGTGGCGCTGTTGGATTACGACAGTAGTTGGAACCACGGTTATCTGCGCGGCGCGATTGGTATTGGCGTGATCGGTCAAGGTGACAGTCCCCGCGCCGGACATGGCCCGGGCATTACCCTGTTGATGACCTCCGCCCAAAACGGAATCAACCCTATGGTTACACCCGGTGTCAACCTCAAGAGTGTATTTAACCTGTCAGACTAAAACGTAAAGAGGGAGTACACATAGCTGCTCCCCTACTGAAATTTACCTTGATTGAAGATAGAGAGTAATCATGGAAAAACCCTATATTAAACACATGGCCTTCGCAGTAAAAGACGCTAAGGCCGCGCTCGGTACTTATCAGAATTTGTTGGGCGTGGGCTTGGATGCCAAGATCGACGACTTCCTCAAGTCACGCAACCGTGTCGCCCAATTCTGGGTGGGCGATGTCGAATATCAACTGTGCCAATCACTGGATGAAGGTGGGCGCTTCGACAAATGGATCAAAGAACGCGGTTACGAAGGGCTGCACCACATTTGCTATGCCGTACCAAATATTGATAAGGCACTGGAAGAAGCGCAGGCCAAAGGTGCGACACTCAAAGAATGCAGCGCCTGTAAGGTCAAAGGCAGCCATGTTCACCCTGAAGGTTGGGTGGCATTCCTTGACCAAGAAGCGGGCGGTATTGAACTGGAATTGATGCAGGTTTACACGCCAGCCGAACTTGAGGAATACAAGAAGGTCAAGGGAATCTGAGCGATGCCAATCACACTGGTTCGCGTTCCAGTTGATGCACTGGAAAACTTTAGCTATAACGTGTTTCGGGCGCTGGGTGTCTCCGACGAGGAGGCGAGGCGCTGTACACGCGGTTTGATCGAGAGTGAACTGCACTGTTTGCCGGGACAAGGGCAAGGGGTTCGACGCTTGCCGGTTTACCGCGAACGCATCAGCAACGGTTGGATTATTCCCGGCGCACCTTATGAGATCGTCAAGGAAAGTCCGGCGCTGGCACTGGTCGATGGTCACAACGGCCTCGGTTCGGTGGTGGCGCAGAAGTCGATGGAACTGGCGGTTAAGAAGGCCAAAATCAGCGGTGTTGGTACTGTCATTGTTCGTAACAGCACCCACTTTGGTTCGGCAGCGGTTCCCGGTCGACTGGCGTTGGAACAGGATTGCATCGGTATTGTGATGACCAACGCAGGGCCGGAGATGGCTCCGTGGGGCGCGGCCAGCGGCGTTGTCGGGACAAACCCTTGGGGCATTCTCGCGCCGACAGGTGGTGATTTTCCGGTGGTGCTGGACATCGCACTGACAACTGCTGGCAAAGGGATGATGAAGTGGTACGAACGCGAGGGCAAGAAGATGCCGCTCGATTGGGCGCTGACCCCCGAAGGCGACGAAACCGATGATCCGAGCGCGGCGATGCAGGGTTTTCTGCTGGGTATCGGACAGCACAAGGGTTACGGCTTGTCGATGATGACTGATGTACTCACGGGCGTACTCGGTGGCGCTGGTTATGGACTCGCACCGTATTCGAACCCAGCCAAGCAAGATGTTTCACACTTGTTCATCGCGTTGGATATTGAATGGTTCATGCCTGTGAGCGCGTTCAAGGCACGCATGGACGACTTTATTAAGCAGATTAAATCGGCGAAGAAGCGACCGGGATTTGATGAGATTCTGATTCCCGGCGAGTTGGATTACCGCCGTGAACTGGGCTATCGCAAAGATGGTGCAAAGCTCGACTCGGAGATTTTCGATCAACTGGCTGATCTGGCGAAAGACTTGAACATCGAGTTTCCGTTTGAGCGGGACGTGGTGAGTTAAAAGTTCTGAGTTTCAGACCCCACCCTAACCCTCCTCGTAGTAACAGGGAGGGAACGAATTCGGTAACGGTGGCAAGTTTCAAGGCCAAAGAAAATCTAGAAGTTTATAAGAGTCGCAGTTTGTGCATAATTTGCATATTTCCCGCTGAAATTGCAGGCGGCTGTGAGGGAGCGATCCACTGAATTGATGCAGTTGCAGTGCGGCTGGCCCGGCTAATTCCGCTGAGTGCAGCGGGATGCTCCCGTAATTCCACCGCTTTTGCAATTTTGGCAAGTGCATGGCGGGTGTGAGAGAGCCATCCGCCGAAACGACACAGCAAAGACGAATGCGATTAACCACAGAGGCACAGGGAGGCTTCGCACAGATGCAGAGATCGCAAAGGTCAAGGCGGAGAGATTTTTGCAGGGGCGCACGTCCGTGCGCCCGTACAGAAAAATTGAGTCATTCATATTTGTTATTTTAGCACAAAAGTTCGTTTTTGATGGTTCAGGTTTACAAACTTTTATTGATTTTACGACCAAAAGTAAGGGATGTCATGGCAGATTTAAAAGTCGGAAATGTGGTAGCAGCACCGGGAACACGGGTACGCGGTGTGATTCCCGTGACCAATTTACCGGGTGGGCGGACTTTGGACATCCCTATTATTGTTTTGAATGGTGCTCAACCCGGCCCCTGTGTGTGGGTAGATGGAGTCATCCACGGGGATGAACCCGAAGGCACCCTTTGCTGCCATATGCTCAACAGCGAACTGGATCCGACAAACATGCGCGGCAGTGTCGTGTTGGTTCCGGTGTTGAATGTTCCGGCTTTTGAGGCGGCACAGCGTGGTAATCCGCTGGATACGTTTAGCTATGACCTCAACCGGATTTACCCCGGTAAGGCTGACGGTTATCTGACGGAACGTTTGGCTTATGCCCACAGTGTTTGGCTGCGCGAAGTCGCGACCTACGAGATTTCAATTCATTCGGGTGGGGCGCACTCTTATTTATCCGAGACGATTTTCGCGACCACTGATGAAAAAGCTATCGAACTGGCGAAGGCCATGGGGCAAGATTGGCCGCTGATTCTGAAAAGTTTCTTGCCAAAAGGCAGTCCTCCAGCCGTGATGTTCGAGGCAGGTAAGTATGGGATTACGGTTGAGTTAGGTGGACGCTCGGCAACCTCACCCGAAGATTTCCACCGGTGTGCGAGGGTTCTGGCGGATGGCGTGCTGAATGTGCTGCGTTACTATAAAGTGATTGATGGCACGGCGACCAGCGCGGGCAAATGGCAAACGGGTGTGCAGCACGCGATATTGGCTCCGGTCAGCGGCATGTTTGTGGCAGAGCCAACGTTAGAGTTCCAAAAACCAATGCAAAAAGATGATCTGTTAGCGCGGATTGTGGATGTTTACGGCGATGTGTTAGCCGAAGTGCGAACGCCTGTGGACGGCATGATTTTCGGCTTACGGGCACTGCCAAATGTGCAAACGGGCGATTGGTGCTGTTTTTATGCTGAGATACAAGGCGAGTTGTAAAAGCCAATACGAAGACGATTAACCACAAAGACCCAGAGAAAAGCAGAGCAATACAGTTAAACCGCAGAGACGCGGAGAGCGCAGAGAGAATACAGACAAGATGATTGACGCTGTAGGGTTATTACAAGAACTGGTTAAGATTCCTTCACCGAATTTGCCGGGGGATACGCAAGCGATTGCCGCCTATATTGCCAAGGTGATGGGTGACGCAGGTTGTGATGTGAAGATCCTCGCGCCGGAACAGAAACCGGAAGCCCAAAGTGTAATAGCGACACTAGGACAAGGTACGCCTGTGATCATGCTGCACGCGCATATTGATACCGTGCCGATTGCTGCCAACGAGGCGCAGCGGTGGAGTGTTGATCCATATGCGGCGGTGATTCAGGATGGGAAGCTCTACGGTAAAGGCAGCGTGGATGACAAAGCGCCGTTAGCCGCAATGATGGCGGTGATTTTGGAAAGTGCGGAAAGCAATCCTCTCTCCCCAGCCCTCTCTCCATTACATGGAGAAAGGGAGAATACAAGACAAGGCACATTGGTGCTGGTGGCGGCGGCGGAGGAAGAGACGGGCGGCGTATTGGGTACGAAGTGGTTGGCGGAAAATGAGCATCTGCCGATGTGTGATTTTATTGTGGTGGGTGAGCAAACACATAACCATGTGGCAACGGCGCATAAGGGCGTGATGCGGGCAACGGTTCGCACAACCGGACGTTCGGTTCATGCGACCAACCCTGATCGTGGCGTGAATGCGATTACGGCGATGGCAAAAGCGGTGCTGGCGTTGGATGCTTATCACCGAGAATTGGCAACCCGACCGCATCCGATTGTGGGTGTGCCGACCTGCAATGTGGGTGTGATCCAAGGGGGCAGCACTTATAACGCTGTTCCGGATAGCTGCGTGGTGTATCTTGATCGTCGTATGGTTCCCGGTGAAAACCCGACGACGGTACAAGATGAACTTAAGGCGGTGATTGCCGGAGTCGAGGCAGGTGCGGCGGGGTTAAGTGTCGGCGATTTCCAAACCTCGAACTGGTTTGAATCAACGGCAACTTCGCCGCTGGCACAAGCCTTTTTGGAATGTGTCGAGGCGGAACTGCATGAGCATCCGGGGCCAATTGGCTATTTGCCGGGGAGTGATGCCAAGCATCTGACCCATGTGACGCGCGGCGAAATGATCATTTTCGGGCCGGGAAGCTACGAAGTTGCTCACGCCTTTGACGAATATGTGGACTTAGGCGAATTTGCGAGTACGGTGAATATCTTGCGGGCGTTTGTGGGGAAAGCAATAGAAAACTAACCACAGAGACACTGAGAACACAGAGAGAAATACAATACAATACTAACCATTGGAAAACCAAAGTGCAATTTGAAACCCTCATTATCAACGGCGATGTGGTAACCGAAACGGGCATCGAAAAGCTGGATATTGGCATCAGCGGCGGGCAAATTGTCGCGTTGCTGGCGCGTGGGACAAACGCAGTCGCAAACGAAACGATTGATGCGGCGGGTGCGTTGGTTATCCCCGGCGCGATTGACATTCACTTTCACTGCCGCGCTCCGGCGTATCCCCAACGTGGGGATTTCGCCACCGAGACACGGGCGGCAGCAGCAGGCGGCGTGACCACCATTTTCGAAATGCCAATCTCCAAACCCTGCTGTGCGACCGGCGATATTTTCCGGTCACGCAAGGCCTTGGGTGAGGCGGATAGTTACGTCAACTTCGCCCTGTACGGCGCACCGGGATTGCTCGACCGCAAAGAGATCGCGGATATGGCGAATGAGGGCGCAATCGGTTTCAAAATTTTTATGACCGGCGCACCCGCAGGTCGCAATGACGAGTTTGAAGGCTTATGCCTGCCGGAAGTACCTGAATTGTATCAAGCCATGAAGCTGGTCGCTGAAACCGGTTTGGTGTGCGCGGTTCATGCCGAGAACAATCAACTTTTGGAATGGCACACGGCGCAGTTGATGGCGGCTAAACGGAACGATGTGGCGGCACACGGCGAATCGCGTCCGCCGCATGTGGAAGCGCTGGCGGTGGCGACGCTGTTGACGCTCAACCAAACGGCGGGCATGCGGCTGCACATCGCACACATGACCTCCAAAGAAACAATTGATGTATTCCGTCAATTTAAGCAGGCTGGTGCGAAAGCTACGGCTGAAACCTGCCCACAATATCTGTTCTTCACTGAGGCGGATATGGAGCGCGTTGGGCCGTATGCCAAGATCAACCCGCCGCTGCGAAAGCAAGCCGATGTGGACGCGTTGTGGGGCGGCATCGACGATGGTACATTGATGGCGGTCACCACCGATCACTCGCCATTCACCGTTGAAGAGAAAGAACGGGCGCGGACGGACATCTGGCGGACTCCACCGGGTGCGCCGGGGGTTGAGGAATTGGTGCTGGGCATGATGGATGCGGCACTTAAAGGGCGGTTGAGCATCGAAAAAGCGGTGCAGTTGATTAGTACCAACGGCGCAAAACGCTTCGGCATTTATCCACAGAAGGGCGCGATTGCGGTTGGCACAGATGCCGACATTGTGATCTATGACCCGCGCGAAACGACCACGATTGATCCAGCTAAGTTGTTCAGCAAAGCCAAGGATTGCGACAAGTTGTACGAAGGCATGACCTTCCAAGGCAAGGTGAACCGCACGATTGTGAACGGTACAACGGTGTTTGTAGATGGTGAAGTTATCGGCAAGCGCGGTGGTGGTAAGTTCGTGCGACCAGATGCGAGTCTGGTACAGGAACTTTAAGAAGATTTTTAACACAAAGACACGAAGGCACAAAGACACAAAGTGTTTTCGCGTAGGGAAAAGGCATGCCTTTTCGCTGCATAATTACCAACTATTTTGATGAATTTAAAAAGGAAATACAAAACGCGATGAGCTATAACATGGAATTCGGTGAGTATTTTCTGTTTGATGAACTGACAGGCCATCTGAAAGCGCTGGCGAATAGTTATCCGGCGTTGGCGGCGTTGGAGTCGTTGGGGAAAAGTTGGCGGCAGCGAGACATCTGGTGCATGACCATCACCAACAGCACGACTGGCGCACATGATACCAAGCCCGCCTTTTATATCGACGCGCATATCCACGCCGAGGAAGTGACCACGTCACATACGGCGCTGTACACCATCTGGTATCTGCTAAGCAATTACGGCAAAGATACCGAAGTAACTTGGCTGTTGGATAACACCACCTTTTATATTATCCCGCGACTCAATCCTGACGGCGCGGAGATTAGCCTAACTACCGGACATCATTGGTGCGGCAATGGGCGTTATCTGCCGGGTGAGGAACAGACGCGCGGCTTATGCCAGCAGGACATCAACGGTGATGGCTTGATCGTGCAGATGCGAATCAAGGATGAAGCGGGCGAGTGGAAAATTTCCAAAGACGATCCGCGTTTGATGATCCAGCGGCAGCCGGGGGAAGTGGGCGATGGGCCGTATTATCGACTGCATCGCGAAGGACTCATTAAAGGTGATTGGGACGGTGTGAACTTCGAGATTGAGCGTCCGCGTGATGGCAACCTCAACCGCAATTTTCCGGCGGGTTGGTGGTCGGAGAAACGTCAATACGGTGCGGGTGATTTGCCACTATCGGAGCCAGAAGCGCTGGCCTGTGCCCAATTTATCCTGACTCATCCGAACATTGCGGGCATGCAGTGCTATCACACGCACGGTGGTTTGCACCTGCGACCCTCATTGATTGCGCCGGACAGCACCTTACCGCGTGCGGATTTGGCACTCATCAAGCGCATCGGTGCGATGGGGCAAGCCATCACCGGTTATCCGGTGATTTCGGTTTACGAGGAATTCACCACCGATCCAGACAATCCGCGCACGGGTTCGTTGATGCAGTGGTCATACGACGAACTTGGCATCATCACCTTCTCGACCGAGTTGTGGAATCCCGAACTGGCGGCAGGCTTACAAGACCCTGCCAAGTATCAGATTCGGGCGCGTTCGACCGAGGATGAGGTTAAGCTGCTCAAATACAATGATGAGCATTTAGGCGGCAAAGGCTTTGTCGATTGGCAGCCTTTTGAGCATCCACAGTTGGGACAGATCGAAATCGGCGGTTGGACACATATGTATACCTTCCGCAATCCGCCGCCAGCCTCGATGGCGACGACTGAGAAGGCGCGCAATTTCCTGCGTGATACGATCCACACCAACTGTTTGTTCACGCTCAAACATGCGGCTTGTACACCGTTGATCCAAATCGACTCGCTCAAGGCCGAGGCGTTTGGCGCGAATTTGTATAAGGTAACGGCAGTGGTGGCGAATGTCGGTTTCTTGCCGACCAATACCACCGAGCGAGCCGTGAGGTATAAAACAGCGGGCAGCGTCAAAACCGACTTGCAATTGGGCGATGGCATCGAACTGATTATGGGTGTGGCTTCACAGGATTTAGGGCATCTAGCAGGACGCAACGAGCGGGTGGCAACATGGTCACCGTGGATGCCGGATTGGCATCATCCCAAGGGCAAGGCGGAGTGGTTGGTACGGGCTGATCCGGGCAGCAGCATCACCATCACGGCGGGCGCTCAACGGGCAGGCTGGAAGCAGGCGACGGTGACATTGGAATAAGAGATTAACGGAGAGGAATAAATCTTACTTGTTGGTCAAAATCGGCGGGAATGCCCGCGCCAATCATCAGCATAAGTTCGTCAATAGCTTTTCCGATAGGCAACTTGTCAGAAACTTCTGTGATTCCGGGCATCGGTAATCCGGCTTTCACACGATCATAAGCAAAGCCGATCATGGTTTCGGCATCCCGTGTCAGAAGTATGCGTTCTTCTTTGGCTGCCCACTCAAGAACCACAGGATCTGGCGCTTGATAGATTTCGGTATCTTGAACCCGCAGCACATCAAAGTCGGAGAGATTATGGCGTAACCCTTTTAGAATTCGATTGTCAAAATTTTCGTCCGCAAGAAAGCGCATTACGATTGATCTTGTCTACGTTTTTCGTCCAACAAAGCGCGCATTTTAGCATTGAACTCGGCAGCTTTTGGGTTTTCTGCTTCGTAGGCTTTCCTGAAACGTTCTGCTTCCTCATTGGCGCGTTGAATATAGCGATCGGCTTCTTCTCGATGACTCAAGTAATAGGTGATAACCGCATAAATCTCTTCCAACTTGAGCGTATCAAAACCTTCAGCAATTTCTTCCGGAGTATCACCGTTGTTATACGCGGCAATCAATACCTTAAAGGTAATGCGCGTATTGCCTACACGGAGAACACCATCTTGATCGGTTCGCAGGGGGACATCAATTGTGGCAGGGGTTACTAACATACTTCACCTCAAAAACTCACATGACCACATTATATCCGATTTTGGCTATGATAAAGTCTGTCCGATGTGACGGTGAAATCCCTTGTGAGATGAATTAGAGGTGGGCGATGAAAACTCTAGTGCGATATTGCTTCATCGTTTTGTTAATGGGGATGGTGATTGTTACGACAAACACATCTTTAGTCAGTGCTTGTAGTGGTGGCTCTCCTTGGACACTGAAAGAGCTGATAAGCTCGTCTGACACTGTGGTACAAGCGAGTGTCACTGAGGTCGATGATGTTAGCCAAAATGCAATCTTGAAAGTTGAATCCTATTTAGTGGGAGGCGCTGGCCCAGAATATTTGCTGTTTGTAAATAGTTATCCAATCATTACGAGTTATATTCTGGCTGGTCGTTCTGCTGGCGGGGATTGTTTAGGATTGGGCAGTGATATTGTCATGGGCAAGAGAATGTATTTATTTCTGAGACGCAACACTGATGGAGCCTATCAAACAATTAATAATTTCATATACAGCTTTCCAGCAGAGGACTCGACGATTGAAGTCTATCTCAATGAAGGCATGACATATGGAGAAGGTCAAAAAGTCAAAGAAGATGAGTTCATTCGTTTAATTACACGCGAAAGTGGTGAGAAACCCTCATCACCTATTCGAAATACTCAATATCCTCTAAAAGCCCCTTTGCAAATCACGACGACTTCCGGCAAACAATATGAACTGCCTGTCGATGGAAAAGCACCATTTGAAATAACCGAAGCCGTTTTGAGAGAACAACTGCCTAACCTTGTATATCTTAACTTTGGTTTTATAGCAGCCTATAACTCTCCTTTGAAGGAATGCTTGACCCTCTCACCTGATAGATTACACTTCGTTGTTCAATCGGATGCGAACACAATTATGATGCAGGGGGACACAAAGGTTGTTGGGCAGGCTTCTTTATTTTCCTCTACATCTGACAGCATAGCCGTCTGGAACGAATGCGATCTGACTATTTACGATCTGTTTTACCCACGTTTATTCAAAAAAGGGACTGAATATCGAACTACAGTACTAAATGGAGATGACAATTGTCATGCGTTTGCGAAGGCAGCCCGCTGGAGTCCTAATGGTCGAATTTTGGTTTACAGTGACGAAAAAGGCTTATGGCTGTGGGACACGTTCGACCTATCCGGCCCACCTCGCCTGTTGGCTGCGGCATCTGATGACGTGACACCTTTGGCAAACCTGTTTTCACCGCTTGGCGGGTATTTGTCAGTGACAGAGGGTAGTAAGCGATATACGCTCGATTTATTGACGGGAACCGTTTTTCCGGATGGTGTTGTCTCGCCGGATGATCGACTGCTTTTAAAGTATGACACATCCAAACCTATTTTCGATTTGGAGTTGTGTTCCTTCTTTCCCTATCAATGTCAATCCATTGGAGACATGTATATTCAGGTTTTTGATGAGCCTTCGGGCGAAATTATTCGGTGCTATTGCGACCTCAGTCGCGTCCGCAAAGTTGAGTGGACAGGCAAAAGTGAATTTGTCGTTTCCATTTGCGTTCCTGAAGACCCAAGACTGTGTGCTATTTTTAACTGGTTTCCATACGGCTTTCAATGGAATAAGTCACAGCCTTTTAAAAGCCAATCATTCGAATACGACTCCGCTAACAATACCTTAGCCATCTTAAAAGATGGAGAGACCGTTATCGTTAATGACCAAATCTACAACTTATCGAGTGTGATAGACAGTGAAATCGTCAACATCGAATGGCTACCTCCGTTATTCTATCGAAACTGAAATAGGAAAATTGTGAATACCCATAACCAACCACTGCAACTCCTGAGCGAATCATTTTACAGACGGAAGATCGGGCAGATTCAGGCGCGAATGGACGAACAGCAACTCGACGGTATCCTGCTGTTGGACGTGCCGAATGTGATTTATGCATGCGGCTTTTTTCACACGCCATCGGAGCGACCACTTGGGTTATATATCCCAAAGAGTGGCGAAGTTGTGTTGTTCGTACCGTTGTTGGAGCAGGAAAACGCGGGCGCAACATGGATCAAAGACATTCGCACCTACTTCGAGTATCCCGGTGAAACCCATCCAGTGGTGTGGATGGTCAAGGAAGCGGGTGCCAAACGCTTGGGTATCGATAACCTGACGGTTGATGTCTACCAAAAGCTCGGTGGTAATGTGACGGTCACGCCGATGATCGAGCAGATGCGCTGGATCAAAGAGCCGGAAGAGATCGCTTTCGTCGAAAAAGCTGCCACCTACGCCGACTTCTGCCTCGAATATATCCTCGAACATGCAGGCGCGATTATCCACGATGGTGGCACGGAACTCGATATTTTGAAGGCCTGTATCGGCGCGACCTCCGCCAAGATGAAGGCCGAAGTTGGTGAAATTTTTAAGCTCGGCGGCAGTTCGGTTGTGGGGACGGTTCACAGCGGCCCACGCGCGGCACTGCCACACGGCTCACCCATCGAGCGCAAACCCCAAATTGGCGAACCGATGATCGCCGGGATTGGCGCGTCAGTTGGTGGTTATCACGCTGAAAGTGGGGCGACATTTGTCATTGGTGAACCCAAAGGTGATGTGATGCGCTGCTTGGAAGCAGCAATGGAATGCGATCTGGCAGGCATCCGTGCGCTGCGAGTCGGCAACACTTGCACACAGGTCAATGATGCCGCGTTGAATGTGCTGCGCGAATATGGTCTTGGTGATGCCATCCGTCACCGCATCGGGCATGGTATGGGTTTGCAAGGACATGAAGGCCCGTGGCTTGCACCGGGAGACAATACGCCACTAGCAGCAGGCATGGTCTTTTCCAACGAGCCGGGGGTTTATCGACCGGAGCTTGATGGTTATCGCCTTATCGACAGCATGATTGTGACCGATGGCGAGGCCAAAATCCCAAGCCGATTTTTAGCCACTCATCCACCTGAAAAACGCATTATCTCCATTTAGCTCAATCATTAATGCGGTTGAGGTATGTTGATTACTCATCATGCCTCACAAATATCCTCTTTTATGAACTCCATCGTTCCTTAGTACTAGCCCGATGTGGCATTTTTTACGTCCACTTTTCCCATGACAATATGCTTATGGCGTGTTCAGATTAAAGGCTAAGCGTATAGAGCAAGAGCACACGCAAGTGAGGAACAAATGACATCTGAATTTATCACCCAACTCGCTGATCTAATTGACCGCTGGGACACGCTATCCAAAGCGGCTGCGGAAAGAATAGACACGGCTGACCAAGCTGTGCAAGGCGATTTTTATGCCGGTTTGTTGTTTGGCATTGATATTGCACGTGACGAATTGATAGCAGCTTTGGCACAGGCCATGACTGAGACGGCTAAAACTTCGACCGGCATGATGAAGTCCGCCGGACAACTACCTAATTAGATTTGATAGAGAGACAAAATGGTAATAGACCCTATATCTGAAGCGAAGTTTGACGCGGTTCAACAGTTGGTTGATCAGCGAGATTATGCAGGCGCGAGGCTGCTCCTCAAAGGGATGGATGACCCGACAGCCCGTGAATGGGAACACAAGATTGATGCGCTGCAACCCCCTCCAAAACTCAGCAACCGCACTGCCCATCTCATCATTTCGATAATTGCTTTTGCCATCGGTGGTCTTGCGCTGATTGTTGTCTTTGCCACCTTGCTGGACTACCGAATCGATTACTCGGTGCGATCCATTGGTATTGTGCTGGCAATCGCCGGTTTTGCAGTGGCTTATGTGACAAATAAACTGGGCAGACGTTAACAGTTCCAAGTGGAATCCAACAATCCGCTAGTGAGTAGTGAGAAAATAGAATTCGGAGTATAATGGGTCACAAAGGTTCATTATTGTGATTATTATACTGAGAAAGCTATTTAGCCATGCAAAAACAACTTGCGGATGGCCTTATCCTCCGCAGCCTGAGCGAAGGAATCGCCAGCGACCGCGAACGGTTGCCGCAGTTTTATGCCGATGTGAACAGTGAAGGCGATAACGAACTCGGCAAAGAGCATACCCGCATTTTAACCCGCGACCTGATGAATGGGCATGCCACAACCACATTAGACGACATCTTTGTGGTGGTTGATCCGACACAGGATTACCGCATCGCCTCGGCAACCCTCCTCATCCCTCAAACATGGCGCTATGAAAATATTCCAATTAAGGTTGGTCGTCCTGAAATGGTTGGGACACTGCCGCCTTATCGTGGACGCGGCTTGGTGCGCGAGTTATTCAAGGTGATCCACGAACGCAGCGCAAAACTCGGTCATCAGTTACAGGTGATCACTGGCATTCCCTACTTCTACCGTCAATTCGGATACGCGATGGCGGTTGATCTGGGTGAGGAACACGCCAGCATTCCTTTACCTGCTTTCCCCGATGCTGCACCAAATTATCAACCACAATTTACACTGCGCGAAGCCACTGAAGACGATATCCCCAACCTCATCCAATGGCATGACTATATGGCGCGGGAACGACTGCTGACGGAGTTGCGGTCACCGGACGAATGGCGCTATGAAATCAGCGGACGTAATCCAGACTCAGGCCAGCACTTAACGTTTTTGATGATCATTAACGCAGTGGGCGAAGGCGTGGGCTATGTAGAGGTTTATACACATCTTTCAGCGATGGATCGTGAAAAGGTTGACTGCACCGGCTATGTGGTTGGCGATCAATCATCCTACCTCGCGACCTATGAGGATGTGGTGCGTGGTGTTAAGCAGTGGGCAACCACAAAATATGGATTTTGTCCGGCGCTGCTCAAATTTTCGGCGGGTATTCATGACGCACTCGATACGTTGATCGACCGGACGACTGGTGCGGCAGTTCGTGGGACAGATTATTTCTGGCTGCTGCGCGTTCCGGAGATGATTCCGTTCTTGCGCCTGATTCAACCCGTACTTGAACAGCGTTTGGAGGGCAGCGGTGCAAACTGCTATACAGGCGAATTGAAAATCGGCTTCTATGATTTGACGGGCATCAGCATCAAGTTCGAGTCTGGAAAAATCACCACTATTGAAAACATCAGCGGCAAAGATGGCTATGATATTTCGTTCCCGTATCACATGCTGTGGAATGTGGTCTTTGGACATCATTCCTACGACGAACTCCGCGCGATCTTGCCGGAAGTCTGGGCGAGTGGCAAAGCGGCGGTGCTGCTCGATGCCCTTTTCCCCAAGAAAAAGTCATGGCTCAAAGGTTTGATGTAGGGAAAGAATAATAAATACAATTGAACCGCCAAGACACAAAGAACGTCAAGTTTAATGCAGAGAATTTTTGGTAGGGAAAAGGCGTGCCTTTTCCGTGTAACCAATTATGAACGATTAACTCTTTTTAGAAAGCCAACATTTATATGCAAAAACACCTCGCGAATGGCCTTATCCTGCGCACGATAAGTGAAGGTCATGCAAGCGACCGCGAACAACTGCCGCATCTTTATGCTGATGTGAACGGTGAAGGCGCTCGTGATGACGAAAAAGCTGCCTTCCACGCATGGACAAAAGACCTGATGAGTGGTCACGTCACCGTCACGTCCGATGATATTTTCGTGGTGGTTGATCCCGCTAACAACGACAAACTGGCATCGGCAACCTTGTTGATTCCGCAGACATGGCGTTATGAGGATGTGACACTTTCAGTTGGGCGACCGGAGTTGGTCGCGACTTATCCTGAATATCGCAAACGCGGATTGGTGAAGGCGCTGTTTGAGGCTGTCCATGAACGCAGCGCTGCACTCGGTCATCAATTGCAGGTGATTACCGGAATCCCCAACTTTTATCGGCAGTTTGGTTACACGATGGCGGTCGATCTGGCGCAGCACGCTTCTTATCCGCTACATACCATTGGTGATCCCGCGCCGGACTATAAACCCAAGTTCACACTTCGTCCGGCGACTTATGACGACATTCCAAATATGATGCGCTGGTACGCGCATCATGCCAGTCGACGGTTGTTGACTGAAGTCCGTTCACCAGAAATATGGCGTTATGAACTTTTCGGACGTGATGCAGGCAGCGGGCAAGGGATGGATTATCAGATGATCGTCAATGCCAGCGGCGAGGCAGTCGGTTATCTGGAATTATTTAGTTTCTTATGGGACAAACAAAATATCAACTGCACCGGTTATGTGGTTGGTGAGGAGTCGTCTTACCTCGAAACCTTTGAGGATGTGATGCGCGGGATCAAGCAGTGGGCGCTGAACCGATTTGGTTACGTTCCGGCGCTGCAATCCTTCGGTGCAGGTGTACATGAAACCCTTGACACACTGATCGACCGGACCGAAGGCGGCCTCATTCGCCGTCGCGAATATACATGGTATGTGCGCGTGCCGGAGATGATTCCCTTCTTGCGACATATTCAACCGGTGCTGGAACGCCGCCTCGAAAACAGTGGTGCGAACCGTTATTCGGGCGAACTGAAAATCGGCTTCTACGATTTAAAGGGCATTTGCATCAAGTTCGAGCAGGGCAAAATTACCAGCATCGAAACTATGACTGGCAAAGATGGCTATGATATTTCCTTCCCGTGGGAGCTTTTTTGGAATGTGGTTTTTGGACAGCATACCTACGACGAACTGCGCTACGTCCTGCCGGAAGTCTGGGCGAGCGGCAAATCGGCTGTGCTGCTGGATGCACTGTTCCCAAAGAAAAAGTCGTGGTTGAAAGGGCTGTCATAGCATCAAGCACTTTTCATGGAAGAGGTACTACTTGTACCTCTCCAACACTTTCTCGTCTAGTTCAGCCAGTGCAAGAAACCAACCACGATTATCAATATCTCCCCAACGTCCGCCTTTGTAGTCATACAAATCACCACTCAGAATATCCGTCACATGCTCAATCCAATCATGCATAAATGATGACAAGACATTGCGTGGGTTGATGAAGAATGCATCCACTAAGCTCGCCCAAGTTTCAGGTGATGGATGACGGGATAAGGCTTCACCTGCTTCAAATCGGATAGGTGAATCACACGGTAGCTCACCCCAATCATCATGGGCGTATTTCATTTGAGCGCGCAAAACGCTCAACGAATCATACTTCGGCGAGAGCTTTCCAATGAAATGGGTCGCCACTGCCCGTAACGGAATGTCCTCATTCCATTCTTTGGCGATGTCTCTGAGCTTGGAATAAGCATCGTGGTCGTCATTTTGGGCTGATTCGTACAACTTCAATAAGAATTGATAGGAGGCATTTTCTTGGACAACGGCTGTGCCTTTTTGTCTTCGGCTTTGCCAATTAGCTCGTAGGTTGTCTCTTTCCTGCCTGAAATCCGATAGGGTTATTGCCAACTCCGGTTTAGCTTTGACCAATTCATCACATAATTCAGACCACTGAAAGGCTACCCAAAGCCATTCATCAGGCCCCCGACGACTACTGAGACACCTTTCGGCAATACGCTGTAGATTTTTGTCTAATAGTTCATGGGCTTTGTCTGACTGTGCATTCAAGAATCTGCTCGTGATGGCTAGGGTCAACGCCTCGGGGTGATTATCAATCAAATTGAGCAATATCTCGAAAAGCTGTTGTCGAAAGTCGTCATCCATCTGATAGTTCGACGCACGATTGATGTAGTCACCAAGGACAGTTGGTTCTTCTACATGATGTAGAACATCAAAAAACCACTCCCGATTTGAAGGGTGTTTATTCACAAGACTGAGTAAATCATCGAGCAAATCAGGACTCAAATCGCCGTTGTAGAACTCTGGATAGGGCGATTGTCGAAAGCGGGTACATCTCGCCGATAAAGCACGTTCCATGTAGGGAACCAGTTGTGACATATCTATATCACCCGAAACCGATATGATGCCGCGTAAGGCATAACATCGTTCCCAAATATCACGGTTGTCATCCATGACAATCGTTTCGAGATCAGGCAAGATGCTTGAGGAACGAATTGAATGTAGCAGATTTAAAGCAAGTGAGCTAACCGATGGCGGTGCATGATAAACAAGCTGAAGCAAATCCTGTGCAGCAGTATCGCGATCTTTCCATTTAAATTGTTTGGAAGTCATGTTGAAGTGCTTTAAGCAGCACTAAGCTTTGTTAGAGGATTTCATTACTGTAAACGACAAAACGAATATCGTCAATCAGCTAAAGACTGTCATAGCCCATTTGACCACATTCTTTTCGGTCAAACCTGCTGCCTATTTTATCATGCAGTACTATGTTAATATCTATTATTAATCATAATACAATAGTCGTTTTTGGTACTTATCTTTTTGATTCTTAATTAAGATGGGGATTAAGATTTTAAATAGGTGTAATTATGATTTAGAAGGGTACATCATGACAAAACAAATTCTTGATAAGGTACAGCGCTCGCGTAAACCCAATCCCGATGTGAGCGAAGAGTGGCAGCAGAAAAATGCTACCAAACCTGTATCCTTTGAAAATAGCGCAGCTACCCCATCTTTTTCATCGTCTGGAATCATGCAGTTACAACGTACAGTCGGCAATCATGCGGTCATGAGAATGCTTTCCAGTGAACAAGGGACTATCCAGCGCAAGTTTGGTACGCCACTTTCTGAAAATATTGATGAGGTCTATCAAGGATTGCTGCTCGCAAATCCTACTCTGAAGCGCTGGAAAGTCGAACAAGCCATGAAGGCCACGCAAGTCTTCACCAGTTTGGAACAAGTCGCGGCCTTCTTAAAGATTAATCCTCCGGGCGGCGTGACAACCACTACAACCGATCAGCAACCCACAACAGGTCAAACACCCCCGACAACTGATGCGCCTACAGAAAAACCAAAGTGGATGACCAATCTTCGCACTACACCCCGTCAAGAACCGGTGAAGTCCACTGTAACGCAACCCGTCGAGATGCCGCGTTTACGCACCGTGACTCCAACCCAATCATCCACCGATGTACCCACAACCGATATTGTTCGAGATCATAAATTCGGCAAAGGCACGGTCACTGTTACCGACAGCATGAACTCAATGGTGAACAGTGACAATATTGCCAACATGAAGCCTATTCTCAAATCGGCACCCGATTTCATCAATGTTACCTTCGAGGGGCTTACATATCGCGTTAAACCCAGCCAAGATTTTCTGAATGTGGATAAATCCGCCATTTACCGTGATGACAGCAGCGCTATTCGTGGGGCAGAAGTCGAACTAATGCGTCCGCCGATTAACGATGCAGCCGCCGAGGATATATTGGTCATTACCGATGGGCATCACCGTTTTGTGTGGTGCGCGTATCATGGATTGCCATTTCAAGCCACATTCAAGAAGACTCGTTTAGCCACTTCACTATGGCGTGATGTCCGTTATAAACCCACGCCCGGTAACTTGAAGAAGTAATAGACCATTTTTCATCTGTAATACGGGTGCATTCAAGGCCTTAAATGCACCCTTCATAGGCATAATTTGACATCGTTATAGGCTATTTGTTTGGCGTGAAATTTTGAAGGCGTAATCAGCGGCTTCCTGTGCATTCTTCCAATTCTGTTTAGCGCTGTTATAGATGATTGAATCCAACCCAATGTGCAGTTGATAACAAATCAATCGTTCTTTCAGGTTGGTGCTATCGGCTGCTGTCGCTTCAAAATGATCTAGCAACTTTTGACTAAGCTGCACCGCCCCAAATTGTGGATACCACGGTTGGTAGAAGGTAAACCATGCCACATCGTATAAGGCATCGCCATATAACGAACACTGCCAATCAATCACACCACTGATGTGGTTATCCTTCGTTAAGAGGTTGTAATTCAACAAGTCGGAATGAATAAGCCGCCGCACTTCGGGGCATTTTGCCACCAGCGCTTCAAACTGTGGATAAAGCCGGTCAAACACGCCTGTACCAAGTGGCGAGTTTGCCAGCTTGGCGTACCAGCCGTAGGTAAAACGCTCAGGATTATCATCAGGGCCATTCACATCAAGCAGATGGTCTTTCCAACTTTTCTGACTGCCAACGCCGTTTTTATCCCAACCACCATAACCCGTTGTGCCGCTGAGATTGACATTTCGCAGGGCATCAAACAGGTTCAAAAGAGCGGGTAGCGTTTGGTTCAACTCATCTACATTAAGGGTGTCAAAAAATTTCCCTTGGGCAAACTCGGTGATGGCGAAATACACATCAAACTGGCTGCCGCTGTCGATGACCTTGGGGATGGGCATTGCAGCAGAACTAAAAGCGGTGGCGAGGGTATCCTTCTCAAATGTTTCGGATGAGTGACACCATCGCAGCACATATTTTTTATGATTATGCATAAATGAATAGGCTTGCGACCAATCGCCACCACTGAGCAGAGTCAGCTCCGTAACATCGTTGTTGAACTTTTCTTGAAGAAATTGCAGCGTATCTTGGGCTGAGATGCTTGGTTTTTGAGCCATAATATTTCATCACACATAGTTTAAGGGTCATTACGGGTCAATATAACACAAAGGTTAGCAGGTATCAACTAACGCTTATCCTCCGACTATTAACCTTCACTTGGCGCATCATCCCCCCATTTGTACAATGGGCGCATGCAAATCCTTAAACGTGCGCTTCCGCTGAACCTCGCCATCTACGGATTGTATTTGGCTGTTGCCATGTTGATCACTTGGCCGCTGCTGACGGTCATCAGTACCCATTTCGCAGGGTATCCCTTTGGTGACGCGCATGAGATGACGCGCCACATCTGGTGGATCAAACACGCGCTGCAAACTGGACAACCCTTGTTCTTCCAACCGCTGCTAGCTTATCCCGACGGCATCCAAGGGGTGATCCTGTGGTCTGACCCGCTGCAATTCTTCCCCGCTTGGTTGTTTGCCTTTTTCATGCCGCTGCCTGCTGCCTACAATTTATTTGCCCTGCTGACTTTGGCGCTCAACGGATGGGCAGCTTATTGGCTGGTGTGGAAGCTGACGAATGTGCGCTCTGCTGCCTTGCTCGGTGGTTTGGTGTTCATGACCGCGCCCATCATTCAAGGACATCTAGCCGGTGGACACGGCGGCTTACTCGTTCAGTGGCCGCTGCCGTTGCTGACGTACAATTTGTTACAAGTTGCTGGTCTACAGTCATCAGTCACCAGTCGTCAGTCAAGAAAATACATCCTTTTAGCAATTATCTTCTTCGTATTAACGCCCTTTGGTCACACGCTGCAACTGATTTACGCCGTGCTGCCGTTGATGGCGGTGATCGGTATAACCGTCATCATCCGGCGTGACTGGTGGGCGTTGCTGCGATTAGTCATCGTTGGCGCAGTGGGTTCGATTCTGCTGCTGATCTTTTTATTACCCGTTTTTAGAAGCACCTTTGGCACAAGTGCCTATACAGCGGAAGGTGGCGGTGTCGATTTCAGCACTGATTTGCTGGGGATTGTCACGCCCTCGTTTAATCATCCGTTGTATGGACAGTTGGATTACACCCATAAAGTCCTCGGTGTGAACATCATCGAAGGCTCCAGCTACATCGGCATCATCGCTGGCCTCTTGGCACTGCTGGCCTTGTGGAAAGTCAAAGCGGCTCGATGGTGGTTGGCCTTAGCGGTGGTGCTGTGGATACTCTCGCTCGGCCCGCTCCTCAAAGTGTTTGATCAGCCGCTTAAAATCAATCTCGGCAATTACGACACATATCTCACGCTGCCCTATGCGCTGGTATACAATCTGCCGGGATTCAGCCTCGCCCGCGCACCGGGGCGTTTTGATTTTCTGCTAGCGTTGGTGATCGCGGTGTTGGTTGGTTATGGCTGGGCATGGATCAGTGGCAAGTTAAATACAAGTCAAAAGCGCTTCTCACTCGGCACTCGGTACTCAGTAATCGGCACTTTGATTATCGGCTTACTCATCACCCTCGACTACCAATCCTTCTGGCCTTTGCCGACTTATGACGCGACGATTACGCAGGCCGTTTATGATCTCGCCAAGCGCGAGGATATTCGGGCGGTTTACGATGTCCCTTGGGATAATTTGTTGGCGGCAAAAGATGCGTTGTGGTTGCAAACTGCCCACGAGAAACCGATGATCGCCGGACAGGTTACGCGGCGTACACCCGTGAGTCCCGCCAAATTGACCATTCTCGAACAGACCATGAATCCCGCCCTGCTCAAAGATGCTGGCGTGGATGTAATCATCGTCCATAAGTTTTACGACACAGACGGCAAGCTGGCAGCTAATGCCCATAAAACCCTTGGCGACCCATTTTACGAGAATGATTTAATCGCGCTGTTTGAGGTGAAGACGACACCGAAGCCGGAACTCGTTGTTACATCTGCTGGTGGCACTATAACGAATACTAAATCATTTTACGTGTACGCGCCGCAAACTGGATGGCTGCAATTGTACTTTTTGGGATTCGCTGATAACCGTGAAGTTTCTCTCTCACTTGATGGGCAAGTCATCCGTCGCTGGACTGTGACCAATAATGAGACGGGAGATGATTTGTCTGTCGAGATACCAATCACAACAACTGGATACCATACACTAACTTGGGCATTAGAGCCTCCCTGTCCAGCCCAATTTGACAAAACGCTTTCGTGCCAGCGGATAAATTTATCGGATACATTTGAACAAAGATACAACTTTGAGGAATATGAATTTCCAAAAACGATACAATTCGACGGCGTTCAACTCTTAGCTTCGCGTTTTACAGGTAGCCAATACTCGAGTACATTCAATCTTGATTTAATGTGGCAATATGACCGGACATTCACCGAGCAAGATATTCGTTTCATCAAAATCTTAGATAGCAAAGGCCACCAGATTTACGCTAAAGATGAAACGCTTGGGGTACAAAAAAAGGGCGGTCAGTGGCTCGAATCGATCATATTCAATAACTCACTCAAACTCCCTTCCGGTGAATACAAAATCTATGTCGGTTGGTACACTTACTCTGACCAGACGCGCTTCAAAGTCTTATCCGATGTTCCCGGCGCACGAGACAGTTGGGCGCAAATTGGTACATTTACCGTCGCAAAACCCTCATAAGGAGTGGAAACACATGGAGTTAAGCAATCGTATCGCGGTCGTCACTGGCGCTGGAACGGGGATCGGCAGAGCAACCTCATTATTACTCCTCAAAAATGGTTATTCGGTGGTGCTGGCAGGTCGCCGTGTTGAACCCTTAGAAAAACTCGTTCAAGAAGCGGGTTTACCGGACTCTCGCACCTTAATCGTGGCGACTGACGTGAGCGATCCAGACGCGGTGGCGGCGTTATTCGCGGCAACCAAGAAGAAATTTGGACGGTTGGATGTGCTGTTCAACAACGCCGGCGTAGGCGCATTTGCCGTGCCGCTCGAAGACCTCAGTTATAAGGACTGGCGCACCGTGCTCGATACCTGTGTCACAGGCACATTTCTTTGCACGCAGCACGCCATTCGCATGATGAAAGCGCAAAATCCGCGCGGCGGACGCATCATCAACAATGGCTCGATTTCCGCGCACACACCACGACCGAATTCCGCACCCTATACGGCTGCCAAACATGCCATTACCGGACTCACCAAATCAACCTCGCTCGACGGTCGGGCATTTGACATCGCCTGTGGGCAGATTGACATCGGTAATGCCGCCACCGATATGACCACCACCATGGGAACCGGAATGCCTCAAGCCAATGGCACTGTGGCAGTCGAGGCGCGAATGGATGTCCAACATGTTGCCGAGGCTATCCTCTACATGGCGAACCTGCCGCTGGATGTGAATGTGCCCTTCATGACGGTGATGGCAAACCAGATGCCGTTCATCGGGCGCGGATAATCCACACTTGAGTATGAATTAAAATTTTCGGGATGCGTACTGAAATTGACATTAGCACACATCCCCTATCGGTTCGTTCGATCACATGCTGGTTAGAAAACGGTTTATGAGCGAGCAGGCTGAAGCGTTAGAATCGTCATGCCTGAACGATAAGTTTTTGAGCTAATGGGTTTCAATGTTTTGGTATCGACACCCTCTTTGAAAAGCCGTTTGCCAACGCCCAGAATAACCGGACAAATCAGCAGGTTCAGTTCGTCGACGAGTTCCAATTGCAGTAACGATTGAACCAGTGTGCCACTGCCGACCAGTGAAATATCCTTACCGGGTTGATTTTTTAAGTCGGTGATAGCCTCGGTGAGATCCCCTTTCAGCAGCGTGGAGTTTTTCCAGTCTACTTTATCGAGCGTGGTTGATACCACATACTTGGTTTGATTATTCATCTGACCCGCGAAAGGGTCTTCGTCAGGTTGGGCTGACCAATAGGCCGCGAAATTTTCATGGGTGTTGCGCCCTAACAGCATCGCATCACTGGAAGCCATGCCACCCATGATAAACCCGCCCACTTCCTCATCGGTGAAGGGCATCGACCAACCCCGTTTGCCGGGGAGTGTCGTATCGCCATCGCCGGGGGCCTCCACAACCCCATCTAATGTGATGAAAATCCCTGAAGTTAGCCTTCTCATGTTGTTTTCTTTTCCCTTTTATCAAATACCTATGCGCCTAGAATACCCGGATAAAAGAGGCTCGTCTTGGAAGAAAACGCAATTAAGCGACTTGAAGAGTCTGTGAAATCTGCGCTGGAGTTTGCCCGATATAACGCTTGAGCGAGTTGGTCAGGTGGGATTGGTCGAAATAACCGAGTTGGTAGGCTGCGTCGAGGATTGGACAAGCTTGCTTTAAGAGCGCGGCGGCCTGCTGTGCGCGCTGAATTTGCGCTACGGCTCTGCGCGACAATCCAGTTGCACGCTGGAAACGATACTGCAATGTACGAGGAGAACGATCAAGCGGATAATCACACATCACAGCATCCACAAGAGGATCCTGCACCAGCAACCCATCATGTACTAATCGGTTGACAAAGGTGTCCACATTTTCATAGGTCGGGCATTTCCACGTTGATCCGTTTAGCCAGAAGGATTTGCCGGTTGCTTCCGGTAGATTGATGTCCTGTCTATCAATCAGGAGTCCCGGCGGAAAGTCCGGCATGAACGTCCCTAACTTAAAGGTGATGCCCAACCATTCTGCATCAGCCGGAAAGTCAGCAGGTGACGCTTTTGTTTCCGGGCCGCGCACAGTGATAGTGGCTTGGCCTTTGTATTGCATGAAAACCATTTCCCAATTGATCGCCGCCGTTGAAATGAAATATCCGGGTCGTTCACTTTGAGCATGCCAGATTGTTTGGACAAAAGGCGAGTCCGACGGTCTTTCCGCAGCGGACATGTTTCAACTTTTCCTTTTTGGATTTTTGTGAGCTGGTGGTTTAATGTCCTGGTAGGACTGCACTAAACGGTGGAGAAAAGCGACGAAATCAAGCGCATCACAAATCATAGAAGTAGGGCCGCCAATATAGACCTTCCTGAACCATTATGATCGGTGAACATGTTCAAGAATTTGATGAACGCGTTCAGTA
>JBBSBM010000065.1:0-43845 GCA_038251275.1 Aggregatilineales bacterium
TGAAACCGTTTACAGTCAAATGCAGGCTATGGGTATCCAACATCTCCATGTCCGAACTAACGCTGGCTTTGACTTAAAGGTCTTAGCCTCTATCCTTGCTCTCGCTTTTACCAACCTCATTCCCAACTAGCAATCACGGTAATATTTATATTGAAGCTATTTTCCAACCAATGGATCGCGTTGAGAAAAAGGTCTGAGCAAAGTATTAATCAGAGTCAAATTGATGTCAGCATCGTGGATGTCTGCCAAACCCGCGTTAATCGCGTCAGGGCTAATGAGGCGGTCTGCATCACCTTGAGTGCAAATCGTGCGGAATTTTGCTAGCGCAGCATTGGTGCTGTTTTGGACGTTTTCAAGTGCAGTCGCAAGCGGTTGATATAACGGTTCGCGAGCCAGATCACCTGCATTGAAACTGGTTCGGCGCAGTTCAAAATCAGCCGGAATATCATTGCATGTCGCAGTAAACCCGCTGTCGAGTGCGGCCCATCGCCCACGAATATCGCTGTAAACTTCATTCAGGCGCGAAAGCTCGGTTTTGAGTTGTATGAGTAAGCGTCCATAAGGATAAAGATAGCCAGCATCCGGTACGCCACCGACACCCCAAACCCCAACTGCCCAGTTTGGTACCCAGTAAAAATGATTATTGAACTTAAACTGTATCCAGAAATATTTGGAGGCGCCCCCACCCAATCGGCCTGTAATTTCAACCCGTACATAGGATGTAAAAGGATTAGGAACGCGTTCTTTCGGAATCACATCTCCGATATAAATCGGCAAATCCTCACTTGGCCCAAGTGTCAGCAAACCGCCTGCTTCACGCGCTGTGGCGACAAACTGCCGTCCATCAATTGGCAAGTCAAGAATATTACCTGTCCACGTCAGCAGCCAGTAAACGACCCAACCGTAAGTAGTGCCATCGACAGTAAACTCACCACGCGCATCTTTATCGAGCTGGCCTTCATAGGCTATTTGAATCCATTCACCGTTAAGTGTGCGTCCCGTCGCCCGATAAGTTGTGCCAAACGGCAAGACAGCCAATCGATCCCAATCGCGCCCCGGACCAGCTCGTAACGCGGTATTATCCTGTGTCGTCACATAGACAATCGATAAATCACTCACCTGTCCATTCACGCTTATTGTGCTGATGAATAAAGCACACAGAGCAATCAGGCTAATCAACATCAAATGTTTACGCATAGTCATTGTTCCTATCACGGTGTTGCTGTTGGTGACGGCGAAGGCGTAGACGCGGGTGCAGTCATACTTGGTGATGGCGTTAAGGTCACACTCAAGGTCGGTGTGACGACTCGCCCATCTCCATAGCTACCCGGTTCTTGCGCCCATGTGATGATCTGTACGACTCCGGTTGTCAAATCAACCACCTCACCATTAGCGACGTTGAGAATGAGCGTATGCTGACCCACTCCCGATTTTGACTCGTCTTTGGGCAATGACACTTGCAGCGCCACATAATGGTTATCCGGCGACCACACATATGACCCGCTGTAACCGCGCGCACCGGTTTCGGGCAGGCAGTAAGTTTTTGTTTGACCCGTTTCGCTGTCCCATACCCCAATCGGTTGTGACCGTGAAGTTGTATTGTAAGCGATGTACCGTCCGTCATTTGACCAATTGCCAGTAGGTGCATAACCGAGGAATTGATTGGTCATACTGGGGAAACTCACCTGATATGTTGCCCGCATTGGATTGTTATCTTGCGGGAAGTTGTAAAACAGCCGATCGCCCCACGGATGCCAATAAACATTAATCGCACTCGATTTGCTCTGGGCAAACATCTGATACTGGTCTGTCGTCGTATCATAAAGATAGAACTTGTAGCCTTGTCCCACGCCTGTGTTGTAGGTTGTAGACACCACAATCCAATTGCCACCGGGTTGCCGTGCCACCAATTGCGTTGGCAGTGTATTTATGCTGATCTCGGGGATAAATGGTTTCGGATCAGGGTAGACATTCAGCACATCGCGGATGAACGCTTGCTTGTAAGTGGTGTAAGGTGTTGGTGCGGGAACGGTGACCTTTATTCGAGCCTGCCACTCCAATGTGTCTTTGCCCGACCAATTGATTTCGCGCGGTGGTGGGGTAGGTGGATTGGGGGTGAGCAAATTCCACAGGATGCGCGGATCGCTGTTATCTGGCCGGATGATGAAAATTGCTTCGTAGGATTCCGCCAATATCCACTGGTTATCAGGCGAGTACTTGCAGGATACACCACGTCCGCATTGTAGGATGTCTTTATCTTCGGCTCGTGTTCCATTTTCCGGCTCAATTGACCACAGATTATCCCCTTGTACTGCCGCATAGATTCGTCCCTTCGCAGCGTAATCATCCGGTAATTTACTCACTGGAAAAAGCTGTTCTGATGGGCAGAAATTTTCGTTGCCCACATTACCTGTAAACACACGATCCTGTGGACGTGGATACAGTGTTTGCTCCGGTGTCGGGGTCAATGTCGGACGCGGCGTACCAATCGCATTGTAAGTAGGCGAGGGAGTCGCTTGCCCTTTGATGAGGTTGGCTTGTTGCAACTGAACAACGGCTGTTGCGGTCATTTGGGCCGTTAGGTTGCGATAAGGCACAAGCAGTCGATAAATAATCAGCTCCCCCGGCATACTTGAAGCGGCCACCAATTCTTCGTTTTGGCTAAGAATAGCTGTACCAATCGAACGCTTTTCTGTTTTCTCAAATAGATCATAAATCGGCTCAAGCGGGCGTGTTTCGTTCGTTGGAACTTGGTAATCACCGCTAGCACGTTCACCTGTATCCGAGTTGATAAACATGGTATAACCCAGCGATGCATCAAACACGGTGGCTGGATCAATTACGCCAATGCCTTCGCACAGCATAACCGCAAGTTCCTGTGTCTTTTCTGGTGTGAGTCCTTCTACCAATGTTCGCCACGTTTCCGAGTATTCTGCCTCTTGTCCCGGATACCGATCCAACAAACACTGCGGTACTTCACCGGTTGGCAATCCGGTTACACGAACAATTTGCGGTGTAGCGGTCAGTACCAGATGGGCTTCAACGGCGGCGGCGCTATTAGGCACATTTGCACACAGTGTCGCTGATAAGTCGTCCAGTTGGTCAACTCGTAATTTATAAACTAGCCTTTCCCAAAGTTGGAGAAAACGGGTTTGCTGAGCGGGATAAGCGTCTGCAATGCATCTAGGCAAGCCGTTCGCCGTGTAATCAACTCCATACACGCGTGGCGGCATATCGTTACTGGTTCCTTGTCCATAGATATAGGCTGTTTGGTCATCCACCCAACCATATTGACGCTGCGCCAGCGGTGGCAAATCGTCGCCTGCTATAAACGATTTCAAGCCGTCCTTATAATCGTAAATTGCTACTTGGTTGCCGGGATAATACGGCCCAAATTGATTTTCAGAATAGATGACGAGGAATCGTGTCCACGAAGGATTGGCATAAATATCGTTGATGCTGCTGCCGGGAATATTGTTGAAGGTCACACTGTAATTCGTCTTGGCGTTCATATCGACGACTTGAGCGCCAACTGAATTGTTGTTGAAGTAAGTCAGGAAACGGTAACCATCAGAGGAAGTCGCGACGATTTGCCCGCTGAGATAAATCAATTCACGCCGCAGCACTTGCCCCGTTATAGCATCCCATTCGCGCCATTCTGTGCCTGCTAAAGTGATAATTTTCGAGCTGTCATTGCTGAAGAAGAATCGGTCAAAGCTGCGTGAATATCGTAAATCTTCGGCTTCAACATGGTCACTGGCAGCGTTGCGCCGTTCAAAGTCGCTGATGATAATTTTACCCGACGCATCATAAGCCAAGATACGATTTTTTGTTTGGCGACTGTAGCGACCAATCGAGCGCAAGGCCGGAATAAATCGCCGCAGCTCCCGACCACTCGCTAGATCAAAAGTAACCACGTTTTCATCATTTTCAGTCAACCGTACCAGAAGGTTTTTCCGGTCGGGACTCAGGACTATTTGCTGCGCCCTTCCCTGTCCACCAAAGACAAATGTCCCTGTTCCAGTTGACTCATCGAATACATATAGTAGTGCCAATACATTATCCTGTGTCGCGGCGGGTGGCAGTACCAGATCAATTAAGGTGACAGTTAATGGTTTGTTGCCATACGCATAATCCTTACGATAATCCCCTCCTAAAAGCACACCAATCAGCGGGTTATAACTGTGGTCGGCTGTGCCACCAATCACCTGTGCAATCGAGCCAAGTTCGATGCCACCAATCAGACTCAAATCGGAGTCCGTAAGTGCTTTGTTCATCGGGATTTCCACCAACACCCCGCGCTTAGTATCCACTTGTAGCAATGTGTCGGTAGTCACAGGCCGTACATAGACATTGTTATCCAGCAAACTGTACCAAGCCGTTAGTGGGTCTTGTTCATAACGCGCGGTTGGGATTTCATATTCAGGCTGTAGTGTGAATGCATCCAATATTCGCAGCCGACCGGGAAGGGCAGCGATAATCTTATCGTCAGGTGATAGCACAAATCCGTTGGCATAATCCACCATCTGCACAGCTTCTAGTTTCTTGGGGAAAGTCGAAGTGCCTTCGCCTCGTGCTGCGGTCAGATTCCACACCCAAGGATAAGTGATGCTGTCGGTCTCAGCTTGTCGAAGTTCACGCGGCGCGGGATAAATGCCAAAAAAGATCAACATTGTATCATTGCTCGAAAACGTGATGGGTCCCATGATGCTCTTGGTGTTGCCGAGATCGGTAAAACTCGCTGTCAACTTACCGTTGTTGGTATCCCATAACTCCATTGTGAAGTTATAAGCCACTGCCAGCCAGCGCCCATCATGGCTGAAAGCCACATCGCCGTAGCTGCCTTGTTCATGAAAAATGTAGATCGTAGTGTAATCCAACGCGTTTATCAGCAGTAGGCGATTATATGCATCCACCACTGCAATGCGTTCCGTGTGCTGCTCGTAGACAATTTTCCTCGGCAGCGCTCGCCCAATTTCGCCCTCGATATGGAAGGCAGGTGGCAGTGTGGGAGTCATCGTCCCCCCATTAGCGGATGGGACATCTTGAGAGAACACAAATAGGCTGGAGGTAAATACGAGTAAAAGACAGGCTATCAACATGTATAGTCGTCGCATAATCATTTCCCTACATGGAGATCAATAATCTAAAACTTATTATATAGCCTATGCGATATTGTCGCGCACATGCCCACTGCCCACCTGACGGCTCCCCTACGCTCATGTTTCACTCATAAAAAGTTCGGCTATAGTAGAATGAACACAAGTTGCACACGAAAACGAAACAAAATGATTCGAAAATGTCTATTTTTGCTCATCTTATTTTGCCTGATGATTTCATTTGCTTACGCACAGGATAACGCGGCTTCCTGTGTGCCTGCATCCGGTGAACCATTGAAGATCGGTGCAGTCTTCCCCGCGCAAAGCGTCTTATCAGCTTCCAGTGTTACGCCGTATCGCGGTGTGGTGGCGATGGTTGTTGCCATCAATGCTTGTGGTGGGGTAGGTGGTCATCCGGTGGAGTTGGTCAATGTGTCCGCCAATAATCGTGATAGCGCACGCGCGGCTGTCGCAAAACTTTCAGGTGAGGTTCCATTGATTATCGGCAGTGGATCACCTGCCGTGAGTGAAGTGCTATTAGATGAATCGCGCAACGGCGCATTCGTTTATTGGGAAGTTTCTGAAGCACCGGATTCGCCTCACCAATGGAGTTTTTCGTCGCTGCCCACTAATAGCCAACTCGGTTCACAAACTGCTGATTTCATACAATCCCACGTTTCTACGCTTTTAGGGGAAAAACAACCCCTTCGCTTGGCGATTATTCATGAAAAACGACCTGCGGCTCAACAAACTGCGGATGCACTCTCAAGCAGCCTGTCAACACCACCTGTGCTAATCTATGCTTATGACAATGAGCTTTCCGATAGTTACAATGTAGCCAAGCAAATCCGCGAGAAAAAGGTGAATGCTGTTGTGGTCATTGCCTTTAATAGGGATTCAGATCGGTTTTGGTTGAATATGCGACAGGCCGATGCCAATGTCATGGCTTATATTCAGGTGGGGGAGTCGGATCGATGCAATTCATGTCAGCGTATTGGTAACTCTGATGGCTTAATTATAGTGAGCCGAACGGGTGCAGTCAGTGATATTTATCGTGAGCAGCAGATTGGTTCACTGTATGATCAATATAAGGCTATTTATATGAAGCAGTTTGCATTGTTGCCTGATGTGACCGCTGATCTGTCAGCATCCAATACCTATTTGTTGCTGCACAATATATTGCCAGAAACCGTCAATGACTTTACCGTGTCCAATGTGCAGCAGAAGATACAAGCAGCACAGGTTGCTGCTGGCAGTGGATTAATGGGCGAGGGCTTTACCATAGATTCGACCGCACTTATTAATCAGTCAGCGGTAGCTATCATCCAACAGCGGCAAGGTCAACAGCTTTGCTTATTGTTTCCGTCTGAAATTGCAACTTGTACCGCTGAACTTTTACCGTTTCCCACATGGCGTGAACGGGTCAGCCAGCCTCAATATGCATCTTGTGTCGATTGAAACGAGGAATAACACATATGCTACCTAAAAAGCTTGCCGCGATAATCATATTGTTGACGGTTATTCTTGTGGTTTCAGTGGCATTTGCCCAACCCCCCGGTGACCCTGATGCGGCTGACCCCGGCGAAACCATCACTGGAATTGTTGAGTTTGAAGGAACTCGTGTGTATGTCGGGCCGGATTTTGCCTATGATCTCTTGGGGCAGCTTGACATTAATTCGTCAGTTGTCATTTTGGGACGACGCGGTGATTTCATCTCTTCGTGGGATGGCGGTCAGTGGCTGGAAATTGTTTTTGGTGGCGAAACCGGTTGGGTTTATGGTCGCCTAATTCGTACCAGTATTCCCTTTAATAGTATTCGTCCGACAGGGCGGCGCTTACCGCGCAACCGCAACAGTCGTGTACCGGATGTCTTTAATCTATCAGATAACATTTGTGATGCGTGGATCGGTAATTTCACTTTGAGCGGCAATTTTGCGGCAGGAGACCCTGAATTAACGGTAACTTATCCTGCCTTGGAAGGCGCGAACGTCTACAGTGTCATTACCATTTCGCCCTCAGGTCAACGTACTGCTCACGACAGTACCACCACCACCGCCCACATTAAACTGGAAGACTTGCCCCGTGAAGTGGGTGAATATGTCTGGCGTGTTGCCCCTTATTGGACGAACGCCCCTGAACGTCGTAATTGGCAGCAGCTATGCCTTCTTCAAACGGGAGGGACATTTGTTGTTCCGGGTGAGCCTGAACCCACCCGTCCGCCACGCTACCGTTATTATTACTATTACACGCCAATGCCTCGGCCAACACCTGCGCCGCTCGTGCCGTAGCGTTGTTACCGTACGCCGATGTGTAGGGGCGCGGCAGTGCTGCGCCCGCGTTCCGAAAACGTATTTTTAAGCGAAGAATTTGATTTACTATCAATCCTAGATTGGGCAATTGGCTTACCCTTGTTTTTCTAACTAGTCAATCCTTTGTGTAAGATTTCCATCCGTTTCAAAATCAACGTAAAGATGTTGTGAGCGTTAATCGCCTTCGCATATGCCGATTGAATCTCTGGATAAGTATAAACGCCGCACTTCTGCATAATGTCGATCGACGTATTAATATCCGCAATCGCTTGCTTCAATAATCGTGCTTGTCGTCTCAACTCCGGCAGTTCCGTTAAATCGCGCAGGCTCACACTGTAATCAATAAAATTACCCGCAGGAGGTAGGCATTCCATCGTTTCACCCCTGGACATTAACCGCCAATAGTCAACGACACCGGTCGTCACATTGTTGATTGGGGTTAGGTAGTTTACCAGTCGGTCAACTTGGGCAATTTGGATTTCCGGCGCTATCACCTCAAACGGAGCGTAATTCGGGTTGCCCGTGTACTCTGGACTAATCGGAATTGTATTGATGTCGATTGTCATGCGTGTAGTGTATTCAGCCACCCAGCCGACATAACCACGATAATTCATTTTTAGCCATTGGTTATCAGGTGTCCGTTCGAGTACAGGAAGTGTTAAATTGATTGGGATCGTAATAATCTTCGATGCGAACCGGCTCGCCACACTTCTTAATGTTCCCTCGTTAATCATCAACGCTGCAAATCCACTATCAAGCACTGGTTCACTTCCTAATAATCCGGTTGTCGAGTCCGTGATTGGCAGTTGCGCCACACTGAATGTAAAAGCGGTTAGCTTACGTGCAATCCAGCCACTCGTCTTTTGGAAGCCCGTTCGCTGCACCTGTAACCATTCGCCATCCATATTGCGACCCACTGCTCTCAAGCTAGCGTTTGCAAACACCGAACCCACAGGAGTTGCCGTTTCATCCGGTATGACCCGCATGAACGCACTGTCAGCCACAACTTGCACCACTAACTCTGATTTGCCTTGTGCCAATACACTCAAGACTGCACAGCAAAATATGAGCAAAAACAGCAGTATTTTTCGCATAAGACTTGCCCCCTAGAAGCAGTTCCACATCATTATATTATAAGGGGAGTTAGTCGTTAATAATCACCGCCTAACCTACGCTTGTCCATTTCCTATAACGGACATTTCCAAATTAGTTGTCTAGCTTTGCTTGCATTTATTTGATCAGTGAAACATCTGTAATGTGACCTTGCAGAAATTTGTCCACTTCTCCTATGCATAAACTGCCTATAGGTCTCATTTCAGCACTCGTGAAAAAGTTTACATTTATTTTACGATCCTCGATCGAACAGAAAATGCTACCAGTGTATCCTAATGGCAGCATTTTTTAGTTAACTGCTAACTATTCTAAATCGTAGATGATATAGCGCTTCTATCGATATTAGTCGTAAATCGGGCATATAAGGTCACAGTTGGGTTAGGAAACAGGGAGTCAAACAATGAACAATACCGTTGGAATCAGTATGTCGTCTTTTCAGAAAATTTTCGCCTATGACGAAAAGGAATCAAACCACCTCTTTGATGTACAGGTGAATGATTTTCCCAGAGTGAGTGTCATCATTCCAACGCTTAACGAAGCCAAAAACTTACGTTATGTTTTGCCTTATATACCGGACTGGGTTCACGAAGTCATTATTGTGGATGGTCGCTCAACCGATAATACAGTCGAAGTCGCACTGTCTATGCGTACTGATATCAAAATTGTTGAAGAACAAAAGAAGGGCAAAGGCGCTGCTCTTCGTGCCGGTTTCGAAGCCTCGGAAGGTGACATCATTGTTATGATGGATGCCGACGGCTCGATGAACCCTGCTGAGATTGCGATGTATGTCGGTACATTAAGCTCCGGTGTTGATTATGTGAAAGGCTCTCGCTTCTTACAGGGTGGCGGAAGTTCTGATTTAACCTTGTTCCGCCGACTCGGTAATTGGGGTCTGAATTTCGCCGTCAAGGTTTTGTTCGGTGGTCAATATACCGATTTGTGCTACGGCTACAACGCATTTTGGAAGCGTGCCATTCAGGTTATCGAACCCGACAGTTCAGGCTTCGAGATCGAAACCTTGATGAATATCCGCGCTTTACGTTCCAAACTGAAGATCGCAGAAGTGCCGAGCTACGAAAGTGATCGCGTTCATGGTGATAGCAATTTGAAACCCATTAGCGATGGCATACGTGTACTCAAGACCATCTTGCGCGAACGTTTTAGCGCTCCGAAGAACCGTATCGCAAACCATTGGACATGGAACGTCGAAAGTCCAAGCAATTACTACAATCACATCTCGGGCTAGAGAGTTGTAGATCAACGAGGGTAGGGGGATTAGGATTAGATGGTTTCTACAACGTCTGGGATTGCGGTCATTATCTGTGCGTATACCGATCAACGATGGGAACAACTTGTCGCTGCAATTGAATCGGTTCAAATGCAAACTTTACCAGCCACTGAAATCGTGGTTGTGATTGATCACAACTCGATTCTTTTACAACGCATACAGAACAGATTTTCCACAATCAAAGTTGTGGAAAATGTTCAGGACAAGGGACTTTCTGGCGCACGGAACAGTGGTATAGCAGCTACCCAAGCCGATTTGATTGGCTTTGTAGATGATGATGCTGTTGTAGAAAAAGACTGGCTGAAAAAAATGAGCCAGATCATATTATCGGACTCCAAAGTGATGGGTGCGGGCGGACGCATTATCCCTAAGTGGGAAGGGAAACGCCCCAACTGGTTGCCAGAAGAATTTTATTGGGTGGTCGGATGCACCCATAAAGGCGTGCCTGAAACAACCTCAGAAGTTCGTAATTTAATCGGTGCCAATATGCTTGTTCGGCGAGACGCATTTGATAAAGTTGGCGGATTTCTGAATGGTATTGGGCGCGTTGATACTATTCCTCTGGGCTGTGAGGAAACCGAATTTTGTATTCGGACACGCCAAGCCATCCCCAACGCCAAATTTATCTACGATCCCAACACCATCATTGACCATAACGTGCCGGTTAAACGCACGGGTTGGTCGTATTTTCGTGATCGTTGTTATGCTGAGGGTCTTTCCAAAGCTTTGGTGTCGAAACTGGTGGGTCAGCAAGATGGGCTATCGGCTGAACGGACACATGTGCTGAAGACTTTGCCTGTAGGATTTTTCAAGGGTCTTGCGGATGTCTTAACTGGCGATTGGCATGGATTGCAACGAGCAGGAGCCATTTTTGCTGGTTTATTCTTGACGACATTCGGGTATATGAAAGGTCGTACCTCTAAAAGTGCCGTGTTGTCGGATCAAGTCTCCGAAAAGTACTCTAAAGATAAACAGAAGCTACGTATTCTGATGGTTTCTGCCCGCTTCTCACCATATATGGGCGGCACAGAAACACATGTCAATGAAGTAGGCAAGCGAATGGCTGCCGCTGGTCATGATGCTACCGTGCTTACAACGGATCCCAGCCGAAAATTGCCTCGCTACGAAGAACGGGATGGACTAAAAATCCGCCGCGTCGCAGCTTATCCCTCCAATCGAGATTATTACTTTGCCCCCGGACTGTATTCTGTTATTGCCCAAGGGAATTGGGATATTGTGCATCTTCAGGGGTATCACACCCTTGTTGCACCCTTGGCTATGTTGGCCTGCATTCTCTCAAAGACACCCTTTGTTGTGAGCTTTCATAGTGGCGGACATTCCTCGCAAATACGAACTTCAGCCAGAGGCATACAACACTTTTTGTTGAAGCCACTGCTAAAACGGGCAAATCGTCTAATCGGTGTCGCACAGTTTGAAGCCGACTTTTTTAGCGAGAATTTAGAGATTGATCGCAGCCGTTTTGTTGTGGTTCCAAACGGTTCTCAACTCCCTAAATTGACAACTCCCGTCGAACCGAGTCCCGATACACTCATCGTATCGCCGGGACGTTTGGAGCGCTACAAGGGACATCACACAGCTATTCAAGCCCTTCCTAAAGTGCTGCAAACAAACCCCAATGTACGTCTACGAATTGTAGGCACAGGTCCTTACGAAGCCGATCTTAGAAATTTAGCGCTTTCGTTAGGTATCAGTGATCTTGTGGAAATCGGTGGCATTCCTCCTGAAGATCGTCAGGGTATGGCTGCTTTAATGTCTCGTGCCTCTTTGGTGGTCTTGTTTAGCGAATACGAAGCTCATCCCGTTGCTGTGATGGAAGCCTTATCATTAGGTCGCTCAGTCTTAGTGGCTGATACTTCTGGCCTAAGTGAAATCGCAAAAAAGGGTTGGGTAAAAGCCATTGCCTTAGATAGCACACCTGATAAAGTTGCGGCGGCAATTCTCCGGCAACTCGATGAGCCACCCATGCTGCATGAAATAACTCTCCCAACATGGGATGAATGTACGGCATCACTCTTGGCAGTTTATCGATCCGTGCTTACGCCAGAGGGGCATGTCACATTAGAGATGGTAGCCAATTAGGCAACCCATTTGTATTCGTACCCATTTGAGATAGGCAATACAAAATCATGCAAATTCAACTTGGTGCCTTGGGAATAATGGGTGAAACCTACTCGATATCGTTCCTTACCACATTGCGACATATCCATAGCGATTTGCTTCGTTATCGACTAACTGAACATCGTTCGTATTTGGCTCTATTGATTATGTCTCCGGGGATGATTGCAGGCATTTATTATCGTCTCGGTCACTGGCTCTGGTATACAAGGGGCGTACCCGGGTTTGTCTCATTGATCTTGCGCCCAATTTATCTGCTCGGTAAACGGATGATTGAAGTCTATTGTGGAATCTCCATTTCGCCGCTTGCAAAAATTGGCTGCGGCTTTTATATCGAGAACTTTGGATCCATTTATGTCGGTCCTAGCGTAATTGGTGATAATTGTAGTTTGTCGCAAGAAGTCAGTATTGGAAATATAGCCAATAAAGATACCAATGATATACCCATGTTAGGTGATCGTGTTTTTATAGGAGCAGGGGCCAAAGTCACTAAACCGGTTTCCGTTGGTAATGATGTTGCCATTGGGGCGAACGCGGTCGTGATGAACGACCTTGCAGACTGTGCAGTTGCAGTAGGTGTTCCGGCAAAATTAATTTCGTATAAAGGCAGCTTCGATTTTGTCCTTTATGACACGATGCAGACTGATCCAAAGCGGCTTCAAAATCTCTCTGAGTCTAATCAATAGGTAGTTATCAACAAGGTTTCGTAAAGTTCGTTTCGCAGAAATCGGTCGTAGCCATTTTCATTGAAGCTATTCACCCAATTCTGATAGCACAGTGACTTGAGGACTTTTTGATCGATACGTTTTAGGTAAACAGTAAGAGTAAAGAAATGGCTCAACCAATGCAGGCATCTGATTTCCAGACAACTTTGGATCCCGTCGCCCTTCCGATACAAGCTAAGACAGCGGTGTCGACTAAAACCTCTGCAGCGCGTTGGGGCTGGTTTCCCGCGTTGGTTTTGCTCGATTCATGTGGTCTTTTGATTGTTTCACTCGGTTATACTTTGAACCGCATGAATGTCGATTGGGCAGTAGGTTTATATTGGCTGAGTTTGCTCATAATATTTGTGCCAACAGCTTATCGTTTATTATCAACTTCAATCGCACGTCGAGAACGGATAGGCTTAATTGTTGCTTTGGGATTGTCGCTGTATTTGGTCAAGATACTGCATAGCCCATTAGACTTCACGTTTTACGATGAATTTTTACACTGGAATACGGCGAATCATATTCTTTCTACGGCACATCTGTTTGTACCAAACCCGCTCTTGCCAGTAAGTTCTCTTTATCCCGGTCTGGAAGTCATAACTACGGCATTATCAAATTTGAGTGGGTTTTCTGTAGTGACATCAGGTGTTATTATCCTCGGAATTGCCCGTATCGGCTTTATGCTGGGATTGTATCTATTCTATGAACGCATCAGCAGTTCGCCACAAATCGGTGGCATTGCAGCGCTGCTCTACACCGCGAATTCCAATTTCCTTTTCTTCGATTCACAGTTTTCATACGAGTCACTATCTCTGCCCATCGCGATAACTGTTCTTTTCTTAGTAGCCTATAGTACAAATAAGGCGACCGGTAAATATCTACAGCATCTTCTGTTGATTTTACCATTAGTGTTTGTTGTCGCTTTCACACATCACCTTACAAGTTATGTCTTGGTTGGGATTTTGTTCTTGTGGGCAATTGTAGCACTTCTAAAGAACTACAAGTCTGGCGAGTGGATAAAAGTAGGCATAGTAAGTGTACTCGCCCTTGGTATTACTTTAGGTTGGTCTGTATATGTTGGCTCCACCACCAGTGATTATCTCGGACCTGTTATCCGCAACAGCATTTCTGAAATTTCGGGTCTTATCCTTGATGAAAACAGCGGTCGCGTATTATTTCAGGGTACTAATGGACAATCATCACCTCTGTTAGAACGTATCGTCGCGATTGCCGCCGTCGGGTTCATCCTAATCATCTTGCCGTTTGGCATCTTTGAAATTGTGCGATCTCCGTTTCAACAAAGCCCACTCGGTAAAAAGGTCACTTTGTTACGTTCAGGATTATTACAAGCGTGGCAACGATACCGGAGTAACTCGGCTGCCTTTGCCTTCGCCATCATTGTGTTGTTCCATCCCATCATGCAGAGTTTCCGGCTCACATCAGCTGGTTGGGAAATCGCAAATCGGTCGTCCGAGTTTATATTTTGGGCGATTGCTTTTGTCGCGACGATAGGCTTTTTCTCGTTGAGATCAACAGCTTTCATACGCCCAATCTGGAAAGGCGCATTTGTTGTATGGGCCAGTATTGTGTTTATTGGAGGCACAATTTCAGGTTGGCCGCCTTGGGCACGCTTACCGGGCGCCTATCTAGTGTCAGCCGATACACAATCAATTGAGCCTCAGGGAATTGCTGCTTCAGAGTGGATGAGCCAGTTCTTGAAGCCCGAAAGCATTATCAGTTCGGATCGCATCAATTCATTATTGTTAGCGATCTATGGACATCAACGTCCTGTCACCCACCTTGCGGATAAGACCTATTTAGCATCTGTATTTTTCTCGCCAACTTTTGGCAACAGTGAACGCGAACTCATAAACCGCGTCAATGTTGATTATTTGGTGGTCGATGAACGTCTCAGCACCAATCTACCCTTAGTCGGCGTGTATTTCGAAGCGGGTGAACCAAGAGACAAAGAGGACGACACCCCGATGTCCTTAGCTGCCTTAGAAAAGTTTCGGAATGTCAATAATATCAGCCAACCTTTTGATGATGGCAGTATCAAAATCTACGATGTGAGTGCAATTCATGTTAATCCGTAAACAATCTGACCTACTATTGAGTCTCTTAGTGGCTGTCTCGCTCTCAGCATTAATATTGCTGAAGATTGATATTCAAGTTGTCCGCCCCGTGTTGGCAATTTTCTTGATCATCCTGCTCGGGCACACTGTTCTAACGGTATGGTCAAGAGGCTTAGTTTTACATCAAGCCGTACGAATGCTTTTGGCGATAATGCTCGGTTTGACCATTACAGCATTGGTTGGCCTTGTTCTCAACTATACCCCGTGGGGCTTAACACCACAGTCATGGGTTCTTGCACTATCTGGATTGGTTGTGATGCATGTAATGATTGCCTTCATCCAAAGATGGCAGTTTACGGAAGTCGTTGAACAAATCCACCCGCTATCATTTAACTTTGGTCAGGGTGTTATGCTCATCTTGGCGGTTCTTGTGGTGGGTATATCAATCATGGTTGCTCAGATTGGCAGCCTAAATCAACCGCGACCCGGCTTTACCCAACTGTGGATGACTGCTGACCCTTCAAATAATTCATCGGCAACCTACCTCGGTATACGAAATGAAGAAGCAGATACAGTGACCTATAATCTTGTGGTGACACAAGGAACAGAAGTGCTTCAAGATTATCAAACCGTCCAGCTTAGAGCAGGCGAAACATGGCAGCGATCAGTTGATTTAAATTCGCTAACTGAAAAATCTGTACCTGTTGAAGCCGTGTTGTATCGCTCTGATAAGCCGGATGTACCTTATCGAAGTGTGAAGCTTTGGCTCAAATGAACTCACCCTACGTTGAATGAGAAATGTTTCAACCAGCGTGTTGAATACCTGTAGAATTTATCGGCTATTAAACGGTTAATTTGGATCATATGATTGTATTCGTCAGTTATAGCAGCAGAAATCGGAAACGTGTCGAAGAACTTGTTCTTCAACTCGGGCAGTTGGGACATGATGTGCAATTCGAATCGAAGCTTATCGGGGGAGATGTTCCTTGGCAACAAGTATTTGATTCAATTGCAACCTCTGATCTGTTTATCACCACCTTAAGCGGTGAAACACTTGTTTCCTATACCAGTCGAATTGAAAATGAATATGCCCGTGACCTAAACAAGTACGTATTATTTGTAGCACTAGACGAATTCAGTAGTTTTGCTGATCTTGATGCTCAAATTCTCGCCAGTACTGTTGATTTTAGCGAATCGAATCCCACCGCAAATGAAGCACTCGCCGCTGCGATGAGCTCATTTGTAAACCTCGAACCTCGTCCTGTTGCAGAAGTGCCACAGCCCAATTGGGAAGCATCTCTAGCTGAGTTGCGTCAGAATATCCAAACCGAAAATGGCGATCCGGCTGAACAGGGTGCAATTCTATTGAATCTCCGTGAATTTCTAGAACGCCATGAAACGTTTGCCGCTGCCAAAAACATGCTGACGGAATTTTCGGCTCGGAATAATTTGCGTCCTGAAATAAGAAACCAATCGCGTCGGTTGCTCAGCCAAGCCAAGCATGTAGGTAGCTTACTTCAAAAGATTCAGCGCCGCGGTATTTTTTATGGCGCGATTATTTTATCTCTGCTAGTGAGTCTTGCCGTTGTGTTACTCAGTCAGGTGGTTTTGCAATTCCGTGCTCAACGGGGTGTTACAGCCCGTTTAACCAGTACAGCCCTGACATTACGTGCGGATACTGCCACATTCACCCCCAAGCAAACACAGGGGGCAGCGGTCACAACTTTTACGCCATTGGCTCCAATAATCTCACCTACGCTAATCACGTCTTCCCCGGAAGTCACATCAACCGAAATCCTACCTGCAACGCGTGATGCAGTGGTTAGTCCAATAATACTATCACCGGACGTTAGTCTCACTGACATTCCTTCAACGGCTACACCAGTCGCTATTTTCACGCAAACGCTTTCTCCAGTTTCTACGTTGGGCACAGCAACATCAATTCCTCTGGTCACAAATACGCCCAGACTGGTTACGGGGACTGCTGTGGCTCAAGTGATCGCGACCATAACAAAACAGCCTTCAACGGCTACACCCCTTCAACCGACTTTAACATCAACAGCAACCTCCAAACCGTCTTCCACACCAGCGCCAGTTACTAATGTTCCTGTAACCGCAGTGCCAACCAGTGTTACACCGCAGTCGCTAGCCTTTGTGCCGACCATTGCTCCCACACTGAATTTCAATCAAATATTGCCCCAAAGTGTTTATGTGGGTATGGATGTTGAGGATACCTTATTCGGTGTACAGGTCACTGCGGTTGGCACAACTGCGAAAACAGCGGGTGTCCAAATTGGGGATTATATTCTGGCGATTAATCTGGATACGATTAAAGCCGGTCTTGAATTTTTTAGAGTGATGGAAATGCAGAATCCCTCTTCAACCATCACCTTGCGCATGCGCCGTGATAATCGCACTGTTGTGGTCTCATTAGTGCTTGGCGTATCTGATTTTGCATTGTCTTATCCCGGTTAGATAGCTCTCAATTGAATAAGCGTGAATTTCTTTTGCTATTTTCTGTTTTTAGTTTGAATTTGTAGCCGAGTTCAGTCTCATCATTAGTTATGGTTGGTATGGATGTCAAAACCGCAGTTCAGCTTTCAATCACTTAACCCGAATCGCATCATCACACATTTGCGTATCCCGTTGTATCGGAATGGCTATGCACTGATTCTGAGTACTGGAATAACTTCGGCGCTGGGTTTACTGTATTGGGCGGTCGCAGCCAAATTCTATACCACAGAAAATGTGGGTTTAAATTCGGCTGTTATCTCGATTATGATTTTTCTGTCGGGTATTTCGCAGATCAACCTTCAAGAAACTATGATCCGCTATATTCCGATGTCTGGTACAACTACAAGGCGTTTTGTGATTTACGCCTATCTAATTGTTCTAGGTATTTCGGCTCTAGTAGGCGTGATTTTTTGCCTCGGCATTCAAATCTGGTCGCCATCACTAAGTCTAATCACCACGTCACCAGCCTTAGCGATATGGTTCGTTATCGCGATTATGATGTGGGGCATCTTCGTTATTGAAGATAGTGTTCTGGTTGGGTTGCGACAGGCATTGTGGATACCAGCCGAGAATGCAGTTTTCTCGGTTGTGAAAATTGTGCTGCTGATCGGCTTAGCTGTAATTCTTCCCCAATCGGGCATTTTTATCTCATGGACATTAGGTGTTCTAGTCGTCATTATCCCCATCAATATCTTGTTGTTTCGCCGCTTAATTCCAGCACATCAAGTTGCTACCGCCAATCAAACGACACCGCTTCCAGTTCGTCAGATTTCCAAATACGTGGCGGGTAACTATGTTGCGGCTTTGTTGTCAAATATGGCAAGCACATTGCTCCCACTGATTATCACGCAGGTAAAAGGTGCAGAATCCAACGCACACTTTTTTCTCGCGTGGACAATCGCTAGTGCATTACAAATTATGACGGCTAACATGGCAACCTCGTTGACCGTAGAGGCCACGCTGGATACCGGTAACATTAATGATTATCGACGACGTGCTTTCATCGGAATTATTCGCTTGGTTCTTCCGCTTGGTCTTTTGATGTTTATAGTGGCACCCCTCATATTGCGCTTCGTCGGTCCATCTTATATTGATGAAGGTGTGCCATTGCTGAGGTGGCTAGCTGTGGCGGCGCTGCCAAATGTCTATAATGCGGTATTTATTAGTCTATCGCGGACGCGCAACAACATAGCCGGTATTGTTGGAGTTTATGGTGCTAATGCATTTATGGTACTTGGCTTCAGTTATTTCTTTTTGCCAACGCATGGAATTGTTGGCGTAGGGGAGGCATGGGTAATCAGCCAAACCGTGATTGCACTTACACTGTTTACGTGGGGGCGATTGAAACCGTCGAAATCTGTTGCACCTGTAATTGTTGATCCAGTAAGGAGTTTAGAAGTTGACTGAACAACGGTTTGATACATTTGTGTGTGTCCATTCACGCGACGTGGGTTACTTGTTGGAACTCGTTTTGCGTTCCTATGAAGTTAACTTCCTGCCCAAAGGACGCTTAACCCTGATTTCGAACGATGTGCCGCGTCTTCAAGCGTTTATCAGGGAAATCGACTTCAAAACGCCGGTGACACTATCCGATGATCGGGATTGGCTCTCAGAAGAAGAAATGCAGCTTCCCGGTTGGTATAAGCAGCAGTTGATCAAACTGCGCTCCTATAAATTCTGCGACACTGAAAACTTTTGCAATCTTGGTGCAGATACCGTCTTGCTACAGCACATTACTGAAGATGACTTGATTGAAAATGGATTTCCAATTCTTTACTACACCCACCATATATTTCCCGATAACCATATTCGTTATGAGCGTGGACGTGTAGGCTATGTTGGTAAAATGTTAAAAGTAGAACCCACCAATGCCAGTCGTTATGTGGATTTTATTAATGATCTCTTCTGTTTTAATCGGGATTCTCTCATCAGCCTTGATGCATATCTCAAACAATTGTATGGCGATAATACCTATGTAAATATGCTCAAAGGCTTGGATGATCGCATTGAAAACCGTAATAAATTTGGCGAGTGGACACTCTACAGTGTCTATTTGTTAGATAAACTGCAAAAGCAAATTACGATGCGGAGCACTGGAAACGGCTATTTACATCAAGTTCACAGTAATTTGTCTTTACGCATGTATCGCTTTAATACCAAGGTTGCTCATTTTGTGAGCAAAAATCTGGATGTAGACTATATCAAGCGCCAAATTGCCAAGCATAACTTGAAGCTGGCGAGCAGCCTATAGTTCTGCCATTTACCTCAATAACCCTCTGAGAAATGTGTATTTTAAAATGCACATTTCGGTTTTCTGTTCAATGATTAGCGAGTAACGATACCTGATGAAACAACGGATGAGTTTACTGTCAGTTTTAGTGTTTGTGGTCACCGGTTTGCTGTTCACAAGAGGATTTGTACAAGGTCAAAATGCTCTTGTACCGGATGGTGTATTAGGAAAAACCTATAACGCTGCTTTTCCTGTGAACATCACATTGGACGGCAATTTTGCTGACTGGGATAACGTACCCGAGGCGACAGTTGCCAGCGGGCCAGTCATGCCAGAGACCGCTGATGCGAAAGGGGTAATGAAGTTTGCTTCGGTTGCCGATAGTAATAATCTCTATTTTCGGGTAGACGTCACCGATGCCCATATCATTGCTGGGCAGCATGGGATCAACTACTTTAATGAGGATTCAGTTGAGATTTACATTAATGCTACCGGAAACTTGGCGCTCACTGAATACCAAAAAGGGGTAGTTCAACTCACCATTCCTGCCGTAAATATCGGCGTTCCTTTAAATCAAACTATTTTGTACGGCAAGGATTGGGAATCCATCGGCGCACAAGCCATTGTTGTCAAAACAGATACTGGCTATGCTATGGAAGTTTCCATCCCACTTCATAACTTGCTGTGGTCGATTAAGCCAGTGCAAGATGCGGTGATCGGATTTCAAATTCAGGTAAATGGCGCAAGTGCGAAAGATCGTGATCTTAAATTAAGCTGGTCAAAAGCCGACACGACCGATCAGTCGTATATAAACCCCGGCGTATTTGGGCAGTTAGTGTTTTACAACGTCAAAGGCAGCCCTGTAGCGATGGCGGCAACCGTAGCACCCGTTGCCAATCCAACAGCGGTACCACAAGCCACACTCATATCGTCAGGTGAAGGTTTTTCAGTTCGTGGCACCAAGATTTACGGCCCAGATGGTAAAGAGTTTGTGGCGAAAGGTGTCAATGTCAACGGCTACAATTGGGTGTGGACTCGAAGTACAGTCAATGATGCTCATCTGATTGTTGACTGCTGGGCATTCAATCTTGTCCGTGTAAACTCTTTCCTGTTTATGGGTGAGAGCAAGTATCCTCAGTACACTAATAACAATGATTTGGATGCCATTGTCAAAACCTATACCGGGCGCGGGATCGTCGTTGTCTTCGAAGGCCATGATCGCATTGGTAGTTACTACGAAGGCGACGATCTCACAGCTTTAGTCGCATGGTTCACAGACTTAGCCCGCAAGTACAAAGATAACCCCTATGTCTGGTTTGATGTAGCCAACGAACCCGGCGGACGCAAATCCATTGACTCGAACAATTGGATTAACATGCATGGGCAGGTCATTAAAGGCATTCGTGATGATGCTGGCGCAAACAACATCATTATCGTCGAAGGCGCTTATGGCGGTCAGGACATAGGTAACGCTGATGCTTCATCCGTGACCGATAGTGCGATTTTGCAATACGGGAAAGATGTTATTCATTTCGGTGGTAGATCATTTCAGAACATCGTCTTTAGCATCCACACCTATGACTTGTGGAATGCTGGCGATGCTAAACTGGCGGCCTATTTTGATAAGGTAGCCGAACTCGGCTATCCCATGATTATTGGCGAATATGGCGTACATACCGACCGCGATGTCATGCCCGCCGCAAAATCGACATTTAGTGTTGCTATTCCGCGTAACATTGGGCTGATTGTTTGGCAGTGGGAAGGTAGGGATGATAATGACCTGACTACTGGAACCTCAATAGGCGGTGGTTGGGAAATTAACGACTGTACTAATCCTACCAACCTAAGCTGGTTAGGCGAACAGGTCTGGGAGGATAACCACACTGCCTCCTAAACTCCTTAGCATTATGCTTTGCAACAGATATTTATCAGGTTGCGCGGGATTAACGTATTGAATAAGGCGGACAAAGATAGCCTCTCATATGGTCAATTTTTGTAGGGAAAAGGCAGTGCAAAGCCACCTATAGACTCCTTTTCCCTTCACCCTTAAACTTTTTACGGTGTACGCCCGTAGAGAACGATCTTAAACGGATCGTTTTTCCACTCATTCAGCACAGTATCAAGCTGAAAGATTTGACGGGGCGAAAACCACGACTGTGAATTTTTATTCAGGACCAGACCATTTCCGATCAAATAGCAAGCGTGTTGCGGCTTCCCTTCCTGATCGTTCCAAACCAGAACACGATCACGCGCGTCAGACGTAAGGTTGCCCTTCAACAGATTGTATCCGCGTCGTTCCAATCCTTCTAAAAATGGCTCCTGATGAAGCCAGAAATCAGCGATCGTTGTTGCCATATCCGGATTCTGGGTTATCGCTGCCAACGTGGTCGAGAAGCAGTTCGCGCCGCTCCTCGCCGGGAATGTTCCCGCTAACGCTCGGATCGAGGCGTAGGGTATTTTCGACCAATCAGTTTCCGATAAAATAGGCGATAAACAGACTGACGGATTATCGCTGGTTACAAAATGGATGAGCCACGCCCGCTGCATATCCTCACGCAGCAACCACCAGATTTTGGTGTCCAAAACGAGATATTTCTCACCCGCTGCGCTAATCGACCGTGTCTCCGCCTCCTCGATACAGCCTTCTAAAAAGGGTGCTACCTGTTCCCATCTATAGACCTGCCCGCGTTTCATTTCGCACTGTGCAGCGAGTAGGGCTTGCTGGCTTGCTGGTAGTAGCCTGTCAAATTCGGCTGAAGATAAAAAGGCAACCCGATTTGCATTACGGCTGATTTGATAGACAACATACGAGTCGCGCAAGGAAGCATCAAAGTTGATTTCAGAAAAGGCTTTACGGCTTAAAATCAGCGTCTCTTCCGGCAGCAGAATAGCATCATCAATAAAAAATGGCGATGGTTCGCAAACCAATAACTGTCCCCATTGGGTTATCAGACTATCAGAGATTGTGCAGCCAAATAGAGTTAGCATAATGCCTTGGATTAATTTTCAGTGAACTGTCCAACTTTACCTTGGGGCTAAACGTCTAGCAGTCCAACATTAGCTTTTTGATGTACTCGGTTTAATCTTTGGTCGGGAACACTTTCAGATCATTCTTTGTGTTATCGTCATCGAAATTCTTGTCTAGGTTTAAACTCACAAACTATCACAAACACGTTTCCGACTGTTTTCTAACGTACTTAACAATGCCGATCCCTCAAAACCGTTAGCGCCAACATCAGGAAACAGTTACCAAATGTTCTTCCAAATGGTAACCCGTCGCTATCTAAACTATGTTACCCTATTTCTAAATCCCTGTTTAAGTGTATCTCGTTCAATGTGATGCTTATCTTTTTTTCGTTTGTAAGGGAAATGCCTTTGTGTCTGAATTAAGATTGCTCTATGTTGCTCTATGTTGCTCTGTGATCTCAGCCGTTCAATCCTGTAGCGGATTTCTCTCGTCAATCCGCTGCAATAACACCCAAAGGTGTATAGCGGTGGCATTGACCGAGCTTCCCGCTGCATTTGTGTCATTTCAGCGGCATCAGTCTGGTCTCCCGCCGACACAAAATGACAAATCAGCGGTTTCTCCCATGATTCCCGCCCGCCATTTCAGCGGGAAATATGCACAAACTGCAATTTATTTGCAGTTTGTGCATAATCATAAATCGGATGGTTAAGCCCGTCCCCACTTCTTATAGGCATCGTCGAAGGACATACCTTTCGCAACATCGTCGCGCATGCCTTGTTCTTCGACTTCGAGCTTTTCGGCCTTCTCCAGCGCTTCCATCGCAATCGCTGCTGGAACCACAATCACACCGTCAGCCTCGCCGATAATCCAGTCGCCGGGATTGACTCGTACCCGTGTCGTGACCGTACCCGGCATTCCAATCGGAATGTTGATCCCGTTCATCCGCCACCGGCTTGATGACTCAATCGGGGAAGTTCCCAGCGCACACGGCGTAAAGTTGGGGATGACTTCTAACCCAAGCCAGTCCCGAATATAGGAGTCCAGAACAATGCCTGTCGCGCCACCTTGTTGCAGTGCCCAACTCGTCATCTCACCGAACTTGCCCGCGTGCTGTTCGCCACCACACTCAATCACTACCACGCAGCCCTTATAGAGAATGGTACGTAGCTTTTCAAAGTAATCGCCTGTCCAATCAGCAGATTCTTCACCATATGACATGGGTGATGCGCTTCCACGAAGCGTAATCGCTTGACCCGCCAGATGACGATGTGGGAACAGGGGTTTAATTTTCAAGTCAAGACATTGGTTGGGATAGCCCATCTTATCCAATGTGTCATAAACATTTGCTACTCGAATTTTGTCCCAACGGGCCTGTAATTCAGCCACAGAAGGTTGTTCAGACATCTAATTTCGCCTTTAACTTTATTTTCCAAGAAATGAAATTCACTTGATTAGTCGAAATAGGTATCACCACCCCACATCAGTGCTTTTGCTGCCTTAGCATTCAATTCAACTCCAATACCAGGACGCTCGGAAACTGCCACAAATCCGTTTTCAATAAATGGATGATCCCCGTCACATAAATCATTCCACCACTCAATATCACGCGCGTGGAACTCTAACAGCAAGAAGTTGGGTACGGAAGCCATTACGTGACAAGCTGCCATCATTCCCAAAGGAGAAGAAACATTGTGCGGAGCAATCGGAATATAGTGCGCGTCTGCCATATCCGCGATGCGTTTCCCCTCAGCGATGCCACCTGCTTTTGCCAGATCAGGCATGATGATGTCGACTGCTTTTCGCTCAAATAATTCAAGATATTCAAACCGAGTGTATTGATTTTCGCCCGTACAAATAACCGTACTGCTTGAACGTCTTACCTGCGCAAGTGCATCAATATTCTCAGCCGGAACAGGTTCTTCCAACCAGAGTAGACGTAAAGGCTCAATCGCTTTTACCAGCGTAATCGCTGAAGGTAAATCGAACTGACCATGACAATCAATTGCCAGATCAAATTCATAACCGAGCGCATTTCGGATAGCCTCGATTAGATTAATGACATGCGTCATTTCCTTAGCGCCAACTGTCCAGTTATAGGCATCCAGTTTGCCTGTTCCCGTGCTGTCGACATCAAATTTGACTGCGCTAAATCCTTCCTCTGCCACTTCCATCGCCTTATCAGCATAGGCTTTTGGATCGTTGCTTTCGCCCGCGTGGCAGTCTGCGTAGAGCCGAATCTTGTCTCTGAATTTGCCGCCCAATAATTTGTAAACAGGCACATTTAGAGCTTTGCCCACAATGTCATACAGCGCGTTATCAATACCTGTCAGCGCGAAAATTAGTGGGGCATGTGTTGACCCACCGTAACGACCATTACGTCGAATCTTTTCGTAAAGTTTATTGATGTTAAATGGATCTTCGCCAATAAGCAGTGGTTTCATGGCTAAGATGGCCACTTTGGTTGCAAGTCCAGAGAAACCGGGGCCACCTGAATTGCATTCACCTGTTCCCACTATGCCTTCGTCAGTGTAAATGCGGACAAATGTCCACACACTGCCGCCACTGTGAGGTTCTTGCCGTCCAATTACGCACGCTTGTACATCGGTAATTTTCATGTCTAATCCATCTTTCTAATAGAATAAATTTATCAATATTCAGTGACTACAAGGAGTATTCCGGCTCAAAACTGATTAGTGATCTTGACTTTTGAATACTGACTAATGTCTCATCGTTGTCTATGTCATTCTTAAACTGTAACACTTCAGGATAAAAAAGATTAACTAAAGTCCGCGAGTCATAGCCTAACTCATTATGTGCAGCGTTAATAAATAGTGGATGGCTGCCTTCATAATCGGCTGTGATACCTTTCTCAAGCGATTGCGCTGCGTCCCGTACATCAACAAATGCCCAGAAGTCAAAACGGTATCTCATATACAGTTTGAATAAGAGATCATCAAATGGAAGTTGGATCGGTGGCTTATCGGGAGGGCGAAACTCGAACGGAAGTGCCTTTCTAAAATCCATAACACGTATTTTGATCTCATTGAGTCGTGCATCTCGCTCGGATTGTGGCAGACTCACAAGCTCGTCTAAAACCGCACGAAGTGCCTCTCGGTGGTGTCGATACTGTTCGGTAGTTCTCGCTTCTGCTGAGTGGACACCGGGAAAGCGCAGGGCAACACTTGAAATGCCATCCCGTCGCCAGTAATAATCACCGATCTCTTCGATAATCTGTTTTGAAAATGAATAAGGATCAGTTGTAAATCGAGGATGTTCTTCATCAATCGGAAAGTAGTGAGGTTTAATGTCGCCAATGCTGAAGTACGCACCCAACGCGTTGATTGAACTGGCTTGCGCCACTTTACCAATGCCGCAAGCCGCTGCTGCCTCAAATACATTGAATGTACCTGTTACATTGACATTGAACAGCTCGTGTCCGGGCGCGAGAATCGGCCCACGAATAGCCGCCAAATGAATGACTGCATCACACCCTTTGGCATGTTTAAGCAGGCTGTCATAATCGAGGATATTGCCCTCAACGTACTCCACATCCGGAATCTCAGTTGTCGGGGCTATATCCAAGACGCGAACATTCCAGCCTTTTTGCAGGAGTTGTTCAGCGGTTGTTTTTCCAATGTGTCCGGTTCCACCGGTAATCAGCACACGCATCTTTTATTCCCAATGAGCATGATTAGCTCCACAGCCGGTCATGCGAACGTTCGTTATCCCACACATCCGTTGGTTCAAAGGCCAGTGGGTCGCGCGGATCAATAAACTCGCGCAGGCATTCCATATTAATTTCGCCAAGCCCTAGCCCCGGTGTTTCTGGAACTTGAATAAATCCATCGACGATTAAGGGCTTTGCCAATCCATCAAATAGATGATTCCAACGGGGTATATCAATTGAGTGATTCTCTAAAACGAGGAAGTTGTCGGTCGCTGCTGCACAGTGAACGCTTGCCATCGCTGTTACCGGTGAACCTGCCATGTGCATCGCCATCGCGATACCGTGTTCTTGTGCGTAGTCGCCAATTTTCTTAGTCTCAAGGATGCCACCGGAAGAGGCGAGATCAGGGTGAATAATTGACACGGCGTTCGACTCAATCAACGGCTTGAAACCGTCTTTAAGATAAATATCCTCACCTGTACAAATCGGTGTAGTCACCGCTTGTGATAACCGGACGTATTGACTCATATGTTGCCAAGGGATCATATCCTCGTACCACGCCAACGTAAATTGGTCGAGCGCACGTCCTAATTTGATGCACGATTCAAGGTTGAGATGTCCAAAGTGATCGGCTGCTAACGGGACTTCATCACCAATGATGGAGCGTACTGTTCCGACATAATCAACCAGCAAGTCAACACCCTTTTTGGTCAATTGAATGCCGGTAAACGGATGCATAATGTGGTTCGTATGGATCATTTCTGGCGGTGCATTAATCGCGCCGGGAATATCTTCTACGAGGTCGATACCCACATCCATTTTCAGATATTTAAAGCCGTTTTCCATGCGTGCTTTCAGCCGGTTGCCCATTTCAACTGGGTCTTTGACGCTCGGCGTATCGCAGTAGCACAACACTTTGTCACGGAATTTCCCGCCAGCCAATTGATAGGCTGGAACACCGTAGGCTTTTCCCGCCAAATCCATTAGCGCCATTTCGATACCGCACACACCGCCCGCCTGCCTCGCATGATGTCCGAACTGTTTGATCTTGCGGAAAATCTTGTCAATGTTGCAGGGGTTTTCGCCGATGATACGATTCTTCAGCATCAGCACATAGGTTTTGCTTGCCCAGTCGCGTACTTCGCCATAACCGGAAATACCCTGATTGGTATCTATCCGAATGAGCGATAAATCCATCGGCATACCAACTAAGTTTGCCACCCGCAAATCGGTAATTCGCAGATCAGACGGATTAGAATGGCTCGGCACGCGATCTACAATTTGTTCTTGGTCAGCCATCAACATTTCTCCAAATTATTTTATGAGTTTATAGTCAAAAGTTGAATATTTCGCGGACGATTGCAGTCTCGAAAATTATAGAAGCTTCCTAAAGGTTCTACAAATACCACTAAAGTTTTTGGTTTTGCTGATTGATAATCCTAAACGTTAACCATTTTTGATGCTCCTAACCTAACAACTTTGCTAGTGTGCCACCGAGAATTTGCTCTTTATCGATCTCTGAAATAAAAGAGCAGTGATAGCGGAATGCTTCTAATGCCTGCTTGTACGTCATGAAAAAGCGCACTACTGGATAATCCGAACCCCAACACATCCGATGTGCGCCAAAGTGTTCATATTCTGCCCGCACAATATCGTGTGTATCAGTATAGGGATAATCCCAATTGACCTTGGTTGCATAAGCAAATCCCGACAGTTTGATGTAGATGTTCGGCACTTTTGCCGACTCTAACACTTGCTTCAGCCCCTCTTTTGGTGGCACTTCATCCGCTTTTACCCATCCCATATGATGGCAGAGCACAGGAACAGAGGGAAATATTTCCGCGATTTTTCGAATAGCAGGTTGATGATGCGGTTCACAACTGATACTCGCAAGCAGTTTATGCTCAGCCGCAAGTTGAAACACCTTTTGTCCTTCATCCGAGTATAACCAAGCACCATCATCTTTAGGATTCAGGTAATGAGTGAACCCTTTAACTGACCATTGCTCAAACATTTTCTTTAGTCGCTCGGCTGACCCCGATGTGTGATAAGTAGGAGACCACTCACTATCAAGGTCTACAATTTGGTGTAGTCGTGTTGGAAAGCGTATGACTTGCTGTGCAATATAAGCGTTATTTTCGGGATTGTGCTCAATTTGAGCGCAAACCACAGCCGCTTGGTCAATCCCGTTCAAATCCATCTCATTGATGAGTTGTTCGATTTTTGCGCGATGTTCGTCATCGGGCACAGGTGGTTGATAAGGCCAGCGAGTCCAAGCGTGACAATGACTGTCAATAATCATGATATCTCTCCGTAAATATGAGCATATTTCTTGAGCCTAAGAGCAAGTCTATATTTTATTTGTGCGATGCTGCTCCTGTAGTGCCTCGAATGACCAATTGACTAGGAATAAATAGTTCTTGGGGTGGCAAACTCGGATTCTCTAGCCGTCTAAAAATGAGTTGACTTGCTGCTCGTCCAAGCGCCTCACCATCAACATGTACAGTTGTTAACGGGGGATTCAGATATGCGGCAACTTCAATATCATCAAAACTAACAATAGAGAGGTCATCTGGGATACGCAATTGACGCTCATAAACCGCCCGCATCACACCGATTGCCAACATATCATTAATAACAATAATGGCTGTGGGTGGCAATTCGCGTTCGATCAGGTTGCTTGCTGCCTTATAACCTTCATCAATCGTTGTTCCACAATATTGAATCAGGGTTTCGTCGCAGGTCAAACCGACGCTTTGCAAACCTTGACGATATGCCACTAAACGGTCATTTCCTTGGTCGGGATAGGGGACACCAACGCCACCAACCCCATAAACCAGTCCGATCCGTCGATGCCCCTGCGCGAGTAGGTGCTTCATTACCTCTACTGCACCCTCTTTAAAGCTAGTGCGTGCCATATCCGTTTTACTTGCAGAAGTGCCAATCAGAACCAGTGGTTTACGCTGCTGGACGAGGCGCTCAATCTCTTTGTGAACATGATCAAAAAAGGTGAGCAAGAGTATAAGACCATCAATGCGCCGCCGTGCTAATGTTTGTACGCTATGTAATTCATAATCCGGACTGAGTGAAGCACTCATCAACATTACATCAAAACCCTTGCTTCGAACCTCTTGCTCAACACCATAAGCGATTTGCCAGTAGTGGGGATTGTGCATATCAGGGATCAGTAAGCCAATGGTGTTGGTTGTTCCAGATCGCAGCGATTGTGCCATCGCGTCCGGTTGGTAACCTAATTCTTCGACGGCTTTTAAAACCCGTTGGCGTGTCTCTTCGGTAATCGCAACATAGCCATCACTAAGGCCATTCAGGACATAGGATACGGTTGCGCGCGATACTCCGGCAAGTTTTGCAACATCAACTTGGGTCGGTCGCTTCATGACAATCCAATTTACGGTTACTGATCGAATTTGTCTGGAATGGGGCTAGTGTAAATAGCACAGACATTATTGGCAAGTACAATCGCAAAATTTGACTTCTAGCCAATGCAAATGACTTGTTGACAAAATCCTGTGCCGCATGTTATTCATTGTAAAGACTACCCATTACGCGTGTCAATCTATGGATAGGTAATAAATTCTTGTTTGGAATACGCTTTTTTTGAGAGCTAAAAATGTTTTTGATACCTCATCATTTTGATGTTGATAGTATCGCCTTAATCCCTCTTGCATTACATGTAATTCCACTTTTTGCTAACATTTTTCATTTCAATCCAGATGCACAATCAAAGGATGCTTATAAATGACGATTCGTGTAGGTCTAATCGGCTGCGGTTTGATGGCACGAGCGCATTTACCCGGATACCAAGCAAAAAATGTTCGGGTAGAAATCGTTATGTGTTGTGACAATAACGAACAATTGGCACAGACACATGCGGCGACAATTGGTGGTGATATTGAGGTGACCACCAATTGGCAACAGGTTATTGCAAATCCGAATGTAGAGGCTGTTGATATTTGTTCACCGCATTTCCTTCACGCACCAATGGTCTTAGCTGCTGCCAAAGCGGGGAAACATATTCTGCTCGAAAAGCCGATGGCAATGAACCTCGCTGAAGCGCAACAGATGGTGGATGCGACAGCCGCTGCGGGTAAAGTATTTATGGTGGCGCAGAATCAACGCTATTTACCGGAACATCAACCGATTAAAGATTGGTTGAATCAGGGTGCTATTGGGCGGGTCATTGCCGCTCGCATTGATGGCAACCAGTTTTTAAGTAAAGGATACCCGAAAGGTCATTGGCTGTTCTCGAAAGCATTAACGGGCGGGGGAGTCATCCGTACCACCGCCATTCATAAAATTGATCTGCTGCGTTACTTCCTCGGCGAAGTAAAGCGAGTAACCGCTTTTTACTCAACCTCCGGTCTCAATCCTGAAATGGATAACGAAGATGTGGCTACCATTGCTATGGAATTTGAAAATGGTGCGCTGGGTGAAGCCTTTTTTACATTCGCCGCATATCAAAACCCTATTCCGACCGCTAGCCACGAATTGGTAATTCTCTACGGCAGCAAGGGCATGATCAACAATATCAATGGTTGGCACATGTACAGTACCGAACTAGAAGCTTACAGCGGTGCGATGACACCAATGGGGTTACCCAATGCTGATTATGCCCAATCTTTTATCCATGAGGTGAATCACTTCTTGGATTGTATCGAAACTGGACAAGAACCGTTGACATCCGGACGCGATAACTTGAACACAATTGCGGTTATTGATGCCATTTATCAAGCCGCCGAAACCGGAAAAACCACAAATGTACAGCGAATTTAAAGGAGCTATTTCAGATGCCAAATTTGCGTTATGCTGCACCGAAAGAACGTCGCGTTGCTATTGTGACAGGTGGTGCGAGGGGAATTGGTGGCGCAAGTGCTTTGCGTATTGCCGAAGAGGGAAGAGATATAGTTATTGCCGATGTTGAAGATGGTAGCGAAACTGTCAAAAAAATCGAGGAACTGGGGCAGAAGGCACTATATATCAAAACCGATGTCACTGATGAATCGGCAGTTCATGCACTTATTGCAAAAACCATTGAAACTTTTGGTCGTTTAGATATTTTGATTTGCTGCGCGGGCATACTTGGAAAAGAGAAGCCTTTTTTGGAACAAACAGCGGCTGAATTTATTCGAGTGATGACGATCAACGTCAATGGCGTGTTTTATGCCCATCAAGCCGCTATTCCCCACATGCTCAAGCAAGGGTGGGGACGTTGTGTGACCATCACATCCGGCGCACGGCATGGTGCAACCAACTTAGTGCCATATGGCACATCCAAAGGCGCAATTTTTTCGTTTATTAATGCGCTAGGCAACGCTTATCCTAAACAGGGGGTGTTCGTGAACGGTGTCGAACCGGGACGTGCACTGACCGAGATGGTAGTCCCTCGCTTTTCGGCTGAACATCTCGCTAATCCGGGAACGCCGATTGGACGTTATTCGGATGCCGAAGAAGTCGCAGAAGTTGTTGAAATGCTTAGTTCCGAGCGTAATACATATACCACTGGATCAGTATGGAGTGTGAAGGGTGGTACAGGTTAAAGTCTATTGATCATGGAATTCGCCACGATGCGATGAGTCCCCTTTGAGTTGATCATGGAGTGCATGCTGGGTGAGAGTAATGTGCTGAATCGCCCGTTCTTTAGCGAGTTCTTGGTTACGTAAACGGCAAGCTTCAAGGATGTCATCATGTTCTTGATGGATACGTTCGTGATCACGCGTCACAAACATATAGCGAAAACGATATAGTTCGCTGCGTTCCCACAACAGTTGGATGACTTGCATCAAATGCTGGTTGTCCAATGCTGCATAAATACGGGTGTGAAACTGGCGGTTTAGGCTGATGTAGGTACTGATTTCATTGACATCGGTGGCTCGGCGCATAGCCTTAGTCATATTTCCAAGCTCTGTAAAATCATCATCTGTGAGGAGGGGGACAGCATTATAAATGGCCTCACCCTCAATTAAACCACGTGTGAAATACAATTTATCCATATCAGTCAGCGAGACTTCAATCACAAACGCGCCGCGTCGAGGTTGAATCATCACCAAACCTTCAGCTTCCAGACCTTTTAGCGCTTCACGGATGGGAGCCATACTCACTTGCAGTTGCTCTGCTAATTGATTTTGATCAATCCGTTCACCTGGTTTTAGGGTTTGCTTCAAAATCGCTTCACGGATGCGCTCTTGCACTTGTGCTGCAAGTGTACGCCGATGTTCCTCAATAGGGCCGAACGATTTGGAAATCATTGAGAGTCCTTTTTGTGAATTCATGTTGACAGATTCGAAATTCGAATTTACAATTTCGAAATTCGTTTCATGCATTCTATAGAATATTTTTGTTTTTGGAAAGTTTTACATGCCAACAGTTTTTGTTTATTGGTACCCCGGTCGTGATTCTGAGCAAAAGCAAAAAATTGCTGAACGTATTACTGATGCCCTTGTCGAAGACGGAAATGCAAAACGTGAATCCGTTTTGATTATCTTCGAGGACATCACTCCTGACAATACCGCACGGGCTGGACGGTTACAGTCGTTACCAGCGCCGGACACTCATGATTCGAATGACAGTGCAGCTACATAGTACGGCTAATCATTGCAAGGAGGTGATTGCAGCAAACCAAATGCGCCAGAGATTGTATATAGATTTCGCTACGTTTTAGTTACGGAGAAAAAACAATGTTTATGCGAAAAGTCATTCTAAGCTTAATGCTTGCCGTTTTTGCGGTGGGCGCAAGTGTAGCAGTTGCACAAGATGCACCGAAAGAATTACGGTTTGGTACCTTGCAAGGTACATTTATCGACGGCGTGAATGCCATGCTCATTGAGCAGTTCAATAAACTGCATCCAGATATTCCGGTCAAACTGGAAGTGCTTGATGGTGCCAGCCTTGATGTAACTCTCGCTGCGCAAGCTGCAGCCGGTTCACTGGCAGATGTTATTTTCACTGCTGACCTGTATGTTGTTCCTTTTGCTAAAGGCGGCATTTCAGTTGACATGGAACCCCTCGCCAAGGCCGATCCTAACTTTGATCTAACCGATGTGTATGAAAACATGTTGGATTTGAGCAAGGTTGAAGGCAAGGGTTTGTATATGATCCCATCTTCCTATGATGTGGTGACCATGTACTACAACAAGACTTTGTTCACGCAAGCTGGCGTTGCCTTTCCTACCAAAGATTCTACTTGGGAGGAAATAGTCGCTTCCTGCAAAACCATTCTTGAGAAGACAGGTGCTTATTGTATGCCTGCTGGTACCAATGGTGGCAGCGCCAAGTGGTGGGCGACATATGTACCCTTTATCGTTGGTTACGGCGGCCAAATACTGAGCGATGACGGTAAGACTGCCATGCTCAATTCACCTGAATCGATTGCCGGATTGACTGCTTACACTGATATGTGGAAATCAGTTGGTCAGCCCTTTGACTTTGATGCGGGTGGTGATTGTTTCATTGTTGGCAAGTGCGCTCTTCAGTTCACAATTCCCGGCCCAATGCAGAGTCTTCGTGCACTTGACCCGCAACCGTTTGACTGGGACGTCGAAGTTATTCCCTCAATGCCAAGTGGCAAAAAAGTGACCGGTATGGGAACCTATGGTTTCAGCATTACTGCTAATGCCAAGGATCAACAATTGGCGTGGGACTTCATCAAGGGTCTACTTTCTCCTGAAACACAGAAGGCGATTACTCTGAACTACTCAGGTATGCCTTTGCTGAAATCACTGCGTAACGATCCCGATATTCTGGCACTGCCCGGCCCGCCTGATAACATTGAAGCCTTCATGAACAACGGTGAAAACGGTATTACCCCAACCTACTTCCCCGGCAACTGCGGTAGTTTGTACGCTGGTCAAATCAATACCGAAATCAATGATGCATTTGACGCAGTTATCGTGGGTGGAAGCACGGTCGAAGATGCATTCACCACAGCCAATGACAACATTCAGTCCTGTTTAGACAGTTCGAAATAATAGAATTGAACTGATTTGACGGTCTGAAAAGATCCCGCCGCATAATTTTCTGCGGCGGGATTCTTGATAGTATTATTTTTGAGGAGTCATCTATGGCTGCAGTGGTATCTAAACCCCCGAAAAATAAGCGTAGTCCAACTTTCTGGCGAGATACACTGCGTGGCTATTTATTCATAATGCCTGTGGTGTTAGGGTTACTTATCTGGACATTTGGCCCAATGCTCGCGTCGGCTTACTACAGCCTCACGAACTACAAGATTATCGGTGTGCCGGAATTTATTGGACTTCAGAATTACACCGATTTGTTCCAAGATAAAGCGTTTATTCAATCGCTGAGTGTGACTGTTCGTTTTGGTATTATGTTTGTGATTTTGTCTCAGATTGTAGGACTCGCACTGGCAGTTTTGTTGACGCAAAAAGTACGCGGACTGACAGTTTTTCGCACTATTTTTTACTTGCCGATTATCGTTCCTGCAGCGGCTTCGGCAGTATTATGGAAGTATTTGTACAACAAGGAATTTGGCCCAATTGACCGTGTTTTACAAGCATTTGGTCTGAAAGCCATTAATTGGTTAGGCTCTCCTGAATCTGCACTATTTGCGCTAGTAATTATGAGTGTGTGGGCTAGCGCGGTGACCACAATTATTTATGTTGCTGGTTTGCAAAATATCCCCGAAGATCTAATTGATTCGGCTAAAATTGACGGTGCTAATGGGTTTAGGCGTTTCTGGTATATCACCATTCCAATGCTTTCGCCAACCATTTTCTTTAATGTCGTTACGGGTGTCATTGGCGCATTTCAGTTTTTTGTACCGGCGTTCATTATGACAGCGGGCGGTCCGGCGAAATCCACCTATTTCTACAATTACAATCTCTACGAAAAAGCCTTCAAGTGGCTGGAGATGGGCTATGCCTCAGCTATGGCGTGGGTATTGTTTGCAATCATTATTGTGATGACGATGATGATATTCCGTAGTTCGCCATTGTGGGTATATTACGAAGGAGAAGTCCGCACATGACTACCAAAGCTGTCTATATATCGTCGCACGATTCGGAAAAAATCAAGGCTGTTCACAGACGGCAAGAAATTACGAGCAAGGGTTTCATTTACGGTCTTTTGATTGTGTGTGCAGTTATATTTCTATTGCCATTAATCGTTATGGTGAGTACTTCCCTAAAATCCTATACTGAGATTAACAAATACCCACCAACCTTCCTGCCTGATCAAGTTGTCACTACCAATTTTCAAGAAGCGTGGAATTACCAGAACACCCAATTCCCACGGTGGACATTTAATACTGTTTTTATCATAGTTGCCACTGTACCGGGTGTTGTAATCAGTTCGTCGTTGTGTGCTTATGGCTTCGCACGGCTCAAGTTTCCCGGTCGTAATATCTGGTTCATTCTCGTGCTTGCCTCGTTGATGTTACCGTCGCAGGTGACTCTCATCCCGCTTTACATCTTGTTTTACAAGATAGGTTGGTTGAATACTTTTGCTCCCTTAATCGTGCCTGCTTGGTTCGGTGGTGGTGCCATCAATATCTTCCTATTGCGCCAGTTTTTTATGCAGATACCGCGCGAATTAGATGAGGCAGCGATTATCGATGGGGCAGGCCATCTAACTATTTGGTGGCGTATTTATATGCCACTAGCGCGTCCGGCATTGATTACGGTCACTTTGCTCACCGTGTTAGCAATATGGAACGACTTTCTCAACCCGTTCATTTATCTATCTGATCCGAACAACTTCACACTAGCACTCGGTTTGAATTTGTTTCGCAACTATTTCCCGCAAGTAGCACGTACCGACTACATTATGGCTATTTCAACGTTGATGGTTCTACCCATGATTGTGATGTTCCTGCTGGCTCAGCGGTACATCGTTCAAGGGTTTGTGACCAGCGGTATAAAAGGTTAAACATGTCAAAGATCGACCATAAAGCATGGATGGAGCAACCGCGCATGTTGAATGAGCGCTGTCGCGGATTGCCACTTGTGTGGACACCCGATGTAAAGTGGTTCAACAACGACTGGCTTGGCCCCACGCCGCATGTGCATGACGAAGCCACCGAAATTGGCTTTTTGGCGCAAGGCAGTTTGGAGATTCAAATTGGTGGCAGCAAGCGCGTTTACAAGACCGGTGATTTCATGATTATGCCGCCGAATAAATATCATAATTACTGGTTCGCGGGTGACGAAACGGTATGTTTCTTCGTGGTGGTTGCACCTAACCACAAGTACAATCGCCTTCGTCATAAGGATTTTACACCGGAAAATTACGAGGGTGATGCGCCTTACGCCAATGTTTATGAGAGTGATGTGTTGCCCTCGAATGAGCATTTCAAGACCGACAGGATAACCCTCCAACCCGGTGAAACCGAAGGCTCACGCAAATTAGAAACCCAAGACCGTGTGATTTACATTGTGAGTGGCTCAGCACAGATACAAGTGAATACTCTTGGTGGAGTGTTGGCAGCTAATCGCTACCAACTGATTCCAGCGACCACGCCGCACCAAATTACCAATGCTGGCTTTGAACCACTGGTTTATATATCACTCATCATCACCGATCCCTTTACAGAAAGCGCAGTACTCGAACATGAAGAGTAATCACGGAAGGTTAACCTTATGCGAATAGGAATGTGTGGGGCATTTCTGCCCGACAATATGGATGATCTCAACGCCGAGACTTGTGAACGTGTTCGGTCGATGGGTTATTCCGGTATTTTTACGCGCTTTAAGAGTAACGATCCGCATACCACACCTCGCGCAAAAGCTGAGCGTGTACGCCAACTGTTAGCTGATGAAAACCTGCGGCTTTTTCAAGTGACAGGTTACTGGCAAAACTTGGTGGCCACCGACGAAAATGCACGTAAAGAATCGGTGCGAACGGTACAAGCTGCCTTGCAACTCGCCGGTTGGCTCGGTGCGCGCGGGATTGATACCGGACCGGGTTCGATGAATTCGAATGGTCCTTGGTTCCCACATAAAGACAATTGGACGGTAACCTCGCGTAAGCAGTTGGTCAAGAGTCTAAAGGAATGTGCCTCGGCTGCCGAAGCGGCTGGCGTTTACCTGAGCATGGAAGGTCATCAACTGGTCACATTGGAATCTGCGGAAGTCACTGCTGCGGTTTTGGACGAGGTCAATTCGCCTTGGGTCACTAGCGACTACGACTCAGCTAATTGGATCACCCGTGAAACTGTTTTTGACACCGCCGCAGCCGTTACTCACCATTTTGAAGTCTTGGGCAAGCACATCATTAGCTGCCACGCCAAAGATATTTGGATTGAAAATCGCCTAGCACTTCATTTACAAGATGGCTGCCCCGGTAAAGGATTGATGGATTTCCACAATCTTTTCCGCCAGATTGAAGCCTTATCACCCGATTTCCCTGTCATCGTCGAAGGCGCAACCTCTGAAGAGGTGCCAGAAGTTGCCCAATTGTTTCATAAAGTCGCGGGAGAATGCAATATCCGCGTACTGAATGCCGATGAAGAACCTATTTCATTAAATTCGGTCAATTGAGAGTTATTTTTACACAGAAAGACATAGAAGCCTAATATCATGCCCAAAGCTACTGCTAAGAAAACACATGCCTTACGCTTTGCCTACAGCACCATCAACTGGACGACAAAGCCGGATATGGTCGCTACTTTTAAAGACATCAAAAAAGCCGGTTGGCACGCGGTTGAACTCTTTGATCACTCGCTCGACTGGCTCGGCTCACCTGATTATTTGCGTTCGATCCTTCAAGGATTACAGCCGGGAATATTCTTTGGCGGCATCGAAGTGCCTGTGAACCCCGACACCATCACCATGCACAAACGTCGCATGGATTACGCTGCATTGTTCGGTGCTGAACAATACGGCCTCGTAGGTGGTGGACGTTTGCGTACCCGTCCGCCGACGGCTGACGAATACAAAAACTTGGCAGCAGGTTGCGAAGAACTCGCCAAGTATGGTGCGGATAAGGGCATTACTTTGGCCTATCACCCGCATGTCGGTTGCACCATCGAAACCGAAGGCGAAATTGACATCCTACTCAATGAAACCAAGAAAACCATGTTGTGCCTCGATGTCTCCCACATCGGCTTGGTTGGTGAAGACTCAGTTGCCCACATCCGCAAGTACAAATCGCGTATCGGTTATATGCACTTGAAGGACTGGGCGGCTGGCAAGTTCGTTGAGATCGGTAAAGGAACAATAGGTTTAGACTTTGGTGCAATCCTAGCCGAATTGGTCGCGCAAAAGTTCCCCGGTTGGGTTGTTGTTGAGCAGAGCAGTAGCACAGTTTCACCGTTGGAAAGTGCCAAAATTAACGCCGCACATATCAAGAGCCTGAATCATAAACTTGAATTGCCAGAAGGAAATTAACCATGTCATTCGCAATGGGACTGGTTGGCTGTGGAGTAATGGGACGGCGGCATGTCATCGGCATGAAGCAGTTAAAGGCAGCCGGTAAGTTGAACTTTGACCTCGTAGCCGTCTGCGACATTATACCTGCTAATCTGGAAAAGATGGCTGACCATGCCGAGGATTTGCTCGGCACACGCCCACAGCAGTTCGCAGATTTTGACTCGATGATAAAAGCCCTTAAGTTGGATGGAATTATCGTCACGACCTCGCCAGAGATGCACGTCGAAGTGGCGAAAAAAGCCTTTGACGCAGGTATTCACGTCATGGTTGAAAAGCCGATTACGCTAACCGTTTCCGAAGGTGTGCGGTTGGTCGAGGCGGGCAAGAAGGCCAACCGTAAATTGGCAGTCGCTGAAAACTATCGTCGTGATCCGATTAACCGTTTGGGCAAAGCCCTTGTAGAAAGTGGCGCAATCGGTACACCGTTCTTAGCGACCCAAGAGTCATCGGGCGGTGGCGAATTCGTCATTATCACCCCTTGGAGGCATCGCAAAGATCGCGGTGGTATCGTGCTGGATATGGGTGTGCATTACACCGATATTTTGGAATTCTACCTCGGCCCGATTGATACGGTTGTCGGCATGAACGCCATCGTGGATAAGCAGCGTACCGACCAACAAGGTGCAAAGCATGAAGCCGATGCCGAAGATCTGTCGGTGGGTGTAATGCGCTTCGAGAGTGGTGCGATTGCCAATTGGCTGCTCAATGTTGCTGGACGTGGCGAGGGCTTATTCTCTCGTATGATCTATGGCACAGGCGGTTCGCTGGCAATACCCGGTGATCGTACAGGCAAACCACTACGATTGGTTCAACGTCGCGATGGTAAAGATGTTCCTGTCGAAGACTTACTGAGTCTCGTTCCGGATTTCCACCTCGATGATGTGACCGCAGCGCTGTTCAACGGTGATCGTCTAACCAGCTACGATATGGTTTGGGCAGACATTGACTCAAATCTACTGGGCATCGAACAAGCCGATTTTGTGGACGCAGCGATCAATAACCGTGAGCCAGAAGTCACCGGCGAACAGGGCTTGCGCTCATTGGCGTTGGTCTTCGGCCTGCTAGAGTCTGAACTGCTCAAGCGCATGGTCACACTCGATGAAGTGCTAGGTGGTAAAGAATCCCCTTATCAAGCTGAAATCGAGCGAGGTATGAAAGCATGAATGCTTGGTCGCATATGATGGACTTCGGTGTGATCCATCCACTGATTTACCTTGAGTGCCGTGGTGGTGAAGGGCCAGTGGTCGAAACACTGACAAACATCGTTAACGACGCGGATTTTGGGGCGGTTGAAATCGCCCCGGTCAAAAATCCTGAAGTGCGTCAGAAAGCCAAAGCGCTATTAGCACAATCGCAGTTGCAGGTGGTTTATCTGCCGATTTTGCCAGTGCTGCTGGAAAAACTTGAACCCGGCAGCGCGGATGCTGATTTGCGTAAAGCCGCCATGAATCGCCTCAAAGCGCTGATTGATGAGGCGATTGATCTCAACAGCGTTATGGCGATGGTACAAGGGCCGTTGGATGTGCCGCCTGACCAACGTGAGGCGACTACCGCTCGGCTTGTGGAAGATTTACAAGAATTGTGTGATTACGCCACCGCACACTCCACTAAAAAACAATTGTTTATCACATTTGAAAATTTTGACCGTGACATTGAAAAGAAACGCTTGATTGGCCCGACCGTTGAAGCCGCAAAAATGGCTGATGCGGTTGACCGTTCTAACTTTGGCTTGACCATTGATTTGAGCCATTTGCCACTACTCGGCGAAACCTCCGAACACGCTCTCAAAACCGCTGGTCGTCATCTGATTCATGCTCACATCGGTAACAGTGTGATTGACCATCGCGACTCAGCACTTTATGGAGATTTTCATCCTCGCTTCGGTCATCCGCTAGGACGCAATGACCTGCCCGAAGTGGTCGAGTATCTCAAGCAGTTGGACGAGGTGCAGTATTGGACAAATGCGCGTGAGCGTTTAGGTTCAACCCCGATACTTTCTATGGAACTGCGGACGATTCCGGGTGAGGAAACCCCTGAAACAATTCTCGCCAACGGAAAACGGACGTTTATGCGCGCATGGGCGCAGGTGAGATCATGACTACCAACATCGTTGTTTGGGAAGAATATAATTATGTGCTCTTAGGCGTGCAGTTCCGAAAAGAATATGCACATGAAATCGACAAGCGCTTGCCTCCGAATGATCCTGCGCGAGTTGAGTGGGCGAAGGATGCACCACTCTTTGAAGAAATTTTCGCCGATTATGAAACCAATCTTGTTAAGGTGAATACGCTAGAAGAATTGGATGCGGTGATCGCCGATTGTGATTACCTTGTTGTTCATAAGCAGCGTCTCCCATCTGAAACCCTTCGCAAAGGAACAAAAATCAAGCTGCTTCAGCACATGGGTGAGGATTATCGTGGCATTCCAATGGACACAGCCCGTGAAATGGGAATCCCTGTTTGTGCGACTCCGCTGATTAATTACATCGCGGTGGCCGAACACGCTTGGACGTTGATGCTTAATTACTTTAAGCAGATGCGCGAACAAGAACACCAGATGAAAGCGCGTTTGTACATCGAACGGGGTTGGGGCGCAACCGTCCCCAACGTTCGTATCGTCCAAGATTACACATTGGGTTTGCTAGGCTTCGGTGAAATCGCTCGTCCGATGGCAAAATATGCCCACGCCTTCGAGATGAAATGCATTTACTGGGATAAGGTTCGCTTCCCCGTCGAACTTGAAGAAAAATATCACGTTCAATATGTCGAGTGGGATGAACTGTTTAAACGGTCGGATGTTCTGAGTGTTCATATCCCGATTATGCCCACGACCGAGAAAATCATTGGTGAGCGTGAATTTAGCCTGATGAAGCCCGACGCGTTTTTCATTAATACGGCGCGTGGCAAGTTGGTTGACCAACCTCCGTTAGTGGATGCGCTGAAAAATCATCGGTTGGGTGGTGCAGGGTTGGATGTGATGTACGAAGAACCGCTGCCCGTGGACGATCCGCTGCAAGAACTCAACGAAGATCCCAATTACAATGTCATATTGACCTCTCATTCAGCGTGGCAGGGACATTGGACGCATATTCGTGACTCGCTCAATATTTTCTTGAATATCTATCACCACCTGCGCGGCGAACCGCTGAAATATGAGGTCACATAAACCATGCCCCATCCTATTCAATTTGGTTATTGTGTACCGATATTTGCAATGCCGGGAGGTGGTTTGTTTCGCACACCCAACTTTCCGGCGCTCGACATCAAAACAGCGCTGCAAACTGCAAAAGCCGCTGATGAACTCGGTTATGATTCAATATGGGTCGCTGATCATCTGATGCTTGGTAAAGATCAGGCGATTATGGAAGGTTGGACAACACTTTCTGCGATTGCCGGGGCAACCTCCAAGTCGAAACTCGGTATCATTCATCAAGGTCATTTCTTCCGTTATCCATCGGTTGCCGCCAAGATGATTGCAACTCTCGATCAAATTTCCGAGGGACGTTTCATCTACTTTGCCGATACCGGCACGCGCATCAGCGAACATCAGGCTTATGGCTTGAACTATCCTGAAAACGTTGAAGAACGGATGGCGGATTTCTTGGAAGGGCTAGAGTTGTCCCTCAAACTTTGGCAAACCAGCGAAGCCAATCCGCTCACATTTGACGGGCGTTTTCACCACGTCAAAGATGCTGTTTGCCAACCTGCACCTTTTACTAGACCCCATCCACCGATTTGGTTTGGTGAAGCCAACCCTATAACCTTTGATGCTGTTGCTCGTTGGGGACAGGGTTGGAACAGTGTTCCCGTTGGCCTGACGACCATGAATCAGCGTTTGGATTTGCTGCGGGCAGCTTGCAAAAAGGTCAACCGCGACTTTAATGAATTGGAAATCAGTTACGAAGTGCAAATTCTAAGCGCTCCTACGCGGGAAGACATACGCGAAAAGCTCAAGTCCATGTTAGAGCTCACTCCGAAAGGTACGGAAACGCCGCATGATGCCGATTTCCGTGCCTTTATCAGCGGCGAAAGCAACGAATATCCACATTATCTGACCGATACCGGATTGGTTGGAACACCGGATGAAATCAAGAACCAGCTTCAGAACTATATTGCCCTCGGCATATCGCATTTTATGCTGTGGTTTATGGATGCCCCTGATATTGATGGAATGCAGTTGTTTAGTGAACAGGTCTTACCTACATTCAAGTCGAGTCAATAAGAGGAGGATCGTATGTTAAATGTCCAAACGCCTGCCCTGTTAGACAGGTTGTTTCGACTGGATGGCAAGGTAGCACTGGTCACAGGTGGTTATGGCGGTATCGGTGAAGCCGTGTGCCGTGGATTATCGACAGTTGGCGCAAAAGTTGTGGTTGCTGGACGCAGTGGCGAACGGGCTGAGGCGCTGGCGAAATCACTCAAAGAAAATGGCTGTGATGCTTACGCAGCCGCTTTCGATGCGGAAAAACTCCCTGAAATCCGCGCTGTTGTGGAAGATACCGTTAGCCACTATGGTCGTATCGACATTTTAGTCAACTGTATCGGGCTGAACCGTGAAGAAAAATTATTAGATGTGACAGAAGAAAACTTTGATTTGGTTTACTCCACCAATCTGAAATCTGCCTTCTTTTTAGCACAGGCTGCCGCGAAGCATATGGTTTCGCAGGGGCAGGGTGGCAAACAAGTCCATTTAGGATCAGTCCGTACTCAACTTGGTCTACGCGGACGGGGTTACGCTGCCTACTGTGCTGCCAAGGGTGGCCTTGGGACGATGTGTAAGCAACTTGCGGCTGAGTTAGCGCCGGATAACATCAATGTTAATGTCGTCGCGCCAACGTTCGTCCGAACTGAGCAAGTCGCAGCGATGTTAGCTGATCCCCAGTTTTATAGCGCTTTAACGGCACGTATACCATTAGGCCGCATCGCCGAGCCAGATGATGTGATGCAGGCTATACTCTTTTTGGTGTCTCCAGCATCGAACTTTATCACGGGGCAGACTCTTTATCTCGACGGTGGAATTACCTCCACCCAATAATATGATCTGCTTCGATTTTAATAATATAGACACGAGAATAAGTATGAGTTTTTCAGAGATCGTATTGCCCAACATGGGCTTTGGGATGGAAGAAGGCCGCGTTTTAGCGTGGCTCAAGCAGCCGGGGGAAGCCGTCCGCAAAGGCGAACCGGTGGCTGAAATCGAGAGCGATAAAGCTAATGTCGAACTCGAAGCCCTATCGGATGGCATCTTGGATGCCATTCTGGTCGCCGCCGATCAAGTGGTGGCGGTCGGAACCGTTCTCGCTCGCATCCGCAGCAGTGAGTCGGTTGCAGAA
>JBBSBM010000066.1:0-43373 GCA_038251275.1 Aggregatilineales bacterium
CCAAATCTACCAAGTCGGCTTTTTCTAGCCCTTGTAGTTGTTCTTTGCTTAACGGCTTCTCTGTGGGTTTCATCCTTATGACTCTAGCTCGTTTTTATCTTTTTTGGTACTTTTTCCCCACCTGAGTAGTTACGAATTTGCAGCATATTTCGCACGTTCGGCATCGCGCTCCCTTAAATCCGCCGTCGCAGCATTGTTGTAACAACAGTATCAACAGCATCATTTGCAGTTTCCGACCAACGGGAGTCCTTTAGGGTGAATCAAAAGCGGCGGACTCGCATCCACCGCTTCTTTCTAAAGACTACTGATTAAGTAACTTGTCGAAAGTTCTGAGTGTATAGACCAATGTATTGGTATTATTCCCTCCATCGCTTGCGGGGGAGGGTTCCAAGTGGCAATCTTGGCGGCGGCAGCCCCCAAGCCAAAATTGCCAATAGTTGAACATGAATTCTCGGCTAGCAAGTCAAAACTGCTTGGCAATTTCGCCATAAAACGGGCTTGTTCGCCATCAAAATTGCCAACAATGACATGCTTAGTTTGTAAATTCCCCATCGGCAACCGTGTATGCGTGGCTATACAACTGCTCGTTAAACTTCAAGCAGCGCCATAATAGCTGACTCACACTCTTATCCTGCATTTGTTGGCTGATGCTTGCCATCAAGTGTTTCAATTGAGTCACCTGAGTTTGATAAAAGAGTGACCAATTTTCCAACTGCTCACCGAAATGGGCAATCGAATCTTGAACCGAGCCATATTCATCAATCTCGTGTAGAGCGAGATTGGCCTCATTATGCCGCAAATCTTTAATAATCCGCGTCAATAGCGTTTCGTGTTCTTCCGAAATTTGATCGAGGAATCCGCTCATACTCCGAACATTCCTCAATCTGCGCTGCTTGCTTTGCATTTGGGTAATAAATTCGGCGCGTTCTTCAGTTGTTTGGACGATTAACGGCGTGCCAATATCGTTGAGCAGACGGATAAGTACGGATAATGTGCAGAGCGCCTCATGCAGTGTCCCATCCTCGACAATCGCATTGAAAGGCTCATCCAGTCCCATCGTTGAAATCATCGCCTGTATGTAATATCCAATAATCGGAATCGCCATTGTGGCATGGGCGCTGGAAACCAACATGCTGCCTAAACTGTCATGAGTATCGTAAAGCAGTTGATTGGAGGCTTTGTAACGGTCGAGCAAGCCTTGCCGAATCATTTCCGAAGTCGCTTGCCCCTCTGTCCTGCTAACAACATCCATGCACATCTGTAAGTTGGCGAGCAGCAGAGAAAAAGTTGAATATTCGATCTCACTCATGTGAACAAGTGAATGGTCGTCAATGTATGCCTTCGCAATCGCTTGATGTTTATGAGGGTTAAGACTCTGGTTGAAGATGGATACTGCTTTGCTAAGTGGTTCCACGCTATCGAGATATAGCTCGGTTGTGCGTGTTTCATCCTGTAGATAATTACTTGCCGCCTCATTAAAGGTGTGCAGTAATTGATGCCGTAAGATGTCGCCTTGCTCGTGCAGCGCCTCGCGTCCTATTCCAAGAGCCAGTGCATCAGAAAAGTATTCATAAATCAAATACGCATTCACCGGTGCAACGTGTTTTGAAAAGGTATCCCATTGCTCATCAGTGAGCATATCACCCATCAATTTAACGGTCAATAAAACGGTTTGGCGCACTCCTATTAACTGATGCCACACATCTTTTTGCGGATTTTGGTCAGAAAGTGCCCAAACATAATAATCCCGAAAGGGCATATCGGGCATATAATGCTGTGCGCTGAGGGCTAAAAATTCGCTTGTGTCGAGGACTACCCTGTTGTAATGCTGAGATTCAGCAGAGGCTGTTGGGGCATCATCAGGCGACTGAACCGCTGATGATACGTCTTTATCCGAATGAATGAGCCAAGTAGGGCGCGAATGAGGGACAACTCCCTCAATTTGCCACGTTGAATGTTCATAATTGGGTAAGGTGGATTGTTCTGAACGCTCTGACTCCATGTATTAGCCCACTCCATATCTCTTTAAAAGATCAATGAGATGACATGCTGGAGTATACAAGGATAAACTTACTAATTTACTTTTTTTCAATAAAATTAATCTAACCTTACGCTTCAAGACAAAAATAAAGAACGTAAATCTTAACAATTAATTTTCAAATTGTTCTTTTGTGACTAAGGCTATTACTAAATAACGTAGGGGAAAATTAGAAGCAAGTGTATAATCATGCACTTGCTATCCCATGAGAAGCAAGGAATGCTCAAAGCGGAATTTTACTGAGTTAGCTAACAGGCTAAAACATCGCAACCTACGAGGCTTTAGCATCGTCATCGGAACGATTTGCCAAAAGCTTATATGCTTCATCCAAAGTGTTAACAAAATAGACCCGTTCAGCCAACGCCGGGCTCATACGGCGCACGACATTCACAAGTGATTGAAAATAGTTGTGTGCTTTTACAACACTGACCGTCAAAAATTGATGCTCAACCATTTTGACGACCCGCCCCGAAGCCGCGAGCAGATTGAGCGCCGGTATACCCACCGAATTAGTCATATCGCCAATCCAATGCACGCGGTAATTCACTTCTTTAAGCAGCTTAGCTATTTCATCGAGCGAAGCGTAATACTCGGGTCCTGTCCATTTACCTTCAAATTTTTGCCGCAATATTGTCTTATCGGGATTATCCCATTGCACTACAATTGTCATAGTCCGTTTTACTCTCCCTATATCAAATATATTGATTACTTGTAGTATAAGGCCATAGTGAAATAGTTTTGTATTGATGAAAAGTGAAAAAATTCCCTAAATGTAAATTAATCATTAACACTTCGGGATACTGGAAATCAGCGATCTATCTGCGGAAAATATTCCAGAACCATTTACTTATGCGCAAAAAGCTCTCGAATGCACCCGGAAATTGGAAGCGTAGATGGGGTAATTAAGGGGAAATAAGCATAAAGTGGTAAGGGTAATATGATCAAAATATCGTCTGGGTGAAAACGAGATCGCGATATTTTGTTGGTATTACCCTTGTCTTACCTTAAATGTTTTGTGGGACTTGTAATTTCTCTTCGACTTGAGATGGGGCGCGATTACCCTCATAGTACAAGAGGAATATTGTCACACTGGCGATGATAAATACTCCCAGTAATTCCCCTTTGCGAGGTAGGATACCAAAGAAAATGGCATTTAAAATTAAAGCCCAAATCGGATCCGTGTAAGAAAAGAACGCCACAATTGAAAGTGGCATGAGTTCGCCTGCTCGTGCCAGAACAAGCAAGCCTATTAGGCCAATAATACCAATCAGGATCATGCCTTCAATATCCGTACCAGAGGGCCGTTGCCAAACAAACGGCATAACAAAAGTGACGATGAGAAATACCCATAAAGCGGTATGAAACAAGCTGGTTAATGGGTGATCTTCCCGAAGAATGCGTGAGAGTAGAAGATGCAAACTGATAGCCAGACCGGAACTTAAACCGAGTAAAGCCACCGGACTTAAAATACTGCGATCAGGTTGGTAGATGAGCATCATGGCTACAAAACCAATCACCCCTGCGATCCAGCGTACATTGCCGACACGCTCATGTAAGACGAGGGTGGAAAGCGCCAGCATCATGAGAGGAGATAACCAGTAGAGTGACCAAATATCGTGGGTTGGCATATTCGCCGCATAGCCCAAAATGAACCCTAGTGGCATGATGAGCATCGTGAGTGAACGTAAAATATGAAGCCCCAAATGATTGGTGGAGACTAATTTACGTTTATAACGTGGCCCTAAAACGGTAACCATAAACAGTAGATGGACGGCGTAACGTCCCCAAACCAACTGAATCTGTGAAATTCCACGAATAAAATGGGATGCGACCAATTCGGCGGCAGCAAAGCAAAGTGCGGAGAGAGTCATGTAGAAGATGGCTCGTAGGGAAACACGCTGCATAGCCGCGGGAACACGTAATGCGAGGCGCATGTTCATAACAGCCTTTCACTGACAACCCCGAAAACTGATTATCCCAAGGTTGCAGCCTAAAGAAATTATTTTAGGTACTGTAAGCAATTTCACCTAACAAACACATAAATTACGCAATATGAAAATTGTAATATGCAAACTATCTGCTAAAAGACATTAATCTTTGCCCCTATGAGTAGCGTAATCAGCTTTCTCTTCAAAATCTTGTAACATACAAATTTGTTGACAGCTTTCTAAAAGCAGTTTATAGTTTTGTGAAATCGATTCAAAAAATCGATTTAACGAACCTAAAAAGACTTTTAAAGAAATTTGTTTATGTCTACGATTGCTGATGTTGCCAAGTTAGCAGGTGTATCCCCCGGCACAGTTTCACGCGTGATGAATGGGGCTACTAATGTCAATCCTGACACCCGTTCCAAAGTGGAACAGGCAATTGCCACGCTGTCTTATCAACCGAATTTTCAAGCCCGCAGCTTGCGTAGTAAACGCACCGATACGATTGCTCTCGCTATCCCCGAACTGACAAATTATTTTTGGACGACTGTCGCACGCGGTGTTCAAGAAGCATCACAATCCAATGGCTATCACGTACTCATCTGTAACACCTTCGCCCGGTCACCCCAGAATCTACGTTATCTAGAATCGATATACAGCCGTGTTGATGGCATGATTCTCAGCCGTCGGTCGGAGTGGGTTGTGCTCGCAGGTGATGAAGGTCACACTACTCGCGAAAAGCCTATTGTCTTCGTAGGGCAGTCTCAAGCTGCCAGTTGGAACGTGGACAACGTTTACAGCGACTCTATTTCCGGCGCGTTTGCCTTGACCGAGCATTTAATCCGTTTGGGTCGCAAGAATATCGCCATCGTCACTGGTCGTCAAAGTTCGACCAGTGCAAATGACCGTGTTGCTGGTTATTGTATGGCGCTGGCAGACGCGAATATTCCGCTTGATGCTGAACTGATTTGTTGGGGCGAGTATGAACGAAAAACAGCTGAACGCCTGACACTCGATTTGATGGATAGCCAACCTGAGACGACAGCCATTGTTGCCGCCAACAACGAAATCGCCATCGGCGTGATGCAAGCGCTTGAAAAGCGACATATATCTGTTCCTGAAGCAGTCGCCGTCGTTTGCTTCGATGATTTTTACCCTGACTCGCGCTTCGCCTCTTTGATGACCGTTGCCAGCCAATCACCCTATGATATTGGTGTGAATGCCGCGCAATTATTGCTTAATCGTTTGAATAGCGATGATTATCTGCGTCCGCAAACGGTTGTCTTACCTGCGCGGCTTATCGTCAGGCAGTCTTGTGGCGGCGTGCCTAGTCCGATCATACTGAATAGTGCATTCGACTCGGTTCAAGGTCAACTCATATCACCGTTACCTCGCGAGAAAATTGAGGCGCTAGCTGCTGAAGTAAGTGATGTTGTCACTGTTGCACTGACTCTAAATGATGGTGATTTAATTCATGCTGATAAAGTGCAAATTACTTTATTGAAACAGGCGCTTAAGCATCAGGCTTCCAGTGTTTCAGCCATTCCACATTTTGAATATGCGATGACCAACCGTGCACTTTACCGCTATGTCTTGGAGCGGGAACCGCAGCACGAATTTATCCATCAAACTTCCCTCATTTGTCCTGAAGATCAAATTGAATTTGCCTTACGCAGCGGCATTGCGGCAATTCCATGTCGCTTTCCGTTTCAACCGACAATTCAGCATCTCGACAAGGATTGGGCAAGCGATGGTGAATTACCCCCGTTTGATTTTCCTAGCCTAACTGACCAACTGGATTTATTTGATCGCTATATTCGGCTAGCCCGTAATACTAATGTGGGTATCGCCGCTGACTTCAGATGCATTTTCGCAGACACGTTAAAAATATTTGAACAATTTGGTAGTACATATCCTGATACACAAACCACCTTACTTCAAAAAGTAGCTGATAATTTGCTCGCTTATCAGACCAAAATCGTCCAATTGATTTGTGATCGCTTTGCGGCTGATCTCGCTTTTGTCATTTTCAGTGATCAATTGGCTGATGAAAACGGCTTGTGTCTATCTTTCGATGATTTTGATGCGATTTTCAGCCATCGTATACAACAACTCATTCGGCCTGCACGGGAACATTGCTTATCGACCGTGCTGTACACACCCGGAAATCTCGAGACAATCATTCCGATCATTCGAAACTTAGGCTTTGATGCCGTTTATGTCGCGCAGCCCGAAGTTAATGATCTTGCTGCAATTAAACACGCTGCCGCAGGGCATTTGAGTTTCATGGGGGGAATCCCGACTTCACTGCTAATCAACAGTAGTGAACAGATCATCACAGAGCATGTTGCTGCCAGCACCTCCATACTTGCCTCAGACAAAAATTATGTGGCAGGTATAGGCGCGGAAGTAAACAGCGATATTCCAGTTAAAAATTTCATTTCATTAATACGGGCTTTGTCTGTCGCCAAAAATTAAATAACGCTTTTCAGGCAGAGCCATAGTTCTCGTTTAGAGTAGAATCAAAGGATAGAAAACTGGCCTGCGAGCCCGCCCGATAAAATAGTTCAAAATAGAGATAGGTAATTAAAAAATGGCCGTTACCGATCAGCAAAATACCATTGATAGCCCCGTCATAACCCGTAGAAATGTTTCGCCGGCATCTGCTACCAGTGGATTTCGCCATCTGCTGATGCGTATGCGTCGGCGCTGGCAGCTTTATGCACTGCTTGCACTCCCCTTAGCCTATATCATCGTTTTCAGTTATGTTCCGATTTTGGGGGCGCAGATTGCTTTCCGGGACTACACGCTGGCAGGCGGCATCTGGAACAGCACTTGGGTAGGCTTCGCTAATTTCGAGCGCTTTTTTAACTCGTTCCAGTTCACACGGTTGATCGTCAACACGCTCACTTTAGGCCTCTATTTATTAGCAGTTGGATTCCCTATTCCCATCATCTTAGCCCTGAGTTTGAATCAAGTTCGTACATTGTGGTTCAAGAAAACGCTTCAACTGGTGACCTACGCACCGCATTTTATTTCAACTGTCGTCATGGTCGGGTTGATCTTACAAATGCTCAATCCGCGCTTTGGTCTGCTTGCCCAGATTACAAACGCTCTTGGATTACAACCCGTCAGCGCCATGTCGAAGCCTGATCTCTACCAATCCATTTATGTTTGGACAGATATTTGGCAGCATATGGGCTTCTCAGCCATCATTTATCTGGCAGCACTGACCACCATTGACCCGGCTTTGCATGAAGCGGCTGTTGTTGATGGCGCGTCCAAAATTCAGCGCATTCTCCACATTGATATTCCTGGCATCATGCCGATTGCCACCATGCTGCTCATTTTGAACTTTGGCAACTTCATCAACATCGGCTTTGAAAAAGTTCTCCTCCTACAAAATCCGGTGAATGTTTCCGCCTCTGAAATTTTGGATACATACGTCTATAAAGTGGGTTTGGCTTCTCCGACGCTGGACTTCTCTTACGCAACTGCCATCGGCCTATTTAAAGGTGTTATCGCACTTTTGATGGTCGTGCTTGCCAACTATACGGTCAAACGCTTAGGACAAGAAAGTCTCTGGTAGTCTGCGGATCATTCAATAACGAACTATAGGAGAATGCTGATGACAACTTTACGTATGCCCCACTCAACACGCCGCAAGTCGCTCAGTGAAATACAGGATTCAAAAGGGGATCGTGTCTTTACCATTATTAACTACATTTTTCTCACAGTAATTTTGATCATTATTCTTTATCCGCTTATCTATACCTTGAGTGCTTCTTTCAGTTCGCCTTCCGCCGTCATTTCCGGTAAGGTGACGCTGTTTCCAGTCGATCCCACACTGGTCGGCTACCAGAAAATTTTCGAATATCCGACACTCATCAAAGGGATGCTGAATTCGCTGTTTTATACCATTGTCGGCTCAGCGGTTAGTGTCGTGTTAACCCTCTTAGCTGCCTATCCACTAACTCGCAAAGACCTTCCCGGTCGACGTTTTCTCACTGTTGTATTTTTCTTCCCGATGTTGTTCAGTGGCGGCTTGATTCCGTTTTATCTGGTGGTGCGTGATGTTGGAATGGTGAATACTCGTTGGGCGCTCATCATCCCAACTGCCTTGAGTGTTTGGAATCTCATCATCACCATTTCATTTCTTCGGGCGAGTATTCCCGATGAACTCTATGAAGCGGCTCAAATCGACGGTTGCAGCGATATTGGCTATCTGCTCAAGATCGTGCTGCCACTCGCCAAATCGCTGTTGGCGGTGCTGTTCTTGGTTTATGCTGTAGCCCAATGGAATCAATACTTTCTCTCGCTCGTCTTACAAACCAATCCTGATCTCGCACCATTACAGATCGTGCTGCGTAACATCCTCATTTTGAACAAAGTTGACCTTGGCATGATTGCAGATGTTAAAAGATTGGCTGACCAACAGGCACTTCAGGAACAACTTAAATTTTCATCTATCGTGGTGGCCTCAGTTCCCGTACTGCTGCTTTACCCGTTCGTACAACGTTATTTCGTCCAAGGTTTAACGATTGGGGCCATCAAAGGATAAAGGAGGTTTATGGTCTAAATCTGCAACATAACGATCTGAATCTTATTTAAGAAAAGAGTCTCAAGGAAATAAAAATGACTAAAAAGCTGCTCTATTCGTTTCTTTTTATGGGTTTGTTGTTGCCGATTTTGAGCTTCCCGGTTCATGCTCAAGGTGACATCGCGACTCCTGCCGGTCAGTTCCCCATTGTCACCGAACCCACCGTCCTCAAGATATTAATCTCTAACGGTGAGCAAGTATCAGATTTCAATACTAACGCCTATACACAATGGCTCGAAGAAAAGACCGGTATTGACCTTCAAATCGAAGTAGTCAACTCCACCGATGCCCAAACCAAGCTGAATTTGGTACTCGCCAGTGGCGATCTTCCCGATGTACTGCTCGGCTTCCCGGCAACCTCCAGCCTCTTGGCTCAGCAGGGTGCACAAGGCACATTCGTTGCCCTCAATGATCTGATGGCGAAGTATGGCGACGAAACCAAACGCGTTTTCGAAACGGAACGTCCACAACTGCTGCCATTGAATACCTCGCCAGATGGCAACATTTATGGCCTACCCGAAATCAACGAATGCTTCCACTGCTTCCTTTCACAGAAGATGTGGGTCTACAAGCCTTGGTTGGATAAACTCGGAATTGCTATTCCCACCACCACCGACGAATTCGAAGCCATGTTGGTGGCCTTCAAGGAAAAAGACCCCAACGGCAATGGTATTGCGGATGAAGTTCCGTTCTCCGGTAACGCCGAGGGCTCAGGCGGTTGGCACAACAGCGTTGAGCAGAACTTGATGAACGCTTTCGTTTTCTATGATCGGATTCAACAAGATCGCTTGCTGCTCATTGACGGTAAGGTTCAAGCAGCTTATGCCCAACCCGGTTATAAAGAAGGTCTGCGCTTCCTCAACAAACTGTATGCCGAAGGCTTGGTTGATCCTAATGCGCTTATTCAGGACAACGCCGCTCTGCTGCAACTCGGCAGCCAGAAGGAACCCCATCTGCTGGGCGCAGTCAGTGGTGGTTGGATGGGTACATACACCGAGGCCAAGACTTTGGCTCAGGGTGGTGAGATGGACAACTGGATTGCTATTCCTCCACTGAAAGGTCCGGAAGGTGTCCAAACAGCCGCTTATGCGCCTTGGGGCTTCAGCGTTGGTCGTTTCATTATCACCAATAAAGCCGCACATCCTGACGTTGCCTTCCGCCTTGCTGATCTGATGTACAGCAATGAAGCCACCATGCGTGATACGTTTGGTGTCGAGGGTACAGACTGGATCAAGCCGCCAGAAGGTGAATTGGGTATCAATGGTAAGCAAGCTGCCTACCGTACCACAGCAAACTGGGGCGAAGGTATGACCGACACCTCATGGCGACAAACCGGTATGACCTACCGTACCAGTGATTTCCGTTTGAGCCAATCAGCAAAGGATCAATTTGTTGAGGTGCCGCTGTTCGAAGCATCGAACGCGATGCTGCCTTTTGCACCCTCAATTAAGGATCTCATTCCGCCGCTGACCTACTCAGACTCAGACGCTAAAGAAGTGACGGAAATTCAGCTCGCCGTGAAGACCTATGTAGACGAAATGCTTACGCGTTTCATCACCGGTGATGCGAATATTGACTCAGAGTGGGATACCTACTTGGCGACGTTGGACTCGCAAGGGTTGCCACGTTTGCTAGAGATTTCCCAAAAAGCTTATGAGGCGACTCAGGCAAGCTAGTCTTTAAAGAGTTGGTGGATGAGAACTGGTAATGCAGTCTAGACAATTGCACCCTGACCAGTCTCATCCATAACTGTGACATTTAGCCGATGTCATAGCGTTATTGTAACAGGATTTTGATGAGTTTCGAAAAGCTCTACACGATTGGTGTAAAGCCATGTATTTCTATTGGTTATGGCTATAACGGATTGGTCTCGCAATCCATAAAACGCATTTAATCGCATGGCTGTGCGTCTTACTAAAACTATGAAAGGTCTTATTTTGGCTCTACAAGCGTCTGCTAAAGGTTTAAATTGGTTTCAAGACATCCGCTTCGGGATGTTCATTCACTGGGGTTTGTATTCAATCATCGGAAAACAAGAATGGGTTATGCACACCGATCGCATTCCCGTGTCCGAATATGAAAAGCTCGTGCCCCAGTTCAATCCCGTCAAATTCAACGCTGACGAATGGGTGAGCATCGCGGCAGACTCAGGACAAAAATATATCGTCCCGACGACACGCCACCATGATGGCTTTAGCATGTATGACACCGCCTTAAGTGATTATAAGATTACCAATTCACCCTTCAAGCGTGATCCTATTCGCGAATTGGCGAATGCAGTCGCCAAGCGCAGTGATGTCAAACTCGGCTTCTATAATTCGCTGTTGGACTGGCATCATCCCGCTTATCGCTTTCGCAACGAGAGCGGTTTAGCGTGGTCAGATTACATCGCCTTCCTGCACGGGCAAGTGCGCGAACTGTGTACAGATTATGGTGATATTGCCTCTGTCTGGTTTGATGGCGATTGGCCACATCATGCGTTTGATGAAAGCAATGCTTATTTTGCACCCGGTGGCTCGTTCGAATACGAAAAACTCTACGACATGATCCACACCTTGCAACCGGACGCGGTAGTCATGAACAACCGCCACGAGAATCCACTTCCCGGTGAGGACGTTCAGGGTTTCGAGCAGGATTTACCCGGTGTGAATACCGCTGGCTTCAACACCACGACCATCTCCCAACTGCCGCTCGAAGTCTGCATGACCATCAACGATCATTGGGGTTTTAGCTCTGCCGACCACAATACCAAATCGACTCCGCATCTGGTTCATCTTTTGGTACGCAGTGCCAGTGTTGGTGGAAATTATCTGCTCAACGTCGGGCCAACCGCTTTGGGTGAAATTGTCCCGACACATGCCGCCCGTTTACGTGGGGTAGGTGAATGGCTGAAAACCTACGGCGAATCAGTTTACGGCACACGCGCAGGTGTAATTCCGCCAACCGCAGTCACCGTTAGCACCAGCAAAGGTGATACACACTATCTGCACGTTTTGGAATATACCAGCGATTGCGTCACCTTACCGGCGATTCCTGACACAGTGACCAAAGCCCGTTTGCTGCATAACGGCGCGGTCATCGAGATCGAAAAACTTGAAAATAAAGTTATGCTCTGCATTCCCGAAGATCAACGCGATGCGATTGATACGGTTGTGGTGCTAACCTGATGGAAACAAGAACTATTGCCAAACAGGCCTCTGCGAAAGGGCTGAAGTGGTTCCAAGACATTCGCTTCGGCATGTTTATCCATTGGGGGCCGACAGCCGTTGCGCCACGTAACGATTGGTTGATGCACGCTGAGCGCATTTCAGTTCCCGAATACGAGAAAATTGCGGCGCGGCTTAACCCCACCAAGTTCAATGCCGATGAATGGGTGAGCATCGCAGCCGACGCGGGGCAGAAATACATTGTTCCTACCACCAAACATCACGACGGCTTTAGTATGTATGATACCGCCCTTAGTGATTATAAGATAACCACCTTTACACCCTTCAAACGCGATCCTATCCGTGAATTGGCGGATGCGGTTGCCAAACGCAGCGACATCAAACTGGGTTTCTACAACTCACTGCTTGATTGGCATCACCCTGCTTATCGTTTCCGTAAAGAGAGCGGTTTGGCATGGTCGGATTACATCGCTTTCCTACATGGGCAAGTGCGTGAGTTGTGTACGAATTATGGTGATGTCGCCTGTATGTGGTTCGATGGCGATTGGCCGAACCATGTTTACGACGAAACCGATTCGTACTTCTTGCCTCCTGAAGGTGAGAGCTACGAATACGACAAACTCTATGACATGATTCATACACTGCAACCGGATGCGGTGGTCATCAACAACCGCCATTCTGATCCGATACTGCCCGGTGAGGATGTGCAAGGCTTCGAGCAAGATTTACCGGGTTTGAATACCACCGGCTTCAATTCGCCCACCATCTCCAATAATCCACTTGAAGTCTGTATGACGATTAACGATCATTGGTTTCATATCGCGGGCAGTGTCAATTACAAATCGACCAAGCAGTTGATTAGTAATCTGGTTCGCAGTGCCAGCGCAGGTGCGAATTATTTGCTCAACATTGGGCCGCTTGAAACGGGTGAGATCGTACCGACACATGCCTCACGCTTGCGTGGTGTAGGCGCTTGGCTCAAAGAAAATGACGAGTCGATTTACGGAACTCGTGCCGGAGTTATTCCGCCGACATCTGTCAGCGTCAGCACCCGAAAGGGCGACACCCATTACCTGCATATCCTCGACAATATCAGTGACTCGGTCATACTGACGGGTGTACCGGACACGGTTAAAGAAGCCCACTTGTTGAAGGGTGGAGCATCTTTGCCCATTGAACGGCGTGACGATAAATTTATCGTGAAAATTCCTGCAGAACAGCGCGATTCGATGGACACCGTAGTGGTGTTTTCGTAGGTTCGATTAGTTGTCTGATAGGGGCGCACGGCTGTGCGCCCCACAAATTTGAATGACGAAACGATTAGAGGACTTTTTCCAAACCAGAGATCATTTCATCAACGGCCTGTTCAACGGTCGCATCACCGACCAACACCTTCTGATAAGCAGGTAGCACGGTATTTTGTGACCATTCAGCATAGCCGACGAACGTCTCACGTACACGTCCAATTTTGAGTGAGTCAAAGGCTGCACCATAAAGCTTGTTCCCTGTGACGCGCGAGTCATTGGCGAGAATAGAGGATGCAGGGAAATAGCCCGTCTTTTCAAGGAAGGCCAGCCCCGGATCAGCCTCACCCCAGAAGCTCACCCAATCCCAACCAGCTTCCAGATTATCAGCTTTCGAGACACCGTTATATTGATAGCTGAGGAAGCTAATTGTGTTTTCAGGACCCTTGGGCAAAACGGCTGTCATGACCTTATCACCGAGTGTAGTGCTAAGATCAGTTAATGAGCCAGTGTGATGCCAAACCATCGCGGTTTGACCGACCTTAAAGGCTTCCATGATGCCGCTGAAAGAATCACTGGGTGCGCTTGGCGGTACGACTTTGTGAACCGTGAACAATTCCGACCAGAACTTGATAGCTTCCATCGCTTTGGTTTTGTCGATAGCGGCTTTGCCATCCACCACAATGGGCGAGCCGAAAGCTTCAAGCATCCCGATGACATAACCCTGTCCACCACCACCCCCGCGTAGACCAAAACCATAACGGTTCTTCGAGGCATCAGTCAATTTGATGGCTGCGTCCTGAAATTCTTCAAAGGTTGTGGGCGGTTTGTCGATTCCGGCTTCCTGGAAATAATCGACGCGGTAGTACATCCAGTCGATAAAAGAGAAAGCAGGTACGCCATAAATCTTGTCATCAGCGGTAATACTGTCCCAAGCGTTATCAGGGAAATTCTTCTTCAGTTCCCAATTGTTGATTTTGTCGGTCAGGTCAACCAAACTTTCCATACCATTCATGTCGGGGAAGCGTTCGGCGGCGACCATCGTTGTATTGGGCAGTGAATTGGCCGCGAAGGCTGCGGTGAACTTTGCCATAAAATCGGCGTTAGGGATATTCTCTTGAGTTAGTTTAATGTTGGGATATTTTTTGGCGAATAGCTCCATAACCGCTTCTAAGCCTTGAAATTCTTGGTCACTGGTGAAGTGATGCCAATAGTTGATGTCGCCAGAAGCATCTGATTGAGCGAACACCGGCATCAACACATTTGCCAGCGCTAACGTTCCACCGGCTGCGGCGACTGCCTTCAGAAAATCACGACGACTTAGACCTTTTTTGGATTGCATGAACATTTCTCCTTAGTAAACTTTTTGTGGAAATAAGTAACCTAACGAATTGTGCCAGTTAGCCTTTCATGGCTCCGGCAGTAATTCCACGAATAATGGATCGCTGGACGATGGCGAAAAAGATGATAATGGGGATGATGCTAATAATGCCTCCTGCGCTAAATGATCCCCACGGTAGTTGAAATTCACCAATCATCAATTGCAAACCGACGGGCCACGTGCGCGATCCCTGACTGGTTGTGAGCATCAAGGCAAATAAAAACTCATTCCATGACGCGATTCCGATAAATACAGCGGTTGCGACTAACCCCGAACGCACCAGAGGCAGCGCAATCCGAACCAGCGCCCCTAAACGGGTGCAGCCATCAATACGTGCTGCCTCTTCTAGATCAACCGGTATCGAGTCGAAAAAACCCTTCATCATCCAGACGCAAAAGGGTAACAAAAAGGTGGTGTAGGCTAACGCTAAACCGAACCGGGTATCCAATAAACTCAACCGCCGCATAATTACAAACAACGGCACAATCATCAACACCACCGGAAACATGCGGATGACGAGATAGAACTGCAAAATCCAGTTGCGCCCACGAAATTGGTAACGGGAGAGGCTGTAGGCCGCTAATGTCCCGATGAGCATGGTGGTCATGAGCGTAAAGAAGGTCACGATGGCGCTGTTGGTGATGAGCGTCGGAAAGCCGGAACGATTCCAGATAGCGACATAATTATCGAAGGTGATATTTTCTGGAAGGTATTGTAGATTGATGGTGATAATATCTTTTTCGGTTTTGAGTGACGTTAAGAACGTCCAGACAATGGGGAACAGCGCAAAGATGACAACCCCAATGATGATTAAATAAGTGACTATGTCGAGTAACCGCTCAGTTTTACGTTGATCTTGGAACATAGTGGTTACTCCTTCGTAATACCGGAGACGCGGATGTATATGATTGAGAAGGCCATCAAAATGAGCAGCATCACCACGGACAGTGCGCCGGCATAACCGAAGTCGAAGCTCTGGTATGCGGTTTGGAAGGCATACGATGATAAGAGTTCGGTGGAGTGTCCCGGTCCGCCGTTTGTCAAAATGACGATGAGATCAGGTGAGTTCACCATACCGATGACACGCAAAACGACCACCGCCACGATAATGGGTCTGAGCAGCGGTATGGTGATATGAAGAAACTGCCGCCAACGGGTCGCCCCATCTACTGCGGCAGCTTCATAAAGGTCTTCAGGAATACCTTGTAGACCTGCTAAAAGCAGCAGCGCAAAGAAGGGGAAACCTTGCCACAAGGCGACTAATAATGCCGCTGGGAAAGCCGTGTTCGGATCGGCAAACCACGCTTTATAACTTTGAATGATCCCTAGCTTGACCATAATGTCGTTCAGCACACCCAACCGCGAGTCGAGCAGCAGCACCCACATATTGCCTGCCACAACTGAAGGTAAAAACCAAGGGATAAGCACCAATGTGCGCGCCAACTGCATCCCACGCAGCTTACGGTTTAAGGCGAGTGCAGTAATCAGCCCCAGCGAAAATTGACTCACAATGCCACCGATTACCCACCACAAGGTATTGAGCGATGCCTTGATAAATACCGGGTCTTGCAAGAGTTCGGCGTAATGTTCCAGCCCGATGAAGCCGCTGAGCTTGGGGCGGTTCAGTCGCATCTCTTGAAAGCTGAGTAAGATACCTGAAAAAATGGGATAGATGACGATAATCAACACGAGAATTAGGCTGGGCGCAATCAGCAAATAAGCCCAATGATGCCGTTCCGAAAGGGACGCTAGGAAGTGAAGTGGATTGAGATCGATCCGACGCGGTAAGGGTGGATTCTGTATATCCTGTTTAATAATGCTCATTAATTCTCACTTAAAAATTCAAAATTCGATTTATAATTTATAAATTCACACTGTACCATGATGATCTTTATCATGCAACCAACTCGTAAAATCAGTATAAGCCTGCTACCACATGTTGGAGGCAGGCTTATATCCGTTACTTAGCGCGTAAACAAATTCCCACGTAAGTAATCGGCCTCATCAGAAATCATAAAGGCGATAATCTTGGCAACGCCTTCCGGAATGCCATAGTTTTTTCGTGCCTTCTCTAAGGCGGCCTCGACCGATGTACCGTCGCGTTCGGCGGCTGCCACCTCGACCGACAGTTTCATCTGGGTAACGATGTTACCGGGGCAAAGGGTGTTGACACGGACATGGCGGTCTTTGAGATGATTAGCTAACGTCATCGAAAAGCCGTTCGCGCCACCTTTACTGGCGCCATAAGCCAGTGATGAACTCGGCCCGATAACCCCCGCGCCCGATGCAACGATCACTACCACTGCCGAGGCACTTTCGACGAGCAGCGGTGTGGCATATTTGGCGCATAAAAACGCGCCTTTGACGTTCACATCCATCGTTAGCTCGAACTCTTCCAATGGGAGTTCTTCGGGTTGCAACCAAGGGCCGCGCAGCACACCCGCCGCGCACACCATTTTGTCGAGCCGTCCGTGTTTCTGCTTAATCGAGTCAATCAAAGCACTGACGCTGTTGGCATCACGCACATCGGTTTGGATGAACTCGATTTGCCCACCTTGTTCACGGATAGCTGCAGCGCTGCGGTTGCCTGCTTCGGCGTTCATATCGGCAGTCACCACAATTGCACCGCGTTCGATACATAACTTTGCGGTCGCCTCGCCGATGCCGTTTGCACCACCTGTAATCAGAACCACTTTGCCTGTTAAATCCAAAAGCATTGTCATGAGAATAATCCTTAGCCTAAATCGAGTTGAAAACAATCAATAAATATTTCATTTGGGCGCACAGCCGTGCGCCCAAATGAAACAATCGTCACTTTAAAATCGGAATATTGAGCTGCTTTAATTTCCCTGTTACAAAAACGTTGGCTTGCGGAATCTGGCTTTCCGGTAGATGTTCGATGAAGCCATAACCTTTTGGCAGTGTGGCTTCAAAGCGCCGGAAAAAAGTATCGAAGTCGAAGATGCCATCACCGGGAATGGTTTCGCTGATGTGGACAACGTGCCGGTCTTCGACATACACATCTTTGATATGGGCAGCAGCCACATATGGGCCAAGCACATCAAAAAGTTCGTTTAACAATTCGGTGATGTGGTGGGCCGTGCGTAAATCGGGGATGAAGTTGACCGGGTCCATATTGACCTTGATCCACTTCGATTCTGTGGCTTCGATGATTCGCCGCACCGAGGTGGCACTGTTGAGTGTCGAGGTCACATGACATTCAAGCGCAATCGGTACACCATAGGTTTCACTGGCCGAGGCGATTTCACTTAAGCTGCGAACAAGACGTTCCTCGGTAGCTGGAGCGTCATTATCAGGATGAGGCCACCATGCGCCGCGTGGATTCAAACTGGTCGGACGAATGCCAACCATATCTGCACCCAAACTGGCTGCCAAACGGATGATTTCCTGTGCAGCACTCACGCCTGACTTTCTGACCGACTCGTCAGCAGTGACAATCGAATCGTACCATCCCCAAAACTGAATGATGCGAATCCCTTGCTCCTCCAAAATGGATTTGGCACGGTGACAGGTTTCCGCCGAAACTTCTCGCGGATCACCTGCGAGATGTGCTCCCACACCAGTAAATCTCTGCTCAGCGATTTTTCGAGCAAGTCGCTGGTTCACATCATCAAGATTACCGGGCATCATACCCGTTACACCTAAACGCATATCCTTTTATCCTTCTTATGACAGCAGCGCGCCCGCGTCCGCCACAATAATGCTGCCGGTGATGGCACTGGATTCATCACTGACGAGATGTAAGGCCGCCGCCGCGAGTTGTTCGGGAGTCATCAGATAGCCGTGTTCTCTCATGCGGTCAATCGCGCTGGAATCGCCCCCACGCATGGCAACATCGGTATGCAGCGCAGGTGTATCCACTGCACCGGGACACAAACAGTTGACCCGGATGCGATACGGATGCAGCTCTTGTGCCAAACTTTTGGTCATGGTAATAAGACCTGCTTTGGCGGTGCTGTAAGGTAAATTGGGCGAGAATACTTTTATGCCTGCTGTCGAACTGATATTCAAAATCGCACCCTTTGATGCCTTGAGCGCGAGTAGTGCGGCTTGCACCAACAGGAACGGCGCACGGAGGTTGACCGCCATCAGAAAATCCCATTCGGGAACGCGGATGTCCTCAATCACTTTAGGCAGGAATGTTGCAGCGTTGTTGACCAGAATATCCAGTCGCACACACTGCTCAATTGCGGCTTGTACAGCACGGGTGATTTCAGCCGGTTCTGCTAGATTGGCCTGCACAAAATAGGCTTGTTGGCCTCGATTGCGAATTGCTGCTGCTGCACTTTCGCCGCGCGTGGCATCACGGTCAACTAGAACGACTGCCGCGCCTTCTGCCGCGAATCGCTCGGCAATCGCTAAACCAATTCCGCTTGCTGCGCCTGTTATTAATGCTGCTTTGTCTTTGAGCTGCACTATTCAGTCCTTTTCATACGTTTATGCCTTGAGCGCACCCGACATAATGCCGCTGACCAACCAGCGTTGGAAAATAAAGAAAATGATGATGAGTGGGATGGTCGCAATTACGCTGCCTGCTGCCATCACACCGTATTGGGGAACGGAAAGGGTCGCCCCTTTGAACAACGAAAGCACCAGCGGCACGGTGTACATATCTGCGCTGTTGAAAATGATGTTGGAATAGATGTAGTCATTCCACGCATTCATAAAATTCAAGATGCCGAATACTGCCAGCGCGGGTGTAATCAAGGGCAGCACGATACGCCAGTAGGTTCCAAAAAGTGACGCGCCATCAATCGCCGCCGCATCAATCAGTTCATCGGGCACAGTCGCTACAATGATTTGTCGCATCAGAAACACGCCGAAGGCCGGAGCCCACCATGGAATCCATAGCGGCCAAAAGGTATTAATCCAACCCAAGCGCGACATCAGCAGGAAGAATGGCACAATGGTGCTCTGATAGGGTAGCATCATTGTCACCAACACGCATATAAAGAGCGCATTTCTGCCGGGAAAATGACGTTTGGCGAAGATGAATCCGACTAGTGAGGTAAAAAACAGGGCAGGTATCGTTTGCCCAACCGCCAGCGCCATGCTGTTAAATAACGCTCGTATAAACGGGGTTTTAATTTGGATGTCGTCACCAACCACACCCGTAAACAAGGAAACATAATTACCTGTGATGAACGGATCAGGCCAGAGATGAGGCGTAACCGAGTTCAGGGCGTTACGTTCCATAAAAGAAGCAACAATCATGGCATAAAAAGGAAAGACAAAAAACAGCGTCAATACACCGAGGAACAGATAAATAAGTAAACGTTTCGAAACATTCCCCCAACTGAGTGCAAGCTTTCGGGTTGGTTTGGATTGTGCCACAGAAAGCGATGCCATGTTATGCCTCCACCGGACGGGTTACCCGAAGCTGAATGAGCGAGATGATGATGACCAGTACACCGATAATGAAGCCGAGTGCGGTAGCCTCACCATATCGCGCGGATTGAAAGGCTGTCGAGTATTGGATGGTGTTGAGAGTCGCGACGCTTTGGTTCGGCCCTAAGCCCTGTGTGCTGGAAAATAAAAGCCACGGCTGTGAGAACAGATTCATCAAACCAATCGTCGCGGTGATGCCGACGAACAGCAGCACGCCGCGCATCATCGGAACCGTAATCAAGAAAAACTTTTGCAGGCTATTTGCACCATCGACACTTGCCGCATCATACAGTTCCAAGGGGATACCTTGCAGCCCACCGAGCATAATGAGGATGTTGTAACCCGCACCACTCCAAAAAATCATCATCATGACGGATGCCCGTGCAGGCCACGACTCGCTCAGCCAACCAATGCGCGGCAAGCCTATCGTCTGCAATATGCCATTGACCCAACCAAAATTGTCATTGAGAAGCAGTTGGAAAATAATGGCGACGATGACGGCTGAGGTGACATAAGGTAGAAAGAACAACACACGAAACGCACGCCGCCCAATGACTTTTGGACTGTTGAGCAGTGTTGCCAAAATCAAGGTGCCACCAACAATAATCGGCAGCATAATCACCAAGAAAATCAGCGAATTACCCAGCGCGTTCCAGATTCGGTCACTGTTCAGGAGTCGTTCATAGTTGCCCCAACCAAACCATTTGGGTTCACCAATGCCCTGCCATTTTTGAAAGCTCAACCATAACGACCAAATCAGCGGATACCCATGAAATATTCCAAAGATTATAAAAAAGGGCGAAATAAGTAGATATTCCATCCGATGCTTCCAAATGCGATGCAACAACGATGTACGTGGTCGCCGTTGAGGCATACTTAAATGGATGCTCGATAGTTCTTTTTGAGCAGACATGATCAAGACCACCTTCTACTGGACAGCAAAAGATTTAGGGTGCGCTAGTTTTCGGTTCAGCGCACCCCGTTATCGTTTTGAATTCAGTTACACTTGATAATCTGGCAAGATTTCGTTGGCTTGATCTGCCAGTTTCTTCATGGTCTCGTCAATATTTGCTCCACCAGTAATCATGGTGTCCATTGCGGGTACGAGGATTTCACTGGTTGCCGCGCCATAGACCGCAGTACGGCAGAAAGTGGTGCTCAGTTCCTTCGCCAGATCCAACCACACAGGACCGATTTTCTGGTCGCCAAATAATTTGGTTTGGATGTTGAGGAACGGGCCTTCCAGATAGGGTAAGTAGGCAGGAATGATGCCCCAATTGCCTGCGGCGGTTGCACCTTCCATCGAGCCAAAGGCAAATTCCATGAAAATTTTTACGAGGTCAGGATTTTGAGTGCTAGCGGGCGAGATGAGTGTTGCACCGCCCCAAACGCCAGTACGCGAGCCACCCGCCACAGCGCGTGGGAACGGAGCCAAACGCCATTTACCCACGACGCTGGCATCAATGTTGCTTTCCCAGAAGCCGCGCCCCCAAGCAGGTACGAGGTCGAGCACCAATTGTCCGGTATTGATAGCGTTCCAATATTCCGGTGTCCAGAAGTCAGCCTGCAATGTTGCGCCAGTATCGTAAATCTTTTTGATGAGTTTAGTGGCGTTGATACCGGCTTCATCAGCCATTGTGATTGACTGGTTATCGCAGGTTGATGGGCCTGAACCGCCGTATTGTGCGTCAAACCATGTCCATTGAGCGCCTGCTACAAATGTGCCACCCTTTGGATACAGAACCGCATTCTTGCCACCTGCCGCAATCTTTTTAAGGATGTCGAGAAAATCCGGCTCGTACATCATGTCATCGGCAATCTCGATACCCATTTCTTTGAGCAAATCTTCGCGGTAGTAAATGCCGCTGGTTGAAAGGTCACCGGGCATTCCGAAATAACCGTCGGCGGATAGAACATAGGCTTCTGCCAATTTGCCGGGAATGAACTTATCTTTTTGCTTCTCGATAATGTCAGTGGTTTCTAGCAGTGCACCTTGGCTGCCATAGAGCTGCACGGCATCGGCTTCCGACCAATACAGATCAGGTGCGCCCGTTCCGGCTGCCATCGCGGTTTTAAATTTGGCGGCGTGGTCTTCAAGCTGCTGCCAGTCGAGGACGACGTTGGGATATTTTTTGAGGAAGGCTTCGCGGATTAAGTTCAGCGGATGGTCGCCGTGTCCCCAGAAGGTGAGCGTTCCGGTGAGTGACGGATCCGGTTCAACAGTGTCCTGTGCTAATGATAGAAAGCTGCCCATTCGCGAGGCCATCATCAGACCTGCGGAGGAAGCCCCCGCGAACTTGAGGAAATCACGGCGAGATAACTTCTTTTGAAACATGTTTTTTTCTCCTAAATCAGGTTAATTCATTTATAATTTATAATTTCTGCTGCTAAAAACTTGCCCCAATAACTTGTCCTTTCAATTTGCTCTCAATTGCGGCTGTAGTTGGGTTTGTATTTGCCGTTCGACTACACAGCAAAGAAGTGGCTAAATCAGACTTTCAATCTCGATTTCGATCTGATTTTCCGGACTCACGACGTTGCGCAGACTGTTATCAATATGTTCAAGCATGATACTTCTTGCTACTTCTGCATCATGTTGAGCAATTGCCTGTGCGATAGCCTTATGTTGCTGCACCGCGACCACAAACCGATCCGGCGCAGGTTCAGGCATCTTATTGCTAATGGCGTTCCAGACGATACCGATAATCACTGCGATCAATATACCCAGTACAGCGTTTTGGCTAGCCTCGGCGATCAGTTGGTGAAATTCACGGTCGAGCTTGCCCCAACGAATGAGTGACTCTTGGTTAAGATCACTGCCACTTTCAAAAGATATATTTTCAAAACCATTCGCCAATTCAGTCAGGCGACGGATTTGCGGGAGTGTCGCATGTTGTGCAGCCAACGCCGCTGCTTGGGGTTCTAAGAGACTGCGGACATTGTAAATATCTTCAGGATGAATTTGCGAGCGATGAAAAGCTAACAATAACGCATCGATTACGGGTTCTGTGAAATCCGAAGCGACAACCGAGCCTTGCCCACGACTTATCGTGACCAACTTCCGCGACGCCAATAACTTGATCGCCTCACGGACAACAGCCCTACTGACTTGATAGTCGTCTTGCAATTCACGCTCCGAAGGCAGCAATGTTCCGCGCGGAAATTCCTCCGAAACAATGCGCTGGAGCATACTTTGCGCGATCTTGGTTGGTAGCGTGTCGTCCTGTTTGACCACGGTTTTCCAGTTGCTTTCTTCAATATAGCAGATGGTATCACAACTGGTCTGACAAGACAACTGACCAGTCCAAAAATCCAATTTGAGGGAGAATATTAACGGTTACTGGATAAATGGTTCTATCGTTGAGCATTTTCGCAGCCCAATTGCCTTGTCGGGTTGGGCACTTTTGAAATATTTTTTGCGATAGCAATCGTTGCATCAACCCGCATATTGAGTAAGTGGTAGCCTGTCGGCGGACAGACCACGATACTGCTGAATTGCAGTGTACCACTCAAATAAGCAGCGTTATAAAAAACCTGTGGCGGTCTAAACGGCGTTTTAAAAGTGGTTTCCACTTGTGGCGATTCAAATGCACCCCAAACCGTGCCCAAAGGAATCACCAATGGGATTTCGATAGAATAAACGGTGCCATTGTGAAACCACATCCGTCCGTCTCGCTCACCATCGACCAGTTCAGGCTGTTTGCCATTCCACTTCCAGCGGATATAGCTGTCATTGATGACAATTCCTTGTATCGAATACAAACTAGTTACCCATGGCAAAGCACGCAGTTTATCGACTGCTTGCAGACTGTCAGTGATCCCCGGTCGAATACCTTGCCAACAGGGTGGAGCGCAGTCTTCCGTTGTATAGAAGAACTCGCGGACATTCTGATAATCGCCAGCCGCGTGAGCCAACACATAGGTTGACATCGCAAAACACGCCAGAATCACCACCAGCCAAAATGCTGCCTTGAGTACCAATCGTGGCATTATAGCTTGTAGAATTGAGCCGCAGTGCCACCGAGTAACGCATCCTTATCTGCTTGTGAGTAATCCGCGATGGCCTTATTGGTTTCTGTCCACACTTGGTTGTAATCACCAGCGAGGATGCATACAGGCCAATCACTCCCAAACATAAGTCTATTGGGACTGAACGCTTCGACCGCGAAATCAATATAGGGTTTCAAATCGCTGCCTGACCAATCAGCCGCCGCCGCCGTATTCAAACCGGAAACTTTGGCGTAGACATTCGGGTTTTCAGCCGCTGCCTTCATTTGATCTGACCAAGGCGACATTCCTTTATCTTTGATCGGTGGTTTCGCCAGATGGTCAATTGCCATTTTGAGGTTTGGAACTTTTTCGGAGAGCGTTGGGATGTGCTTGAGGTGATTGGGGAATACTGCCACCACCTCGAAAATCATATCGTGACTCGCCAGCACCTTGAGTGATTCGATCACTACATCTTGGATGACCCAATCAGGATTCTTTTCTTCATGAATCAAATGGCGCATCCCACGAAATTTTAGATGCTTTTTGTACTGCTCTAGGCGTTGATTCGTCGCATCAGGATTGAGTAAATCCACCCAGCCGACGACCGCGCCAATCCAATCGTTGTAATCAGCGTGAACCAGCATCGAAGCCGTATCTTCGTAGGAGTTAGCGCTTTGCACCACTACGGTTTTTTCAATACCAGCGGCTTTAACTTGTGGCGCAAGCTGCTTCGGTTCAAACGTCCCGTAAATTGGGCCATAGGCCGGTATTAGCCATGGGTAAGCGACTTCCGACAAGTTCCAAAAATGTTGATGTGTATCAACTTTCATAAAATATCCTTCAATAGTCTTTATCGAGCGAATAGTTTGATTCACGTAAATGCTGCATCTCAAAAGTAAAGTGGTACATCATCCACGAAAACATTGGTTGGTTGTAGGGGCGGGATTTCTCCCGCCCGCGCATTTAATTACCATCTAGCTTATGAGACAGCGCAATGAATGAGTCTTTTGATCAAGTATTGCACAATCCAAAGCGGAGTGTTAGAGTATAAATTATAATTTATAAACCACGCTGCCGCAAAAGAGAATATTTCGGCATATTTTTTCAAAGAGATTTTGCCTATGACTTATCAATTACCCTTCAACGTCGATTACAAAGCACACTTGGGTAAAAAGATTGATTACGGTATCGCCTTCTGTGGAACAGGGGGTATCGTTCAGTACGCGCATATTCCGGCTTACAAAAAAGCCGGTTTTAACATCGTAGGTTGTTATGATCAGAATATTGAGACTGCCAAAAAGGTTGCCGCCGAACATGGCATTCCCCGCGTCTATGCCACACTCGATGAACTTCTAGCTGATCCCACAGTTGAAATCGTAGACATCGCCGTACCACCGTGGGAGCAGTTGAAAGTGGTTGAGAAAGTCGCCGCTGCCCACAAACATATGCTCTGCCAGAAGCCGTTGGCGAATAACTTCGCTGATGCTGCAAAGATCGTCGAGTTAGGCAAACAGGCGGGTGTCAAACAGGCCATCAATCACCAGATGCGCTGGGATGCGGGTATTCGAGCCAGCAAACACCTGATTGAAGACGGCATCATTGGTCAGCCCACCGACGCGCAAATTCAGGTGAGCTGCCTCACACCGTGGCATATGTGGCCTTGGTTGGCAGCCGTTCCGGGTCTGGAAATCCTCTTCCACAGCATCCATTATCTCGACTCGCTGCGTTACTTGTTTGGTGATCCTGAGTGGATAACCAGCCGCCACGCCCGTTATATCAACCAATCGCCTGTGCAGGGAGAAACCAAAACTGTTACGGTGATGGATTATGCTAGCGGCTTACAAATTTTATGCTCTGTGAATCATTACAACGAATGGGCAGATACCTTCGCGACTTTCCGCTTCATCGGCACAGAAGGCGCGATTGATGGCACGATTGGCCTGATGTACAACTATCCGGCAGGTCAACCCGATACCATTCAGATCACTTCTAAGCAGTTCGGTAAAGGCGTGAAGATCACCCCCACTCTTGAAGAATATTGGATACCGGATGCCTTTGTCGGCACGATGGCTTCACTCATGGAAGCCATCGAAAACGATCATATCCCCACCGATAACAGCACCCAAGATAACCTGAATACGCTGCGTGTGGTTTATGGCGCTTATCTATCTGCCGCCGAAAATCGCTCGGTGCGCCCCTCCGAGGTCAAATAATATGCCGACACCTAGAGCAAACCGTCATCAAGGCAAAGTCGCCATTATTACCGGCTCCGGTCAAGGGATTGGACGGGGTATCGCTAATTATTTCGCGCGAGAAGGCGCACACGTCGTTGTTGCAGAGTTTAATAAAACCAACGCCGAAGAAGTGGCTCATGAACTTTCGGCAACGGGTACAGAAGCCTTAGCTTATCCGGTAGACATCAGTGATACCGAACGAGTAGGGCAAATGGTCACCGATGTGGTCGCCAAGTTCGGTCATATCGACATGCTGGTGAACAACGCCGGACTGAGCCGTCCCATGCCATTGTTTGACCTCACACCTGAAACATGGGAACCTGTCATCAAGGTTAACCTAAATGGCTTATTCTTCACGCTGCAACTCGTCGCTAAGCAGATGGTCGCCCAAATCCCTGATGATGTGAAGCAAGCCGGACGTGCGCCATACAGTTACGGCAAAATTGTCAACTTTTCGTCGGTAGCGGGGCGTTCCGGTCGCCCATATGATGCAGCTTATTCGGCAACCAAATGGGGTGTAATCAGCATCACCCAGAGCGCCGCGACTTACCTCGCGCCTTACAACATCAACGTCAACGCGGTTTGTCCCGGCCTCGTACCCACGCCGATGTGGGACAACATCGACAAAGTGCAGGGTCAAAAACGTCAAGGACTGCAACCGGGAGAATGGATGCAAAAATCGATTGAGGCCATTCCCCTCAAACGCGCTGCCACACCGGAAGACATTGCGGCGGCGGTCTCGTTCCTATGTTCGAGCGAAGCCGATTACATCACCGGACAAGCCCTCAATGTCGACGGCGGTATCGAGATGAATTAGTCGGTTGTTTTGCGCGGGTTCTAAATAAAGTTATTTCTTAAAAACGATAAGGCTGAAAATGTACCATTATCAAAATATGCCCCTTCTTCCCACGCAGGTCATCGGCAGTTACGGCACACCCGGTTGGCTGTATGTCGTGCGCGACGCAATGAAAGCTGGCGACAAAATGGGGTCGTTCGACATTCGCGAAGCCTTTGACGATGCTACCAACCTCGCCATCATGGAAATGGAAGAGGCGGGTGTAGATGTCATCTCGGATGGTGAGATGCGCCGTTTTAACTTTTTGGTCGGTTTCTATGATTACATTCAAGGCGTACAGAAAATCCCGTGGGAGCGTCAACTCGGTTATCCCGGCCCCGATATGATTAACGCCTTCAAAGCCATCGAGCCGTTTTCCACTCCCAAAGGCTTGGGCTTAGTCGAAGAAATCCAATATGCCCGAACCCGTACACAAAAGCCGCTGGTTACACCGCTCGGTGGGCCGGTGACCTTCGCCTTCCGCATTGATCCCGGCGAGGTTTACAAAGATAAGCGCGAAGTGGCTTGGGCGCTTGTGCCGCTGCTCAACCAAGAACTCAAAAATGTGGTGGCGGCTGGCGCAACCCACATCCAGATTGATGAACCGTCAGCAATTGACGATTTTGTAGCGGTCGATGAATTTGTCGAGATGATTAACGCGATGGTCGAAGGCGTGAATGCCACCATCGGCCTGCACATCTGCTTTGGGAACTTCCTCGGTCGTCCGGCGGTTGCTCACCGTACTTATGAACATATCGCGCCCATTTTTAAGAAGCTCAATGTCGATATTATCCATCTGGAATTTGCCAATCGAGGTATGTGGCAGTCGGATATATTCGCCAAACACGCCCGTGATGACCAGTTCCTCGCGGCAGGTGTGATTGACGTAAAAGCACGTGCCATCGAGAAGCCGGAAATTGTGGCTGAACGCATCCACGATATCCTCGAACATAATGATTCAGCGCGGGTTTGGATTTCCGCTGACTGCGGTTTCAGTATGACTGCGCGTTGGGTTGCCCGCGAGAAGTTGAAGGCAATGGTCGCAGGGACTAAACTTGTCCGAAGTGAATTCGGAAACCAGTAGAAAGTTTAGTGAACCATGCCTAGCCATTATGAAATGAATGTATTTGTCAAACATGTGATCGCTGAAGCCAAACTCGATGGGAAGTCACAAGACATTACGCTTGAAGTATTCAATGCCATCCGTGATATTCCGTCTCTCGACGAACGCTATCTAGCTTTGGGTGGTGGATTAGACTCCCCATTAAACCCCAAAATCGCCAAGGCCATTGCAAGAGTGCTGCACAAAGAAAATCTGAAACAAGTCGGTGTAACCCATAAATACTTAAAACGTTATATGCGTTTCAAACCACAAGAATAACTATGCCGCTTAATTACACCAAATCCGAGGCAATCGGTCGCGAACTCCGGCTGGATGATATGGATACCATCGGTGTGTCTTCACAGACGCTTGCCGAGGAAGCTATCCTCGCCGGACGCAATGAAGAAGCAGTGACGGTGATTAACTACTTCCTGCGTGAGATGCAAATCATGCACGGCATCCTCTCGACTTGGGTGCAGGACATCATCCGTTACATTATGGAAAAGTCCGGCGCGCAACCCGGCATGGATGTGTTGGGTGCGGCAGGTATCACCCGCGTTTTGGGAACGGTTGAGTTAGGCATTGCACCGCGTGATCGCTGCTTTGAAGCGCTAGAAGCTGGGGATAAACAAGCCGCGATTGATTGGTTGGATAAGATGCGGCTGGAATTCAAAAATCCGCACGAGATTATGGTTCCTTGGGTGCAGGATTTGCTCACCTACTGCGCCACCGCTTGGGGCGAAGATGCCGTTCTCGAAACCATTTTGCATACCCATCAATCCATCTGGGGTGATCGTTACGCGGCTTGGGATCAAATGACTGTTTGGGAGAAAGTTGCGCTGACGGTCGAAGGGATGCGCGGTGGGCATTTCAGTGGAGCGCGGCGGCGTGGTGATGTACAGGTCAGCGAAGAAGATGACCGCTTTGTCATCAGTTTCGATCCCTGTGGCAGCGGCGGTGTGCTGCGGCGCGGCGATCCCGAAACCGGACGCGCACCTTATCCCATCACCGAACACGGTGTTAATCAAGAATCACACCTGTGGACATGGCAGAAAACGGGCGTGCATTGGTACTGCTCGCACTGTGCGATTGCTATGGAATGGCTGCCGGGGCGCAAACGGGGGCATCCACTGCGCCCACTTGACCACACACTGGACGCAAATGCCCCTTGCGTCTGGTATGTCTATAAAGATGAAAAACAAACGCGGGCATACCATTACCCGCGCACCGGCTTAATCAAGCCTGAGGATATTTCCTCTTGATTGAAAGGAGTCCCCAACATCAACAACTATCGACAGATTATTGACCCTGTTTGAAAAATGCTTACTTATGTGAAAGAGGAGATTTGTAATGCGTAAACGTCTTATTACTCTTATTTTGCTAGCGCTCACCGCGCTGCTCAGTCTGAATTTGGCTTCCGCGCAAGATGCCAAACCTAATGGTCAAATGGCTGGCATAGACAAGAAATTGGATGGCATTACCATTCGTATGGCGACCATCGGCAACGCACCTTATGAATTGGCCTACACCCTCATTCCTGAATTCGAAAAAGCCACTGGTGCGAAGGTTGAAATCGTCTTTAAAGGAGACGGTTTCCAGATCGACAAGAAGCTCACACAGGACTACGCGACTGGTGCAGTCGATTACGATGTGGCTTGGGATCACACCAGCTTCTATTCGGCTTATGTTCCTTACCTTGAGCCACTGGAAAGCTACTTTAGTTCTGACGAACTCTCACAGTTCAGCCCGGCTATTATCAACGCTTCTACCAAAGACGGTCATCTATACATGATCCCCCGACATGCCGACATCAGTGTTGTTCACTATCGCAAAGACTTGTATGATGATCCAGCAAACCAGAAAGCCTTCAAAGAGAAGTATGGATACGACCTCGCCGCGCCGGAAACTTGGCAGCAGTTGGGTGACCAAGCGACGTTCTTCGCAAAGCCCTCAGATAACTTCTGGGGTACACAATGGGCAGGCAAAGACGAAGCGTTGAATGGTCGTTTCATGGAATTGCTGCAAGCCAATGGTGGTGACATTCTCGATAAAGATCTGAAGCCTATTTTCAACAACGAAGTGGGCGTTAAGACCGCTACATGGCTGCATGATTTGTATCAAGCCGGTGTGCTACCGCCTGATATGACCAACTACTTGTGGCCGGAAGTTGCCAATAACTTCTGCAAAGGCCAAATTGCTGTCTACACCGAATGGTACGGCTGGTACAGCTACTTCCAGGACCCTAAGAGTTGCCCCGATGTTGCGGGTAAATTCGGTCTCGTCCGCGCTCCTGTGGGCGACGATGCGAGCCGTCACTCCGGTTGGGCAGGCGCACATGGCTACTCTATTCCTGCATCCAGCAAGAATAAAGAAGCCGCTGCACAGTTGATCAAGTTCCTGACTTCTGAATATGTCCTGACTGCCGAATCTCGTCAGGGTGCGCTTCCCGTCCGCAATGATGTCTGGGCAACCATTCAGGCTGATGCCTCTACTTCCACTGTTCAATTGGATAAGGATCGTTTGGCAATTGCCCAAACACAGTTGAATGAAGATTTCACCGCGCCGCCCCTGATTGCCGACTGGATCAATACCTCCAACATTGTTTTCCCGGCGTTGCAGGAAATCATTATTACCAAAGACATTGACATCAAAGCACGCTTGGATAAGGCTGCTGCCGATGTTGAAGCCATGCTCGACGACTCAGGTTATTACAATAAATAGCCTGTGCTTGGCCTAAAATTTGTAGGGGCGCACAGCCGTGCGCCCCTACAAAAGAAACTAATTCTTGTATCCGCATTGGTTTGTTATAGGCACAGTGCATAATGTCAGTAAATACGCTTCAATCTGCTGCTCCTATACCAAACAAACGCGGTAAATCGCGTGGTAGTGCGAGGAGTGGACGCTGGTTTCCATATTTTTTGATTGCCCCCAGCATCGTTATTATTTTGCTGGTGGTTTTGTTCCCGTTACTCTACTCCCTCTACTTAAGTTTTACCCCTTATAAATTGCTCAAACCGGATACGCTCGGTATTCGTTGGGATGACGTGTTTCGTAATTACCGAAAACTGATCGAAGATGACATCTTTTGGAAAGCCTTCGGCAATACCCTCATTTATGTGACGGTGACGGTCAATGTCGAACTGATTTTGGGGATGTTCATATCCCAGTTATTGGCACGGGTGACACGCGGCCAGAGCATCTTGCGGACGATGTTGATGGTTCCCATGATGTTCGCGCCGATTCTGGTTGGCTTCCAGTTCGGTTGGTTTTTTAACGCGACGGTTGGGGTGGTTAATGGCGCACTGCGCGATTTGCACCTCATTAATAAACCGATTGCATGGTTGGTCGATGTGCCGTTAGGTATGATGTCCATCATGGTCGCGGACATTTGGATGAGTACACCGGTAGTTGCAATCATCCTCCTCGCAGGCACGATGTCCTTACCCAGTGAACCGTTTGAAGCGGCGGAAGTGGATGGCGCGAGTGCCTGGCAAAAGTTCCGCTTCATTTCTTACCCGATGCTTGGCCCATTTATCACCATCGCCCTGACCGTTCGTTCGTTGGATATGGCGCGGGCGTTTGATATTGCCATGATTATGACAGGTGGCGGGCCAGCCAACCGCACCGAACTGGCTTGGACGTATATCAACCGTTTAGCGTTGAATGACCGTAACTTTGGTTTAGGGTCAGCGATGTCCTTCGTTACAGTGGTGGTGACGCTGGTGTTTACATTGTATTTCTTCCGTCAACTGGTTAAGAGCCGTATAAATTATTAGGTGAATGCTATGGTTGTCGGTGTTAGTCGATACAAAAGGTTAAACCAATCCCTATTAAACATTTTGGCGTGGGTGATTATGTTGGCGATGTTGTTTCCGGCGGTGTGGGTGGTGTTAACCTCCTTCCGGCAGTACAGCGAAATCAATGCCAATCCGACTGTCTGGATACCACGCGAGATCACGCTTGATGCTTACGTCAATATGTTTGGAGGTAACCCTGACATGGTGACGCAAGCGCCCATCCCGCGATATGCTTTGAACTCGGTAATAGTGGCGTTGTTTAGCACGACATTTGCGGTGGTTCTCGGCACAGCGGCGGGCTACGCCTTCTCACGGTTTAAGTTTCGTGGGCACAGCACCCTCTTTTTGGGGATGATGCTGGCGCGAGCGGTTCCGGGTATCGCGTTGGGTTTGCCCTTATTTGTGTTGTTTTCCAGCCTTGGGTTACTCAACCAGTTATCGACTCTGATTATTATCAATGTGGCGCTAAATATTCCGTTTACGGCATGGTTGATGGATGGCTTCTTCCGCACTATTCCGGCTGATCTAGACGAGTCGGCTTATATTGACGGCGCGAGTCACTGGCAAGCCTTCTGGATGATTAACCTTCCACTAGCACGGTCGGGAATGGCAGCGGCAGCGGTGTTTGCGTTCCTAGCCAGTTGGAACGAGTTCCAGATCGTCAGCGTGATTTCGCGCAGTCCCGAAGGCAAGACGTTCACCGTCGGGTTGTTGGGTTTCATCCAAACCTTCACCAGTGATTGGCGCGGGATGGCAGCGTTATCAGCCTTAATGATGATTCCGGCGCTGATTTTTGTAGCGCTGGCTCAACGTAATATGATGCGAGGCCTGACCTTCGGTGCGGTGAAGGGGTAAAATCAGAACCCCCACCCTGACCCTCCCCCGCAAGCGATGGAGGGAATAAATCAAAAATAGATTGGTTATGTTCAAAAATTTTTAATGGGTACGGGATTTAAACAAGGAACAATTTTATGCCAACCGTAATTGTCTACTGGTCACCCGGACGTGCGCCTGCACAGAAGAAAAAGGTCATCGAAGAGATGACGGAAGTGCTGGTTGAACATGGTTCAGCCCGACGAGAAGATGTGCTGATTATTTTCCAAGATATTCAACCCGGCGATGCGGGACGCGGTGGCAAAATGATTCAAGGGCCGCTCGAAAATTCCGATCCTAATCAGCAGCCGGATTAACGAACTCTTCATCACACTAAAGGAAAACATTTATGAAAATAGGTCTTCTTGGTCTCGTCCACAGTGATTGGACGGACGTGGATTACAACAAGATTCGCTACGCGGCAGAGTTGGGTTTTCACGGGGTGGGCGCACATTTGAGCGTTCCTGCCAGCACGATTACGGATGAACTGGCGCATCATGTGAAGTCGGTTTATGACGATCAAAAAATGCCCTTTCTCCAAATCTGGGGGCCGTATCCTTCCATCGTCACACCTGATGAAACCATCCGTAAGGCGGGTGTGGAAGGGGCGCGTGACCTCGTTCGACTGTGCGCCAAAATTGGTGTGCCGGAGTCGGGTGTGCGACCGACGAGCATGAATCCGCGTGGTGATTGGTGGCCGCACCCTGATAACTATAAGCCGGAAACCGAGGAGCGACTGTTCAAGAGCCTGATGGAAATCCTCGAAACGGGCGAAGATCTGGGCATCGACATTGTGCTGGAAACGCATGTGACGACCACGCTGAACACGGCAGAGCGGATTCGGCGGATGATCGAACGGACGGGTTCGAAGCGGCTGAAGATCAACCTTGATCCGTGTAATTTTGTGGGCGACCTGCAAATTGCCTGCAACCCTGCGCCGATGATCCACGAGATTTTTGACCTGCTGGGCGAGTATATTGCGACGGTTCACCTGAAGGATTACTACACCGAGGATCGGTTCACGGTGCATATCGCGGAGACGGTAATCGGCACGGGTATGATGGACTTCGACACGATTTTAAAGCGGGTGCAGCAGGTGAAGCCGGATGGTTATGTGGTGATTGAGCACCTGCCGATTAACTTGATTGCGCTGGCGAAAACCAATTTGACCGCGAAAATTCAGGCGCTGGGTATTCCGTTGGGGTAGGAAAAGTACTGAGTTCTGAGTGCCGAGTACTGAGTAAAATGCAATTGATGCAGTTGATGTTGTTGTTACAACATGATTTTGACGGCGGAATTGAGAGAGCGAAATGCCGAAACTGCGGAAGATGCGGCAGTTTCTTCAGATTCGGAAGTGAAGTCGGCAGTGTCAGAGGCTCAAGCCTCTGCCTGAGTGAATAAAGGGCGCTGAAGCGCACTGGATGGCAATGTGCGGCGAAAGCAGCAGCGGCGGCAATTGCAAAAGGTGGTTTCGTGCTGAATTTGCCAAGATACCCCTAACCCCCAGCCCCTTCCACCCGTAGTAACAGGGGAAGGGGAGCAATACAAATGCCCCGATGACCAGCATACAACAGATGCAGGTGAAAAGGGTTACCATTTGGAAGAACATTTGGTAACTCTTTTTGATGTCTGGCGCTAACGGTTTTGAGGGAAAGCGATGCGGTGTGAGGTTGGTGGATGGTTGGCGATTGGTTTGTGGGGTTAACCGAAAGTAAACCTAAAGAATAATGAGTTATGATACCCCTAACCCCAACCCTTTCCCCGTAGTAACAGGGCAAGGGGGCTAAGGCACAAAGTGGCAAGGACGCAAGAAGGTTTTAGGTTGTTGCCGCATCAGGCTAAAGCCGTGATTCTACGAGAGAGACAAGCGCACTAAAGGCGATTCGCGACGATGTGATTTGCTCTAATTGGATAAAGGCTTCAAAAATCTAGTTTGAGATAAAATTGTCAATGATCTTGTACCACGCGTTATGGCAACATAGAGATTCTTAGCATCTAATTTGTCTGCGCCCAACACAATAGCGTGATCATATTCTAACCCTTTAATAAGTAAAGTGCGGGATACAACACGCAAGTATTCTTTCCTACCCACATACTTAGTTTGGCTACGAGTATGTACTGCTGTTTCTTCAAGTGAACTATATTCACCTGAAGAAAAGAATTTGAGAGCATATTGCATTTCATACCAAAGATCGGCTCGATAGAGAACTGCTCCCTCAATATCCTTGATTTGGGTTAAAACTTTATCGAAATCAACGAAATTAGTTCTTTGAGCTATGCTCAATAGCATATCTGCGATATTTCTATGTTTTCGGATTCTTGAAAAGTTAGGGAGAGTTTTTTCTTCAAATCCACTAGAAATTGTTTTTAGCTCAGTGGAAACTTTAGTTGAGCATTTTGATGCGAATTCAATGATTGCAATTGCACGCTTGTTGCCTTTTGCTTGATCAAATTTCTTTGAGCAACGCAAGAGTTCTTGAGCAGCCATTTCTTCAATTGACTGGTAATGTCCACCTAGTTGCTTCGCTAAATTATGACAGGATTCAGGTCTGTCATTGTTAGGATGAATTGCGATAACACTTTCCTGTGATTTGACTTTGGAAAAACACACCTTTCGGCTTATTTCCAACAAGTTATCCTCAGTGTAAGGTTCCCAGTTTATGATGTTATTTTGTAAATCTATAGGTTGATTATTAAGAAGGCATTTTCTAGCATATTTTAGCCATGCTCCAAGACTATCATTTTTCCCAATCCAACGATAAGGAATCTCTAAATTTGGCAATTTATTGAATTCAATATCTACTTGTTTATTCCAATCAACTAGCACATCGTTAACGTCAAACCCAAAAATCCCCTGCAAAGGATCACCTAAGACTCTACAAGGAATAATCTCTGCAAGACCAACAATAAGCGAGTGCTGTATGAGAGTACAGTCTTGGTATTCATCAACATATACGCCACTGTAGCTTGCATGAATAATTTTTCGAATAAATTTTTGTTGCAAAAGGCGCGAAACAGCTTGATATATAATTTTCCATTCAGAAGACTTAGGAGAATTAGTGATCATAATACCGGAATTCAATGGATAATAGGAAATAATTCTTTGCGCCCAACCAGCTATTGTATCAACTTCATATTGAATAGAACGAACCTTCATTTGCCTTAAACGGTTTCTTAAAGATTGAACCCCTGCATGGGTATGAGTCAGAACAAGCTGTTTGCCTGTTTCACTAAGTGCTACAGCTTGACAAATTACTTGTGTTTTGCCATAACCTGCCGGAGCGATGAGATAAGCACGATCTGAATTGACCAATTTCGTAATAATGTCGGTTTCGTTCACAAGACTTGCACCCATTCACGGATTTCTGTTAATTTCTGATATAAATCCTTTCCGGCAATCTGAGGTATATCTTCAATTATTATGTGCCCTAATGCTTTTCCTTGATCTATATTTTTAAACCAAGTTTTTTTAGACTTAGCCTTATTAGATGCTTCTTCTGCCTTTTCTATTGCATCTCGTACTATCTGCTCGGTAACGTCCGCTGATAGCCAATAATCTATCTTAGTCGAGGTAATTTTCGGTGAATTGGGATTCAACTCATTATTAATGCGCATTAAGATACTATCTTGTCCCACAAAATCAATCGCAAGATCGACAAGCTTCTGTAGACTTGACCATGATAAGTCATGACATAGACGTGCCTCTGTTCTTGTCTTGTCTGCCCATTCAATCAATTTTATTCCCATGGTTTTTAGTTGTTGCTCATTCGAAAGTGTAAGCTCAATATCTGAATCGATAAAAAGAAGTACTTCATACCCAAGTTTTGCTAATGAAATAGCATATTCACGGGCGTTACTCCCACCTCCATCTACGGCGATTGCTCCATAATAGGCAAATGATTGGTTATTATTTTGTGGTGCCCAATATTCATCCATCGTGCGCAGAATACCAAACTCAGTTCTTCCCTCACACACAATTACTCGTTTAGCCAATAAAGCATCAGGCATATGCCTTACAAGTTTTTGTAAATCGTTTGTAACTTGCTTGATACTTATAATCCCATTATTGGCGCGAACTACTTGAATTTCAGCAGCATCAAGTTCAACAATGGCCGTAGTCGAATGTGTTGTCATAATTATTTGGGCAATATAGGGACTATCGTCGTTCTTATTAGTAGCACGAATCAATCGAATAAATTGTCTTAACCGATGAGGTTCTAAACCGTGTTCAATTTCATCAACAAGAAGAACTACCCCATCTTTGCTTAGTGTTTTCTGAATCGCTGCCGTGAGTAAACGTCTGCTTCCGAGCCCCAATTGTCTAGATGGTACTTCTCCATCATATAAGGCTAAGCCGCCGTTACTCATTCCGCTGGCTTGTGCATCTATCGCTGGCTTAAATTTTGTTTGTGGCTTTACACCAAATTGTTTTGCAGCATTCTCGACAACTTCTGAGGCTTTTTTCAGTTCTTCAATATCAGCATCATCAGCATCTGAAAATGCTTGGCGAGCAACCCGATTAATCTTGGCAAGAGTAGCAGGCACATTACTCAAATCGCTTGTAATACGAGTAAGTGATGTTGCACGTCCCCAAGTAAGTTCGCGATCGACATACGATCCAACACGACTAAGGTAAAGTTGCTCACGATCTGTCGATAAAATTGTTACACCATCAGGAGTTCTATCAGTAAATACTTTCCAGACGGGTTCAAGAGATATATCAACAGTTAATCGTATTGAAAGCACGGACTCGGATTGATCATCAGGTTCATCTTTGAGTGAATTAGATTTTGTCCAACCGCGCAAATGTCCACCGAGTTTATTCAGAGCTACTAGCTTTTCTGGTAATTCACCTACAGTTATTTCTATAACAATAGGTTTTGAAATATCAGATTTGTAAAAGTCAGTGTCATAAAACGGGAGATTCCATCTTGGAGATAGAGCATATTCTATTGCATCTAGAATTGTCGATTTGCGAGAGTCATTAGGGCCAATTAAACAAATTGTTGAACCGATTAGAGTCCAATCCAGACTCAATATTCCCCTGAAATGTTTAATTGAAATGTGTCTTATTTGCATATGCCCCCAACTCACTAAATCAAAATTTGAAATTTCACTATTCAATCAAAAGAAATAGTGAAATTTATTTCATCTATATTAGTGTATAGACTTTGTGATTAGGGAGCAAGTTAGGGTGTATGAATTCCCATCTTAACGAAAGTGTGCAAGCTAAATCAAAACTCAATCTCGGCGATTTGTTCGATGTCGAGGGAGAAGTCGTCGATGTCGAGTTGGAGTTCGTTGTTCTCGTCCCACTCGCGGATTGATCCGGCTTCGGTGCCGCGATCATGGAGGGAGCGATAGACGCAGTAACGGCAGCGGCGTTCGTCGGTGGTGAGGGGGAAGTCGGCGCGGATGTTAATCTCATCAACGAGGCTGAGAAGATAGGTTTTGTCGGCGGCGTATTGGGCGGCATCATAAGGGAAGCGCAGAGTCGCGCCGTCGTGGTCGGCATACCAGTAAATCATCTCGATGTTTTCGGGCGCAATCGGTTGTCCGCCATTGAGGTGGCTGCCTCCGCTGGCGAGGACATAACGATAAACAACGGTTTGCAACCGGCGGGCGAGGTTTTCAGGGCGAGGCATGTGCTGTCCGGTTTTCCAGTCGAGGATCAGGGCGCGTCCAGCGGGTTCGACTGCCAGCAGATCAAACTTGGCGAGCAGCAGGTATTCTCCGAGCGGAACGGTGAGGGTCGATTCGGGGCGACGTTGAGTGGGTAAATCCTGTAAGCCGTTTTTGGTGTAAGCAGCGAACCAGCGTTGAATATCGGGATCGGTGAGGCGCGAGGCGAGTGTCTCGGCTGGAATGCCGACGAGGTTTTGATGGACGAGGTGGTGGAAGGTTTCGCCCTGTTCCATGTGGCGCTCGAATTCCAGCATGTCATCGACTTCGGGCGCGGGCCAGCGCTGCCGTTGAATGTATTTCAGTTGGAAGCGGCGCGGGCAATCGACGTAATCTTGGAGGCTGCTCTGGCTGAAAACAAAATCGTCAGGGAGATTCATGGAAATACCTCGAATACAGATTAACCACAGAGACACAGAGAAAATACAGAGAATACGACCCCCACCCTAACCCTCCCCCATAGCAACAGGGGAGGGAATAATTCAGGTTGGTTGGGCATGCTGCTGTTCCCACCAGCCACGCAGGGCGGCGAGAGGACGGGCTTCGAGTTGATCGCCTTTGCGACCGGAGTTCCACGTCATGATGAGTTCGCGGCGGGCGCGGGTGATGCCGACATACAGCAGGCGCAGACGTTCGGAGGCGTAGTCGATGCGGGCATCGCGGGTGGCTTGGCCTTCGATGTAATCCGTGCCGTTGACCAGTGATTTGAGTTGGGCGAGTGCTTCGGCATCCAGATTCAATTGGTCACGGATGAACCACTTTTCGCCAATGAACGAATCAAACTGATCGGCTGATGGATAATCGTAGTTGTTGACGGACATCAGATAAACGCGATCCCATTCCAGACCTTTGGCTTTGTGCATGGTGGTGACGGTGACAATCCCTTTGTGACTGTCGGGGTCGAAGGCTTCGTCGTCATCGCCCACGCCGCTAAAGTTGCGCTTGCCCTGCGCGATGGCACGGAGTTCTTCGGCATGTTCGGGCAGACGCGCTTCGGGATGCAGTTCGGCGTTTTTTCGTAGATGTAAGGCGACGGCGTAAGCGGTGGCAACCTCGGATTCGAGTGTGAAAAGATCACCTGCGATGGTCAGAATCAATTGGTCGATGGGCAAATCAGCGGCGGCTAACCAGCGGCGAACCTGAGCGCGAAAAGCGGTTAGATGATTGTAAAGGTCAGGCTGCTCGGCGGAGGAGACTTTATCATCCAGCCAATCGGAGGTGCGCGGCCAGAGGAAGTCTTCGAGGTTCGGGATTTTACGCAGCTCGGTGACGATGGTGGCGATGCCGCGTTCGGCTTCTTCATCGCCGCGATCATCCCGTCGCCAAACACGGTACACGCTGGCAAGGGCGGGACTGTTCTTGGGATCGAGCAGATAATCCAAGAGGAAGGCCAGCGCACCGACGACCGCTCGTGTGCCGGTGGTGGAGCGTAAGTTTTCCACATAGTCGATGCCGGCTTTGCGAAGCGCCTGCACCATATTGGCGCCGCTGCTGTTGATGGGCAGAAGCACCGCGACGGTTTTATCAGAGTTTTCGGGTAGCCATTTTTTGAGTGACTGGATGATGGCGTTGCGTTCTTCGTCGGGGGTATATTTCTCGCCGCGCAGTTGGACGGATAAGGCGGTATCCGGTGGATTGCCCTGCGGATCGTCGGGCGGCGTGGGTTCGATGAAGGGTGCGGTTAACGGTTGGCGAGCGCGAATTTCAGGGATGGGATGCTCCAATGACCAGTCAATCATATGGTTGGCGAGACTGATGATACTGGTGGTGCTGCGTCCTGAGTTGGGGAGTGTCCGCGCTTGAACGCCCTTCTCGGTCAAGAAGTCGCGCAGATAACGCGGGTTGGCGGTGGTGAAGGTTTCAAAGATGGCTTGGTTCGGATCACCCACACGCACCCAATTGCCTTTATCACCAACCAGTTTACGCAGGATTTGTTCTTGGAGCAGGCTGCTATCCTGTGCTTCATCTTCGAGGATATAAGGCCAACGTTCACGCAAACGGGCGAGATATTGCATGTCCACTTCGAGGATGCGTAAGGCAAGGCGAATGAGGTCTTGAAAATCGACCGCGCCACGATAACGCAAACCGCGCTCATACTGTTCGTAGATGTTGAGGCACATCTCGGCAAGCGGCATCGACAAGCCGAAGCGATCCAAACGGTCGCGCACGGTTTTTTCGGTTAGCTGCATGTCTTTGGCTTGGCGGATGAAGTTCATCGCCATACCTTTGACCGTATCCGGCCAATGGTTGCTGCGGGTATAAGCGTTGGCGAAATGCTCTTCAGTGAGGTAATTGTCGGCGGCGGAAGGATTAGCGCGTACCCATGTTTCGACCGCATCACTGAGCATGTCGTCGGCTTCACGTTCGTCGATGACGCGGAAGTCGTTGGCGAGGCCGACCAAACTGGGACGTTCACGCACGATGTCATTGGCGAGGCCGTGCAGCGTCCGCACGCGGTAGCCAAATCCGGGTAAGAGGTTGAACTCCGTTTTGAGGTAACGTGCCATTGACTGTCCGAAGTTGCCGACCGCCGATTTCACCAGCGTGACGATCAAGATTTCTTGGCCTTCAGCAAGGTCAACAGTGGCGACCATCTTGGCGGCGAGGTAGGAGAGCGTCGAAGTTTTGCCGCTGCCGGGAACGGCTGATACGCCCATCTTGCCTCTGGTATAGGTGATGATTTCCTGTTGTTTAGGACGCGCTTTGAACATTGTTATCCTCTCTGACCAAACGGCGCAGCATACTCTGGACGGCGACCAATAATGCCCCGCGCTGTTCAAAACCCTGCTCACCATATTGGCTGAAACCGAGATAAATACGCGTGCGGCAGCGGCGTATCAAGCCGATAACCAGTTCATAAAGGGCTTCTTGATTAGCGGCGACTTCGCGGTCGTCATCCCATTTTTCACCGTCTGTCCATTCGCGGCTGAGAACGTAGGGCTGGGTCAAGGGTTGGTAAAGGCGCTGACCCCAACCGTTGCTGCCGATATTCAGCCAGAATTGATAATCCACCGGAATGTTGTTGGTGAGGAAGGTGTAGGCTGGCGCAATCAGTACCGCGTCTTTTTCACCTGCTTCACGGTCACGGACATATTGGTTGGCAATGACACCCATATCGACCATACGGATGTATTCGGAGGCAGCGGCGATGTCGGGTTCAATACGCGTGACGGTCTGACGGAACTCGCGTGCCGAGTCGATGAGGTTGGCGGCGGCGTTGACGGCATCATACTGCTGGTGGAAGCCGAAGTTGGGCTGCGAAAGCACCTCACCAAACAGCTTGCTAAAGAAAGCATCCAAAGCCAGTGGTTCACCCTGCTGATACTTGTCGATCCATTTGCGAAGGCGTTCGTAACGGTTCGCTAGATCAAAGGTGATGCGTGCCTGAACCTTAGGATCAGTAATGCGCTCGAAAGGCAAAAGCTGTCCGTCACGGAAGAGGATGTCGATCAGCAAACGGGCGCGTACCAAATCCAACTCACCGATAGAAGATGTCAGCGCGAAAGCCATATCGTACTTTTCGGGCGGATTACCCCATTGAGGATGAGCGAGTTTCGCCAATGTAATCAATGTGCGGACGGCGGGTTCTTCATGCAAGGCGCGGGAAGGGCGATGCGTCCGGCTGGGAATACCACGTTCGGTCAATCGGGTTTGCAGGGCGAAGCGTAACGCATCCGGCAGGAAAGCCGACAAGATGACGATCTCTTTGGGCGAAACACCCTGATCGTTAATCAGCGCGGCGATGTTATCGACTGTCCAGTCGATCATTTGCGGCAGATAGCGGTTGTCGGCGTAAGCGATGGCATCACGCGGATCAGAAGCGACCTTGTCACCATCCGGTTGACCGAGGCTGCGGGCAATCTCAACTTGGAAGGCTTCGACTTCCGGCGACATGACGCGCTGCTTATCGAGTGTAATATGCACTTCACAGGCGGCTTTAAGTCCATAGGCGTTGATTGAATCCGAACCCAAGAAACGGCGATAACCAGCTTCAGCATCGTAGATCACCAAAGCGGAATCACATTCGCCGAGCCAATCAGCGATGATGCCGTGCATGGTGGGCGATTCTTCTTCGACGTTATCCACAATCAAGTGACGATATTGGTTGGTCAGATAGTTACGCGGCTGGGGTAGTGTCCATAAATTCTTGGCGAAAATTTCCATTTGCAACGAGAAATCGAGCAGATTGTGTTGGCGGCACATTTCGCGGAAGAGATTAGCACAGGCTTGAGCATCGTCATAAACGTAGGCTTGGGCGCTGTCGCCTGTCCATGCCGATTTGAGGCGGTCACCAATGGTGCGGTAAGGGAATCCAACCAGTGCAGCTTTGTTGAGGTTATCGACAATCTGGGTATAGAGACGGTTCTTGGGGACGTGCAGACTGTTGAAATAATCGCGACGGGTGATCTCCGGCTCGACAAAGCGCGTCATGTAATACTGCACCAGTTCGAGGCTCAGGAAATGAGGGCGATCCTGCGGACGGGTGACACCTACTTCTTCAGCGATAATCGGCCAAAAAAGATCAATGACTTGATAAGCCAAACTGCCTAAAGTGGCGGTGCGAACATTCGCACCATTTTCGACACGGGCGCGGCGCAGCGATTCTTTATAGGGTGCGGCTAAGGTAGCCTGAGGGACAAGGATCAAAATCGAGTCGGCATCGACTCCTTTACGCAGCAATTGCTTGACCCGTTCGATGGCAGCGGTGGTTTTGCCTGTACCCGCGACACCTTCGAGGAAAATGGTTTTATCGAGGTTGTCTTTGGCAACGGCTTGCTGATTTTTGATTAAACGCATTGGGTTTTCCAATCCACTCAGAGAGATGAAGAGAAGCGATACCCGAATGGTTCGCACATCGTACTTTTAATCTGACTATTTGACAACAATGTGGAGAAAGATGAAAAGAAATTGAACCGCCAAGACGTAAAGGGCGCCAAGAGATTAAACAAAAAACGTAACTACTCAGGTAGGGGAGGAAGGGAGAAAAGGAGCAGCATGTAAGGCAGCAGAGAGAGCATCAAGGAGGTTGACACCCTGTTTGCGAGCGGTGGAGAGGTAGCTGCGAATGAGGCAGAAGCAGTCAGCGCCAGCCG
>JBBSBM010000067.1:0-41636 GCA_038251275.1 Aggregatilineales bacterium
CCATATCGCATTTTAAAATCAGTGGAGTTCATACAAGATGATGTGATCAACGGATAAGTCATTAGGTCACCGTCCAACCTCTATTTTTCAATGAGGCATTGTGTAAACTGATAACAGACATCTAATGTGACTTTGTCGAGAATTTGAATTGGTTCGAGTTTTCTAACCGGAGTGTAAACAATTAAAAATGTGCGGATTTTTTACAATTCACTTTGGTTTGAGTGTGTGAAAATGGGTGGAGTGTTTAGGGGTTATGTGAATAGGCATAGCCCATTACTAAGGATTCCATTTTGCACCTCAATCATCTTAGTTTGGCTGTACCAGACGTTACGGAAGCCAGTCGATTCTTCGAAAGGTTCTTTGATTTCAAATGCGTCGATAGCAAAGGCGCTGATGTGCTGGCCGTTTTGGAAGGTCAAGACGGATTTACATTGGTTCTGAGCCATCTCGACAAAGAAGCTGCGATTATCTATCCAAAAGATTTCCACATCGGATTTATTCTGGAGAACCAAGAACAGGTTCAAGACGTTTTTGAGCAGTTACAGGGTGCAGGTATCGACCTGCCCCATCCGCCAAGAACCATGCGCGGTAGTTTCATTTTTTACTGCTCTGTGTTGGATATGATTTTATTGGAGGTGAGCTGTCCATTGAAGTAGCACGGTTTCAAGTCATTTTATATTGGTCTAGGTGAGAAAAGAATTTTTGGGAGCACAGCCGTGCACACCTACGAATGGCATGGAACTTATTCAGACAAAACATTTGTAGGGAGAATCAAAAGGACGAATCACAGGATTCGTCCTTTGAACGTAACCGAGTATTTAGGGTGTACAGCCTTGCGCGACAGTCATGATGGCAGTGCTCACATCCGTACCCAATTGACTGATTGCGGCACTGTACAAATGCCAGTTGGGGTCGGGTTCAGTGGCATCACCAACGGGGACATTCGACTTGCGAAGGGTGTAGCAACCCGTGAGATACATGTGCGAGTTATCGGGCGTATTGAGGACGACCAGCGCGGGAACCATCGCATAAGCACTGCCTGCCGCCCCTTCTTCATCAATCACCGGATTAACATACAAGTCCAGGCTTATTTGATGAGTCAGTTCCTTGCCATAGGTTTGATAGACAACATCATTATTGAGATCTTCCCAATAGGTTTCTGCATTTGTGCCTGTTGCCAAAGCGGTGAAGTAGGAGGAGACCGTTGACAACGGATCAAGCTGGCTGGGCGGGACTGTACCATCCATGAGGGAAACGGGTTGGGTGCAAGCAGTGGCTAAAGCGGTTAAGTTGAGTGTGGACTGCTGTTTGAGGGTCGCCTTTTGCAAATGCCAATTCGGGTCGGGTTCGGTAGCGTTACCAACTGGCACATTGGTTTTATGGGTGATGAAGCAGCCTGCATAATACGCTTGCGTCCCATTCGTGCGGTTGGCAATCAACAGTGTGGGGATTGAGGCGTGAACGTTACCCGCGCCCGCATCCTCAAAAATAGGCATTTGAACTAACACTTGAGCGCTGGCGGTATCGGCAAAACCGGCTGCAAACTGGGCTTCAGTCTGGTTACCGGGGGCGGCTTCCCAGTAGCTATAAGCACGTGGATAATCTCCTAAAGTGATGGCGTTATAGTATGAACCGATCAAGGAAGCAGGATCCGTTTGCCAATTAAATTCTATCGGTACCGCAGTGGCCGTTTGTGCAGCAGCGGGCAACACAGTGAAAAGTGAAAGTGTGACTAAAATCCAAGTACGGCGTAGCATTGATGTCTCCTTACAAATGAGATTACAGTATTACTATAAGACTCATCCCGTAATCCATTCAAGCGTTAAGAGTAAATAACCCCCAAATTGTAGTGGAAACACTCAATTTTAATCAACCAAGGGAACTTAATTGGATGATAGAATGAGCCGATATTCAATGAACAGGCACGATCTTTATGACACGATTGAAATATGTTGTTCTGTTCCTTGTTCTCGTGGGTTGTACGACCCGTACAGATACACTTTCGGTAAATCCGCCAACGCAAGCTGACAAAAAACTTATTGAGTACGGCTGGGATGTACCCACTGTATCCTTTATCCGTGACAATATTGACATGATGCAAAAGCGCCCTTTTGATGGTGTGGCTTTCAAACTAAGTGGGGAAGAAGAACAGCCATCGAATGCGTTTGACTCGCGTAAATGGGCAGAAACGGAACTTCAATTCGACAGTTTGTCAGCAATAAAGTGGGGAAATTTCACAAACAATTTTATCGTTTTATGGGCTTCAAATCCGGTCACAATGGACTGGTTCGATGATCAACGATGGGACATTATTACCGCAAACATGCGGCTTTTTTCAAAGGCGCTTAAGATCTCACAGGTAAAAGGTGTATTCTTTGACCCTGAATTTTATGCTGTTCGACAAACGCACAGCCTATGGTTTTATACGAGTGATATTTACCCAACAACGAGCCGAAATGAAGTCGAAATTATGGTTCGGAAGCGCGGCGCACAATTCATGACTGCGCTGCAATCTGATGTTGATACCATAGATTTTCTATCGTTTTATTTTCTTTCTGAGTCGGTGCGAATGAATGAAGGCAGTTCGCAAGCCAATGACTATACTCACTTTGAACTTTTGCCGGCATTTATCTATGGGATGTTGGATGTAGCTAAACCCGATGTCCATTTTATTGACGGTAATGAACCCAGCTACTATTTCACCAATCCCAACCAATATGTCACTGCGCGAGAGTTAATTGCCGAAAAGACAGTAACATTTACGCCACGCGATATTCAAGAGCGCTATAAGCAACACACCGGCATTGCTAACGCACTTTATCTGGATTATTTGATGGCATTACGCCCTGAACACGACCGTGGATTAGCATGGGACGAGCGATTGAAATGGCTTGAACATAATGTGTATTACAGCCTCAAGCAGTCTGATCAATATGTGTGGCTTTACAGCGAACATACTGATTGGTGGAAAGATGATGTATCCCCTGACATTGAGGCGATAATCGTCAAAGCACGGCAGAAAATAAAAAATAATGAGCCACTCGGGTTTGAGATAGACATTCCCCAATAAACGCGCATCCCAAGCACATCAATAATGCTCAGACTGGATTGCTCTTATACGGGCAAGCGGTACAATGAATGGCATATCTATTTCCATATTTTTATGAAGGTTATTCATGTCACTCCAAGAAACTGTTACTGCCGAATTTGTCCGTATTTATGGTGAGCAACCGAGCCATATCGTTCGTGCACCGGGACGAGTCAATCTGATTGGTGAGCATACGGATTACAACGATGGGTTTGTGCTGCCAATGGCGATTGATAAGGCGGCATGGATCGCACTGCGTCCACGCGATGACCGGCAAGTGAGCGTTTACTCGACCTTTTACGAACAAAGTATTACGTTTTCTTTAGACGATTTTGAAACCGCTAAAGATGGTTGGATTGAATATTTACGCGGTGTGGCATGGGTACTCACCAATGATGGTTATAAACTCAACGGTTGGGATGGGGTGCTTGCCAGCGATGTTCCGGGTGGCGCAGGACTCTCGTCATCAGCAGCGATTGAGATGGCTACGGCGCGAGCCTTCGCGGTGACATCGAGATTCGAGTGGAGCGCTCCGGTGATGGCGAAAATCGGACAGGCGGCAGAGAACAATTGGGTCGGCGCAAAAACGGGCATTATGGATCAAATGATTTCGGCAGCAGGCAAGGCTGACCATGCCCTGTTGATTGACTGTCGATCACTCGAAACACAACTGTTTCCCCTGCCCCCCGGTACCGTGATTGTGGTGTTGGATACGTCGACACGACGCGGATTAGTCGACTCACTTTATAACGAGCGACGCGAAAGCTGTGAACAAGCCGCTCATTTATTTGCCGTCAAAGCACTACGAGATTTAACGATTGAGGAATTTGAGGACAAAGCCAGCTTGCTTGACCCGACTGTACGGCGGCGGGCGCGGCACGTTATCACCGAGAACACACGCACCTTAGCTGCTGGCGAAGCGATGAAACGTGGTGATGCAGTGGCGCTGGGCAAGCTAATGGACGAAAGTCATGTCAGTATGCGCGACGATTTTGAAATTTCGAGCGACGCGTTGAATGCGATTGTAGATGCAGCACGGCGTGAACCAGAGTGCTTTGGTGCGCGGATGACCGGTGGAGGTTTTGCTGGCTGCGCGGTGGCGTTAGTGAAAGCGGATGAAGCCGAACATTTTGCTACGGCTGTCGCTGGAACTTACCAAAACAATACGGGACTGACTCCTGCGATTTATGTGTGTAAGGCGACGAATGGGGCGGAAGTGATTGAATAACCCGTTAAGCAGTGCTATCGAGATGATAACCGCTATTCAAAGTAACGATTAATTTCCTCCGCCACTGCTTGTGGACGGGTGACGGTTGGCACATGACCTGTATCTTGGAAGATATGCAGGTGACAATCTGGAATTTGAGAGGAAAGCCATTCGGATGCTTTCACAGGTACGATACGGTCAGCTTCGCCGTGTAAAATCAGCGTGGGCTGTATGATTTGGTTCACTTGTGGGCGCAAGTCTACGCCGAACATAGACTCATAAAGTCGTACAGCGTCAGGTTGTGGGGAACGCAATATGATTTGCCTTCCCCAATGGCGAATTGCGGCACTGTCCGGTTCGAGTTGGGATACACAGTTATCTACAAAATGCCCAACTGCTGCCTCAAAATTATTTTTCAACCCCATCAAGAAAGGGTCAGTTACATCAGGCATCGGCCCACAATACATACCATCGACAAGAACAAGCCCGCTGAAGCGTTGGGGCTGTTGGAGCGCTGCTTGCAATGCAATGGCTACCCCGGCAGACTCGGCTGCCAACACACATTGGTCAACCCCAAGCGCATCCAGAATCACAAACACATCATTCACTAACGTTTCAAATTTAATGGACTCCGTCGGCGCAATAGTAGCACCTGTACCCCGATGATCGTAAGCAATAGTGCGCCATGTATTGCTCAAATAGGTAAATGTATTCGTCCACAATTCCCAACTGCCGGCCCAACCGCCCAACGCTAATAAAGTACGAGGGCTATCGCCAAAAGAGACTGTATAGAATTGGGCATTATCACGAGTGATAAACATAATATTTCCTGTTGCAAAAGCAAAATAAGATTCTATTTATACCCTGATTGCTAGTTGCATTTTTCGCTCAAAACCTCACCCTCCGGCTCCCTCTCCGTGTACAGCGAGGGGGAGTTAAGCGAAGAATATACGATGGCTAGCAATCACGGTAATTTATATAAACTGTACACCGAGATGAATTACAAAGGATAATAGGCTATTCGGTGCCGGGTGTAAACATGGTGTGCAGGAGCGCGTCGAGTTTCTCGACGCCTTCACGGAGGGTTTCGCCTAAGAAGATGCCGGGAATCATGGTGCGCCATTCGGGTTTTTCGTTAAAGATTTGCCCACCGAAGACGACAATGGGGCGGCCTGTTTCTGCGGCTTCTGGCAAATACTGCTGCCAATCACGAATGTTTTCTGCGGCGCGTTCCATCATGGCGACTAAGAGAACAGCGGGGGCATGCATCTGCCGTACTAAATCAGCCAAATCGGGCAGCGGAACAGCTTGCCCCAAATAGGCAACCGGCCAACGGCGGCGGCGTAATAAAACACTCATAATCAATAAACTACCTTCGTGCCATTCCTCAGGGGCGCAAGCCATGACGATAGGCGGAACCCGATCATAGGCAGCAGTGCCGGTCATCATCCACAAGAGCAAATGCTGTCGCAGATAATTGGTCGCTAAATGTTCAGTAGCCACGCTGATTTTGTCTTCTTTCCAAGCCTGACCGATGGCATTCAACGTTGGCCCCATCACATCTAGAATGAGGTCTTCGATAGGGTAAAGAGTTAGCACTTCACCCAACATCTGATCAGCTTGTTGAAGTTCGTTGTTTGTGAGCAATTCGAATAACCGTTGATGGAAAGCCATCAATGAAGTATCCATCATGGTCGCACGAACGGTAGGCGCAGGGGTTATATCGGAAAAACGCCCTTCTTGCTCCATGTGTTGCAAAGCGCGGACAGCTTGTCCGGTTTGCATACCATCATCGACGCGGGCTTTGACCCAACGCAAGCGCATGACTTCGCGTTCGGAACATAAGCGATGACCACCGGAAGTACGAGTGGCATTTGGGAAACCATAACGGCGTTCCCAGACACGCAAAGTCGCCACAGGAATGCCAGTCATACGTGAGACGATGCCAATGTTGTAAAGCGGCTCGTCACTGGCAGATGCAAGATTGAGAACATTCATACGACTTTGCCTGTCATCTGCAAAAAGTGGTCAATAACTAGCCAATACGTGCTAGAAATTTATGCTAACACACTCTTCAAGCAGTGACAAGCTATTCGGCAACTACCTCATCTCACGATCATTTTTCTAGTGATTATGAGGCGAAAAAACGGTGTAACTCTTGGGCTATAACTTGCGGTTTACCACGTTTATCAGTATTCCACGGAGAGGAATGATCTAGTCCGGGAATCTCTATGCGTTTAGCAGATGGCATCACCTTCGCAACACTGTCAAGAGCAGTCTTTAAGAACGTCGTACTCTTGCTGCCACCCAGCAAAAGTATATCTGCTTGTATAGCGTTCAAACTTGATTGCTGTCCACTCATTGACGCGATGACTTGCCCATCATGATGCAGCGTGGGAGCAAGCTGCCTAAAAGTGGCATATTCGCCAGTATTTTTCCCATCTTCAAATGACATCATCAGCTTAGTCATGAATTTAATCAGCCAACGTGGCATGGCGCTAAAACTATCGGACATGAGTGGAGCGCCCTTCATGGTTGTGGTCAGGGCTGCGGCGACATCATTTTGTGCCATTTCCTCATCAAAACGGGTCATCATCGCTGTTGGTGTCGAACCGTTCATAAACAGCGGCGGTTCATAGATTGCAAGTTTATGAATAGCGGATAATGTGAGCGCAGCTTTAAGGCAAATAATAGCGCCAGCGCTGATTCCAAAGACATTGTGTGCACCTGTTTTAGTTAGGAGTGCATCTAAATCTTCGACATCTCGCTGAATGCCGTCTGTCTTGCTAGAAGAACTGCTGCATCCGAAACTGCGACGATCAGGAAGGTAAACGGTGAACGATTCCGCTAAGAGCTGCGCAAGTTCAAACGAGTAGTAGCCAGTAGACATCGAGCCGTGGAGTATTACGACACCCGGTCCATGCCCTAACTGACGATAGCTGATGACTGTACCGTCTTTTGATGTGACGGTATTGGTTGTATAAGCAATTGATGCGGTGACGGTTGGTGAATCGACTGTTCTAGCTGCCATTTTAAAATCTCCTTGTCCACTGATTTTCGTGGGATATGTCGAATTATTCGTCGGTTTCTGGCGGGATATCGGGGCGCATCCAATCTTGATTCCATGTCAGTTGACCGCTGCGTAAATCGGCGATGATTGCTCTTACCCACTTCAAGTCGGCCTCCAATACGGTTCGCATGTATTCCGACTCTAAGGTAAAGAGTCTCGGAAGCTCAAAGGCTTGCATGTCTTTATCTATGGCGGCGATTTGATCAATTAGCTTGATCTCACGCAATTCCATTTGATGCAGTGCATCTTGCGGCGTGAGCAGTGGAATCAATGAAACCGCTGCTGGAAAATCCGGAAATTCTTGGGCGGGTGTCGAGATCATTTCCCGCAACCAACTTATAGCCTTGTCGTGACCTTTATCCGTCAAGCGGTAGAGTGTACGTTCAGGAAAACCTTCTTCACGAGCGTTTTCCCAGAAGGTAATCAAGTCAGCACGCAGCAGTTGGTTGATGATCTGGTAGAGACTCGCCCGCTGCTGAACGTTGATAACCTGATCTTTGCCTCGATCTTTGATGAGGCGCTGCATCCGGTAAGGGTGCATGGGTGACTCGTGAAGAAGGACGAGGACAGCTAAAGCTAAGGGTGATCGTTTGAATGTTTTTGTCATAGACATAAATATACTAGTTATTTTATAACTATGTCAAGCGGGCAAAATTAATTGAACCACAAAGAAAGATAAGAAATACAGATTAACCGTAGTCCCATGGGGAGGCTTCGCACAGACGCAGAGAGTGCAGAGAAATACGGAGAAGAACTGCGGAAGTCATGGGTTTATTGGTATAATCCGCTCATTTATTCAGAAAGTTCACTTAGGACAACATGGCAAAGGCTCCGATACTCGGCGTACAAACCGATGCTCAGCGATTTGACGAGGCGATTGAAAAGCTCATTAGTTGGGCGAGTGATTCTCAAGGGCATTATGTTTCAACCTGCCCTGTTTACACACTGATGATGTGCCGCGAGAAGCCGGAAGTGATGGAAGCTGTCAACAACGCGGATATGGTGACAGCCGACGGCATGCCAATTGTTTGGGTACAACGGCGGCGCGGAAACGCACAGGCCGAGCGGGTCTATGGGCCGGATGTGATGGAAGCGCTGCTGGCACGGACAGCCAATACGCCTATCAAGCATTATTTTTGGGGCGGGTTACCGAATGTGGCGGATACCTTAGTCCAGCGGATGCAGACACAACATCCGATGCTGAAAGTCGCGGGAGTCTATTCACCACCTATAAGTTCAGTTGGTGATACTCCTGATCCTGAAGTGGTCAAACGGTTGAATGAGTCCGGTGCGGCTGTGATCTGGGTAGGATTAGGTTCACCGAAGCAAGATTTATGGATGGAGCTTTACCGCCCTTTTCTCAAAGCGCCTTTGTTTATTGGAGTCGGTGCAGCATTCGATATGTTAGCAGGTGTGAAGTCTCAAGCGCCAAAATGGATGCAGCGCAGCGGGTTAGAATGGGTGTTCCGTTTAGCGCAAGAACCGCGACGGTTAGGTAGGCGGTATCTCGTGTATAATCCCTTGTTTGTGTGGCATGTGCTGCGCGAGGGAATTTAAGATTAACCACAGAGAACACAGAGTTAAGCCAAAAGACAACCGCTAAATCATGATGCGTCACTATAGTTTACGATACTTGCTGTTTTTATATGTCACCGATGTGCTTATTGTGTGCGGTGCGTTAGCGCTGTCGTCAGCGCTGCGTGTTCGGCTTGACTTCGGTAAACCGGGGATACCTGAAGCATTCATTACCCCAACGATATTATATGGAATTGCCAGTGCCATCTGGTTATTCGCGCTGAGCCGCAGCAATGTTTATGGCCCACGTCGCAGCCCCGAAATTTGGAGTGAACTCAAAAATATTATCATCGGACATGGGATTGCTTCATTTATTTTCTTTGGGATTTTGTATCTGGTTTACCGTGATTTTTCGCGGGTACAGGCCGGTTATTTCATTGCGATAGCACTGGTGGGATTGGTCACGTATCGATTAGTCGCGCGAATAACCTACCGGCGATTCGGGCGGGCACTCAGTGATGTGCGGCGGGTGCTGGTGGTAGGAACCGATTCCAGCGCGGTAAATATTGCTGAAACGGTAGCACGCTACGATTGGGCAGGATTGTCATTCGTAGGGTATGTCAGTGATCAGCAGCATGTAACTTTGCTTGCGAAGGAACAAGACGGCGACATCACTCCTTCACCGGACGTTTTGCCATCGCCCATTTTGGGTATGATTGACGATTTACCCCATTTGGTGGCGATGCATCAAATTAATGAAGTCGTTATTCCACTCAAGTGGTTCGACAACAATACGTCCGAGCGCATTAGCAGTATTATGCGGGCGCTGGATGCTTACGCCGTGAATATCCGACTCGCGCCAGATTATTCCGACTTGGCCTATTTCCAAGCGTCAGCCGAAGATTTTAGCGGTATCCCATTAATCGGTGTGCGCGAACGAGTCCTTTCCCCTGCCCAGCGGATTGCTAAGCGGTCATTCGACATCCTCTTTTCAGGAGCAGCGTTGCTCATCATCTCGCCAATTCTGCTGCTGATTACCCTTGCGATTCGCCTTGACAGTCCCGGCCCGATTGTCTATCGACAAAAGCGCGTGGGTGAATATGGCAAGTTGTTCACCATGCTCAAGTTCCGGTCGATGTACGAAGACGCAGGTAACCCGAATAGTGAATATAGCAAGCAGCGTTTTGATCCTCGCGTAACCCGAGTCGGGCGATTGTTGCGGCGAACCAGTCTGGATGAACTGCCGCAGTTTATTAATATTCTGCGTGGGGATATGAGCATCGTTGGGCCGCGACCGGAAATGCCGGGATTAGTCAGCCGATACGAGTGGTGGCAGCGTAAGCGGTTTGAAGTACCTCAAGGCTTGACGGGTTGGTGGCAAATCAATGGACGTTCGGATAAGCCGATGCACTTGCACACCGAGGACGATTTGTTTTATATCCGCAATTATTCATTGTGGTTGGATGTGCAGATTTGCTTCCGCACCGTGTTTGCCATCATCGCGGGCAAAGGCGCATTTTAAGAAAAATGCCAATTGAACCGCAAAGACGCAGAGAAAACAGAGATTAATGCGGAGATTCTTAACCACAGAGGCACAGAGAGAAGCGGAGAAAAAAGAAAATGAGCGAGGAAATTCCGGTTTGGCGACAAGCGCTTAAAGATGAGCAGAACCCTCTGAACAAAGCTGCATGGACGTTGTTTAGTGATGAAATTAGTTTGAAGTTTGCTGATCGCGTTCTAACGGAACAAAAAGATGAAGTTGTGGCATTTTGCAACTTGCTTTTAGATGCTGAAGAACTTTATCCAGAAGAAGCACTTGGCGGCGGAAATGCGCCGATTAATGCAGTTAAACTGCTGTGTCATTGGAAAATTGAATCGGCTATTCCTCGTTTGATGCAGATATTAGACGAGGAAGATTGGGATGCCATTATTTATGGGATCACGGCTGATGGGATCGCAAATTTCGGATCGATAATCGTTGACCCGCTGTTAGAAAAGGCAGCCAAAGCTGAAAATGATCAAACAGAGATTAATGCCATAGCTGGAACATTGGCAGATGCTGCCCCCGGCGATCCTCGCACAGTAGACTTTGTCAGAAAAACATTTGACAGATGCAAGGAAGATTTTGAGATCGGTTATATGTCGGAAAATGTGCTTGTAGGTGATCCTGAGGGTGGGATAAAGTGGCTGGAAAACAAACTTCGTACCCAGAAATTTAACAAAGAAATACGGAAACGTATCGAGAGAAACATTGCCGATCATAAAGCAGGCAAGTTTTAAGTCTTTAGGCGCCAATATAGCAAATAGGTGGAGTTATTGAAGTCGTAAACTTCCGGCGAAGCAAAAAGACCTGAGTCAACAATGGGGTCACAACTGCTGTTACCTTTAGAACACAGCAACGCATCCACGCTTAATGATTTCACTTCGTCAGATGGCGTCTGATCTTGATGACCAGACGAATAAATCCAGAAACCATCAATACCAATAAACGTTCGGTGGGAATGCAGCGTAAACCAAAAAGCACTCTCACCGACAATTGTGGTTCCGTCCGGAATATGCGGCGTTAATTGATCAAGGGTGTGTAAATAGATTTGGTTAGGTCTGGATTGGGTGGCAAACAACATGTCATTCAATGGAACGGCTACCAAAGCAGGCATCAATACAAAGCTGGCGACCAGCAAAACACGACGCGAACGCAGCGCACAAGCCGCCGCATAGGCCACCAGCGGGACAAATAATGTCCAGTAGCCATAGGTGAATCCTGCGGAGATTTGCATAACGACCCAAGCAAGCGCAAAGGTCATCAAAAGCCAACGTTGATTAGCTGTTCCAAAGCGCCAACACAATAATAATGCGCCTAAAATAATAAGAAGCTCAATCGGAGAGAGAATCAGGCTGAAACGGAGATGATAGTTCATCAGAGAATCGAGCGGGAAATGTAATCCTCCGAAGCCCGTTTGTTGAGAATAAACCCCATTAAAGCGTTGATACCCGTTGATTTGTGCTTGAACGTCCGGCAAAAAACGAACGGCGATGTACAACGCTAAGGCTAGGGCGCAGCACACCCCGTAAATGATGACAGTCGACCACTCGCTCCGTAACAAGCGATGGCGCAACAGCCATATGATGAGCATGACACCGACCATCACCGCCAAGACTAAAGCAACAAATGGAATCGCTTCCAAACCGACATACAGTGCTAAACCGGCGATTAACACCCACCACTTACGATCCGCGCCATCACTGAACATACGCAAAAGCGTCCATACCATTATCACCCCATAACCTGCCAGCCCAATATCCGCCCGCAAATTATGCGATGTACGTACTAACGCGCTGAGACTTAACAGGACAATCATGCCGCACAGCCGTTGTAGGCGCGTCAAATTAGGACTACTCCATAACAGCGCCACCATAATGATGCACACTAACGCTAATACAAAAATCGGCATCAGACGCAAGGCGACCAAGGATGAACCGGCAGAACGCAGCCATAGCCCCATAAGTAGATAGTAACGGGGTAAGACGGGATCAGGCGTGCCGTAGGAAGAGCCGATAAAACTCGGGCTGAGGTCATTGTTCTCAGCAAAGTTAGTTGCCATACTTGCTAACCAAGGTTCATCGGGTGTATCAATCGTCAAAAGTTCGCCCACACTGGCGATATGAAGGGCGATTAGCGCAACAATCACGATGACATACAATGCGGCAAGAAATTGTTCGCGATTAGCAAATTTCTTTTTAAACCACACCGATTCGGCTTGGTCAGTGCTTTGGGTAGCGATCCCAACCACAATTCCCGACAGTATCACAATATGAGCGATGATGATCCAGACGCTGAAGGGCGTGATAAACAGACGATGTTCTTGGTTGGGTTCGAGCAAAGCCATACTGAGGAAACTGGCAATAGCAGCAAAGATAAAAATGATCACTCTGCCCTGTCGCAATGCAGCTTGGATACGTACTGCAAAAGGCAGTGCTAGTAACAGCATGGCCATTAGCACAGCATAAATCAGTTGCACTTGCCCAATATCAACATGATTCCAGCGCAGCATCCACTCGGCATCATAGGATTGACGACTAAGCAATCCATAAAATGCCGCGCATGTCAGGGCGAGTGTTATAAGGATATAGAGGCGAGAACGAAGGAAGGTCAACATGCGCTAGATGATGCTTGGCAACAGCCTGTTTTGCAAGCGGGAAATCAGGGACGTTCATTAAACGCGACTACGCAAAATGCAACAAACGGATAGATGATATTCCCTGTGCCATCTTGATATTACGATTAACCATCATCACATTTATCAAGTTGAGTATCCATCCGGTACGGAAGCTATTCACAGTATTTTGGTTATGCCATACGCTACGCGGACTGACGCAAAGTCGCTGCCTCTTTAATCAATGATTCGATTGAGGGATCGTCGCCCGCGTATTTACTATAGTAGGCATAGCGAATGATGCCGTCATGATCAATGATAAATGTTCCCGGTAACATCTGCGCATCACCGGTCGCCGCGCCTTGCATCTGCCCGTCTAGCATGGCTTTAGCGCTGGCCTTCAATACATCAAAGCCATATGTGGCAAACTCACCCATCGTGCCTTGGCGCAAACCCCACGCATAATAGCCATCATTGACCGTATCGGCAAAACAGGTCATATGTGGCGCGAGTTTGCCACAATACCGTTCGGCATGTTTGGGTTCACCTAAGCCTAGCGCCAGCAGTTGAAAACCAGCAGCAGTGAGTTCATCGCGGTGTTTTTCGAGTTCAGCCAAACGATGACGGCAGTGGATGCATCCGAAATGGCGCAAAAAGCTCATCAAGGTGAGATCGTTTTTCCAAAAATCGCCAAGCTGCACGCGATTGCCGTGAGTATCCAATAGCGTAATGTCGGGCGCAGAGTCGCCGGGTTTGAGATGGGGTGCGATGGTTGGCATGATGGGTGTTCCTTCATTTACATTTATAAAACCTGCCTCAGTTTGAGGCAGGTCATTTACAGCAAAACTAGCGAATCGACTAGGCATGTGCGCGGGTGAGTTGTGCGGTGTTGTTATCGCCTCGTCCAGTGAACAAACGCCAAACCAGCACCAACAAAATCACTGCTGCAACGACACCCGCCGTGCCAGCAACCAAAGGTACGCCTGATTGCTTGATGACAATCCCAACGAGCGCCCACAAGAGAACAGCCGAGTAAGCAATGTCACGACGGGTGACAATAATGGTTAGTGTGATGACCGTCGCAATCACCAGCATAATCGCCGCCCAAACTTCACCGCTGAGGCCGAAGCCGTTCCACTTCGCATCATACAGAACATAAGCTGCATTGGCGACGGTGGCAACCGTAATCCAACCGAGATAGGTGCTAAACGGAATCTGAATGCACCAGCGAGTAGCATTACTAACATTGCCTATCCCGACTTCGATGCGCGTGTAAATCACAATTAGTGCTGCCAGCAAGATGCTCATAGCGACCATGCTCAAAGCAAACAGGTTGTAATGGAACAGCACCAACCATGTCCCATTAGCGATGCATGTGAAGGCAAACCAGTAACCAATCTTTTGGAGATACGGATTTTCGCGTTGGGAGGGCAAAGCTTGATAGACGATAAATATGATCAGCAGTGTATAGATAACACCCCAGATACTGAATACGTAATTGGCGGGCACAAAGAAAATGGGAAGTCGGTTGGAAATTTCGGCTGAAGTTTGACCATTTAATGGAATGGCTTCAGAAGCCCCATTAATCACCATCATAAAAACAAAGGCCAAAATGTTGATAAATTGCCTAACGATATTGCGGTTCATAAGCCGTCCTTTACAGATATTGTTCACGTATTGACCTAATAGTAAGTAGGTTAGATGAAAGAGTTGTAAAGTTTAGCTGAGAACGGCATGAGGGGAAGACAATGCTTCCCCATAAGTAGTCAGTGAATATTAGCCTGATGCAGTAGCCGTTAACGTTGGTTGCTCATTAGCAGGTAAAGCGGTTGGGGATGCAATCAGGGTTACTTGCAAAGTCGATGCTTGTGTAGGCGCGCGTGTGGGACTGAGGGTTGGCAGCACAGCCGGGGCATCAGCCGCACAGCGGAAGCCAACCCATGTGCCGGACTGTGCCAACGGCAAACTCTGGCGATGGACGCTGCGGGCAAAGAAGGGTTTGGCATCCCATGAACCGCCCCGTATGACCTTGTCTGTTCCGGCGACTGGCCCGATTGGGTTGTAGAGGGTGGCATTGGCTACGCCGTAGAAAGTTGGATCGTACCAATCACTGACCCACTCTGCGACATTCCCCGCCATATCGAACAAACCAAAAGGACTCAAACCGCTAGGGTAACTGTTAATGCCTACCGGCCCAACCTCAGTGGTAACAGGGATGCTCGTGCGGGCACTCAACGGATCCCAAACATTGCCCCAAGGATAAATACGTCCATCTGTCCCACGCGCGGCATATTCCCATTCAGCTTCGGTGGGCAGACGGCTGCCAGAGGCTTCACAAAAAGCCTTTGCGCCGTACCATGTCACTTTATACATGGGCAGCCTACCGCCTAAATCCTCATAGACTTTACCATCGTAACCGATTAAGGCATTTTCATCCTCAACACGGGTCAAAGCGCAGGGATTGCCCTCGCAGCTGTTGAGGTGACTGCCTGCCCCCAACATATTGAGGAAGGCTGTATATTGGCTGGCAGTGACTTCGCTGCGCTGTATTTGGTACGGCGAGAGTTTAACCGGGTGGACGGGCATCGAGTCCTGTGCCATATCCACCGTACAATTGCCCTGCTCCTCGATGGTGCATTGGTTAACGGCCTGCGCGACTTCGGCAAAGGTCGTCCCCATTTGGAAGGTATCAACACCCGGTATAAATACCAATTCGGGTTTAATCGCATCAACCGGACTAGCGGTTACAATGGGTGACGGCGTAGCACTAACATTCGTACCTGCCAATACCGTCACAGTCGGCGCAATCAAAGTTGCAGTCAGGCTTGGTAAGACTATTGGAGCGCTGGCGGTCGCTGTCTGCGCCACCGCGAACGCCGCATCAACCGTCACATTCAGCGTTCCAAATGGCGCATATTGGTTGGTCGCCTGAAAACGGCTTTGCACCATTGCATCAATCGTCGCGGCATTGGCAGTCGGATAATCTTGGGCAGTCGATGGGCTGATAGCAGGTAGACCAGCAACTAAGACCAATAAAGCTAATCCACAAATTATAATTCGCTTATTCATGACATTTCTCCTTCATTGTGAGTTGTCAGGAAAGTCGATTATACGTGGGCAGCAGACGAGAACAATGAGGCGGAGGCTAAACGTAGGGTAGGAAAGATGGCTCACCGTCACAAGATGCCATCTTTCACCCCTGCCCTATTCGTTTTATACAGCTTGATTCACTCGATCTAGATTGATGATTACATTCCCCTTTTTATGACCTTTTTCAACATAGGTGTGAGCCTCAGAAAGCTGTTCCAATGGATAGCGTCTGTCGATAACTGCGTTTAATTTCCCTTCTTCAAAAAGTCTTTTGAGGAAGTTGAGATTGACCTTATTCTGCATAAGCCCTGCCGTCGCAAACTTTGCTTTTTTGCCGCCTCTTATAGAAGTCCATAGCATTTGAAAGACAACGCCGAGTGCAGGAACCGTTGAAAGATAAACTCCATTTGCTGTCAACGAGCCTTTACAACGTGAAAAAGAGCTTTTGCCTATCGCGTCGAAAATAATGTCGTAGGTTTGTCCGGTTTGGGTAAAGTCCTCTTTGGTATAGTCAATCACTTTATCAGCACCCCAAGATTTCACCATTTCGACGTTCGAAGTGCTGCATACCGCAGTGACTTCTGCGCCAAAATACTTAGCAAGCTGTACCGCGTAAATCCCAACCGCGCCGGATGCACCGTTAATCAGAACCCTTTGTCCACTTTGAATTTTTGCCACGTCTCTCAAGAAAGTTAAGGCGGTGGTTGCTCCATCACAGATCCCCGCAGCGGCTTCATAGGTCATATCAGCAGGTTTGATTGCTATTGGTTCACCTTCAGGGAGGCAGATATATTCGCCATACGCCCCAAAGCGATTCGGGCTGACACCGAATACTTGGTCACCTTGCTTAAATAATTTAACATCTTTGCCTACTGCTTCAATTTCCCCCGCAAATTCGACCCCTAATATCGAAATTCTTGGTTTTGAAAGGCCGTAAATCAGTTTGACAATAAATGGATCACCTTTTCGAAAGGCACAATCGGCTGGCCCTGCTATTGCTGAGTGTACTTTTATCAAGACCTGATTATCTTTTGGAGTAGGCTTAGTTACGTCTTGAAGTTGAAGAACATCCGGTGATCCGTATTTGGTGACGACAATTGCTTTCATGGTTTCCCTCTACATCTGGTTTGGTTTGATAGTTAAATTTATGGACTGACCGAGGCAAAAGACTACACTACCGACCATTCGTCAGCTTGAATGGATGGCTATTCACTATTCCCGATTTTGAGAACTACAGCGATGATCTAACTAATAGAAAATCATGGTCATGTGTCTTTATCTTCCACAAAAAAGACTTCTTCCAACGGTACATTAAAGACAATCGCAATTCGAAACGCTAATTCTAGAGAAGGCGAGTATTTACCTTTTTCGATGGCGACGATCGTTTGGCGTGTCACACTGACTTTTTCAGCCAAATCCTGTTGGGTCATTTCATTGTTGTTAAAACGTAATTTCCGAATGTTGTTGCCGATAGGCGGGTTGGTCATCTCAGAATCCTCGCCGATAAAAGTAGAGTTGCGAAATATCGCCAACCATCTCCGACAAAATACCTGCCACAATCAGAATGATGAACATCCCTGCCGGTGACATATTCATGACTATCGGAATCATGGATAGAAGAAAGCCGATCATAAAAACATAAAGAGAATTTCGAGTGGATTTCAGTTCGATTAACTTGTCGCGTTCATCCAAAAATGATGGTTCTTGTTCTTTGGTTGCTACGGTGTTGATGATGCTAAACACAATATAAATGATGATTTTTGCAACAATTGATACCGGAATGAGGATCAAAATAGTTGATCCCCAGAAGTGAAAAACATCTGGCGAATACGGGCCTACTTCGGGGTATTGTTGAAACACATAGGCAAAATAGAATGCAGAAATCAGAATGGTGCTGATTAGAGATACAATCGTTCGTCTTTCTTGATAGGACATATTTCCCTCTGCGTGTCATCTTAACCAGACTAAATGTAAAAAATACTTTACACAGAGTATCATACAAAATACTAAATGTCAAGTATTTTTTACATTCACCAGCTTATCAATACTTTTGGGAGTTACTACTTGTAGAGAAAAGAAATATTAGATGACGACCAACGATCCAATTTTGGGTAGTAGACCAATTGCTAGTCGAAATAGTGCAACGGGTGTTAAAGTCGGGTTACAGATTGAAGTTCAGCGTTAACAAAGGATGCCTATTCGTGAGCTGGCTCAAAGACTTGTTCCATGTTGAGAAACCAATCATTGCTATGTGTCACCTGAAAGCAATGCCGGGTGACCCCGGTTATGATCCGCAGTTGGGAATGGAAGGGATTGTCGAGTCAGCACGAAAGAATTTACTGGCACTGCAAGCCGGTGGTGTTGATGCCATCATGTTTTCGAACGAGGCCAGCCTACCCTACCTGACTAAAGTCGAAACCATTACGACGGCTTGTATGGCGCGAGTCATTACTGAACTGCGACCACAAATCCACGTACCGTTCGGTGTCAATGTATTATGGGATCCAGCGGCTTCGATTGATCTGGCTGTGGCAACGGGTGGTCAATTCGTGCGTGAGATTTTTACGGGAGTCTACGCCAGTGATTATGGCATGTGGAACACCGACTGCGGCGCTGTCATCCGGCATCAACATGCGGTACATGGTCAGCATGTCAAATTGTTGTTTAACATCGTACCGGAGTCGGCGGTGTATATGGCTGAACGGCATATCGTGGACATCGCCAAATCAACTGTCTTTGTTTCCAAGCCCGATGCGCTGTGTGTATCCGGTATCACGGCTGGAGCAGAAGCATCGCTGGATACATTGCGACAGGTTAAAGAGGCAGTACCCGAAACAATGGTTCTGGCAAACACCGGTGTGCGCTTGTCGAACGTCGAAGAGATGTTAGCAGTAGCGGACGGCGCAATTGTCGGGACAACTTTCAAGCGCGATGGCTACATCTGGAATGACGTGGATACGGAACGGGTACAGGAATTTATGGATAAAGTCAAAATGGTTAGGCAATAAAAGGTCAATATTTCCATCTTTTGTACGATTGCTCGATTCAATGCACTCGCTTACATGCAACATAATGGAAATAGGCTAGAATGAAAAACATTATTACTGGCTCAAGATTGGTTATGTTATGACTGCTACGCTTACTAACACCGAAAAAATACGTCGCCTACCGTGGAATACCACATTAGGGGCAACCAACAACATCTTTGCTCAGTTGACCTTTTTTGGCCCCAGTTTTGTACTCTTTCTAAGCCAACTCAAACTCAGTAACACTCAAATCGGATTTTTGCTGTCGCTGATACCCTTTACCGGGTTAGTCGCACTGGTGATTGCTCCAGCCGTAGCCCGCTTTGGATACAAACGCACTTATGTGACATTCTTCGGCATTCGCAAAGTTTTCGCAGCAGGACTGCTTCTTTCCCCGTGGGTGATGAATCAATTCGGGGTAAGCGGTATCCTTGTCTATATCACCATTGTTATGGGTGGTTTTGCGCTGTGTCGCTCCATTTCAGAAACCGCTTATTTCCCGTGGGCGCAAGAATTCATTCCGAATAGCATACGTGGGCGTTATACCTCGATAAACGACATTATGTCGCGCTTTACGGGTATCACCTCACTTGCCATCGGCAGTTTCATACTCGGCATTTCAGCCGGGCTTGACGGCTTCATGATTATCTTCGTAATCGGACTGATTTTCGGTGTAATTGCTGTCTGGGCGGCCTCCCACATTCCGGGAGGCGCACCGATTAAAGACTCATCGGGCGGCGGTACATCACACCGTCATATGCTGGACGTGTTAAAGGACAAAAACTTCCTTATATATATGGCTGCGCTCGCCATCCTCATCATTGCTGTCACACCAATGGGATCATTTTTGCCGCTGTACATGACCCAACAAATCGGTTTAACCGATAGCCAAGTCGTGCTTCTGCAAATTGGCTTGTTGATTGGTGGATTGTCATCGACTTATTTGTGCGGTTGGGCAGCCGACCGTTACGGCAGTAAACCAGTTATGATGGTCGGGTTATACGTCAAAATATTGTTGCCCCTGACATGGATGTTCATGCCACGTAATTCTGCATTGAGTCTGGTGGCTGCAATGATTATCGCCTTCATCAATGGGGCATCCGATATTGCGTGGGGCATTGGTTCTGGTCGCTTACTCTATGTAAAAGTCGTGCCAAGTGAAAAGCGTGGCGAATACATGGCGGTGTACTATGCGGCAGTCGGTCTTATCGGTGGCCTCAGCCAAGTGTTGGGGGGTGGGGCTCTTGACCTAACGCGCAATTTATCCGGTCAATTCTTATTTTTTACGCTTGATCCTTTTTTCCCACTGTTTGTTTTTGGGTTAGTCCTAACAGCCGTTTCCGTTTATTTATTCACCAAGGTACAAGCCGATAGCAATGTCAGTGTAGGCGACTTTGCGGCCTTATTTACACACGGCAATCCAGTTTTAGGACTTGAATCCTTGGTTCGGTATTATCGCGCTCGCGATGAAAAAGAAACTGTTGCCATGACCGAGCGCATGGCGAAAACTAAGAGTCCATTGACTGTAGATGAGCTTTTAGAAGCACTTAGAGACCCGCGGTTCAATGTGCGTTTCGAGGCCATCATCTCGATTGCCCATATGGACTCTGACCCTCGCTTAGTCAAAGCACTGTGCGATTTTGTAGATGGTACCGAGCTTTCGCTGAGTGTGATTGCAGCATGGGCTTTAGGGCGTATCGGTGATGACTACGCAGTCACATCGCTGCGACATGGACTAGACTCAAATTACAGATCGATACAGGCCCATTCTGCTCGTGCATTAGGTACACTGAATGATATGACCATTGCGCCGTTGCTGTTGGAGCGACTTAAAACCGAAACCGACAGAGGATTACAAATCGCTTACTCGTCAGCGCTAGGTAATCTAAAAGTTGTAGAAGCTATCCCTACTCTTTTTGAAATTTTAGAGAGTATCCAAAATGAGGGGGCGAGGCTAGAGCTGGCATTAGCTCTGGCGCGGACTATCGGGCATGAGCATCACTTTATCCGTCTGATACGCGAAATGCGACGGGACAAAGCCACCGCCGTTTCACAAATGGTCACCGCCATTCAGCGTCATCTTAAGCTCGAAGACGAAGTCGTGAACCAACTTCTGAGTCAATGCGCCGAAACGTTTGCTCGTAATAGCATTGAAGAAGGCATCACACTGCTCAACCAAATTATTGTTTCCATTTCCACCGATTTGTATACAGCTGAAAGCCAACTCATCCTGCAAGAATGCCGAAAGCAGCTTGAGCAATGCAAAGCAGATCATGCCGAATACCTAATATTGGCGCTTCATACGTTAGGCATCGGGCTGGTTGAGGACGCGTGATCATTAAGTTATTTTTATGGGCATCGTATGCACCCATACGCCATCTTCTGGGTTTTCTAAAGGTATCATTTTAATAATGACTGTACCGCCGCCCGTTTTAAGACCTCTACCCTCAAAGAAGAATGAAAAAACAGTCTCATTCAACTTACGCATAGCAACATCCCAATGCGATGGCGAACGCTGCATAAGCGCATAATATGCACTCATATCGTAACTACTCAGGTACCCTTTTCTCCCTCATTTTCCAAAATGCGAGTATCGATTTTGGAACTAGGAGCGATGAAGTCTCCCTCAGATGGTTGAGATGAATTAGCCTTGATTACGCAATTCTCCCTCAAATACCACCTGAGTAGTTACCTCATATCTTTAATTCCAGCCGGAATAATTACATCTTCAAAATCTAGCCGAATATGAGCATGACCATCAATGAGAGTCTGCACAGAGCTAAGCGAATTACCTTGCCTCATATAATTATAAAAACTGACCAACTCTTCATCTAATGCAGAGCCGGATATATCAACCTTTACACCCTTTAATAAACCACCTGTATTTCTACCATCTAAAGAAATCTGAAATCGCTCTTTTACAGGAGAATTCACTTCTTCCATATAACCGTAGCGCTCAAATTTTGGTAAACCATCCGCTCGGATGTCATAGGCTTGAACGCGCGTATCACGAAACTTTAATCGAATGGCAGCTTTTGATTCTTCGACTTTCGCTTCATCCCAAATTAGTTGCGAATCTAATTGCAGTAGAGCTACGATACGCTGTAATATGCCCTCAGCCTGAAACGGATAATCATCTTCATTTGGTTGCCAAGCATTTGCCAAGTCCTCACTAGAAACATTTTCAGGTAATACACCTTTCCACTTTTCAGAGGTTCCACTTATTTCAGGTGGAAAATTGTCATAATTAATCCAATTAGAATACATATCGCGCTGGGTACCATTTTCATACAGACCTACAGCAGCGACATCACTATCATGTGATTCAATACTGACGACTGGCAAAGAAGTTTCACGAGAGAAAAATACTCCCGCTTGATGCGAATGAGTAAGGTTCCATCCATAAATACTAATCCACGAATTTGATGGGATGATGTTTATAGTGCTTGTAGCATCATCCAGTAAATCCACTTCAGAAAAGCCTTCTTGAAGCATTGTTTTACGAATAAGTTTTATGATGAATGTTATGGCATCCTCATGAGACACAGGCACATATAGATGTATATTTCCGAAGGTTGTTCCCATATCAATTAATCCTTATGATACAAAGCACCCGTTGATTGCCATCAGTGGAATTTAGATATTCGTACTCAGGTTTAATTTAAGTTTGTCGGCAAACCGATCTCTAACCAAATCTCAATGTCATCTCGCAATTCCTCTCTTGCAAAGTTAGTAGAAAACTTCGCAAAGAGTTACAAAATGTTCTTCCAAATGGTAACCCGTTCCCCGCGCAAATCATTTACACTGTTCCGTAGGGACGGATATTCCGACCGCGCACCTTAACATTGAACTCGGTGTCAGCGACTTGCTAGGACTAATGGCTGAATGGCGAAGTTGGCGGCGACACTCCCCATCAGTAAATTTGCCAACATTGCCAACGTTTAGCGCAGAACACTCGGCTAATAACTGGATCACAACACAAATAATCCTTTGAAATTGCCGAAATTGCTGCAAACTTTGCCAATCGTTCAGTGTGCTTCAGAACAATTTGCACTTGTGGCTTTGGCAGCTTTTCTCATTTTCCCCGTGAAAATTCACAACTACCGCAATTGATTCGCAAATTAGTCTTCCGAATCTGAAGAATTTTGCGAATCAAAAATGACCACTATTGATCTTTCAAAAACGACAACAAATCACTATTGAAGGCAGATGCAGCTTCTTCATGAACGAGATGTCCGGCATTCGGATACGTCACATAAGTGGCTTTAGGCAGGAGTTGGTGCAGCCGTTCACCTACACTGATGGGAACCCACGTGTCATCTTGTCCCCATGCGATCATTACAGGCACGTTGATAGCGCTAATCTGTGCGGCAGTAATCGGTTCGGCGACGATACTACTGCCTTTAAGTTGACCGAGCAGTGCTTCATCCCAACCCACAACCTTTAACTGCTTGCTATAACCCGCAGCAATTTCCGGTGTCATGAAGTTAGGATCATGATAAGCACTCTTGAGAATGTTGGTGCTGAAGTCGGGCGTGACGAAGCTGCGAATAGCAATCTGCGCCCAGCGCGCGAATGACGGAAAACTCAGCAGCGTATTGACGAAGGGTGGCAAACCTAATGCCCCACCCACGCGCGATCCCGTTCCACCATTAGAAGCCGGAATCGGATCATCAGTCGGGCGTAACGCAGCGCTGACGAAGACGAGTTTTTCCACCCGTTCAGGATACTTAACTGCAAAGTAACCGATCACGCCACCACCCTGACTTTGCCCTATCAGAATGGCTTTCTGGATTTTCAAGGTATCCATGAAGTGGGCAGTAAAATCGGCTAATGCAGCGGGGGAGTATGGAATATTCGCACCTGTTTTGGCGGACAATCCATACGGCGGTCGATCAAAAGCAATTACCCGATAGCCTGCTTCAGCCAAAGGTGTCATCTGTTCGCGCCATGTAAAAGTAGAAGCGCCCCAACCGTGAAGCAGTAAGATTGGTGGATTGGTCTTTTCGCCTTTTTCCAATACATAGGTCGAAAGGCCATCAACAGTGACGAATGTGCCACCGGGATCAGCTAATGTGGAAGCTTCCACACCCAGCGGAGACAAAGGGATCAGAAACGGCCCGATCAAAACGATAAAAACCACAATGACCAGAATTCGCAGCAGCCACTTACGCATGATAAACATCCCTGATAAACTTTGTAACATTAAAAGTAGTGCGGCTAATGTTAATCCTATACTATCAATAAAACACCCCATGAACACGGTTCATGAGGTGCAATATATACCTGAATTCAGTATCCATTTAAGCGATTTGCAAAGTCAAATCCATACGATGAAGTGTTTCCAGCGCTTCTTCGCGTGATTTCACAAAACGCATTTGCACACCGGTTGTTTTGCTAACGATACTTGCGATAAAGTGCGCCATCGGGTTAGCTCCGTGATTGATGACAAGCATCCATCCCATCTGGGCATGACGTAAACACTGCGTTATAGACCAAACTTCTTCTGTCAAACGCAAAGGGTAATGACGTAAAACAGTCAGATCAACCAGCATATGCAGTGGTTGCGTAGACTGATTAAGTAATTCCAGCATTTGGGCATTCAACTGACCTGCATCTTCAAGTGTATAGGTCTCACCCAAGCTAAAAATAACGACACGCTTAGGTACTAACCAATCAAAGGTGTAAGACATAATTTATCCTTAAAAAATCAGCCACAATAATGAATAATCTAAGTTTATGAGGATTCCCTTCGCACTTCCATTGAAGTTATGATAATTGAAAATTCTCAATTATTCCTTAGTGCATTAGTCCTTCTTAATGGCTTTGAAGGCTGCTAATACCCGTTCTCGGGCAAAGCTGTGGTCAACAATGGGTAGTGGATAACGAACAGGCGCCATATTCATTTCCGACGGCTTATGAATATATTTAGTCGGCACATCGCTCAATTCAGGAATCCACCGACGGATGTACTTGCCTTCAGGATCGAACTTTTCAGATTGAGACGTGGGATTAAAGATGCGGAAATATGGCTGCGCGTCTGTGCCTGTTCCGGCTGACCACTGCCAACCTCCATTATTAGCGGCAGGATCGCCATCAATCAGCCAATCCATAAAGTGACGTTCGCCTTCGCGCCAATCAATCAACAAATCCTTGGTGAGGAAGCTGGCGACAATCATTCGGACACGGTTCGGCATCCAACCCATTGCCTGCAACTGTCGCATAGCCGCGTCGACGACTGGGAAGCCTGTCATGCCTGCTTTCCACGCCGCTAAATCATCGGCAGCATAACGCCATTCCAGTTTATCGTACTGTTGGCGGAAGCTGCTTTTTAATACATATGGGAAGTGATGAAGGATGTGCATATAAAATTCACGCCAAACCAGTTCGCTAACCCACGTCTCGACCGATTCACGCTGATCCACTTTTCGAGTGGCGCTATAAGCTTCACGAGCGCCCCAATAAGCTTGGCGTGGCGAAAGCATTCCGAAACGTAGATAAGGTGATAAAAATGATGATCCCATGTAGGTATCGTCAGTGCTGCGAGCTGCGAGTTCATTACGTCCTTCGGAATAATCGTATACACGCTTTGCCAGAAAATCATCGAGCCGTTTTGAGGCTTCCTGCTCACTCGCATCAGGCACAGAAATAGTAGATGGAAGCCCGAAATCCATTAATGATGGGAAATGGTCAAGCGGAGACGCAAAACGCTTATCGGTAGCATCAATTCGATATATCTTTATTTTCTCGGCTTTTACAAATTTATCCTTCGTGGCAGCAGCAACCATGGTTGTTTTAGGCAACGTCAGCCATTTCCGTTTAAAGGGCGTGAAGACTGTGTAAGGATCACCTGAATCTTTGAGCACTGAACCGGGTAGCAGCAGCAGCGCATCATCATAAAAGCGAATAGGAACGCTGAGCTGTTGCTCGACTTCAACATCGCGTTTATAAGCAAACGGTGTGTAATCACGGTTGGCGTACACTGCCATCGCGCCTGATACTTGAATCAGCTTCGGCAGTATTTCTCGCGGATCACCATAGCCGAGCCATAACCCACTGCCTTCTTTTTGCAGCGTTTCATCTAACGATGCGAGAGCATTCAACATGAATGATAAACGTGGCAAACCAATGTGTTTACTTGTGATAATCACCGGATCAAAAATGAAAACAGGCAATATCGGCGTATCCGATTGAGCCGCAGCATCAAGGGCTAAATTATCGTTTAGGCGCAAATCGCGGCGGAACCAGTGGATAACAGGGGGTGTCATAAATTGTAGTCCATTGAAAATAGAATAAGGTAAGCATCGTCACTGCATTTGAAGTATAAAATACTTGCCGTATTGACACATTCACGGTGCGCTCATTTCCTGTATGTTCCAGATTATTTATCGCTATAATGTGTGGGAATAAACGAGGAAACAAATATGTCATCTTTACCGAAACATCGCTGGACAGAAGCTGAATATTTGGCTTTTGAACGGGCAAGCGAAGAAAAACACGAATTAATCGACGGCGAAATCGTGTCAATGAGTGGTGCGAGCGAGAGTCACAACTTGATCGCTACCAGTACGCTCAGTAGTCTATTCTCGCAGCTTCGCAAAGGGACATGCAAAATCTATCCCGGTGATATGCGAGTACGTATTGGAAAAAGAAGACAGTATACCTACCCCGATATGAGTATCGTTTGTGACAAACCCGTATTTGCAGATGAGCAGAAAGATACATTGTTAAATCCAACTGTCATTATTGAGGTACTTTCCCCTTCCACTCAAGCGTATGATCGCGGCGACAAATTTATGCTTTATCGCACTTTGGCCTCACTTCAAGAATACATTCTAATATCACAAAATCGTATTCATATTGGGCGCTATGTCTGTCAACCAGACAATCAATGGTTGCTCTCTGAGATACAACAACTTGATGGTCGTATAGAACTTACTTCAGTTGGTTGCACACTTGTGACGGCAGATGTATATGAGCAACTTAATTTTGAAAATGTGAGCAATGATGAAGTACAGTAAAAGTGCTTTAGTTATCCTACTATTTTTGCTATTCATTGTGCTGCCTGTCACAGCACAGGATGGATCCCCTGCCCCCTATTCAGCAAGTGGCACCGATGTCCAAATCATAGCAAGTGATGGCAAAACCCTTTACGGCAGCTTATTTGCAGTTGATGGTGACTCAAAAGCGGTCATCCTCTTGCACGAGTTGTATACCAATCGCAGTAGTTGGAAACCATTAGTACAACCGCTCCTTGACGCGGGTTTCAAAGTGCTGGCGATTGATCTCCGTGGTTACGGCAAGACCAAAGGCAAGATTAATTGGAAAGAAGCACAAAAAGATACCGTTGCGTGGGCCGACTGGTTGAAGATGCAGCCCGGTGTGCAATCCATAGAATTGGTGGGTTCGAGCATGGGTGCGAATTTGGCACTCAATGGATGTGCAGCAATTAGTGGCTGCCTCGGAGCAGTCGCCATTTCACCGGGGCTGAATTACTTCGGTGTCAAAACCTCAGATGCTGTACAAGCAGGTTTCCCGGCGCTTATTGTGTATGCTGATCGTGATACCTACCCCAAGAATGATGTCCCCAAAATGCAAGAACTGGGCGGTGATCATTTAGAAATTTTACTTTACAGCGGACGTACACACGGCATAGGGTTGTTTAAAGAACATGATGATCTAGCCGGCGCGATTGTCACATGGCTGGCGGGAAAGTAATAATGAGCAAAACCCGTACCGCCGTATGGCAGCAATGGGATAACATCGGACTCGAATATCTTGAGTTGACTGAAGTTAGTAGTAAAGATGGAGTCATGGTCGAAAGCAATATCATTGGTTTTGAGGATGGTATTCCTTTTCAGATGCATTATCGCCTACGTTGTCTTGAAAATTATCAAATATTCCGTGTCGATATGAGCTTATCGGGACATCGCGGCCTGTCCCTTACCCGGTTAAGCACAGGACAATGGCGCGGTAATCAGAATGAATATCTTCCAAATCTTGAAGACTGTTACGACATCGACATCAGTGCAACACCTTTTACCAACACCCTACCCATCCGCCGCCTTGAATGGCAAGCCGGTCAGAGTAGATCACTTGATATGGTTTACATCAAAATACCCGAACTCACGATTGAACGCGCAACCCAGCAATACACCTGCCTCGAAAAGAACGAACAAGGCAGTCTCTTCGAATACAGTCAACCAAATTTTACTACTATCCTACCGATTGACGCGGATGGATTTGTGCAAAATTACCCAGAATTATTCCGCCGCCTGTCATAATTTCCTTGACAACCCTATCAAAAGAATCTATAATTTTTTGAAATTATGGAAACGTTTCCAATAGTATTTTTTTACCTAATGGAAAATATTGTCTAATCCAACTATACGTGATGTCGCCCAAAAAGCGGGCGTGGGAATTGGAACCGTTTCCCGCGTTTTGAATAATAGTCCGTTGGTCAAAAACGAGACACGGCAGCGTGTCCTAGAAGCCATCGCAGAACTGGGTTTTAGACCCAACAGCATCGCTCGCCAGCTTCCTCGTAAACAACGTATTCATAATATTGGTGTCATTACTCAGCCTTTTTTCAGCTATAGATCATTTGCTGAACGCCTTCGCGGGGTACAGAATGGTTTAAATAACAGTGAACACGATTATGAACTCGTCCTGTACAGCGTCAGTTCAATACCTCACTATCAGGAACGATTAGCCTCTATCGCTCAGGCAGGGAGTATCGAGGCATTGATTATTATTGATCTAGAACTCTCTCAAGGCCAAAAAGAAATGCTGCGACAGGCGAAAATTCCCTTCGCTGGCATCAACCATCTTCAAAACCAAGATTGGCCCTGTATTGGTAGTAACAATGTTCTTGGTGGAAGAGTCGCGACGACACATTTAGTTGAATTAGGACATCGAAATATTGCTTATATCGGGGATGATTTTTTTGATCCCTTTGGCTTTTTGACTAGCCGCGAGCGTTATCAAGGATACTGTGAAGTTTTGAACGCACATGACATACCTATTCAAAAAAATTACTTCGCTGTGGGTCAACATGATTATGATGTCGCACGCGCTTTGTGCCGTGAAATGATGACCCAACAGTCACCGCCGACGGCCATTTTTGCGATGTCCGATATTCAAGCACTCGGATGTGTCGCAACCTGCCGTGAGTTGGGCTTGAACATACCCAGCGATATATCTATTATTGGTTACGATGATCTGGAAATGAGTTACCATACCGAACTTACAACCGTTCGGCAACATCTGGAATTGAGTGGGCGTATAACGATTGAATATTTGATAGAGAATCTAAAAGGTGGAAGCAACCCGCCTACCCCACTGCCCTTACCTGAGGTGATTACGCGGCGAACGACGGGTTTACCTCGCCGTATAGCCGTTGAAGCTGCGAGTCGCAATTAATGTATATGTATACAGGAGTTTTTAAGATTATGAAAAAGTTAGGTCTCGTTCTTTTGATGACTATGGTGCTGTCTCTTGGCACCAGTGTCATGGCACAAGCCACACCACCGGGTTGTCCCGAAGGTACTTGGACAATGATGAGTGCTGAACTGACATCGGCCTGCAAAGGCGAGATGGCTGGTAAAGTCGTCACCATGACCGGCCCCTTCGTTGCTGAAGATGAAGCCAAGTTCAACTCGGCAATCGCTGAATTCGAAGGTTGGACAGGTATCGACATTCAGTATACCGGTTCCAAGGAATTTGAAGCAGCCATTCGTGCCTCAGTCGAAGCCAACGCAGCTCCTGATGTGGTGGACTTCCCACAACCCGGCTTGCTGAAAGACATTGTCCAACAAGGCAAGGTAGTCGATATCAGCACATTCATGAATGCTGACTGGCTCAAGCAGAACTACAAGCAAAGCTGGCTGGATATGGCGCAAATCACCGGTGCAGACGGTAAGGTAATTACTGCCGGTGTCTGGAACCGTAACAACGGTAAAGATGAAGTTTTCTACCCCAAGGCCGCTTGGGATGCAGCCGGCTACACCGTTCCAACCACATGGGACGAACTGATTGCCCTGTCTGACCAAATCGTCAAAGACGGTGCAACGCCTTGGTGCATCGGCATCGAGTCGGGTGCAGCCACCGGTTGGGCGGCCACCGACTGGATTGAAACCATTATGCTACGTACTACCTCGTTGGAAAACTATGACAACTGGTCGTTCCCGGCTGATCCTGCCAAGCGTTTGCCCTTCACTTCACCAGAAGTCAAGAACGCCGCGCTCAAGATGGCCGACATTTGGTTCAAGGAAGGTTATGTCAACGGTGGTCGTGAATCCATCGCCGGAACTAACTTCGGTGATGCTCCCAAGCCGATGTTCGAAAATCCACCAAAGTGCTACCTGCACAAGCAAGGTAACTTCATCACCAGCTTCTTTGGTGATAATGTAACCCCTGCTGATTACGACTTCTTCTACCTGCCCCCAATTGATCCTCAATACGGCAAGCCATTTGAAGTCGCTGGTGACATTTACGCCCTCCTGAATGACCGTCCAGAAAGCCGCGCTGTCGTTGACTTCTTCAGTCGTGGCGAATCGGTCAAGACTTGGCTGCAAGCTGGTGGCACCTTGGCTCCGATGAATGACGTGAAGCCCGAATGGTACACTAACGAAGTCGAGCGTAAGATCGCTAAACTCATCTCGGAAGCCGACAGTGTCCGTTTCGACGGCTCTGATTTGATGCCCGGTGCAGTGGGTTCAGGCTCATTCTGGAAAGGTATGACTGACTGGGTTAGCGGCACTGCTGACTTGGACACCGTACTCAAGGAAATTGATGCAGCTTGGCCTAAATAATCGCGTTTCTGTGTCAATGTTTGTGAACTAATGTAACAAAGAAAGGCAGGGTTTATCCAAATGGTATCCCTGCCTTTCTGTAACCAGTAACAACACTGTTTAAAAGCAGTTTATTGAGAGTTCGGCAGCTTTAAACTATTGTTAAGAGGGATTTATTTATGGAAAAGACGACTGCCTATACCGCAACGGGAAGTGCCTCTTCTGGGATGTCCGTTCGTCGAACGCTCGCGGCAACAGCCGCGCTGCTAGCAACCTTTGTTGTCCTGTACTTAGGCTTTATTTTTCTACGTGATCAAAGCAACGATGTCTCACGCGTGGTGATTGCGGTTGTCGCAATTATTTGGGGGGTAGGAGGAGTTGGTATCCTCTACTTCGTGGCAAATATGTTTGTCGAATCACTCTCACCAACATGGACAAGCCGCTTACAGCCCTATATTTTTGTGGGTCCGGCGATTGCACTGCTGGCATGGTATTTGGCCGTGCCAACTGTCCGTACATTTGTGGAGAGTTTGAAAACAGTCGAAGGCGGCGTAACGCGCTTCGCAGGCTTAGAAAATTATTCAGCGGTATTCACCCAACGCATCATGATTGAAGCATGGACAAACAACCTTGTATGGTTGGTTGTTGGCACGACCTTTACCGTCGCTCTTGGCTTAATTATCGCGATGCTGGCTGACCGCAGTAGTTTTGAACGTATTGCCAAATCTGCCATCTTCTTGCCGATGGCGATCTCGATGGTCGGTGCAGGTGTTATCTGGAAGTTTGTGTTTGATGTGAACCCACAAATCGGGTTACTCAATGCGGCAATTACAGGCTTCGGGGGACAAGCACAAGACTGGATACGCGGCGTACAACCCTACAATAATCTATTTTTGATTATGGTCATGGTCTGGCTGCAAACGGGCTTTGCGATGGTGTTGATTTCCGCAGCCATCAAAGGCATTTCTGAAGATTTATTAGAGGCAGCGCGGGTCGATGGCGCAAATGAACTCACCATTTTCTTCCGCATTATTATCCCGAGCATTATGGGTACACTGGTTACCGTCACGACTACCACCATTATTTTCACCTTAAAGGTTTTTGATATTGTCATGGTGATGACCGGCGGACAGTTCGGCACGGAAGTCATCGGCGTACGTTTCTACAAAGAAATGTTCACCGCTAACAATAAAGGTTTCGGTTCAGCGATTGCGATTGTGCTACTGATCGCGGTCATTCCAGTCATGATTTATAACCTGCGCGAATTCAGTAAGCGCGACTCATTTTAGAGAAAGATTGATCTTATTATGAAAGTTACAAGAAGAAGTTCTATCCTTCTCATTAACGGTGTTCTGCTGCTGATTGTAGTGGTTTGGACCATTCCTTTGGTAGGCTTACTGATCTCTTCAGTTCGGCAACGGGATGCGATCAGTAATTCGGGCTGGTGGACAGTACTCCCTCATCAAGAACAAGTTACGAGTGAGGAACGCCCCATTCCTACAGGCCAATCGACCGATCAGCCGATTACTATCGACGGTGTAACCCATTCTTTCCAAGAGTGGAAAGATGGCGTCACCATGCCCGATGGCAGTTTCCTCACATGGCAAGGTTCGGTACGTGTCGGTAAGTTGGTGGTGTCCAAGAAGGAATGGGCGGCGGATACCAATTTCACTCTGGATAATTACAATCAGGTCATTGGCGGTCAACAATTCCAAATCGTGAATGCCGACGGTACAAAGACCACGACAGCCGGCGAGGATTTAAGCAACTCGTTCTTAAACTCGCTAACAGTAGCCATTCCATCAACGGTTATTCCGATTTTGATTGCAGCCTTCGCAGCTTACGGTTTTGCGTGGATGAAGTTCCCCGGTCGCCGCATTCTGTTTATTGGCATTGTAGCCATGTTGGTCGTGCCGCTGCAAATCGCGCTCGTCCCAATCCTCAGTGATTATGTCACGCTCGGTCTGAATGGTACATTCCTCGGCATCTGGTTAGCGCATACCGGCTTCGGATTACCTTTAGCCTGTTACCTGCTTTATAACTACATCAGTCAGATACCGAAAGATATATTGGAGTCGGCTTTTATTGACGGCGCGTCACACTTCACCATGTTCACACGGTTAGTGCTGCCACTATCTATTCCGGCGCTGGCTTCATTCGCGATCTTCCAATTCCTGTGGGTGTGGAATGACTATCTAGTCGCTCTGATTTTTATCGGCTTCGGCAATGGTCAGAACAAAGTCTTAACCATGCGTATTGCTGATCTGGTCGGTTCACGCGGGCAAGATTGGCATCTGCTAACGGCGGCTGGTTTTGTCTCCATGCTTGTCCCTTTGATCGTCTTCTTCGCACTACAACGGTATTTTGTACGCGGTCTGATGGCCGGTTCGGTCAAGGGATAATTCGCTTAACCGCATCGAATGATACACAACAAAAAAGGGTAGGCATCAACTGTGATGCCTACCCTTTTTAAATCGCTGATGTTAAGAAACTAATCCCCGATTGCCACTGCGACTTGCTTACGATTTGTAATCCGTCCCACACGACGTTCAACAATCCACGGAATGCCAATGGTCGCTAAGGCCAAGTAACTGATGTAGCCAATGGATTCGAGCAGATCAGGTGCAGCGTTATAACCAAACAGTGCCTTCAAAATCAGCCCAACAGTTGATTCAGCCGGAAGAATACCGTTGATGTTGTACACGCCTTCTTGCAATGCAGGCAATATACCCGCCTCGATAAACTCATGTATAGCACGACCGAACAACCCTGCTGCAATGATCAGCAGCAAAATACTGGTCACACTGAAAAAAGTGCGCAAGTTCAAACGCACACTGGAAACATAAATGAGATAACCCACCAGAGTAGCAATCAAAAGTCCCAGAACTGAACCCACCAATGTATCGACACTTTTGGTGGTAAAGGCAACTGCGGAAATGAAAAGCGCCGTTTCGATGCCTTCACGAACGACAGCAAAGAAAGTTGTTGCGAAAAGAGCGCGAGGACGCCCAGTTTGGACGGCGGCATTCATCTCATGTTCGAGTGATGATTTTAGTGTGCGTGATTGATAGCGCATCCAGAAAATCATGCCCGTGACCAACGCTACTGCGATGAAGAGCATCGTCCCTTCAAAGAGTTGTTCGGCCTGCCCTTCCAACTCTGCCCCGACCGCCAGAATAGCAGCGGCTACCGCGATGCTGACCACGACCGCAGCGATCACACCCGCCCAAGCGTACTTGGTATATTGAGTTTGTCCGGTCTTCTTCAAATAACCTAGCAGTATGCCAACAATCAGCGAGGCTTCTACACCTTCGCGAAAAGTTATCAATAGTGAAACGATCACGGTTAGTTTCCTTCAAATAGAATAAACAATAGAAACTATTTCAACTATAGGAACTATATCCGCTTTGCTTGTGACAATCTACACTAATCATTAAACTGAAATACTTGTGAAACGAATCTCTGATTTTACCGATATACTGCTTCATTTAACTTCAGTTAGAAAACGAAACTTAACCTTAGTCAAATTGTAGCAATATTAATTATTCAGATAGGCGCATCGGCTAGGGGTTGAGATTGAACGTCGAGGAGGAGCATGGTTCGCATTACATCTTTTGCAACACGGATTGCACCAAGCGTTACACCTGCTGTTGATTGACCGGGGAAAATCGAATCGCCTACCAGACGAAGATTAGCGATACCCGTACGCGGTCCACGCGCCGCAAATAGGGATTTTTGGGCGAAGCCGCCCACCTGCCCCAAGTAGCGACTGGTATAAAACTGGAATGTCACCGGACTACCCGGCAGCATCAAATCGACTGCAGGGCTGAAACCGGGAATAATTTTGTCAATCTGCGTCAGCATCTTGGCAGCATATTCTTGCTTATGTGCTTCATAAGCATCCGGACTCTGAGCCAGTAAGGCCCACCACGGTTTTACATGGGTATGAGTCGTGACCGTCACCGCACGATGTCCTTCTGGCGCACGTCCAACATCCCATTCGGGTGACATAGACATAAAGATACTGCGCGTTTCGCCCATCGGCCCTTCAAGGTCGGCAATAATCTGGTTATGGTCAGGCAAATCTTTGGGCAGCTTAGTTGCATCTACACCCATATGGAGCGCAAACGCCCCCCATCCGAGTTTGCGACCAGCTACTTCTCGCTTGAGCTGCGCCGGACTTGCTTCACCCAACAGTTCATCCAGCGACCAAGGAGTCAAATTGCCAATGACAAAATCCGCAGGCAGAAATTCCTCAGGCTTTGTCCGTCGTCCTTCCTTAAAGCTCACACCCGTGGCACGTCCACCTTCAACATGAATACGGGTAACGAATCGGCGGTAGATAACCTCACTCCCCAATTCACGTATCTTGGCAACTAATGTTTCAGCGATGCCGCCAATTCCGCCTTTTACATGGTAGACACCCTGTCGTGCGAGATCGAGCGCCGTACCGCTGTAAACTGCGTTAGCGTATTGAGATGTAGTTTGGGAGGAAATCAGCAGTTGTGCGTCAATAAACCGAACAAAGGTCTTGTCTTGCGCTAGCCCATGCTGTTTGATCCACTCGTAGGTCGTGCGAAATGCTAGGGGGAGGAGGAGCAAATCATTTGGGAAGTTGGTCAAGCCAACACGGGCTAGTTGCAAGAACTCCGCTAAGCTGGTCGGCGGCCACGGTAAACCTCTTGAAGAAAGCCGCCAGCCTAAATCGGCAATTTGGGATTGGTGTTTCCAAAAACCTTCGCTTTGAGGAAACACCTGTAACACATCGGCGTTGTCCGCTGTCAATGCCACATTTTGCCCCGGCAAATGTGTGATCCATGCCGGATCATACTGTTTGACAGGCCAAACAAGGTTTAGTTGCTGGGCAATCACTTGGTGCGGACCACCTTCTTGAAAGCCGCCCACCACGGTCGCCCCTGAGTCAAACTGGTAACCTTTGTGATTAAAGGTACTGGCACAACCACCCGGATAGGTTTGCGCTTCAAGGACAGAAACTCGGTAACCTGCTTGCGCTAAAAGTGCTGCTGCGCTTAACCCACCGATACCAGCCCCAATTACAATAATGTGTTGTGAAGTGGTTGTTGCCATTACGATCAAGTACCTCTATCCAACACATTATATGTTTTCTTAGTTCACAGTGTCAATATATTGTCGAGCTATTGTTCACATTATTTATCGTATTCTCATCGGATGTGCATGATTCCACCATGATTAATAGGCAGCGATAACGCTTTATACAGGATGAATAACAACAGAGTTGGTTGCGGTTCGACCTTCAGTGCATAGCAACGCGATTCCGCCATTTTCCAAATCGCCATCCTCGACATCAAACATTTGCACATCATTGATCAATCCACAGAGATGCGAACCTTGAGCGCGTAACCGCAGTTGATAGGTCGTCCCCACCGACCAGTCGTATGGTCTCGCCACAAGGACATGTTGACCGTCCAGTACCTTTATAAGAGCCGCTGTCCCATCATCCCGTAGTACTAACGCATAATAACGTTCCAAGCCTTGGACGCGAGTCGCGATACCTGCTGCTTTGACCATATGCGGTGTAACATCCGCGCTCACTTCAATATTTGTCCATTCGCGCGTCCCTTGCATCAACAAGCCTGTGCCATAATTCTGAACCAAGCGGTACGTTTCGGGTGATCGCCAATCGAGGTTATCCGTGCCATCGACCCACGCCCGCTGCCACAATGTATTCCCGCTGCCGGGGTTTTTGAGCGAAATCGTCGGCTCGCCCGTCCATTGCAGATAGTCAAGATAGACACTTCCACTGTTAGGCTGATCGCTAAGCAGTTCCAACCCGATTTCTGCAATCGGTGCGCCGCCCAAATCAGGAATAATCCATTCCATAATCAGCGATTCGTTAGGACGAATCGTTGTCGTCAATCCTTCAATACGGGTTAATTGATCCTGCGCACCATAATAGTGAAGGACGAGTCGGCCTTCCAAACGTGACTGATTCGTTTCATCGGCTGATAACCCAGCTTCAACCACCTGCCCCGGATATAACGTCGGGCAAGCCAGCAAACTATAGCCGGACATGTTGATAGCTTCAGTCGGAATAAAGGTAGCTGTGCTGGCTCCAACTGATTGATTCGGCTGTAAATCCGTAAAATGAAAAGCGAGGCTGCGTGTTCCAGTTTGGCTATGTCCAAGAACATTTTCGAGTTGCAGCGCGTCCGATTTACTTTGAAATCCTTGAACTGAACCGGTCAACTCAAAATGGAATCGCGCCCCATTTTTGAGCTTGATCGCTTCCTGTCCTGCCAACGCTCGACCAATGTTGACCACGTTATAGGTTTGAATCACGGCGTCGGTAATCGCGCTCCCGCCTTCAGCAGTTGGTAAATAGAGTCGATCTGCAACCGGATCACGCCATCTGGGACTGATACTCTCCAAACCATTTTTGATGCCCAATAAGCAGCCGACATTCCCCGAATTGCAATCGGTATCCCAACCTGATGTGTTGACCATCATCAAGGATTTGTCGAAGTCATCTGCGCCGTGCAGCAAGCTCATAATTATCAGACCGTGATTGGGAACCATATGGCAGTTGCCACCGTATTTGTCGTAACCATAGTTAGCCACAATCTGGTCGCGCGTATCATGCCAATCATTAAATTCGGCGTGCCATTCGCGGATGTCGCTAATCATGCGATAAATAACGGAATTTTCGGGAATCAGTTTAACGGCGGTATTTAAGAGAATATTGAGATCACTTTCAACATAGGCTTGGGCTTCCATCGCCGCGATAATCTGTGCGCCGTAAATCGCCTCACCATCATGGCTCACGCTGCTAGCGCGGCGGGCGAAATCAGCAGCCTTTTCAGGATCACCGGGGTTCACCATTCCCCAACCGTCAATGAAGATTTGTGAGCCAATTTGCTCGGCAACCACTTTGGAGTTCAGTTCAATTGAACCGCTTCTCGGCGCGGGAAAACCCTGCTTCAAACGTATATAAGCGGTATGCTCAGTCGAGTTACCAAGACCACCCCACCACAAAATGGTCTTCTTCTCGATCAGATAATTCAGCCATGTTTGCCCGATTTGCTGCGGAGTCAAGTCCGGTGAATTTCCATAATCCGGCAGCGCCCGCAAAAAGGTGAATGTGCCGCTGATGTCGTCATCCGTAACAATCAACGGCATCTTCAGCTTGTCATGGACATAATCCGTAATCTCACCGAGTTCCGCAATAATGCGCTCGTATGACCAACCCTCAAACGGTCTGCCGAGATACACATCAATAATTTTGCCTAGTACACCCGCGTAAGTCCGTTCAAGATAGTTTGGTGGTATAGCCATATTGCCCTCATTCATGTGTCAATTTCCGTTTAGTATAGCGTCCCGAGTGCTTTCCTCCATTCATCGTGGATACGTCCACCTGACCAATACGATGGAAAACCTCCCTCATACGTGATTCTAATATGGGAGAAATGACTCCAATGTATTTTTTACGAAAAGCAGACATTCTTCTGATACTGGTGGCGTATTCTAATGTTCGTAACAAGTTGATGCGTAAACAAAAAACTTCCTGAGGAGATAACCCAAATGACGACTCGTGTACGCTTTACACCCACCCGTGAAATGAACGCTATGCAAAACATTATGGATCAGTGGTTCGAGAATGGTCGTCCTTCGACCCCGACCAGCAATAATCTGCCCCTTGATGTCTATGAGACCGATGGTGGCTATGTCATCTATACAGCGCTGCCCGGTGTGAACCCTGAAAACATCAATGTCAGCGTCGAAGATGATGTTCTGACCATCAGCGGCGAAGTTGCTAAACCTGCCTTCGATGAGAAGGACAATGTTCGCACATTGGCACAGGAACGCACCACTGGCAAATTTGCTCGCAGCGTCCGCGTCAGCACACCTGTCGAGAGCGACAAGATTGAAGCTGCTTATGAGAACGGTTTGCTGAAGTTGACCCTGCCCAAGACTCCTGCGGCTCAACCCCGTATGATCCCGGTCAAGGCTAGCAAGAACTAAGCTTCGAAGTTTGCATTTTAAAGGCGATGTCATAAAGGCATCGCCTTTTTTATTTCCTACGATTACCCTCCGCTCATCTTTGTACAAGCAACCTACATCATCTCTTATGCGTATTGCTTATACTCAAAAGGAGGTGCTGTATGTCCATATCGGGTCAAATCAAACCGCAGATAAATGAACAAGATGAAGCTGTACCCTTAGCACACTTGATGGAAAACGATTTGTTTTCCGAAAATGCTTATGAAATTCTTGAACCTGAAAAACCAAAAAGAAAACGCAAACCAAAGCCCCAACCTTATTTACAAATCCCCTATTCGGTAGTCGTGGGTATTCTCGCCCTATTGATTGGATTTGTCGTGGCAGCGCTGATTGCGCTTTTACCTGTCCAACGAAGTCAACCAATTATTGTTCCGCAACCGATTGAACAATCTGCGCCAGTCAATTTCAATCCGGTCATTCAAGCACCTAATTCATTAGTTGACCGTTGGATGAAGATCAATCACAGCATCGGGGAAATACAAGCTAATTCCTTTGTGCGTGTTTTGTCGCAAGACAATTCGCCCGAATTTTACAACGTCGCCGATATGGAAGGTCATATGGCGATTGTTCAAGGTATCGACTTAATCGAAGCGCCCTACCCACCCACAGATAGTCTTTATCCACCGCTCGGCCCTTACAGCGAAGCCCTCGGCAAAAATCAAAAGCTGCTGGTCACAACCGAATGGAATGGCGATATGCCACCCGGCACATTGGTTTATGTGATGGGCTGGCGTGCAGAAGATGGCACATGGATTTATGAGGTTAGCCCTGACCGTGTCAAGATTTACTATCTGCCGTTTATTCATCTTGCGTGGGCAAGTGGTGCATCAATGCCATCCACATGAAAGAATGACTTACCAATGTTGTAGGGGCGAACGACTGTCCGTCTAAATTTTTCAGTATGCAATTTCAACCAAACCGCGGTACGTCTGCGTGTCGGTCAAATGTTTGAGCATATAATCCGCCGTATCAGCGCGGCTTAGACTAAATCCATTCGGCAGATGTTTATTGACAGCAATCTTGTAATGCCCCGTTCGCTCTTTATCCGTTAAACGTGGAGGACGCACAATTGTCCAATTTACACTGCTAGAGTTGACGACCGCTTCCATTCGAACCAGATCGGTATACGAATATTTTAACGCACGCCATAAAAACAGTTTGGCGATGACCTTCTGGTAAAACGGGCCGGGATCTAGCCCGCTGGCAGAAATACACATCAGCCGTTGCACACCGTTGACCTGCATCGCTCGAATGATATTGGCGACACCTTCTGAATACACCGTTGTCGGCTCATTCACAGTTATGCCAAGTGCCGAAATGACTGCTTCCTGCCCTGCCATCGGTGCTTGAATCGTTTCGGGTTTCAACACATCCCCCTGCACCACCTTAAGTTGCGGATGTTGAATGGTAATGCTCTCAGGCCGCCGCACAACCGCCGTAATTTGATACCCTTCTGCTAATCCCTGCTCGACAACTTTGCTGCCGATGCCGCCGTTTGCTCCAAAGACGATGATTTTCATTGCGTTACTCCTTTGTTCATATGATTGCCTCTTGTGATAGTTGACCGGACAGCTATATGTTTTGTGACATTTGATGATGAAAGTACACCTATTGTGCTAACCAACCGCCATCTATGGGTAAGGTTGCGCCCGTGATAAACGAGGCTAGGTCGGAACCCAGCCATGCCACAGTCGTCACGCACCTGTCGAAATCACGGATTAAAGAATGGCACTGTTAGATCACTTTTCCATGCTATCTGAGGACGATGCGCTGATCCTAGCCTTTGGGCAAATGACTGATGATCGTCAGCAGCACTTTTAGGGCTCATGCCCAAATTAGAGGGTAAACTCAAAAGTGATGAATGACGAAGCAAAAGCTCCCTCGGAAGATATTCAGGCTGAAATGCAAGAGGATTAAATCATGCCACTCGACCCCTATAATATCACCCCCAATGCCAGCATTAACCGTGTCAAATTGATGTCGGCACCGGGGTTGCCGGACGAATGGCGAGGCAAGACAGCTTATCAAGTCATCGGGCGCGACGGTTTAGTACAGCGGATTAACATGGCTTTTCCCGAACTAACGGCTTTATCTGATTGTATTCCAGCGTTCAGTCAACAATATCTCGCACAAGAACATCCGTCAGCCTTAGCAATTGCGGATGAGATGGGACTCGCGCTCGCTTGTTTACTATTTACGCTTAAACATGGTGAAGCAGCCAACCGCGAGGCACGTCCACAATGGGATGATAGTTATTGGGCACACTGGGGCAGCATTCAGCATATCATTTTTGGCGGCGGTCTTATGGCTGGCCTCCTCGGCAAATATATGATGGCAAAAGCCACCGGCATGCTCAGCGGATTGATGTCACTCACCATTGCTGATTATCCGTCTGCCCTGCCCTTAATTGGTGCGGCACGTATGGCAACAGATGCGAACGAAGTGGGCTGGGTATTCGATTTCGGCGGAACCCATGTCAAACGGGCACAAGCCATTTATGAAAACGGCTCACTAACCCGTTTGGAGCAATTACCGTCCATTCTGATTCCCGCCCTCGACCAAGCGAATCATGTTTTAGATTTTATGGTACAGGCTATCACCACTACCATTTCAACAAATTCTGAAAACACTCAATCGCTAAGAATTTATGCTAG
>JBBSBM010000068.1:0-40896 GCA_038251275.1 Aggregatilineales bacterium
GCCGGAGGATAAACCCTCCGGCAACATGAATAAAGCCCCGTAAACGGGACTGAATGAGCCTTTAACCGTATGTCGTCCATTAAGCAGATCTTAAAAACAGGGACATTCTTGCCTGAGTTAACGAATACCTACCCCTGAAAGGGGTTGGGGTGGGGGTAAAATTCACTATCCACCACTTAATGCAGTCCTACCTGATCATCTGGTAAGCGATAGTGTATTTTTCACGCTTATAAATCACCACGATTGTAGGGACAGGATTTATCCTGTCCGGTATGTGTATGGCATATTATCACATACGTTGCAACCGTTATCAGGAAATCTAAAATGCTCACAGCCTATGAAATTACTTCAGGCAATATAGTTTAAGAGGCCGAAATCATGAGTAATGTCAGCATTCGCTACATTGTGACTGATGTCGATGCAGCAATTCCTTTCTATGTCGAGATGCTTGGTTTTCAAGTGGATATGCATCCCGCGCCCGGTTTTGCGAGTCTTTCCAAAGGCAATTTACGCCTTTTGCTCAATCGTCCCGGTGCAGGTGGGGCTGGGCAAGCCATGAATGACGGTCAGGTTCCAACACCCGGCGGCTGGAATCGCTTTCAAATTGAAGTAGAGAACTTGGCAGCAACCGTTGAAAAACTGAAGAAAGCCGGATGTAGTTTTCGCAGTGAGATCATACAAGGGAACGGCGGACAGCAAATTCTAGTTAATGATCCATCTGGTAACCCTGTTGAGTTGTTCCAGCCTAAACAGTCATAGTTTATAGCAACGACAGCGGCAGCAGACCATAAACCTTTTGCCGCTATAAAAATGTCATCGACACTCATGACTTTAATGACGATAATTTGACCGATTCTCAACTGCAACAACAATATCAACAGCATCATTTGAAGGAGATGATTTGGGAAATTCGCAAAAATGACCTTCTGAATCTGCAGAATCTGCAGAATCATAAGCCTGTTGTTTGGTGGTTTTTATGGCGGATAATTGGGCTTATGTCGTTCGCCGCCGCCGCCGCCATAAAAATCACTCGGTACTCATGACTCGGAACTTCCGCCTCGTTGTACACTAAAGGGATGAATACCACATCCCAACCCAACACCTTTCCCGTCGTGATTATCGGTGGAGGTTTAGCGGGCCTCACCGCCGCCGCCCATCTCGCTGCTCGTGGCATCCCACCGCTCCTCTTGGATGCCGATGCTCTTTGGCCCGGTGGACGCATCGCTGGAGGTGATCCGGACACCTTTACCTTTGAAGGCAAGGTGTGGGCATTCCCCTCCGAACATGGGATGCACGCGCTATGGGGTGGCTATTACAATATGCGTGCCACACTCGAACGCTTTACCAACACCCAACTCGAACCCTCCATCGGTGAGGAGTGGATCAACCGTTGGGGGCGTGAAGTGCGTGTAGTCGAAGCCGGACAATTAGTGCGCTTTGGTTGGGTTCCTGCGCCATTTCATTATCTCAGTTTGCTCTATAGCCCGCGTTTCTGGTCAACCATCACGCCGCTCGATTTTCTCTCACTGCCCGGTTTTCTGTTTAGTATTTTCTGGACAGTTGGCTTCGATCCCATCAAAGAAGGTGTCGCCCTTGATGGCCTGATGATGTCTGACTTTTTTAGAGGTTGGACACCCAATCTCCGTGCCACCTTTACTGGACTCGCCGTGAACCTCCTCGCAGCCCCCAAAGAAAGTATCTCGCTGGCGGGCATCATCGCCGCGTTGCGTTTTTACACGCTACTCCGCCGTGACTCGTGGCAGATGGAATACTTACCGGATAACCCCAACACGGCTGTCATCCAACCCTTAATCGAAACCATAAAAAAGGGCGGTGGGGAGCTTATTCACGGTGCAGATGCTCAACGTCTTGAACGGGAGGGTGATAGCTGGCGTGTGATCTTCGCCGATCAATCCAAATCTGGCCTACGTTCGGTTCAAGCTGAACAGGTCATCCTTGCCACCAATGTTCCCGGCGCACAGCGCATACTCCTCAATAGTCCCGCTACCTCAATTGAGGCCAATCAAATGCGCTTCCCCAATGTTGTCCGTAACGCTTCCGTGCGTCTATGGTTCAGCGCCAGCCCCCGCGAAGGCGCGAATGCTGGCATGTTTACGGGTGATTTCCTACCGGATAACTTCTTCTGGCTGCACCGCCTCTATAACGACTTCCGTGCTTTTCATACTGAAACAGGTGGAAGCGCCATCGAACTCCATCTCTACGCCAACGATGATCTGCTGGAACAGCCTGAAAACGTGCTCCTCATTCGCTGTGTTGATGAGGTTCAACGCGCCTTCCCTGAACTACGAGGAAAATATATTTACGGAGTTGTCCGTCGGAACAGTCGCGTACATACCGCTTTCCGCCCACCGACTCCCGACAGCTTGCACCTACGTTCGCCTTGGTCGAACCTCTTTGCCTGTGGTGATTGGATCGGTTATGACTCGCCCGCCTTATGGATGGAACGCGCCGTCACTACCGGCATCGCCTCTGCCAACGCCATACTCGAATCCCACCACCTAGAACTCTATCCTGTCCTCCAACCGCCTGCACCCGAAACCCTCGCGCTGGGCATGGGCTTCCTCGTCCGCCTCTTCCGCCGCACCATCGGTCGTGTGTTGTTGGCAGGAGCGCGAGGCTTGAGGAGACGGTAATGAAAAATCATCTCCGTAATTTGGGATTGCTCTTATTGGTAACTTTGTTGGTTATCTCTGCGGGTTTTCTTTTGTTCAACCGCTTGTATAACCAAACATATCTGCCGCCGGAACTTGCACCGACAGCCGAATATTTTCTCAAATCAGCAGCAAATCCGCCTAATTGGATGAGAATTAACCCACCACCGAATGGGGTTTTGCATAAAGAAAAACCAATTGAAATTAGTCTTCTTATGTGTTCTGAAATGTTTGGTTTAGTCGGTTGTGATAGTCCGCTTCACGTCGCAGATGATAGCTATCAATTGATGGCTCTGTATCGTCAATGGAGCAACCTCTACATAAACGGACAGAAATCTAGTACGCTTTTGTATATGGGAGGAGGTAATATGACTGGTACTGGAAGTTCAGGAACATTGACTATGTATATCAATCCTTTACTGTTAACTGGATATCACTTATTTAAATTTGAACCTGCCAACTCTCCAGAAGCACAAAATAATCCTGATCCAAAACTCACCTACGAGTGGGCGTATCGCGTTGAGTAATGATGAGGAGCAACAAGAAATGAGTTAGGCGCAGTTCGCGATTGAGAAGTTACAACGGGGTGAAACCGCTAAAATTCGCCCGCACGGTTGGGTCGGCGCAAATGGCATCTACGGGGTCGCTACTCACATTGAGCCGTGATTGAGGAATAAACAAACCATCTAACAAGAGTAGAAACAACTCAATCAATCCCAACTAAGTTGATAATTGCCCTCAAAGCGGTCAGTTTGTGCCATTACAGCGTACTCGCCGGCTTGCTGTATCACAACTTCGATGCGTCCGCTTTCACTGGCTGTAAATGTCTTTTGCCAGACTCCACCACTCGGGCCTTGCATCGTTAATGTCAAGCTGCCAGATGTCATCGTCACAACATAATTCAGCCCCACCGTTTTCCCTGCTGCCACTTGAATAGTCGTGCTTTGAACCGCTTGCTGCGTTGAAACCGTTGGGATAATCGTGCTACTTGTCGTGGCATTCGGGCTGACCCCTAACGGAAGCGCGGTTGGTGTTAGGACAATCACACCCGGTGGCGCAACCAAACTTGCCAGTGTTGTAGGAATCGGCTGGTTCGCGTTACCAATCGGTGTGCGTGTCGGTTGATCGGTTGCTTGGCTCAAAGCCGTCGGTGTTGCTTGAAGCGTCGGCGTAGGATTTAATGGCGTTTGCTGAAGATTACAAGCTGCCAGCATCAATGATATGCCAATGACCAGAATGGTCATACTTTGTCTTAAACTCAGAACTCGGTACTCAGAACTCGGTACTTTTTTCATCTAGCACCCATTTGGTACAGCGATGTTGGTAATTTGCCCCACATCGTATAAGTCGTAGCGGAGGATAACTTGCCCATCAACCGGAAGTGCACGGTCGAAAATGATGGCATTCGTCACATTCAGATTGACGTAAAAACGGATTACAGCGTTTAGTGTGGGTGCAACCCATAGCTCGCCGCCGGTCGCCTCGACCGTGCCACCGTCTGAAAGCTTGATCGACGGTAAATTTAGGTCAGCCGAAGTGAAGTTATATTTGAAGGCTTCCTGTCCATTCAGTGTGGCTTTTTCGCCCGCCGGTATCGCTTTTTTCACACCACCCACTAACGTTCCTGCCCGCAATCCTGCCGCAGTCACCGTATCCGTTCCGGTGTTCGCGCACTCTTTATTGAGTACCATAAATGAATCGTTGCCCAATCGCACGCCCTCAAAATTAGAGTCTGTTTTGCCAAGCAGCTCACCGGTAACATCGACCACCACACGCCGCGAACCGGATTGGTTGAACCAGACTTCGGCAGTCGCTTTAGCATTTGTCGTGCGGGGTGTGCTGGTGAACACACCCGTAAACTCCAACGCAACCAGATAACGCCCACCGAGCAGCTTTTGTAGATTAGCATCCACTTCAGGGAAGCTGACCGAATCACGGAAGCCTTCCGGTGGCGCAACGGCTGTTAGTGCGTTAGCCGTCCCTAAACTTTCGATGGAAGCCGGGGTAGGGATGTCCGCGATATTTTGTCCCCGGTTACAACCTGCGAGTAGCAGGATAGGGAACAAGAGCGCGATAACAAATAGATGATAAGATTTCAAGGTTTTTCTCAGCAGTCAAGACATAGAACTCAGAACTACAAATCGCATTCTACGGTGGCTAACCGATATTGACAACCCCACCCCCTTCCGCTAGAATGCCCTTCAAGTGGAAAAAGTGTATTGAAGCTCGCCTGTTATCCATGATAAAATTTGTGGAAATAAGTTAGAAGATATACAACCCACTAATGGACAAATCACAAGCTGGCAAACTCGGGTACGAAAAAACAAAACATATTCTTGATGAGCAGCGCGAGGCCAAAAGCCGAGCGACCTTTGAGAAATATGACGCAGATCCAAAGTTTTGTCTATTTTGTGGTCAGAAAATCAGTTTTGAGCGTCGTCGGGCTAAATTTTGTAACAGTTCATGTAGTGCTTCTTTTAACAATTCAGGACGCAACAGGCATCTTAATAAGATCAAGTTAAGGCCGATTGAGTTTTGTAGTTGTGGGAACACGAAGACTAAGCAAAATAAATATTGTTCGGAATGTGCTCAAAAGCATATTTACCAGCGAGTAAACTCAACGGAAGATGCTAAGACTGATAGAAGTCGTAAACGGATTGTGATTGAATCAAATGGTTATCAGTGTTCAGTTTGTGGCATAGCAGACTGGATGGCAAAACCAATCAAGCTTGAACTTGATCATATTGATGGTAATGCAGACAATAACCAAATTAACAATTTAAGACTTCTTTGTCCAAATTGTCATTCCCAAACAGATACTTACAAATCTGCAAATATGGGAAAAAACAGTATTCGTCAGCAAATGCGGCGTAAGCGATATGCTGAAGGAAAAACGTACTAAGTCAACAAGAGCGTGCCGCCCTAGCTCAATTGGCAGAGCACAATACTTGTAATATTGAGGTTATCGGTTCAATTCCGATGGGCGGCTTTGAGATTAGGTAATTTACCAATCGCATAAATCATGGGTCGGTGTCCCGAGTGGCAAAGGGGGCGGACTGTAAATCCGCTGGCGGAAGCCTTCGAAGGTTCGAGTCCTTCTCGGCCCACAAAGACTGTAACCGATAGGCAGTCTACAAATGCCTTTGTAGCTCAGTGGTAGAGCACCCCCTTGGTAAGGGGGAGGTCATGGGTTCAAGCCCCATCAAAGGCTTTGGGTTCTTAGTTAAGGGTGATTGAGAAATGGCGAAAAAAGGCAACCGCACAATCGTGAAGATGAAGAGTAGCGAGAGCGGACACATGTATTACACAGAGAAAAACCGCCGCAACGACACTGCGCGGCTGGAACTGAAGAAGTATGATCCGCTTGTTCGCAAGCATGTGATCTACCGCGAGGCTAAGTAGGTGTTTCATAGGGGAGTAGCTCAATTGGCAGAGCAACGGCCTCCAAATCCGTAGGTTCAGGGTTCGATTCCTTGCTCCCCTGCTATCGTTGAACAAGACACCGTCGCTCATAGGCGGTGTCTTGCTATACGGCAATATCTGGTAAAATAATAGAGGCGGACAGAAGCCGCCTTTGTGGGCAAACTAAAAAATACTGAGTTAAGGACATAAGGCATGTCTGCCAAGAATAAACAAAGTAACCTGATCGTGGATGATGTGGAAGAACTCGAAAACGATACGGTTGAAGACGATGGCGAAGACGAAGTTTCCTCGACACGTGGCATAACCGCCCCCAAAGGTCGCGCAACCCCCGGTCGTCGTACTCAGGAAGTGGAAGAGGATAAGTCCGAGTCCGGTATCGTCAGCGGCATTACTTCACCTTTCCGCAGCATGATCGAATATTGGGAAGGCGTGCGCTCTGAAATGCAAAAGGTTATCTGGCCGACGCGTGAGGAAACCCAACGCTTGGGGATCATCGTGTTGGTTGTAACCATTATTTCTTCAATTGTTCTCGGTTTGCTCAGTTTAATTTTTACTGCCTTAATCGCTGCTGGGTTGAACTCGCCGCTGGTGGTTTTCGGGGGCATTTTCTTGGTAACAGTGGTGGCATTCGGCTTCTACTTACGAAGCAGCAATCGCGGAACCAGCCTGTTCTAAGATCAGGTCAATTGGTTCTCAGTGATATGTGATGATTTAGTGTGAAGGATTCAGCCGCTATGTATGACGATGCGGACGAGAAAGACGATCAGGAACAGGATTACGATCCTGAACCGGTTTATTTAGAAACCAAACCAGCCAAGAGCAGCAGTTCAGATGGTGGCGATAGTATGCCGCCAATTCTTGATGCACCGCTGGCAAATACCGATAACAGCCGCCAGTGGTACGTGGTACATTGCTACTCCGGTTATGAAAATAAGGTACGCTTTTCGATTGAACAGCGTATCGAAACCATGGGTATGCGCGACAAAATCTTTGATGTGATTGTGCCGACTCAGGAAGAAATTGAAGTTAAGGAAGGCAAGCGCCGCACAGTCGAGCGTCGTGTGTTCCCCGGTTACATTCTGGTTGAAATGAAGATGGACGAAGACTCATGGTATGTCGTCCGTAACACCCCCGGCGTAACTGGCTTCGTAGGCATGGGTAACGATCCTACGCCGCTGCGACCAGAAGAGGTCAAAGCGATTATTGACCGCATGGAAACCTCCGGGCCGCACTTCGTACCCAAGTTCCGTGTAGGTGAGCGTGTACGGATTATCGATGGACCATTCAACGACTTTATCGGCACAGTGGCTGCGATGGAAGCTGAAAAATCCAAAGTGCGCGTCATGGTGAACTTCTTCGGGCGTGATACTCCGGTTGAATTAGATTTTCTTGAGGTCGAGAAAGTTTAGTTCGCCTCCCAACGTCTAAGTACATGATGCAGGGACAAGCAATCACTTGTCCCTGTTTTTTCCTCTGTAGCTTATCTATAATATCCCAATCTATTTAATGCGACGTGCAGATACGAAATCAGTCTCCGGTCAAACGTAAATACCTCCTCAGTGATCAGTTTTACGAACACACACCTCAAAACTATTTCTTAAGCTGCAACGTAAAGCGAGGACACAATGGCAAAGAAAGTCAAGGCAATCGTTACACTGGCAATTAACGCCGGTAAAGCTAATCCAGCTCCCCCGATTGGTCCTGCGTTGGCACAGCATGGTATCAACCTGATGGCCTTCTGCAAGGAATATAATGCACGTACCAGCGCACGCATGGGCGAAATTATTCCTGCAGAAATCACTGTTTTCAGTGACGGTTCCTTCAAGTTCATCCTCAAAAGTCCTCCGACTTCCTTCTTGATCAAGAAAGCGGCTGGCATTGAAAAGGGTTCAACCAACCCCAACAGTATCAAGGTGGGTACAATCACGCGCAAGCAACTGCGCGAAATCGCAGACATCAAGCGTCCTGATATGAATACCAAAGATACCGACGCAATTGTGCGCCAACTCGAAGGTACTGCACTCAACATGGGTGTGGAAGTTACGGGTGACTAATTTCAGCTATTAGCGGTCAAGTGTGACCGTTTATCGCAAATTTGTAAGTGGGAGGACGCAATCCAGCGCCCACTCGAACCACAGGAGATTAAGAACATGGGATTTGGAAAGCGTTATCAAAACGCACTGAAGGATATTGAAGACAATAAGCTGTATTCGCTGGCTGAAGCCGTCGGTTTGGCAAAGAAAGCTGCTACAGCTAAGTTCGATGAAACTATCGAAATGCATTTCCGCCTCGGCATTGATCCGCGCCATAGTGACCAACAGGTCCGTAGCACCGTTTTGCTGCCCAATGGCTTGGGTAAAACGGTTCGCGTGATTGTGTTTGTCGACAATGCGGATGATGTACGTAAGGCAGAGGCTGCTGGTGCTGACATCATCGGTGATGAAGCCACCCTTGCCCGCATTCAGAATGAAGGCTGGTTGGATTTTGACTCAGCGTTAGCTGTGCCCTCAATGATGGCAAAGATCGGTCGCGTCGCCAAGATTCTCGGCCCGCGCGGCTTGATGCCCAATCCTAAGGCTGGTACGGTTGTACAACCCGATGGTTTGGAAAACGCGATCAAAGAACTGAAGGCTGGTCGTGTGGAATTCCGTAATGACAAGACCGGTAACCTGCATGTTCCAGTTGGCAAAGCCAGCTTTGACGCTGACAAAATTGCCGAGAATGCCCAGTCTGTTTTGGATGCAGTCCAACGCCAACGTCCTTCGACCGTCAAAGGTTTGTTTATCAAGCGTTTGGTTGTCACATCGACGATGGGGCCGAGCATCAAGGTTGAAATCGGCGGACAGGCTTCTTAAAGCTGTTCGTTCTGTAGACTGTTTAGAGGGCGGGGAAACCCGCCCTTTTGATTCCTGCTATTTGAGGAGCGCTGCTAATACGGGTTCAAGCTCGGGGTCGGCAATAATAGTGAGTGAATCATTGGCTTTGATTTCGGTATCGCCGTGTGGAATAAGCTGTTTCCGTCCGCGATGGATAGATGCAACTACACTTTCCTGAGGCCAATGAATATCGGCAACGTGCTTACCTTCGACCGCGCTGCCCGACTGAATATGGAACTCAAAAACGTGACCACCTGTTAGCGCATTTAGTCGAATATGTTCGGCTGTATGTTGGTTTTGCAGCTTGTGTTCAATGGCGATGTTATAGGCTTGCATGACACCATGTCGCCCCATGAGGCCCACCAATTCACCTGTTGCCCGTTCAATTACTGGCAACCTGCCGACATCACGAATTCCCATCAACTTAATCGCTGTCCACAATTCATCATCGGGTGCTATCGTAGCTGGATTACGTGAACAAATCGTTCCAACGGTGGTTGCTTCATCGAGATCGGTGCGGTAAGCGCGTTGTAAATCGGACAGGGTGACGATGCCGAACAGCTTACCCTGTGCATCGACAACACATAATGAACGACTGTGGTAAGTGCGTAAAGCATCTCGCAGTTCTTGAAGAGATGACGTTTCCAAGATACGGGGTGCGGGTTTGGCCATCACTTCACCAACGCTGACTCCTTGCATGAGATCAACCTCACGCCCAACGGTTAGAAAAACCCCTTTATTGCGTAAGCCTTGCTCGTATATGCCATGCGGAGCCAAGCGTTCTGCCATGAAGATACAAACAACTGTTGCCAACATAATCGGCAAGATCAAACGATAGTCGTTTGTCATCTCGAAGACGAGCATAATGGCAGTGATTGGCGAACGCACGACACCCGCCATGACCGCTGCCATGCCAGCAATGGCATAAACCTGCGGATTACCTTCGTTTCCACCAACGATGGCTTGCATAACATGACCATAAGCGCCGCCTAACATTGTTCCTACGAATAAGGCGGGCGCGAAAATTCCACCTACAAATCCACCCGCCATGCTGATGCTGGTTGCCAGTAATTTAACAGCGCCTAAAATGAGCAATAACCAAATGCTGAAATTGGCTTCTCCACTGAGAACAGAACTCATACTTTCACGGCCTGCCCCCATTATTTGAGGAAGGAAAACAGCAATAATGCCCACTAGCGCTCCAGCTAACGCGGTTTTGACAGGGCGTGGCCAATGGACATGATGATGCCACCAATCATGCTGCCAATAGACTGCCCGAATAAAGAACGCTGAAACTAAACCCAGCAAGATGCCAAGTGGGATGAACAGGGGAATTTCAAACACACTTCCGAGCGTATAATTAAACGGCCCCATTTCAGCAGCCGGTTCAATGGCTTGGGTTAGCGCGGATGACACGACCGCTGCAAGAACAATCACACCGAAAGAGCGTGTTTCAAATGAACCATTGAGGATAACCTCTAAAGCAAAAAAAACACCCGCAATGGGTGCTTTGAAGGCGGCTGCGATTGCCGCGCCACCACCAGCAGCAACTAACAATCGCATTTGTTCGTCACTTAAGTGGAGGCGCTGTCCAATAAACGAACCGAGGTTGGAACCGATTTGCACGCTGGGATCTTCCGGACCGACTGAAGCACCGGCACCAAGCGATAGAGCAGAGGCTACTGCTTTGAAAGGGATGCGCATGTAACGCAAGCGCCCGCCTGACATGGCAACTGATTCCATAATGCCAGCGACACCGTGATGGCGTTCGTCACCGATGAATCGCTCCATGATGAGGCCAACAACCGCACCGGCGAGTGTTAAACTTATAATGATGCCTAAACTGCCGACTATCGGGCTGAATACTGATCCTGCAATAAAGCCAGTGAAGAGGCGGTTAAAGAAATCGATGCCTTGCCGAAACAGCCAAACTGCCGCGGCAGTGGCTAATCCGAGTATAACAGCGAGCACAAGTAGTGTATTGCTGTTCGGTTTACGCAGACGCGTCATAAACAACGTTACTGGGTTCGAGAGTGTGAACATATACGATTTTAATCTTTTGATTGTCTGTAAGAAGCTGGATTGTACCACTCGTGAGCTGTATTCTCACCTAAATCAAGTAAGTGTTAATGATATTTCAAGCTATGGATTACAATAATAAGGGTGAGCCATTATTTAGGAGTCCTATGCCTATTACGGTTGTTACCGGTGATCCGTTGATTACTCAAGCGCAAACGCTGGCTTTTGGTTTTAACGCCAAAGGGCGAATTGAAGTGGGCGGATTAGAAACCCGCCTGTATGACGCATATCCGGCGGCTTTCGCCACGTTTCGCAAACAATGTAAAGGCGGGCGAATTAAAGCGGGAACATTGTGGATGTGGCGCGAAACCCAATTCAATTTGTTGTTTTTGGTGGTGCGCGAGTCGTCGGTAGGGATAACGCGGATACGCTTTGTAGAAAATGTCTTGATGGCTATCGCCCGTGATTACCCGCTGTATGGGTTAACGAGTCTTGCTATCGCACCGTTGGGTAACAAAGAGGAACGACCTTTACTGCGTCCATTAGTGGATTATTGGTTAAAGACTTGCCCGTTACCTGTAACGGTGTACGAAGATGTTGACTAGGAAATAAATAAAGGCGACCGAGTGGTCGCCTTTACGCAATTAACTGTTGTTGGATTAATAACGATTGCGGTCGCCGTAGCCACCACTATCACGGCGTGGGCGTTCCTCACGAGGACGAGCTTCATTCACGGTTAGCGGACGGTTATTCATGCTGTAACCGTTGAAGCGATGAATGGCTTCCTGTGCGAGGTCTTCGGTTGCCATTTCGACGAAGCCAAAACCTTTTGAACGACCGGTTTCACGGTCACTAATTACCGCAACGTCAGTAATCTCGCCGACTTGTTCAAACAGCGCCCGGATCTCTTCTGCCGTCGCGCTATACGGCAGGTTGCCAATGTATAGCTTCTTGTTCACGAAACTCTCCTATAACATTTCCTAAAAAGACGATTGATGGCGGAAGAGGACGAGGCACTTAGCAAAGACACCGGACGGCTATGTAGCACAGGGGGCGTATACTGCGTTCTCAGACCCGGTCATATCCCAACCTATCACTTTTCATCTTCTCATAAAACACTTATTTTGTAAAGATAGAACCCGGTTACATAAAAAGCGGGATATGACCGGGGTATAAGCGAGGTTAATATGTCGCTATCTGGTGGCTAGGCGTAAACCCACGTTTCGCGACCACTTCGAAGAGGGACACGCACCCGCCGATAGGCATTGGTTTCGTACACATCCATTGCTAATAATTCATCTAATGTGATCTCTAGAACCAGACCTGCGACTTCATGCCCATGACGGGGAATGACCAGCGGGTAAACACCTTCTAGCATCGACATGGATGATTTGAAAAAGCCATCCAGTGTATCGGGTGTGCCGATGAGGGTGCGACCGATAAGGCGCTGTTGGACAGCAGGGTCTTGTAATGTACCGTAGACGAACAATAACTCCATACTGACTTCCTCTACTTCAAACAAAAATCCCCCGATGAAGGGGGAATTTCAAACTTGAACTCGAATTTAACCCGAAGGTTATTTCATTGCGTCGTAGCCGGGGCCAGCAGCGAAGAACTCATAGTTGGGCTGAATGTCTTCGGTGAGATCGAGAATTTCGCCAGCAGCGTGCTTGACACGGGTTTTGGTTTCAAAGGGAATACTTTCCTGACCATCATTGGTCGAGAAGTCTGAAGGCACTTCTTCTTCAATGAAGATGGCTTCGAAGGGGCATTCAGGAATGCAAGCACCACAGTCGATGCAGGTATCGGGATCAATGAAGTACCAAGGCCATTCTGCTTCTGGCTTGCCGGGGACGATACATTCTACCGGGCAAACTTCCATACAAGCACCGTCGCGCAGACACAGGCTGGTGATAATGTGAGTCATGAGTGAAATCTCCTATAGTCTTTTTTGATTATGGCATCACTATACCCAATTGTAACCGCTGTGTCTGGAACTTTTGTTGGATTTGCAAAACAATTTTCCAGAGTTGATTATTGACTATTTTTGTGTCGATAAGTTTATTTTAATGTCGGTTAAATTTAGTTTTGCAAAAATGATGTTGATTCGGGAGTTTCTTCAGATTCTGCAATTTCGGAAGTGCATTTAGCGTATTTTCTGAATCATCTCCCTCAAATGATGCAGTTGCAACAGTTTGTAACATTTACAATGATTGACGGATATTAAGGTGCGAACCCTTTCCCCGTAGTATTCACAAGACGACAGTTTTGCGAAAATGAGGGAAAGAACCTCACCCCCTAGCCCCCTCTCCGTGTACAGAGAGGGGATATTTTGAGGGAGAGATTCGTTGGTGATCGAAAAAGTGTCGTCTCCTGAACCCCGTAGTAACAGGGCAAGGGAGCAATACAGTGCATGAACAGCATATAACAGGTGAGGGGCGAATGGGTTACTTTTTGGAAGAACATTTTGTAACTGTTTAGGGAGGTTGGCACTAACCATTCTGAGGGAAGATGATTGTTAAGCGGGTTGGTTAATGGTTTGAAATGGGTAGAATAGGTTTGCCCATTTCAAACCTAAGAAATAATAAAGTAAACATGCTGTGCGATTTTGCTGTTCGACTTGACGACATCAGGTGATCTTGAGAAGATAAGACAGTTAAGTGTGGAAATCATAACCCGATGGATGCACCAATCGAAAGGTCGGTCTCTATCCAAGAGACACTGATTCAGAAAATGGCTAATTTAGCACAAGATGGAAACAACTGTGCAGATGGATAAACAGAGCGTTATCAATCAAGGCGATGTGTATTGGGTAGAGCTTGAAGGTATGAATGGGGAAGAAGCGGATATTCCCCATCCGTATGTGGTTGTTCAAGATAATCTCTTTAACCACAGTCGTATCCATACGGTTGTGATTTGCGCGTTGACATCGAATATCAAGCGGGCAAGCATTCCCGGTAATGTCGTACTGGAAGTGGGCGAGGCGAACTTACCCAAGCAAAGTGTGGTGGAAGTTTCAAAGATTTCGAGCGTCGATAAAGCGCAGTTGCGCGACTATATCGGGACATTGAGCGAGGAGCGAGTCAATCAGCTTTTGGATGGACTTCGGTTTGTGCAACGGTCATTTTTGACGAAGTGATTTTGGGTAGAATATTCAAAATCAGGTCGTTCATAGGCTGAGTTAATTTACGCTTTGTATGTACCTGTCAACAACAAAAGGAGTGACATTACTGATTTGACGTATGACACCAAAAATATCCATTTCCATCCAATTTTCGACAATCAAATCATCCGCGATACGAAAAATGCTCATCGTCGGTATTTTGATCGCACAACCAGTCGCAGGTATGCCCAGAAACGCACCATGCTGAGTACCATGGTAGGTTACCCGTAGTGCCACTCGATCATGCGTAATAATGCTGTCATGAATATCTTGCCTAAAGTCTGGAAATGCAACGTAAAAGCTTTCGAAAAAGTCCATATAGCCGCCCCGATTGAGTATTGGCATCATAGGAACATGCCCGACAAAATGCTGCGCAAATATCTCATTGGCAATAGTGAGATCTGGCTTGTTAAACATGGTATTAAGGCGCTGAATGAAAATTTCTATTTGTTCAGGTGACATTTAAGAATCCTTTTCTAAGCAGTTCAATATGCTTTTGGTGAGTATCGTAATCATTTTGTCGTGTCTCTTCATTACATATAAATGCATAGGGCGGGTAAATGTCACACCCAAAATAGGGGGACTGGCGGGGGGATTTATTTGTAGGATGAAAACGGCTGCAAACTATCTAACTAATGGTGCAAATTTACCCCCTCATCCCAACCCTTCTCCCCCGAACTCAAGGGAGAAGGGCTTTAAGAGGTTCTTTGGGCTGAAAAACTGTGTGCATAACGAGTTACAAAAGGTCAAAATTCGTATTTGCACCACTGGTTATCTCGTATTTGTATTAGTCTTTAGCTGCGAGTAGACGCAAAGATAAAGTGCGAGATATGGCTAAGGATACAAGGCGCAATTATAGATGGCGCAGGCGTTCGGGAATGGTGTTTGTTTCGGCAAGGAGTTCGAGGCCGGCACGATCCACGACATAGACTAAGCGTCCACGTTTTTTGAGCAGTCCAGCATTGAAGAGACCACGTAAGGCACGACCCACAACTTCACGGGTTGTACCGAGGATGGCGGCGATTTCTTCTTGGGTAAGGTGGGTAGGGGCTTCGGCAATTTGCTCGGCGTACATCGTTTCATGCAAGAAGAGTTTGGCAAGGCGTGAGGGAATCGAGCGAAAGGTCATGTCTTCCAAACGTTCGATGTATTCGCGGTTGAGGTGGGCTAAGGCTTGCACGTAATTACTAAGTAAGCCGGGTTCGGTGGACATGAGGTTAAGCAGACGGTCGTGACTAATGACCATGACCTCGACAGCAGTAACCGCAACTGCATTGAAAGGGTTGTGTCTACCGTCTACAGCGGCGACTTCATTGAAGGTTGACAGGGGGCGGAGCAAGCTGAGGGTGTGGAGTCGTCCCTCGACGTTCATGCGGTAAATGCGGACGAGGCCATCGACTACGATATGAAAACCAGCACAGGTATCCCCTTCACCAAAAATGGTTGAACCTGCCACATAGGCATGGTGATGAGCGGCGCTTTCAATGAGGCTGAGATCACAACGCGCCAGACTTTCGAAGTAGGGGATTTGCGTCCAATCAATGTTCATGGGTAACTATCGACTCTGTAGACCGTTCCTAACGTAAGAATTTGGGTGTAAGTATTGTTTGCAACAAGATTTAGTATCAAAACAAAAGGAGCGTTAGGGTGCTCGCACATGAGCGAACCTAGCCCTCAATTAATATTGGACATAGGGACACGATGATGCTAATCAAGAAAGTAAGGTAGTAAATAGTTGATCGGTTGCGGCGCATCAGGCTAAAGCCATGATTCTACCAGCCCGACAAGCGCACTAAAGGCGCTTCAAGAATTCACCAACTCATTAATTTGTTCAAGACATTAACGTATCCTAGAAAGTCGTCATTTATTTTGGCGATAATAACGCTGTCTGTACCAAGCCTAACTCAGATAATCTTTTCAATGACCACGAGCGCGATTACCAGAATGGTTGCCAGAATACCCATCGTGCGAAGATCGGTGACGACGTAGCTATATTCAGCTTTCAGTTCAGCTTCGGTGACAATGCGTGTGGGGTTTGCCAGACGCGCGCGAATGTACGAGATGTCGTGCTTGTCATCTTTATGGCTGGTACTGCGAGTCGTGCGGGTGGTGCTGGTACCGGTACGGGCAGGACGTGCGCGGCGTTCGGAAACAGGACGGGCGGCCACTACAGCAGGTTCGGCTTGTTCGACACTGGCAGTCTTTTCGACCTTCACTTCGGGAGCGGCTTCGACCGCTTGCTCGACAGGCTGACCCAATTGCTGACGGGCGCGGTCGAGCGTGGATTGCGGAATATTAGGTGATTGATTTCGGTTTTTACGCTTAGACATTCTAAAACCCTTATTTAATATTCAGTGAGCGATGAGATCCTCACCGCACGATAACGGTCATGGTTCTGTACAATAGTAACGCACACTGTGCAACAAAACTATGTGCTTTTTGTTGGAGTTGGGCGAAAACTTGTGTAGAGGCAAACCATTCTAATATGTTGAAAGCTTTAATCATTACCCTATTGGCATTGTCCATGACGTTGACGGCAGTGGCAGTTGGTGCAGAAAGAACCTCACCCCCTAGCCCCCTCTCCGTGTACAGAGAGGGGGAACCAATACCTAACCCGTTAAGGGGTAAAACCGATTTATCAAGGGCATCATTTGCACAGACCACACAGACACCCACAATAGATGACAGCAATGTGCTGGCGGATTGTATTCGTTTACTGCCAGCAGATCGTCCGGTTGAAACGGGAGCGAATGCGCCGAGTCTGCGTATTGTGCAGCCGACAACTGATGTTGTATATGGCAGCGCGGTGACGGTTCAAATCCAGACGAATAATTATGATGTGAATGCTAACGGTCAACATTGGCATTTGTGGGTGAATGGGACGTTGACCGGGATGGTTTATCAGCCAACCGCGATTATTGATCTCACGCCGGGAACCTATACGATTTGTGCGTCGTTGGGCAATAATCAACATGCAGATATTGGCATGCCGGATGGTATCCGCCTCAAAGTCGAAGCGGCACAAGTGGGTACACCAACGGCTACACTGGCTGTTGATCGAGCGGCGGCTCAGGTGCAGCCTGAAGGTCAAATTAGCAACAGTCAAATCATATTGCTGCTCGGGGGTGGGTTATTGGCAGCGGTCGGTGGTTGGTGGATTGGTAACCGGATGCCGAAGGGGAAGAAGAAGTAGCGTTTAGTCTGTAGTCGATAGTCTTTAGATACAAGGCAAAAGCGGAATTTAACCGCTGAGTGACTATGAAAGGCAATCACACCCGAACATGAAAATGCATTTTTACCGCAGCCCTAAAGGAGGCTTCGCACAGGCGCGGAGGATGCAGAGTGCGTTTACAGAGCTTCGCATAAGAACTTTCAGAGCAGTTATCCATGAAGGCAAACGACACCTCAAAGGGATGAAAATAGTATTCAGAACCTCATCCCCCAGCCCCTTCTCCGTTTACAGAGAAGGGGAGTCAATGCGCTATTTTCAAGGGAGACACAGAGATTAATGCGGAGTTGTTTGGGTAGATAGCAGTTTGGTGAGCGAAATTTGTAGTTCTGATTTGACGTGACCATATGCGTACCAAATGACAAGTGAGAAGAATGAACAGGCTATTGCAAAGAATATCAGGTAGCTGATAAACGGATAGGTGTTTTTATACGTGAGGACAAAAACAATAGGGATGATAGCGGCATAGATCAACAAATCGACCTGAGCGATACCCACATCGAACTGGACGAAGGTTCCCTGTTGAGTCGCATTGATTGTGCCTATTGCGTAGGCTTTAGCATTCCCGTACCAATTATCAACTACAAAATGGATGTTGTTGTCATCGGCTGATTCTGAATCCGTGATTTTGATAGACAATTTCAACGAACCGATTTTCTTGCCATTTGAGGATTTGAGGTGAGAACTACACTCAGTTAGCGAATAAGGCGAATTGAGTTCGATGTGCTTACGCCAGATTAGTTTCTTGCGATTTGTAAAGATTTGCTCCAGCATTTAGCTGTTACGCCCTATTCAAATTGAATTGTTTAGTGAATAGGAATCGTTAGCGGGCGTAGATGAGGATGCTGAGGACGATGCCGAATACCACGCCGGACACGCCAATAATCAAACCGAGGAAGAAGGCACGGGCGAAAACATTACGACGGCGGCTCTTGTCCTTTTTGACACCTTTTTTGGTATCGCTTTCAAGTTGCACAGCGCTGGCGGTGCGGGCGACGATCTGGTTCAACATCCGTCGCGCTTGAACATTCAGGGGGTTTATTTGTAGAATGTTTTGCAGGCAAACACGACGATCTTCATCGGTGTCGATGACCTCCAGTAAGGCAAGCCAAACTTGTTCGTTAAAGGGGCTTAAGCGAGCCGCTTCTTTATAGAAGTCGTGCGCCTGTTGGAGATTGCCCATTGCGAATGCGCTGCGTCCGGCCTGAAAAAGTTCATCAAAACGTTCACTACCGGGACGTGCTGCCTCCTGATTCACCATGCGCTGCTCACCTCACTCGTTGTTCAACCAATGGGATATGATTAAATTCATATCCCATATTACTATTCATTACTTTACTTTAGCCTAACGAGAAAAGAACCTGTTGCCAATCGCCCGATAGTCAGGTTGATTTACGAACCCCAAGCGCCGGGATAATCTTCTTCGACCGAGTTGGTCAGTTGATAAACAGTAGTGGTCTGCTGATCCAAGATATAGATATCGTAGTAACCACCGCGATTGCTCGAGAAGGCCAGATACTTCCCGTCAGGACTGAACACCGGGAATAAGTCATCGGACGGGTCTTTAACGGCAACAAATGGTGTGCTGGAAGGATCGGCACGGCGAACAATGATGTCACTATCGTTGGGCTTGTCTTTGGGGAAGGCACTGTAGGTTAACTGTGTGCCATCCGGCGACCAACGTGGTGAGGCTTCGGTATAAGCGGCACTATCATTGGTTAAGGCGCTTTGTGCCAGCGAAGCGGTATCAATCAGGTAGACATCAGAACCAGCACTTGTGCCACCTGCTTCGGTGCGGATAACTGCGATGCGGCTGCAATCCGGTGAATAGGCCGGTGATGAATAGCTGGCCTTATCATTGGTCAGACGGAACAATTGGTTGCTATCAATATTGTAGACAAAGACCTGATAGGGGAAGGTTGTTGAACTTAAGTCGCCCTGAAAATCTTTGGGCAGCGCCACAAACACAATTTGATTTTGCGTGGGGCAATAATTCGGCATTTGCGCCTTAATGACATCCAATGTGGTGGTTAAAGGCGTGCTGCCGGAGCCATCAATGCCCATTTGCTCGATACCTGTGTCGTAGGTGGTTGACGAGTAATAGCGGGTATAGGCTATACGTTGTCCATCACCACTTAAATCGGGATTACGACCCTGTGCATTACCGAGCGGTAGAGCTGCTCCGTTGTTGACAAAATCATAGACCACCAACGGTAAGTAGCCGGTTTGTGTTACATTACGACCACTCCAGCCGACGAGGTGACCGGTCATGCCGCTGGGATAGGGAAGTGCTGTGCCTGTGGGTGCGGCTGTGGGAATGGGTGTGTTGACATTAATTTCAGGCGGTAAGGTCGCGTTTGCCGAGGTTGCTGTAGCTGTTGATGTGGGACTCGCTAAGGCTTCTACGGTGGCTGTCCCGTTGGCATTTTCGGTAGCGGCAAGGGCAACAATGGCTGTGCCTGTTGAAAAGCCATCGTGGATAATTCGAGTAGCTTCGGCATTCTGGGAATTGCTAGTGGTGGTTATGACCACAAATATCAGCAGGAGTACAATAATGACAGCCGCACCACCACCACCAAATATCAACAGTTGACGACGGCTGATACCGGGAATGACTTCCTCATCCTGTTTTTGTTGTTGGCTGCGGACATCAAGCTTTGCCATAAGAGTCTGTGCCCGTTCATTATTCGGGTTGATGAAGAGTGCATTACTCAGGCAGACGCGCCGTTCCTCATCGGTTTCGACCACCGAGGCCAACCACATCCACGCTTTCTCGTTCTTTTCATCCAGATCAACGATCTGCTGAAAGAAAACTTTGGCTTCAGCTTTCTTGCCTTCGCGAGCGGCTTCAATACCCTGCCGCATCAAGTCTTGTAGGTTTTGTTCTTCACTCACTATGCACTATCCTGTCGACGTTCATAAATCTCGAATAATTGTGCCTAACGGTTGAGCAGCAATGGCTCAGGACGGAAGGCAAACGATTGAATATTCAAGCCGGGATCGGCTAGACGGGCAACATTGTTTCCTTTGAGATCGGACATATAAAGCTGCATTGCATCACCACCACGATTGGAGATGAAGACCAACATCTGTCCAACTGGATTGAACGATGGAATACGATCTTCCGCGCCATTACTGGTGCTGGTGCTATCCTGTGTAATCAGCGAGTAATTACCACCATTGGCATCCATGATAAAAATGTCGCTGTCGCCATTGCGGTCGCTGGCAAAAACAATGCGCGAGCCATCCGGTGACCAAGCGGGCGAGTAGCTGCTATTGTTGGCATCCGTCAACGGGGTGATGGTAGCCCCGTCGGTGGTGACGGTGAAGATTTCTGTCAAGCCGCTGCCTGCGCCATTGGCTTGCTCAGAGGCATAAGCGATAACATCACCCTTGGGCGACCAAGATGGATCACGGTCGGCAAAATCGTTATTCGTAATCTGCTTCTGATTTTTGCCGTCATCGGTCAAAGTCCAGAGTTCCATGTCACCATCGTAATTACTGGCGACCACTAATTGGACGTTATCAGGAGCCCATGAAGGGTGTTCCAGTTCCGATTTACCGAATTGGGTGATACGTACCGCACCATTTGGATTGGCAGCCGGAGCAACAAAGAGTTCTGGCGACGTTACGGATGCCCCATTATTGTCGGTGTAGGTGGCGTTCCGAATAAAAGCGATCTTCGAACCATCTGGCGAATAAGCGATGTCGGTGAAGCCATCGTTTCCATCCGCGACTTGTTGGTCACCTGTGCCTGCACCGTCGACACGGAAGAGTGAGGGTTGTGTCTGCCCATCTTTAATGCTGGTGTAAAGTATTGAAAACTGTGCATTCGGATAGGGTGTGGCTGTCGGTGTGATCGGGATGGGTGAGGGTGTAAAGGTGGGTGTGAAGGATGGCGGCAAGGTGATTTGTGTGGTGGCATTGACCGTCACAATAATGCCGTAGAAGGGTGTGGCGGTATAGTCTTTGGGATCAATAGTCGATGTGGGCAGCGGAGTGTTCCGTAACGCTTCCCGTGTAGCAGGATTGGGCAATTGTGGTGGTGTTTGGCTGTTGGAAACAACCGCGAAAATGATCAACGCCAGAATTGCCAAAGCCACAATTGCCCCTACGATGGTTATGAGGGTGTTATTTCCACCACCAGCAACGGGTCGTGGGAGATTCGCTTGTGGTGCGTTGGCACGGCGGGGCGAAGCGGGTGTTCCCAAAACGGCATTCAATTGATCGAGTGCTTGTTGTGCACGCGCGTTGGACGGATTAATGCGTAAGGCTTGTTCAAGGGCTTGTTTACGCTCGGTTAAATTATCCAATGCCGAAGCGAGCCACATCCACGCGACTTCATTGTTCGGTTGATTATCAACAACCTGCCTCAACAAACGGCTTGCAGTTGCTTTATCACCACGCCGTGCTGCTTCTATACCTATTCTTAGTTTTTCATCAAGTGAATTATTTCCGGCCAAAGCAAACCCTCCGCGTCCTGTACGCTCCGCTACGCTAACCTATTTTATACCACAAAAGGAAATTAGATATCGTAGAGACCCGGCAAGATAGACTTACCGGGTATGATGATCCAAGGGTTTTTGAGCTCTTAGAGTAATAATAGCTGCCCAAGCCTTACTGGCGGGTGAGGATTACACCGATGACAACCACTAGTGCCAAGACGATTAGCACGCCTACGACCATACCAAACATGAGCAGCGTGCGATTTTCGTTCGCACTGCGAACGTAGGCCATTTTTTTGAGGGCATCACGCGCTTGCACATTATCCGGATTAATTTCCAGCGTTTTTTCTAACCATTTCTTGCGTTCAGGTTTATTGTCGCTGGCGATTTTCGCCATCCACATGGTAGCGCGTTCGTTACGTTTATCTTGATTGAGAACCTGTTCAAAAAAGATGCGCGCACCATCGTTATTTCCATCTTTGGCGGCACGGATGCCCATTTGTAAGAGTTCTTCGCGGTTTGGCTGTGGGCCAGCATCTATTTTTGCCATCTTGTCACCTCAATACATTATTCCGTATGTCAACATAGTCTTAATTGTATCCTTAGTTTTACAAATTTGAATTAGATTTCTGTAGGGAAAAACTCCTATATGGCTGCGCCGCTGAGTAGAAAATAAAGATAAAAGAGAGTGACAACCCAAATGAGGGCATCAGTACGGTCAAGTACGCCGCCATGTCCGGGGATAATATTGAAGCCGCTCAAGTGCGAGTCGCCTGCGTGGAAGTAGCGCTTGAGCCGCGATTCGAAGAGATCCCCAACAACTCCTAGTGGTGGTGCAATCAGTACCAATACAAGAAATGCCGGGGTCAATTTCTGGCTGGCAATGAGGGTGAGCAATCCCAACAAGAATCCACCGATGACGCCTACGATAGCGCCCTCAACGGTTTTCTTGGGCGAAATTCTAGGCGCAAGCAGATGCTTACCCCATAGCCGCCCCCCCAAGTAAGCGAAGGTGTCGGTTCCCCATGTGAGGGCGAAAATCAGAAACATCCACAGCAATCCGTCTGGCAAGGCACGAATGAGGATGATAAAGGCTGGCGGAAGTCCACTGTATAACAGTGCGGCCAACGTCATACCGACGCGTTGCCATCGTTTTTCAGGACTGGCTCGAGAGATATCCCAAAGCAATGCGGCAACTGCTACTACCACAATCGCTAAAATTGCTGGTAAAGGCTGATGACTGGTGACGAGCAGTACCAAAATGATGACACCGGGTAAACCCACATAAATATTACCCGGTATGTGGCGATCATTACCCAGCGCACAAAATTCGAGCAGGGATAACACAGCCATCACCAAGCCCGTAATGAGGAAAGGGATGCCGCCAATATAGGTGATAATAAGGATAAGTGGACCGCCAACTAACGCCGTCACGGCGCGCGTAATGAGATTAGAGCGATCTTGCGCTTGTTTATCGGATGTTGACATACTTAACTTCAATCAAAAACATGAACATTAAATAATGGTTATTCTAACGGAGATTTAGTAATTTTGCTTGAAAGGTAGTGATTTTTAACACAAAGACAAGATGGTACAAAAACGCTGCGGATTAAGGCGAAATATAAATTGCCAAGAGCGTCAATATCAAGGCAAAATGTGTTACAAAAAAGGACATAGTTTGGCTATGTCCTTTTCATTGAATTAAATTCTAGGTGTTATAGATTAAGCATGTGCGCGGCTACTGTATTTGGTACGTTTCTGGTAGAAATCGTGGAAGTTATTATTGCTTGTCCACAGGATGAAGTTATAAATAGGATATAGCGCTTGAACAGCATTAAATATTTCGTTCTGAATGACGGTATCGTCCAGTTCAGGATCTTCATAGCTGTACCATTTGCCGATACGCAGCCAATCTTGACGGTCACTGAAGGTATTCATCCATTCGTCCATGACGCGTCCGTAAAGGAGATGGTTGACGGTCAGGTGCATATCACTGAGGTGTGTGCCGCCCCAGAAGCCCAGACGATAATCACGGTCAAGACCGCGTAACAAGCTGCGGAAAGTCGAGCGGTGTTGGGGTAAATCAAGCTTACCGATGAGGTTTTGTTGATCCCACCACGCTTTGGGGGAAAGGACGAGTTCAATAACGAAGTGTTCAGGTGTTAAGCGCAGTTCAATGACTGGATGGCAGTAGGTATCAACTTCTTTGCTGAGGCCAATGTTTTCTTTGCCCATCAGCCGTTCAACCATTTCGGCCTGTTCTTGTGAACGGAAGTAGGTCAGGACGACTGAGTCATTTTGATCAAGTGAAGCCGCTGATTTTTGTGAAACAATGGATGTTTTTTGCCAGCGGGGATGGAGATCAAGGTTGTGGTTACGTACACGAGGAAGCAATGCCGTGTGCAAATCCATGAATTTGTTGGTGATGCGTTGCACATCAACGCCCGTATTTGTCGGAATAGTTGATTGCTCTGTCGTAAAGTAAAACATTGGCTTGCCTCACAAACATTGATAAAGAATGAAAATCATGAACAGATCGTAAATGTTATTTGATCTCTTTGCAATGCTTCTTGGGGAAATATTCACAAATTTCACAAAAGTTTCATGCCGAATCAAGGATACTATAAGTGAACCTATTTCTGACCCTACGCGAGATTACGGACTAGATTACTTTTAATGAAAAAGAATCTTCAACAAAGCGATGATATTGATTGGGAGCAACAACTTTATATCGATTATTTTTGTTTTTGAAAAGTTTAATAATATATTTTGTGTTGATCTGATATGTCGTAACACCTATAGCGTCTGCCGACAAGCAAGCATATAATATGAAACCTGTTGCCCTGACATAATTAGCCATCCTGAGGCGGATTATATTCGTCTCACTGTTCAAGGGATATTTCGTTGCTAGAGGGTCAGCTGATGATTGCAGCATGGTATTGCAGAAACAGTCCACATTTCTCTAATGCAAATATTACCGTCAGAGACGAAAATGAATTTAACTTTTCGGGTGGATAAGGTTTGGCGGGATTTTGTGTTGATTACTGATTTGACAAATATGTTAGAGGTTGTCGGGGTTGTGAAATAATCACTCGATTTTTTTCTCACAGAATGTGACTAAAAATGAAAAATACACAAAAGGAACTTGAAACCAGCAAACGGCTGTTACAAGCCATTTTGGATAATCTGGTGGATGGTATCCTGACGTTTAATGAAAAAGGCGAAATTCAGTCGGTCAATCGGGCGGGGGCATATATCTTTGGATACTCGCCGGATGAGATGATTGGACAGAATATTCGCGACCTTATTCCATCACTTGCTGATCAAAATGAGAATGGAAGCCTTAAGGTGCTGCTGGAACAGCTTAACGGGCTGGGTGACGAACTGGAAGGTCAGCGCAAAGATGGCAGCAAATTCCCGATTTATTTCTCGACCAATGAAGTGAACTTGGATCATCACAAACTCTATACAGCGATTATCCAAGACTTCACCGAGCGTAAATTTATGGAAACACAGGTCTGGGATAAAGAGCGCTTGAATATCGAACTGGAGAAAGAGCGCGAACTGCGGGATGTGAAAAACCGTTTCATCTCGATGATGTCCCATGATTTGAAGACCCCATTATCAGCAATTCGGCTGGCAAGCAGTATGCTGCGGAATTATGGCGACCGTTCATCACCGGAAGAAAAGCAAGAAACCTATGACACGATTGATCAACAGGTCGAACATCTGACGGAAATGATCAATGATGTGATGACCATCAGTCGTCAAGATTTTACGGGTGCGGAACTGGATCGACAGATCATTGATCTGGAAACCTACTGCCGCGACATCATTGAAGAACTGCAACTGGCTTATCGTATGAAACGCACCTTGAACTTCAGCGGCACTGAGCGACGGATTGAAGCGCTGATTGATATTAAAGTTATGCGCCGCGCACTCATGAATTTGCTGACGAACGCCATCAAATACTCGCCGGAAGGTAAGCCAGTAAATATGGAACTGGCTTATGCCGACTGCCAAGCCATTATCAAGGTTAGCGATCAAGGGATTGGTATTCCGAAAGAAGATTTGCCGCGTTTATTCGAGCCATTCAACCGTGCTACAAATGTCGGGAGCATTCAAGGTACAGGCTTAGGTTTAGCTATCGCTAAACAGGCAGTTGAATTACACGGTGGGACAATCAGCGTGGAAAGTGATGTAGGCAAGGGAACAACCTTTATCATCACGCTTCCGGCTGAGGATTGTTAAAAACAGCGTGTTTTGCTCAGGAGATATTCATTCTTCTCTAAAGCTTATATGTCTTTAGCAAGTTAGTCTTCGCTCATTCACTGGGTTTAACGTAATAACTTAAAGGAACAGATTAATATGGTGCAAACTGGAACAGAATCACGTCTTGATAACGAATTTTCAATGCTGGATGGACATCAATTTATCAGTTTGACCACTTACCGCCAAAATGGTGAGGCGGTCGCGACACCGGTATGGTTTGTTGACGTTGGAAATAAATTGTATGTGATGACCATGCGTGCGTCAGGAAAGGCCAAGCGCATCGGTCATACGCCGCGCGTGACAATTGCTGCTTGTGACCGGACGGGCATGCTGCTCGGTGAAAGTAGAGAAGCCGTTGCACGTATCGTTGGTGAAGATGAACGTGCAGCAGCCGACGCAATGGTGGCGCAGAAATATGGCGAGCAGAAGAAAATGTTTGATGCTCGTCTGACCGACCCTAACGACCGTGTGTTTATCGCCATCACTGCCGAATAAAATGCCCAATTTTATCCAACGTGTGATGCATCCCGATTGGTATCATGGTCAGCACAAACAACCTCCTTTTTTCGAAGGCTGGTATTTCAAATTAGTCGATGCCCGTGAGCAGCATCGTTATGCGGTGATTCCCGGCATCTTTTTGAGTCATGATCCTGAGAAGCATCATGCGTTTGTGCAGGTGCTTGATGGTCTGACTGGTGAATCGGCTTATTTTCGTTATCCTGCTGAACAATTTAGTGCTGCTGAAAACGACTTTGATGTGAAAATTGGCCCGAATCGCTTTCGACCTGATGGTATTCACTTGCAACTGGAAGGGGATTCGCTGGCACTCAAGGGGGATTTAACCTTTGAGAATACTGTTCCTTATCCGGTGACGTGGACTGCGCCGGGGATTATGGGGCCGTTCGGCTGGCTGACGTTTATGGAGTGCTATCACGGTGTCGTCAGCCTCGATCATCAGATCAAGGGTAGTTTGACGTTCGATGATCAATCGATTGATTTTAGCGGCGGGCGCGGTTATATCGAGAAAGATTGGGGCGAGTCATTTCCATCGGCATGGATATGGACACAAAGTAATCACTTCGAACAAGTGGGAACCTGTTTGACCGCTTCGATTGCAGTCATCCCATTTAAGGTGTTCAAGTTTCCCGGATATATCGTCAGTTTGTGGCATGAGCAGCGGCTTTACTGTTTCGCGACCTATACGGGCGCAAAAGTCGAAAAGTTGAATGTGACGGATACGACTGTCGAATGGGTGCTGAGTACCCGTCAACATCGGCTGGAAATGCTGGCGACACGGGCGCAAGGTGGCTTGCTGCACGAACCGAACCGCCAAGAAATGCACCGCCGTGTTGAAGAAACCTTACGCGCGACAATTGATGTCAGTCTGTCAGAAGTCAATGGTGGTGGACGCGAACTCTTCAGTGGTACGGGGCGTAATGCTGGCTTAGAAGTACAGGGCGACGTAGGAATAAACTCAAAATAAGACTTCAGAAGGGTGGTGGACTTAACCTTTAAACCGGTAATGCCTTGAATCGAGTACAATTACAATAAAATTTTATGGATTTTGTAAAATATGTTTAGGCACTGGTTGGCACGTCCGCAGCTCGACGATGAATACGAGACCTTTGCAGCCCGCGTCCTTCATTACACACTCTTGCTTCTCATGGGCGTCGCGTTATCGTTTGTGTTTTTCGCTTCCTCACCCTCTCAGCTCATTTTTATTCCTGTAATTCTAGCGGTATTCGCTGGCTGCTACATGCTGTTGCACACGCGGCATTTTCGCCTTGCCAGTTTGATTTTTGTGAGCGGATTGTGGATTGTTATTACTATCGCTTCTTTCGCGATTAATGGTATTCGTAATGCCTCGATTAGCAGTTATGCCATCGTTATTATTTTTTCGGCAATCCTGTTTCCCGATCGTGAAGTGGTTGTGTTTACAATCATCAGCATTGTCTCGTCTATTATTCTGACTGTTGGTGAAGTACAGGGCGTTTTGCCCCTTCGCACAACTCCACTTTACATCACCGATCGTTTCTTCCAGCAAATGGCGTTATTCGGTGCTGCGGGCATTTTGCTATCGGCTGCCTCACGTATGATCCGCACCAGTTCGCTGCGTATTCGCAGGCACGAAAAGACATTGTTAGAACGCAACCGGGAACTTGAACTAGAGATCGCTGAACGCCAACGTACCGAGGCAAATCTACGTATCAGTGAAGAAAAATACCGGCTGTTGTTTGAAAATATTCCGGTTATGGCTGGTGTGTATGCCGAAGATGGTGAGATCATCTTGTTGAACAACGCGGCTGCACAAACTTTAGGGGGTACGCCTCAAACACTTCATGGCTGTAATTTGTACGATGTATTTACGGCGGAAGATGCGGCAGGGGCAATTAAAGATCAAGCAGAGGTAATTGAAAAGGGCAAGGATATGCTTGATGAAAATCATACGATCTTGCCGACCGGGCGCGAAATTTATTATCTGCGTCACATCATACCGCTGCCCCGCACCAGCAGTAGTAACGCGCCTCAAGTTCTGGTTTTGACGACCGACCTGACCGCAAAATATCAGGCGGAGCAGCATGAACGTGAATTGGCGCTGGCACAGGAAAAGAATACTTTCCTAACTGAATTTTTTAGCACGCTGTCCCATGATCTCAAAACACCCTTAACCGTTATGAATACCAGTTTATATTTGCTCAAGCGGGCAGGCACAGAAGAACAGCGCGAAGAACGCATCACACGGATTGGCGAACAGGTCACACTGATGGATCAGTACATCCAAGATATGCTGACTATCTCCAAACTAGAGCATATGCCGACACTTAACTTCTCGACTGTTGACCTTAATCCACTGATTGAGGGGGTTGTTCGTTTGCTGAGACCACACATTGAGGGCACGCAGATTCGTTTTCAGTTCGACCAAGAAGCAAATTTGCCCGCTATTCGGGGCGACCAAGATCAGCTTCGTCGGATGTTGATGAACTTGATCGAAAATGCGGTCAATTACACGCCGACGGGTGGACAAGTGATCGTTAAAACACATAGCAGCAATGGGCAAGTAATGTTACAGGTGATTGATAGTGGCATCGGCATTGCGCCGGATGCGGTGCCCCATATCTTCGAGCGTTTCTTTCGTGCAGCGAATGCAACTGCTTTTGAGCGCCGGGGAACCGGCTTAGGATTGGCGATTGTCAAAAAGATTGTCGATACCCATACGGCTACCATTGAAGTAGGCAGTCATCTCGGTGAAGGGACAACGTTCTCGGTGCAATTTGCTGCTGCGCCCGTTTAAATATCAAACAACCACAGATGAGCCATCAATTGTGGAGTATTTCCTAATTTCATAATAATTTCCTGTTAGAAATTTGTTTTCCCTCTTGAACCGTATTTGATTTCCCCTTATTGTTAAAAATATCACATAGTTTGTACATGACAATTTTGTCGGAGGTTGTTAGTGACCACTCATTTTGGTGTGGAAGAGGCCATGCCGGGTTTTGCTACCCGCTGGAAAGGTCTCATTTTTATTGGTATCTCCCTGTTGGTGATTAGTCTTGATAACACCATTCTCAATATTGCGATCCCATCACTTTCGCGTGATTTGAATGCGAATATTGGCGATTTGCAGTGGATTATTGATGCCTACACATTGGTGTTCGCGGCACTGCTGCTGACCATGGGCGCTGTGAGTGATCGATATGGGCGCAAACGAGCGTTGCAAATCGGCTTGGTGATGTTCGGCATCGGTTCGTTGGGGGCTGCACTTTCCACCACAACTTTCGCGCTGATTGTGGCACGCGGTTTCTTGGGCATCGCTGGTGCGTTCATCATGCCATCGACCTTATCCCTGATTAACGTGAGCTTTCCGCAGCGTGAACGACCACAGGCCATTGGTATCTGGTCAGCCATTTTCGGTCTGGGTATCGCCATTGGCCCGCTGCTGGGTGGTTTTCTGCTCAAGTTTTATACATGGCACATCCTGTTCCTTATCAACCTGCCGATTATCGTGATTGCGCTCATCGGTGGGCAGCGCTTTCTAGCCGAGTCCAAAGATGAGACCGCACCCAAGCTCGACATTCCCGGTGTGATTTTCTCCAGCGCAGGTGTCTTTGCGCTGGTCTACGCCATCATCGAAGCGGGTTCTAAGGGCTGGGGCAATCCTGAAGTCTTAGGCTTATTTGCTATCGCCTTCGTGCTGTTAGGGATTTTTGCCTTTGTCGAATCGCGTACTGAAGAACCGATGATGCCGCTGTATCTGTTCAAGAATCTGTCGTTCAGTGGGGCGAGTATTGCGCTGGCGATGGTGATGTTCAGTTTGGCAGGTTCGATGTTCTTCGTCAGCCAATACATGCAGACCATTCTCGGTTATGATACGCTCACCGCTGGCTTAGGCACTTTGCCTGTCGCGGCAGGTTTGATCGTGGTCGCGCCGCTGTCCGCACCCGTTAGCAAGCGTATCGGCATCAAATTAACTGTGGCAGTGGGCATCGGTGTTGCGGCTCTGTCACTGTTGTTTATGGGATCGTTCTACAAGATCGACACGCCTTACATTACGATTGCTGCCGGACAACTGTTGCTGGCGGCAGGTATGGGTTTGGCGATGGCTCCTGCGACCACATCAATCATGAGTGCCATTCCGGCGAACAAGTCGGGCATTGGCTCGGCAATGAATGATACCACCCGTGAACTCGGTACAGCGTTGGGTGTTGCGGTGTTGGGCACTTTCATGAACACCACTTACATTAACGGCGTACAGGGTGGCTTGAAGCTGATCCCCGGCTTCCCCAAAGAACTGCTCGACGCAGTTTCCAGCAGCATTCAAGCGGCTCATGCCATTGCTGCATTACCGGAAGTACCCAAGTTTATGGGTGGGCTGATTATCAGCACTGCTAACCAATCCTTCGTGAATGGTATGACCCACGCCATGATTGTCGGCGCGATCATTATGGCTTGTTCAGTTGCCTTCGTGCTGGTGATGCTGCCTTCACGTATTACTGAGCATGTCGAGGGTGAGAGCGAAGTTGTGGCGGAACCAGAGTTAAGCGTGGCGACCGCTGTTGGTGACTAATTAACTTCGTAGTAGTCAGATAATAAAAGCCTAGCGATTTCGTTAGGCTTTTTTATTTCCATCCTCTTCAACAGCTAACACGACCGCATCCAGCATTTGGAGCGCGGTGAGGTTGCGGATGACATAACCATAATAGAGGTTGCTGGCGCGGAAATCGGCAGAACCGATATACCCTTTTGGGGGAATAGACGGATGCGTTCCATCCGGTGCAAGTCCTGCATCCGGCAAGCTTTGCATCGCGCCACCGAACTCCCACAGCGGAACGTTATAGCGCCGCGCCACTTTGACCAGTGCTTCGTTAAACGTAATCACTTGATCTTCGTAACCGACGCGAACCGGAATGGTACTGATGATGGGGATGATGCCGTTTTCAATAGAAGTCTTGACGATCAAGCCCATGTTGTAAGCGTAGGTTTTGACGCTCAGATGGGCTACATCATTTGTGCCAAACATAATCAAGGCATAAGCTGGTTTAGTTAGGCGATATTCGCAAAGTAATGCTGACTTGTTAGGTAGGCAGGCATCCGGATCAGCATATTTAGATTTTAGTACAGCATCAGTCGTCCAACCGGAACCCGCTGCAACCGAGGTGTTTGTGAACGAATTGCCTTTATTGACAGATGTGAGCGAGAAATAGTCGATGACACCCTGCAAATACTGGTAATCACCGAGATTATAAAATCCTTCGCCAATCGGATGCAGCATATTTGGTGCGACAGTGATGCTGTCACCAACTTTCGAGAAGACACCAGCACGGTTGCCAAGTTCCTGTCCATGAGCGTAAATTGTGCGGATATTCTCAGCGACTTTGGCAGCCACATGTAGCGGATGAGACAAAGTCGTTAAATCAGTCGTCACAGCTAAATTGGCTAGCTCAATATTGACGATGATATACGCGGCGTTCGTCCAACCGACAAGACCTTCTTTGGTGCGGATGTAGAGCCAGTTGGAATCCACTGTGCGCCCGATAAGTGTTAGCGGTGAGCCGGGATCAAGCCCACCCAATGTCTCGCTGCTAAAAGAAGGCGCATCACGCAGTCGTAAGCGGGTGTCCATTTGAATGACTTGCGCGTCCGGCTTGGATTCGTCGGTTTGGGCGCGCGTCGATACGAATGGCAGGCATAAAAACAGGATGAGTATGAATAGTGTGTATCGCATAATAACGCCATTATAGCGCTATGACGCGGTCTTTCACCCAACGCCTGCCTGACGGACAGCCACCCTTAAGTTTTCTCTGGAACGGCGAAGAACATGCGTCCGGTATCTTTATTGATGAACTTGGTCACACTCACTGTTATGGTTCGATCCATGAAGGGCTTGCCACCTTCAACGACGACCATCGTGCCGTCTTCAAGATAACCCACACCCTGATCAGACTCGCGGCCTTCCTGAATGATGCGGATAGGCAGTGTGTCACCGGGGAGGTAGATCGAGCGGACGGCATTGGATAGCGAGTTGACGTTGAGCACGGCGACACCTTGGGTTTCTGCGATGCGGTTGAGTGGATAATCGTTTGTGATGATTGGTGCGTTCATTTTCAACGCCAGCGCCACCAATTTATCGTCCACTTCAACAATGCCGGGAATGTCGTCCTCCAGTATTTTGAAGGGCATCACGGCGTCACGCTGAAGTTCATTTAATTTGGTCAGGCCATGTCGACCACGATTGCGGCGCAGTGTATCCGACGAGTCCGCAACTTGATGCAGCTCGGTGATGACGAAGCGTGGCACGCCCAGCGTTCCGCCAAGAAATCCAGTCTTGGCAATGTCCACGATGCGACCATCAATCAGGACGCTTGTATCCAACAAAATGACACGTTCGGTTCCTGTAAGGAAATTACGCGTGCGTTTGTTGCCGGGTTCACCAAGTAATCCCAATATTTCGCGTGAACGGGTGCGAAAGATGACTAAGCCTAAATAGCCAGCTACGACTGACACAATCGCTGGCAGCCATGTTCCCAACGGTGGGGCAAGTTGTGAAAGCGGGTAAGACATCAATAGTGCTAGGACCAAGCCGATACTCATGCCTGCCAACGAGGTCAGCAGCAGATCAACAGGCAGTTCAGTGATAGTTTCGCGGATGCGGCGCAAAGGGCGAATGGTCAACCACGGCGTGAGGATAAGACCAACCAATACGCCAACGAGTGAAAATATAGCGGCGGTAATGTCAGCAGGAAGACCAATGGTAGTGGCGGATTCAACACCCAGCCTCGCACCAACCAATGCAAAAATAACCGTGCCAATCATACGGGAAATGAAGTCAAGCGTCATATGGTACTCCCGGAGTTGTGAACACTGCGTGATCCGCAGATAAATTTGAGCGGATACCGAGCCAAATAGGGCGATGGTGGATTTTGGCTGGAGCGCAGGCGCGAACCCCTAAATAAATAATGAACAACAATAGGACAACGGGTGTTGTCCTTTGCCCGGCCACGCACGATAAACATTTGGCGTAGAGCGGACGCAAAACAACCCTTTAACCACCTCTTTAACTGTAACATCCTTCAGGCGGGATAGTCAACGCTTCTTATAAAAAATTAATGCTTATCATTTCATAGTAATAAAAAAGCGCCCGGATGAGCGCTTTTGTTTGATTTTTAGAGAAATGAAGGTTTTAACCGAAACGTCCTGAGATGTAATCCGCAGTTTCGGCTTCTTCAGGTTGGTTAAACAGCGTTTGGGTTGAGTTGTATTCTACCAATACGCCCCAACGCTTTTCCTGTGCGTCCTCACCTTCTTTATGAATGTTGAAGAAGGCTGTGTGATCACTGACACGGGTTGCCTGCTGCATATTATGGGTCACGATCACAATTGTGAAGTCATGCACCAATTCACGCATCAGTTCCTCAATGCGTTGGGTGGATATGGGGTCTAAGGCTGAACAGGGTTCATCCATCAGGATAATTTCGGGTTCAACCGCTATCGTCCGTGCGATGCACAAACGTTGTTGCTGCCCGCCTGATAAGGCTGCTCCCGACATCTGCAGTTTATTTTTAACTTCATCCCACAACGCCGCACCGCGCAGCGCTTTTTCGACTACATCATCAAGGTTTGTACCACGCGGTACACCTCGATTGAGTTTGTAACCAGCGATGACATTTTCGTATACGGACATCATCGGGAAAGGGTTTGGCTTTTGAAAGACCATGCCGATGCGCCGACGGATACGCACCGGATCAACTTTAGGATCATAGATGTTCTCACCGTTAAGCAGCACATCACCGGTGGCATAAGCACCATCTACCAATTCGTGCATCCGGTTCAAGGTGCGGAGCACAGTTGATTTACCGCAGCCTGAAGGCCCAATCAGCGCCGTAATTGTGTTCGGCGCAAAATCGATGTTGACTCCTTTTACAGCAAGTGTTTTGCCATAATACACATCCAAATTGCGGACGGTCAGTGCATTGTTATCAACTTGCGCTCGTGATGGTGTGACCGCAGACTGAACATTAACGGACATAGCGAAATTTCCTCATAGTAAAACGGATGGCACCACTAAAGATGGCTACAACAAAAACCAATACCAAAGTTGCCGCCCAAGCTTTCCGATGCCAATCGTCATAAGGCGAAACGGCATAATTGTAAATTTGCAGCGGTATAGCAGCCATCGGTTTTGAAAGGTTGAAATTGAAAAACTCATTGCCGAGCGAGGTCAGTAACAAAGGTGCAGTTTCACCGGCAGCACGTGCTAACGACAACACAATACCTGTGACGATACCGGGCAGTACAGTGGGGATAACTACACCGATAATCACGCGCCAGCGCGGTACACCCAATGCCAAACCAGCTTCGCGCAAGCTGTTCGGTACAAGTCGCAGAATTTCTTCCACACTCCGCGCGATAATCGGGATCATGATAAACGACAGGGCTATTGCACCAGCGAGGCCGGAAAAGCTGTGGAAAGTACGAACCACAACCGCCCAAACAAACACGCCGATGACAATTGAAGGTAGTGATGCCAATAATTCCAGACAGAAGCGGACACTACCTGCTAACCAACCTTGAGCGTATTCCGCCATATAAATGGCTGTGCCGACACCGACAGGTATCGCGATAATAGCGCCTACGATCAGCATTTCAAATGTGCCGAGAATGGCCTGCGCAATACCGCCGCCTTCTTCACCGAGAGGTTTAGGTGTATCAATAAAGAACGAAAGGTTGATACCGCCGATACCGTTGACGAGGATATAGGCCACGATAATAAACAAAATCAGAACCGAAAGACCGGTTAAGGTGGTCAAGAGACCTACCATGAAAGAGCCAGTGGCTTTGCGCCGCAGATAACGGGCTTCCTCAAGCGTAAAGAGGGCTTCGCGTTGTTTTTCAACGACAGTCGTGTTCAGGATTGATGTGCGTGTTTGTTCCATATTTCTTAACTTAAACCTTGTTCCTATTGTGCTTGTGCGCCGCCCGGTTGGCGGTTCATTCGTCTCACTAAGAGACGCGCAATAATATTGAATACGGCTGATACCAACAACAACACCAGTCCAAGCTCGACAATGGCACTGAAATAAATCTCCGAATCCGCTTCAGTGAATTGATTGGCGATCGCACTGGCAATCGTGTAACCCGGTGTAAATAATGAAGGGGTAATGGCACGCGAACTGTTGCCAATTACCATGGTCACTGCCATTGTCTCACCGATAGCACGAGCCAAACCCAGCATTGCCGCGCCAACAATACCCCCCCAAGCGTAGGGCAAAACTGCCTTTCGCAGCATTTCCCATTTGGTCGCCCCAAGTGCTAACATGCCTTCTTTTTGTAATCGGGGCACTTGAGCAATAATTTCACGCGAAATGGAAAGAATGGTTGGTAGGATCATGATAGCGAGGATCACACTGGCTGTCAGTAAATCCTGCCCGATTGTGGGGCCTTTGAAGAGTTCGCCGATTACCGGAATAGGGCCAATGACATTCCGTAAAAAGGGATCAACAGTGCCGCGCATAAATGGGGCTAGTACATACAATCCCCATAGTCCAAAACCAATACTGGGAATGGCGACCAGCAGTTCAATAATAAATGACAGAATGCCACCGACCGTTTTCGGGGCATATTCTGAAATGAACAGGGCTGCTCCTACTGCAAATGGTGTCGCTAAGATTAGCGCCAGAACTGAGGTGACAATGGTTCCGAATATGTAAGGGGCAGCGCCAAAATTCTCAAAGACCGGATCCCAATCTGAACTAATGAGGAAGCTAAAACCGTAGCGCTCAATGGCGGGGCGAGCATCCAGAAACAAAATGATGATGACACCTGCTAGTAGGACGATCATGCCGATGGCTGCAATCAACACGACGGTTCTAAAACTGCGTTCAGCACCACGCGTACTAGGCTCGTTGGCAACGGGAAGGCTTGAAGCCGCCATAACTACTCCAAAATTTCAAAACGGAAGGGAAACAAGTAGGCAGGGAATTTGTGAAATTCCCCGCCATAATACTTCATTGCGAAACAAACTACGATGGTCTACTGACCCATAGCCATTGTCATCAGGTCAGCCGGTAGAGCCGGTTTGCCATCAACCATAATCTTCTCAATTTGTGCTACATCTGCCTTGACTGCTGCATCGGGCAGAGGTGAGTAACCCAACTTCAGGTGGTAGGCCTGACCGTCATGAATGGCCCACCACAACATACGGGTCAGAGCGGTCGCTTTGGCAGCATCTTTTTGGTTTTCGCAAACTAACAGCCATGTGAAGCCTGCGATTGGGTATGTGCTGTCGCCTTCACCATTAACGATCATGATACGCAAATCGTCGGGCAGTGTAACGCCAGCCGCAGCCGCAGTAACCGAGTCTCCTGTGGCGCCGATGAAGTTGCCTGCTGCATTTTTGATCAATGCTTCTGGGAGGCTGTTCTGTTCAGCATAGGCCAGTTCGACATAACCCAGTGAGTATGGCACGCCTTTGATAGCGCCAGCGATACCCGCATTGCCCTTTTGACCAATACCGGTCGGCCAATTAACCGAAGTACCTGCACCTACATTGGTTGCCCAGTCAGTGTTGACAGCCTTCAGGTAGCTGGTAAAAATGTTGCTTGTGCCGGAACCATCCGAACGATGAATGACAGCAATCGGTTGGTCAACAGCCGCTAATGCTGGGTTATCAGCGACGAGCTTTTCGTCTTTCCAGTTGGTAATCGTACCGGCATAAATGGCGGCCAAAGTGTCTGGTGTGAACTTCAATGCTTCTGCGCTGGCATCCAATTCAGGGATGTTATAAGTGACGACAACACCACCAAGTGCGGTTGCGATGTGCAGAATGTTGCCGCCGCAAGTTGCCTGTGCATCAGCCAACTGCTTGTCGTTCATGGGAGCATCGGAAGCGCCGAAATCGACGGTGCCGTCGGTCACGCCCTTGATGCCGCCGCCTGAACCAATACCCTGATAGTTGATTTCGACGTTGGTCAGCTTGGCATAATCACTAAACCAGGTGGTGTATAAAACTTGGGGGAATGTTGCGCCAGCACCATTCAGGCTTTGTGCTTCGCCTTCCAGAGGGCCGGTGATCATACCAGAACCTGCAACCGGTGTTGCTTCTGGCGTGGCATCCTGAGCAAAAGCAAATCCGATGGATAAACTAAGGAAAAATGCTGAGGCAACTGCCACTAACGCTTTACGATTCGACATTCATAACTCCTTGTGCGTAATCTGTGTTTCAATCTATTTGTCATGACTGTCAGTAGATTAACCGCACTCGGGGTAGTTTTGGTTAAATGAACGATAACTTTGTATTAAGAGAAAATTATCATTTAAAGATGATGAGCCTGTTCGGCATTTCAATTGAACCTGAATGCCATGTTATCGATATACAATCTGCCTATGACTTCCGTGTCATTTCCGAAGACGGGTAATTTGATCTATACTTATAACTTGCCACTATTAAGTTGAGTGAGATAAATAAGTTATGCAGCAGCCGAAAGATAAGCGGCCTTCTCTTAATATCAACGGGATATACCTCTCGGCGATTATATTGCTGAGTTTATTAGCAGCCTTGGTGGTTGCGGGTGTATTGGTAGGTGAGTTACGCAGCGGTCGAAGCGATGTATCACTGAGTGTCGTATTGGTCGGTATTTTAGGTTTGGGCGCTGTTTTAACAGTAATGTTAATATTTGATGTGCGGCGGCAGGCTGATGTCTCTGACCAGAATAACGCCGAACTGCGCCGTCAGAATAGTGATCTCATCCGCGCCAATAACGATTTGCAAGCTCAACTGAGCGGTCGCGCAAGTGAATTAGCCGATGAACGTACCCAAAGCAAAACCATCTTGCAAAGTATGTCGGAAGCGGTGGTTGTTTTGGATGCCGACCGTATCCGTTATACCAACCGTGCTTTGACACGCTTAACCGGTTTTAGCGGTGATGATCTAACAAGCAAGTCACTCACTGCCGAAGATGCTGTCTCATTAGCGGCACAGTTAGCGAAGCTGCGCGAAACAGTGGCAGAGGCCATCGTGCAAGGGGGCATCTGGCAGGGTGCTTTCAAATTAAATATGAAAGATGGCAAGGAACTGGATGTAGCCGTTATTGGCTTGCCACTCGATGCAGGTACGGCACCGAGTGACCAAATACTCCTGCTCATTCGTGATAACAGCCAAGAAAAGCGGCTAAAAAGCCAACGAAGTTCTTTTGTGACCAATGCGTCACATGAACTGCGTACACCCTTGTCGAATATCACAACCCGTCTTTATCTCCTGCATAAGCAGCCCGAAAAGTTGGAAGAGCATTTGGCGGTGATGGACGAGATGGCCGCTCATATGCAGCAGTTGCTTGATGAAATGTTGGATATTGGGCGCTTTGAGCGCGGTGCAGTTATGCTTGACCGTGATAGTATTGTTTTGCAAGAGTTGGTAAGCGAAGCGGTTAATGGTTATCAACCGCGTGCCGCCCGCCGTTCAGTCAAGCTCGAATCAGATTTATCCGGTCATCCGATCAAGGTGTTGGTGGATCAGAAACGCATGGTACAGGTCATCACCAATCTGATTTCCAACGCGGTGAATCATTCGCCACAAGAAGGCCATGTTGATGTCCATGTCATGCTTGATCCTAATTCTAATGGACGCAAAATGGCCTGTGTGCAGGTGCAAGATAACGGCATGGCGCTGTCATCGGATATGTTGGCACAGGTTTTTCAACCCTTCACCAATGCCAGTATGGGCTTGGTCAGCGGCACGGTCTTGGGTTTGAGCCTCACTAAAGAAATCGTCGAACTACACGGCGGCGACATCAAGGTCGAAAGTGACGCTCAAAAAGGCACACTTTATACCGTCCGCCTGCCTGCGCTCGAAACTTAAACTCGATTGGAGGATCATATGGACAAACCCCTAATCTATAAAGGTCGTGATGTGATGAGTGGTACGCCTGTGTTTTACGGAACGCGAGTACCTGTGCAAACCCTTATTGATTACATCACCACTGGCGACACCATTGAAACCTTCCTTGAGGATTTCCCAACCGTTAGCCGAGAACAGGTTGTGCGCTTTTTAGAGGACGCAGGACATTTCATGATAGCGCAGCCAGATGAAAATTAACGTTGTTTGATTTGTAAGAACTTTTGTGCGAAAATAAAATTATTGAAGTTATGAGTAAAAATCATGAATAAGCAGGCAAAGTCAGCAACTAAACGTGGTATTGAATGGACAGATTACACCTGGAATCCTGTTGGTGGCTGCAAACATAGCTGTCGTTGGGAAATGCCAGATGGCACGATAGCCGAGTGCTATGCTGAAACTGTTGCAGAACGTGTTGCTCAAGCGGCATATCCAATGGGTTTTGAACATCATTATTGGCGACCTGAATTACTCAATGAGCCGCTTAAATTAGCTGAGCCAGCTCGTATTTTTCTCGATAGTATGAGCGATTTGATGGGGCATTGGGTTCCGAATGAACAAGTCAATCAAGTTTTAGACATTGTTAGAGCTGCACCTCAACATAGTTTCCAACTATTGACTAAGAACGCACCGCGTCTTCAAGAATTTGATTTTCCGTCGAATGTTTGGGTTGGGGTAAGTGCGCCACCGTCTATCATGTTTGGTAAACGGTTGTCGCTCAAACAGCAGGCACGGATGTTAAGCCGTATGCTTGAATCACTCGATAAGGTTGATGTTCCGGTCAAATGGATGAGTATTGAACCGTTAAGTTTCGACATTGCTCCGCTGCTTGTTAATAGTGACTTGCAATGGGCAGTAATTGGTGCAGCAACCAACGGTAAAAAAGCCTACCAGCCCAAGCCAGAATGGGTTCAGAATGTGTTAGAAGTATTGGATGAGCAAGATACCAAAGTTTTCTTTAAGGGAAATCTTGTTTGGAATTCTTGGCGCGAAGATTTTCCGCAAACGCAATTATCTACAATAGTTTATGCGTGATAAATGACGCAGTTATCATTTAATCTGTATGTTTTTCTCACAGTTGGTGAATATATTATACCCTCTTTGACAAGGTGATTAAGGGAATTTGTATATTCAGAACTTGTAAATCTTAAGAAATAGTCTTCTACTATCATGTTCCATAGATTTCCTCGCGTTTTTCCTGGATGCAACTTTGCGTAAGTTTCAATCACCTTTTTAATCTCTTTAACGTCACGCCACGTTTGCCATTTCATACTAGTACCTCAACTGGTTAAAGATGAGGGGTAAAGATAAACTAAAGGGATGACAAAACATGAAGTCCATTTAACGTCTGAAGAACGCCAAAAATTACTAGGAATCGTAAGTAAAGGGCGCAACCAAGCGGTGGTCATA
>JBBSBM010000069.1:0-40530 GCA_038251275.1 Aggregatilineales bacterium
CAACCGCCGCAATTCCAGCGCATCCCGTGTCTGACCCTCTCGCAGTTCCAGTTCCCGTATCTGTGTGTCTGTTAGTCGGAATTGTCGTTGTTTCATCTTTTTATTTTACTCTGTGCCACCTTTAAATGCTTTCACTATTAGATTGTTATCTTTTTGTTGCCCTAATAATTTAGATCACTCAAGCTACGCGTCTTTATGCTCAGCGGGATGGTCGTTGACTTCGTGCATCATTTCGTCGATGGCAACCGCGATGGCGATCATCAAAGCGGCTTGCGTGTCATCAAAGACTTCCACGCCATAGGTTTCGCGGATGGTAAACCAGTGCTTGGAAATATCCGCGATGGTTTGATTACCGCGTGTGATGTGATATTCGTGGTCGAGTAAATCACCCTGCGCCACCAAATCCTCACCACCGGGAACTTGGATATTCCATTTGTCGCGGAGCACGGTGAGCCATGCCTTTTGTACTTGGGCAACTTCCTTCCCATGATGATCAATCGTGATCGTTTTGTGGAGGTGCAGCGGTTGGCTTTGGATTTTCAGCACCTCTTGATGCTGCATATCGTACATGATGAAGGTTTTACGCAGCGCGACGGTCTTATTGTCGATGAGGAAAACTTTCTCACCGTGTTCGTCCATGACCCATGAATCGTGACCAATTGCAAAAATGATCTTTTGCAGCATAAAGCGACGGGACATAATGATTATCCTTTGGTTTAGGTTGAGAGTTTGCCGATGACCACAATCGGGCCAGTGGGCTGTGGACTGCCACTTTCGGGTTCGTCGGTGATACGCGCCCATGTAAATTCATCAATTGGTTCGACGCTGCTAAAGAGCAGCGCTCCTTGACCGTTTTCGTCAACGACGAATGTGCCGACACCCTGACGGGTTTCGCCGCGTGTCAGCCAGAGTTGATAGGTTTTGCCGACAGCCAGCGTAGGAAAACCATGTGCGTAGAGCAAACCGATTTTGCTCTCAGCATTCCACATCAGGAAGGCGGATGTATCGGCGGTTTCTTCAGCTGGAGGCAATCGTACCCAGCGTAATCCACTGGTGCTGGTCAAGATGAAAGCGGGATGATCGTTGGATGGCAGTTGAGATATAAGCTGCGTTTGCTGCTCGTTGAGGTCATTGACCCGTACTAGCCAATAACCGTTGGAGAGCAACAGGACGATCACCGCAGCGGCAGCGACTAACCAACCAACTGAAAGTGAACGGCGGCGAGGTTGATTAACCGTTGGTGCAGCCGTTTTGGATGTGGGAATAACAGTCGGTTCGGCAATCGCCGCCATCAACTTGCTTTCGAGAGAAAGTGGAGGTTCGATCTGGGCAACATCCGAGCGCATTTCGAATTGTAAACTTTGGAAGTCTGCCAATTCGGCAGCAGCTTCGGCACAATGTTGTAGATTCGCTTCAACAAAGCGTGTCTGTTCCGGATCAGTCAGTCCGAAAGCGTATTCTGGAATTAACTCTCGAATGGCATCGCAGCGGTTAGCCGATGCGACGGTGATCTTAGAACTCATTTAAGCCTACTCGAACTCACTTCCTAAAGTATTATACGTCTAATTACCCTGATTTAGATGTTTGATGAACCGTGTCCAACCATAATTCACGTAATTTTTGTAATCCGGTTCGCAAGCGTGTCTTAACCGTTCCTAAAGGGATATGGGTCACGTCGGCAATGTCGCCGTGACTCATGCCACGAAAGAATGCGAGGCCGATAAGCATGGCCTGTTCTTCGGGGAGCTGCTGGACGAGCATGCGTAAAGTTGTACCGTCACGCCACAAGGATTCGCTGGCGTAAGCGGGAATTTCTTCAGCCATCTCTTCAATTGAGTCAGGGTGGACATCCGGTTGGCGACGTTCTTGACGCAGACGGTCAATCGCGGTGAACTGGGCAATGGTGAGTAACCAATTTTTGAGTTTACCTTTGGCTGGATCCCAATGGCTTTTGCTCTGCCAAACTTTGACGAAGGTATCCTGCGTTACTTCTTCGGCGAGGGTGGAATTTTGCAGCATATGATAGGCCAGACTGTAAACAGCCTTCCCATATTCTTGATATAACGCCCGAAAAGCCTGCTGGTCGCGGGCGGCAATACGTGTCATGATGTCCAGATCGTCAAATTGAAACTGCATGTGTATTCGCTCCACACCATCAGTCTAACAGTTTCTTCGTATCTCTGTAAAGTGATTTACAATCCTCTGCAATCCAAAATGCGAAATCCGAACGATTAACCCAATAGGTGGGTGACAAACAACCTACAATCGCATAAACCGTATGGAGGGTAAAATGTTAAAATCTCGTCGCATTATTTTGTTTTTACTGGCTGTGTTTTTGATCAGTATGGTTCCGGTACTGGCGCAAGATGAATATACCGTTAGTCTTGGTCAGTCGGATACACGTGGCGCATATTTGGTCGGTGCAAATGGGATGACCTTGTACACCTATCCGGCTGACTCGCTGAATAAGAGTGTTTGTAACGGTAAGTGCGCCGAAGCATGGCCTCCGTTGACCGTCGATAGTGCTGATGCAGTCACAGCAGACGAAGCTATTCCCGGTGTGCTGGCAACCATTACCCGCGATGATGGCAAGCTGCAAGTGACCTACAATGGCCAACCGCTATATTATTGGTTTAAGGACGAAAAAGCTGGTGATATGACTGGTGATCGTGTCGGTCATATTTGGTGGATTGTTCCTCCGTCAACTGTCGCTGCCCAGAAACTCCCCACTGTTGGCACCGTCTTGGTTGGGCCGAAGGGCATGACCCTGTATATGTTCAAGAAAGATACGATGGATACCAGCGCCTGCGTTGACCAATGCGCGACCAACTGGCCTCCTCTGACCGTTGCCAGCGCTGATGCAATTGTCCCCGGTGTCAATCTCCAAGGCAAGTGGGGCACATTCACCCGCGCAGATGGTACCATTCAGGTGACCTATAATGGTTGGCCACTGTATTACTTCGCCAAGGATGCCGCGATTGGTGATGCCACCGGTGAAGGTGTCGGCGAAAATTGGTACACTGTTGCCCCCGAAACTGTGGCCATCAGCAAGACTGATGCGTTGGGCGAGTTCCTTGTTTCCGCCGATGGTGGCACACTCTACACCTTCAGCAAGGATACCGCTGGCGTGAGCAACTGCTCCGGTGACTGCGCTAAGAATTGGCCTGCACTTACCGTTGGCGCGGAAGATAAGTTGGTCGCTGGCGAAGGCATCACTGGCAAGCTTGGTACGATCAAACTGGAAAGTGGCAAACTGCAAGTGACCTACAACGATATGCCATTGTATTACTTTGCCAAGGACGCAGCCGCAGGTGATACCACCGGTGAAGGCGTTGGTGGCGTGTGGACTGTCGCGAAGAAGTAAACAGTCGATAGTCCGTAGCTGTTAGAAAATACAAAACGGGGTGAGCAGTCACCCCGTTTTGATTCCTAGCTAACAACAATTCATTGTGCGTGAAGCACCACTTTCACGCGATTGGCGACGTTCGTAAGGCCTTAGGCCTTATCTTTTTGAAGGTTATATGCGGCGGCACACACGGGGCAGGCGATTATTTCCCTGACGGTTTCATAGCCGTGGGTATCGAAATTCGATCCCATATACGCAACTGTTTTCCCAAACAATTTGTGGACGAGGCTGTTCTGATAGGCTCGTAGTCTTGTTTCCAAGACAATGCGATGGGCTTTGGTTCTAGCGGGCGTAACCTGTTTGCAAAGTTGACATTTAAACATTGTCCTTTCAGCCAATTGGTTATCTTCCATGATGGCTTATTTCATGGAAGTGTGTAGGCTCATTTGACCCGAATTGGGGTTATGGTGAGCGCTATCGTACAGAGTGAAATCAAAAATGAGTCGCCAGTAATGTGCAAACGACAAAACGGGATAGATAATTGAATAGGCGGTGCGCGGACAGGAGGAAGAAATTGAGGTTTTTGCAAAAATTACAGCCCGTTTGGTGGAAGTATCCCCCTAACCTCCAGTTTGGCTTAGACTGGAGAGCTTATTTGGACGAAAAGATATAAAGAGTATAAGCCCTTTTATTAGGGCTGGCAAGGATTTTGAGTAGGATTTATCTTGCGTTGTAGAAAATGGTCGGGCGCAAAGTCATGCGCCCCAACGACTATTCTCATTTTGGTTTCCACGTCGGCACATAAACTTTGCCGTCGATGTCGGTGAAACCATATTCGATTGCCAGGTCGGATACCCACAGACCACGCCCACTTTTATCGAAGGCGTTGGAATGCGTAGCCAGCGCGACCACTGCCCGACCTGTAAACTGTGGTGATTCGCTGTTCGATAAATCCATAAATTTCTCGTGCAGCATGATACCTTCCGTCCGAACCAATCCGGGCCACAAGGCGACAGATGTAATATTGTGGGAACGCAGTTCTCCCGCCATATCAGCGATTAAGCGTTCAGTGCTGATTTTGGCATTGAAGTAGGCGGCATTGCGGTCAGTTTCAGGGTGAGGATCAACATGGTGGGAGATGTTGACGATCAAACCACTCGACTGTTTGACCATGATACGTGCGGCTAAAGCACTGGCGATATAAGCGGCGCGGGTGGCAAACAGGTTATCATCCCAATAGGATAAGCGTCGTTCCCAAAACGGTTGGTTTAAGGGGAAATCTGACATGTCGTGAAGCCCTTCGTAGCCTGCCCATGCCGAGTTCACCAGAATATCCAGCCGACCTTGTTCGGATTGTATCCGTTGGAAAAGGGCTTCAGTCTGAGCATCATCGCGCAGATCGGCACGAGCAGCGATGCCCACACCGCCCGTTTGTGTGACTTCGTCAGCGGTATCTTCGACTGTTCCGCTGAGCGGCACGGTGGCCTTATGTTCCGCATCAGTGCGACCAACCACATAAACCGTTGCGCCTGCCTCCCCCAAACTCAGGGCAATTCCTTTGCCTATTCCACGACTTGATCCGGTGACCACCGCGACTTTGCCCTTCAAATTAACACTCATGTTATCCCCTTTCGAGATTTATAAGTCACCTCCGATGAGCGCTTATTGTGTCATGTGATTGCCGGGAAAATCACCCCAATTTGTGGTGCGTTAATCAGTAGCTGGATATAATATCTTTCTTGAACATAAGGGGAATTGTTCTGCGCGTTAGCCTACCACCTTCTCCCTGGAACTTCGGAAAATTCTTCATTTTCTTCAATTTCACAAGTGAAGTTTAGAGTTATCCATCAAACAGATTACTATCAAACACGAAAGCCGTTTGTCTCGGGAATGTCGTCTAAGTCGTATGTCGGTACAGACATTTAGCCCACAGGACTCCTTTCGGTGGCAAATTTGGCAGCAATTTCAGCAATGCCAAAGGTTGGTTTTGCGCCAGTATTGCCAGCATATATTTGTAAGCGTCAAATGAAATTGTTGCGCAAAGCATTTAGCTGCCGGAAAAAACTAAAAAAGAGAGTCTTTCGACTCTCTTTTTGTTGTGTAGCTGCGACGTAAATTAGATGGGTTCTTCGCGGACGATCTCGATCTTGACCTTCGCGAGGAAGGCGGCAGCGGCACCAACGGCAGCCAGAATGGGAGCGGCTACAGGGGCGGCCAACATGAAGACACCACCGACCGCAGCACCAGCCGTCAGCGTAAACTGCATGATTTCATGCCCGTCTTCGCCGCGAATGATGACCTTACGGACGTTGCCTTCCTTGATCAGTTCCTGCACCTTGCCAACCAATTCCTTGCCAGCGACTTCAAGTTGTTCACTGAAAGTTCTGACTTCGCCTTTTACTTCTTCTTCAACATTCTTGTTTTTTTCTTCGCTCATGATCCGATCTCCTTTTATTCCACTGTCCCTAAAGACAATCGCTTGTACTATACCTCTTTATACGACCATCAGCATAGGAAAGTTGCACAGTATTGGATGAATGTCATAGGGTTGATGTGTATACTGGGTTAATGCGAGATGAGGAGAATTTTCGTTGCAAAATTATGATCCGTCCAAGCTGCGGGATGTGTCGGTGCCGTTGGAAAAGATTGCCTCAACAGCGCTGCCATTAGCCATTATTTTGACGATTGTGCCGTTGATACCGCATGTGCTGATGTGGGGGTTTAATGCGGCTTTTAATGCGCGGGATTATTTGTTGGGATTTTTGGCGTTTGTGGTGTTGATTGTGGCACATGAGGCGACACATGCCATTGGTTGGATTTTATTCGCGGGAGTGTCACCAAAAGACATCCGTTTTGGGATCGCGTGGAAAACCTTGAGTCCTTATGCACATTCAACGGTGGCGATGAAGGCAGGTGGTTATCGGGTGGGGGTGGTGCTGCCGTTGATCGTTACAGGCGTTTTGCCGACGATAGTTGGGACGTTGAGTAACAACGGTTGGCTGACAGTAGCGGGTGCGATATTGGTTTCGGGAGCAGTGGGTGATCTGATCGTGCTATGGGTGATAAGACAAATTCCTAGTTCAGCGATGGTGATTGACCATCCAGAAAATGCCGGATGTTACGTAGTTGAGGGCTAAAAGTGACCTGATAAACAGGTGATAACAGGTAACATTACGGAAAATATTACGAAAACCGAGATGCATTTGAAGCGCCAAGTCGCAAAGTACGCCAAGATCAATACAGAGTAAAGTGTAGCGGACTGAATTCCTGTACCGCGATTTGCATAGAGCGCATATAATAAGACTTAACTAACTTTGGACTTCGGATGGGAGACAGGCGCATGAAGCGAAATCGCAGCGCATTAATCGCAGTGCTTATGGTGGTGACAATAATCATCGCTGTTGTGCCGATGCTCACGGTACAGGCGGATTACGGCACGAATTGGACAGGTACGTTTTTTACCAATACTAATCTTGGTGGTACTTCTGTTGGACCCATAACAATCCCCAATGGGCTAAACTTTACATTTTCAGATACTCCACCTACAAAGCCTAATTTTAACGGTGCTGACGTACCAATAGTCAACTGTACGGCAACAAATCCACCGATAAGCGATGTAGGGACTTCGGCGAACTGTGATAATTTTTGGTCAGCACGTTTCACCTCATCACAGAATCTGACTCCGGGGCAATATAATTTTGTGGTGTCGTCGGACGACGGTGTACGGTTGTATGTGAACGGCGCTCTGGTACTCGATAAATATATTGGACGCGCTTTGACAACCGATAACATTTCCGTTACCGTGACCACTTCGCCTGTTAACCTCACAGTTGAATACTTCGAAGGAACGGGGCAAGCAACACTCCAAGTGCAGTGGTTCCTCGTATCGGGTGGGGCGACAGCATACCCCGGACAAACGCTGGTCTATGGAACGGTTGCGCCGGTCACAACGGCTGTTCCGGCTTTCACGATTACTGTTGCAGGCGTAAAAGCCGAGGCACTGCGAACTGGTCCGTATTTGGGCGCATCGTTCATTGGTGAAGTGGCGGCAGGTACGCCCATCGCTCCATTGGCACGTAACAAAGACGAAGGCATTTATAACTGGTATCTGGTCAACACAGGAACAAAAACCGGTTGGATTTCAGGGCGTTATGTAACGATCACCGGTGATTTAAACAGCGTCCCGCTGCAAAGTTCGATCTTCGAGCAGATTGATGGTGCACCGGATGTGGGTGTGTTAGCAGTACCGCGTGCGGTGATGAACTTGAGGCGGCGACCGAGTATCCGCTCGGCAAAAATTGGCGATGTTGCGTGGGGTGCTGAAACGGCGTTAATTGGTCGCACTATTCAGGCTGGACGCAATTTCTGGTTGCAGGTGCGGCTTAAGACCGGTGAAGTTGGCTGGATTTTTGCGCCGTACGTTAGCATTCGTGGTGATGTGAACTCCGTGCCGATCCGGTAAGTACCCCCTCACCCCAACCCCTCTCCCCCAAAACACAAGGGAGAGGGGCTTTTAATTCCACATAAGGTTTGGCATTTTTGATTACGGTTTATTATTCCCCACATGCCGCAAGTGTTGATAATGAAGCAGGTCGCGCCTCCGGTCACGCCGATATTCCGCTGTCTGCAAAAGGTTTGCAACAGGCACAAGAACTCGGCACTCATTATGCTGCGGTGGCGTTGGACACGGTTTATTGTTCTGATCTGCAACGCGCTCATGTGACCAGCCAAATCGCTTTTTCAGCCCGTAATATCCCGATTATGCCTGATACGCGGCTGCGTGAATTTGATTATGGTGAAAAAACGCAATGTCCTCGCGACGTGTTAGGTCTTGAGGAACACATTACCGAACCCTTCCCCAATGGCGAAAGTATCCAGATGGCAGTACAGCGAGTAGGCGATTTTTTGCGCGAGGTATTACCGATGGTTGATGGTAAAACCATCGTTGTGATCGGTCATGTGGCGACCAAATATGGGATTGCATATTGGTCGGGCGACAGATCACTTGAGGATGTTGTTCAAACGCCGTGGGAATGGTTGGATGTACCGATTTGGCGGTATGAGTTTGATGTTCCCTTAAAACGGCAATTTTGATTCTTCATTCAAAATTCAGCACCTATAGCATAATTCCATAAAATATTTGATATGAAATTGTGATAGCCTCAATTGCAGATTTGCGGTAGAGTGAACACATATCTTGTTAATTCACAGATCAATACCATTTTTGCATCCCACTTAGCACGGCAGCCCATATCGCCTATATCAATTAAGGAAGCGCCGTGACTGAGCCAACGACCATCTACCAACACCCGGTCGAATTGTTGCAAAATTTGCTCCGCTACGACACAACTAATCCTCCCGGTAACGAGGCGGCTTGCATTGCTTATATCGACGGCTTGCTCAAAAGTCTTGGGATTGAGACTCTTTTGCTGGAGAAAGTCCCCGGCAGACCGAACCTGATTGCGCGATTGAAAGGCACAGGCAATGCACGACCGCTTTTATTGCAAGGCCACGTAGATGTGGTGACAACTGCCGGACAGGAATGGACACACCCACCCTTTGCGGGTGAGATCGCCGACGGATTCATATGGGGACGCGGCACACTGGATATGAAAGGCGGCGTGGCGATGATGCTGGCGGCCTTCATGCACGCCAAAGCAGAAAACGTCCCGTTGGCGGGTGATGTTCTTCTGTGTGTACTGAGTGATGAAGAAGCGGGCGGCGAATACGGTGCGAGCTTCCTTGTGAACGAACACAAGGATTTGTTCGCCAATGTACAATATGGCTTGGGGGAGTTTGGTGGATTCACACTGGGCATTAGTGGTAAACCGTTCTACCCCATTATGGTTGCCGAGAAACAGATGTGCTGGCTGAAAGCGACGATGCGCGGTCCCGGAGGGCATGGTTCGATGCCTGTACGCGGCGGTGCAGCAGCCAAACTGGCACAGATGCTGGGTAAGCTAGATGGCAACCGACTGCCTGTTCATATTACGCCTGTTGCCCAACAGATGTTTAATGCATTAGCCGATGGGCTGTCGTTTCCTACTGCACCTTTACTGCGGCAGTTGCTTAGCCCGATGCTGACCAATCGTGTACTGGATTTGCTTGGAACACGCGGACAGGTATTTGACCCCTTGCTGCACAATACGGTTAGTCCCACCATTATTCACGGCAGCGACAAAATCAATGTGATTCCGTCGACAATCACGGTTGAACTGGATGGTCGGCTGTTACCGGGTTACGGGCCGGACGACATGATCGCTGAGTTAAAGGCGTTAGTGGGTGATGCGGCGGAGTTTGAAGTGATCCGTTACGAACAAGGCCCGAAGACACAAGATATGGGACTCTTCAATACCTTAGCAACCATTCTACGTGAGGCCGATCCCAAGGGTACACCCGTACCTCTATTATTAAGCGCCGTGACGGATGCGCGTTTCTTCGCTAAATTAGGAATCCAGACCTACGGCTTTTTGCCTATGCAGCTCCCCGATAATTTCAACTTCACAGGGACGATTCATGCCGTTAATGAACGCATTCCGGTGGATTCGCTGGTGTTTGGTACGAACGCCATATATGCCGCTTTGCAGCGATTTGGGAAATCCTGAATCCGCTACTAACCTTGAAGTAGTGACTCGCCGCCATCAATCCACATTTCGGTTCCGGTGATATGCTTGGAAGCGTCTGATGCGAGAAACAGCACCAGTTCGCCTACGTCTTCGGCTTTCCCCGGTTTACCATCGGTCAAGGGAATTGTGCCTTCGGGATATTTGGCAGGTTCTTTTTCTTTCTCGACGTTGCGTTTTTGGGTGTTGTCGTCAATTTCGCTTTCAATCGCACCGGGGCAAATGACGTTGACACGGACACGATGCTTTGCCAGTTCGAGGGCGAGCATCTTTGCCATCGCCACCTGTGCGGCTTTGGTCGATGAATAGGCGGTTGCACCGGTATTACTGAAGATGCGCGTACCATTGACCGATGATGTGATAATCACAGAACCACCATGTTTTTTGAGATAGGGTACGGCATATTTGATGGTATAGAAGGTGCCATTCAGGTTGATATTGATGGTTTCCTGCCATTCTTCAGGCTTCAAGTCTTCGATAGGCGCCCAAACGCCGTTAATACCCGCGTTAGCGAAAACAATATCGATTCTTTTCCATTGGTCGACGATTTCTTGGACAGCGGCTTCCATATGATCGGAGTGGGCAATATCGCCTTTGATGAAGATCGCTTCACCACCCTCTTTTTTGATCTGGTCAACAACCGCTTGAGCTTCATCTTTTGTGCGTCCGACGATGGCGACCTTTGCGCCTTCGCGGGCTAATATGCGAGCTGAGGCTTTACCCAAGCCTGATCCACCGCCGGTTACCATCGCCACTTTACCTTTGAGTGTCATCTTTTACTCCTCGCTGCTTTTGTTAATGAACTCCTATTGTGAAGGGCATTATCACAGCCAACATGAGCCAAAAGGGTGAACACAAATGAGGTAGGTGGAGGGTTTGGATAAAAGGCGGAATTCTAAGGAAATAAAAACAGGGACACGAATGCCCCTGTTTGAATAGTTTATCGATGACTGTTAGTCACCTGCGACGGCGATCGTTTCTTCCAGCGGTTGCAGTTGATCTTCACGTTCACCGATCCATTTGATGGCCGAGAGCGCCGCCTTACAACCGTCACCAGCTGCGGTGATGGCCTGACGGAACACGCTGTCGTGAATTTCGCCGGCTGCGAATACGCCTTCAATGCTGGTCTGCATGTTGGAGTCGATCTTCATGTACTGGTCACCACTCAAGGCGAGTTGATCCTTGAACAACCAGCTATTGGGATCATAACCAACGAAGATGAAAACTCCATCGGTAGGCTTCTCGTAGGTCAAGCCGGTCTTTACATCTTTCAATGTCACCGATTTGACGATGGCAGGGCCACCGCCACTGGCTTCGCCTTTGATTTCTTCGATGACTGTGCTGTAGGTGAAGCTGATCTTCGGGTTGGCCTTGGCGCGAGTCTGGAGTGCAATGCTGGCACGGAGATCATCACGGCGGTGAATAATGTTGACGGTCTTACCGAACTTGGTCAGGAACAAGGCTTCCTGTAAAGCCGAGTCACCACCACCGACGACGGTAATATCCTTGCCACGGAAGAAGAAACCATCGCAAGTAGCGCAATAGCTGACACCGCGACCGACAAACTGCTTTTCACCGGGGATATTCAGTTCACGTGGATTAGCGCCGATGGTCACAAGGACGGTATCCGCTAGATACTCATCGCCGTTATCGGTCTTGAGCAGGAAGGGTGAGCCTTTGGTGAAATCGACTTCGGTGACGCTTTCAAAGACAAACTTGGCGCCAAACTTTTCGGCCTGCTGCTTCATATTCTCGACCAGCTCAGGGCCGGTCGTCCCATTGGGAAAGCCGGGAAAATTTTCGACTTCATGGGTGGTAGAAATCTGCCCACCGAGCAGCTTGCCCACAAAAACCACGGTGCTCAGTTGGGCACGGGCGGTATAAAGGGCGGCAGTCAATCCCGCAGGACCAGAACCAATAATTGCAACACGTTCACGCTTCATGGGGTCAATAACCTCGATAATTCGAATAGCCAAACCAATTAGGGAATAGTCCAAAGTTGGAAGCTGCTGCTACAACCGCGCCTGTTAGTTCTGCGGTGTACTCAGGCTTCCATCACGCTCGGCACGGAGGATGCACAGGAGTGCTTGCCATTCTTCCCGACAGTCACGACAACAACGAATGTGCGCCTCGACTTCGGGGAGAAGATCGCTCAAGCTAGCTCCCGCTGCCACTTTTTCCGCAAGGCATTCCAACTGGCAAGCGCATGACTCGCAGTCCATCTCACTATCGAGATGGCTCACAAAAATATGATCGATCAATTTACGTAATTGTTCGTCCGGGAGTCCCATAATCTGTTGGCCTATTCTTCAACCTGTATACTAATTGGACGATAGCACATGCATCGTTCTTACATTAATTAAGATTGTTTCTCAATCCTGAAACAAATCAAGCATGTAATTAGTCGAAAGACCTTCAGTTTCCAGATATGCGCGCAGTTTGCGGCGGGCATCGTGCAGCAGTTTATATAGGGCGTTGCGATTCGTTCCCATCCGTTCCGCAACTACTTCCAGTGGTATGTCCTCCAAGGCGACCGCGACTAAGGCTTGATACTGTCGATCCGTGAGTGCTGCTTTCAGCGCATCACTGATTTTTTGCATCACATCTTCGCGTTCAGTTTGGGCTTCGGGCGTGTGTTCGGGTGTTCCGGTGACACTATTGGCAGTGGTCGATGGCATCAAATCGCCATCGGCTGTTAGATCATCCAAACTAAAATCGCGGTAGCGGGCACGGCGCAGATCACTGATGGCTACACGCACAGCAATTTTGGTCGCCCATGTGGTAAAGCGGCTGTCGCCACGAAAGCTGTCGAGGTTTTCCATGACGCGCAAGGTCGCATCCTGAGCTAAATCTTCAGCCATCTGAGTAATTTCAGAACCGGAAAGATTGGAGAGGTCACTGCGTTCGCGGCTGAGGTAATAGTAGATGCCGCGTTGAAGCCGTTCGCGCAAATCTTCTAGTGCGGGGGACTGTTTATCAGGCGTGCCTGTTAAATCGGACAGCCATTGTTCATTAGTACGATCAAGCATTATGTATTGAAATCTAAAATGGGCTTCGGCTATGGCGTAATTTGGACTCGGACGAATTTAACACGTAGTACCAGAAATCCCAAACGAATGTCATCGCCGTCGCGTAGGACGCGTGGTTGATGGGCAATCAGGCGCTGTCCATTCAGGTAGGTTCCATTATGGCTGCCTGCGTCCACCAGATTAAGCGATCCATCTTTCCGTATAATGGTGGCATGGCGGCGCGATACACCTTTTTCCATCCCACTAAAGTTCTCCAGATCAACATCGGGAGATTGGCCTGTATCGGGGTCAATGCGCCCGATAACCAGTTCTTCGATAGCGCCTGCATCAAAGACAAAAGGTTCCGGTGCTCCACGTACAAATAACATGAGCGTGGTGCGTTCGTTAAAACGAGCTGTTCCCCAACGCGGTTCTGATTCTTCGTAATCGGTGTTGCCAAGCCCACGGGTGGCATTACGACGCAACATGTCGGCTTCAGCATCTTGCCGTCTTTTTTCTTCCCCTGTCATACTGCTGTTTTCCGGTTCGTCATTGTTATTTTGTGGATTACTGTTCATTTTATTTTCCAACCGTAACACAGGTAGCCGGACGCTACAGTTACCATTGTACCATCATCCATTAGGGAGATGGATATAGATATACATCAATTCTTTGCTTGGTTAAGTACGAAATTATCCCTTACGCATAAGATAATTATGTATCTAAACCTTACTATACACTACAATCGTATGATGTGCCTGCGTTAGCAACTTTCTAACGTGAGATTTATGCGAGTGATATTGACCAGTGAGGGTTTGCCGATTATCATCAGTATAATGAAAGGTAAGGTTTACAACTCTATCCCGTCCTCTGAATTTTGAATCGTAATGTGATTAATTCATTAAAGTTTACTATCGTAAGGTTAAGCGTAGAAAGGAGAGAGGCGCGTCCTGCTGCTCTCGTGCAGCGTTTTTCGCGCCGTCCTCGTGAATAACCGACCAAACGAACCGCAAAACGACAATAGCAGTAATTCCCCTTTTGGTGGCCGTAATGCACAGCGATTCTGGCTGATTATCGCCGGTGTGGTCATCCTTCTCTTCATATTTGTGTTTGCTGCACCCGGACAAGGTACGGGTGGCAATAACATTTCGCTGGACAAATTTGCCCAGTTTATCGAAAGCAATCAGGTCAAGACCATCACTGTCCAAGGTGGGCAGGATGTTAAGATTGAGTTAAAGAGCGGCGAAAAAGTTTCCTATTATAAGGAACGCGAGACTGATCTTTTCTCGGCTCTGAAAACCTTCGGTGTGACGGAAGCCCAGTTCTCCAGCTTGTCTTATACCGAGCAACCGGGTGATAACACGTCGAATGTGTTGTTCCAGTTGTTGGTGGCGGTTGTACCTACGCTGCTGATTATCTGGCTGCTGTGGCGTATGATGCGCTCGGTACGTACCGGACAAGATCAAGCCATGAGCTTTGGTCGCAGCCGTGCCCGTGTCACCCGTGACATGGAACGTCCGCAGGTCACATTCGCGGATGTGGCCGGCGCTGAAGAAGCCAAAGAAGAACTTAAGGAAATCGTTGAGTTCTTGAAAGAGCCTGAGAAGTTTATTCGCCTTGGTGCGCGTATTCCCAAGGGTGTCTTGATGGTTGGCCCACCCGGTACTGGTAAGACTTTGATGGCGCGTGCTGTAGCTGGTGAAGCCGGTGTACCGTTCTTTAGCATTTCCGGTTCAGAATTTGTTGAAATGTTCGTGGGTGTCGGTGCAAGTCGTGTCCGTGACCTATTCGAACGGGCTAAGGCTGAAGCCCCTTCGATCATCTTCGTTGACGAAATCGACGCGGTCGGTCGTCATCGTGGTGCTGGTTTGGGCGGCGGTCATGACGAACGTGAACAGACACTCAACCAGATTCTGGTCGAGATGGATGGCTTCGAAACTGGCACGAACGTAATTATCTGTGCTGCAACCAACCGTCCCGACATCCTTGATCCAGCGCTGCTGCGTCCCGGTCGTTTCGACCGTAAGGTCATTATGGATAACCCGGACATTAAGGGTCGTGCTGATATTCTGAAGGTTCACTCCAAGGGTAAGCCATTGGCTCCCGATGTTGATCTGGAACAGATTGCCCGTATGACGGTCGGTTTCTCCGGCGCTGATCTGGAAAACTTGGTGAACGAAGCCGCCATCCTCACTGCTCGCCGCAACAAGAAGGCTATCGGCATGAGCGAGATGAGTGAAAGCATGGATCGCGTGACGATGGGACCAGAACGGAAGTCGCGTGTTATTACTGAGAAAGATAAGCTCCGGATTGCCTACCACGAAGGTGGTCATGCGGTGTTGGGCTTTTTGCTGGCAAACAGCGATACCGTTAACAAAGTGACGATTGTGCCGCGTGGTCGTGCAGGTGGGTATGTCCTCTCGATGCCCGAAGAAGATCCAATGATGCGTTCTAAAGAATACTACGAAGATAGTATCACGATGGCTTTGGGTGGACGTGCGGCGGAAGAAATTGTCTTCAGCCAGTTCACAACCGGCGCAAGCAGTGATTTGGAACAGGTTACTAATTTCGCACGGGCGATGGTGACACGGTTCGGTATGAGTGAAACGCTCGGTCCGCGCACCTTTGGCAGCAACAATGGTGCGGTCTTCCTTGGGCGTGATATTGGTGAAACCCGCGACTACAGCGAACAATCCGCCCAAGAAATCGACAACGAAGTTCGGCGTATTCTGCAAACCGCTTACACGCGTGCCAAGAATTTGCTACTGGAAAACCGTGACAAGCTCGACCGCCTAATCAAAGTGCTGTTGGAGCAAGAAACTTTAGACCGTGTAGCATTTGAAGAAGTTATGAAGGGCAGCACTCCGGTTGCAAGCAATGGCAGCTATCCGGAAAATCCGACGCCCATTACCCCTCCAGCGTAAATATCCTCACCCCTAAATCCCCTCTCCATTTCATGGCTGAGGGGACTTAAAACAGATTGATGAACAGAGGACACCATGTCCTCTGTTTTATTTCCCCGTCTAAGCGCTTCGCCAATCCCGATGGTGTGATGGAAATCCAATATCCAGTGACGAAGAACTAATCCGCGGCATATCCAGCATTCCTCTCTCAAAATTTCATCTGTCATAGAACGGAATTTTGAGAGAGCAACATTTTGGATAGGCCTAGACCATGTGCAGCAGTTTTTCGATCACCAAGTTTAGGTCGGCATGTTTTCCGATTTCTAGGTTATGCCTAAATTGTTGTGGCTCAAGCTGTGGTTCTAATTCACGCAACAATTCCGATGCTCGCTGATTTTCGTTGGGGACACTCGGATAGGCGAAACGAAGGACTAAGGCGCATAACTCAATGGCTTGTTCAATGTCTCCTTCAGTGGCAAGCAGCCGCGCTATTCCGACCAAAGAAAGCGGCACAACGCCCCAGTTCGCGGTCTCGCGATAAAATTGCAGTGCGCTCAGAAAATACTGGCGCGATTGTTGATAATCCCCCACTTTACGAGCGATCTCACCCAACGCGACGATCATTTCTGTAGCGTTGATCCAATCTCCCAATTCATTTAGCACATTGTAGGCTACCTGAAACATGTGTTTTGCCAAGTCAAAATCGCCTTCTAATGAGGCTACCCCACCCCGACACCAAGAAAGATAGCCGATCCACCACGACCCACCCATTTCTTCGGCAAGTGCCAGACCTTCATCGCTGGTCTTTTTTCCTTCAACCACATCATCAAGGGCGTAAACGTTGACCGTAGCCAGAATAGCAAGTGCATCCAATAGTTCAAAGCGATAGCCATATTCCCTGCACAGCGCTTCTCCCTCACGGCATAGGGCTAGGCTTTGCAGTGGACGAGATGACATGCAACCCAGACTGAGTACGGAAAAACACAGAACCGTTTTAGGATCACTCCCGGGTGCTTCTAAAGTACGCAGTAGAGCAAGACCTTTTTGGAAACTATGTTCATTTTCTTCAGCGTGGTTTGCACAGGCGGAAAAGAAACTATGACGGGCAAGTACGCATGCTAAAAGGGCATTGCGTTCCGGGTCTTCAGAGACGGATTCAAGCATTTTGACGGCTTGAGCGTAGAGCATCTCAGCAGCGAGGTAGTGGTTATAGAAATAAGCAAAGTAAAACAACCCGCACAGTGATTGCCAAAGGGCATCGCATTTAAGATGCTGGGCAGCCCAAATCCAACCCGATTGAATATTTTCGAACTCCACTTCAAGTCCATCAAGAATCTGTTTAAGCTGTGGACCGGGCATCTGTGCATATGACCGGTTCATTAGCGCTGCATAATAGTCACAGTGTTGATCATGCACTCGCTCGTAATCAGCTTGTCTCGCTAACAGATGCTCTTCGCCGTATTGCCGCAGCAGCTCATGAATATCATAGCGTCCATTCGCACTCGTCCTCACTAGGGATTTATTCACTAGCCCTGCTAGTATCTTGAGCGATGCTCCGGCGATGGCCTGTGCAGACTCGCGCGTAAAACTCCCCCGAAACACTGAAAGTTGTTTGAACACAGTCTGCTCGTCCTCTGAAAGCCGCCGCCACGAATAATCGAAAGTTGCCCGCATACTGCGCTGGCGTTCTGGTAGATCACGCATTTCAGACTCTAAAAGATCGAGGCTGCTCTTAATTTCAGGCGCAATTTCCGGGAGTGTCAGTATGTCGACCCAGCCTGCCGCCAGTACCAGTGCCAAAGGCATTCCAGCTACCAATCGACAGATATGGCTGATGTGTGTTAGCTGATCAGGCGATTCGGTGAACTCAGGACGAATACGGCACATCATATAAAGGAATAGATTGACTGCATCGTAATCCGCAATAGGATTGCTGCCTTCATTTTCAGGGTAGGTTAACCCTTGTACATTAAATACTGTTTCGATACTCAAACGGAGTCGTTCTCGTGAAGTTGCTACCACATCTACATTGGGAGCATAAGCCAGCAGATTGCTGATAATCGAAAGATCGTCCAGTAAGTGATCGAGATTATCCAAAATGAGCAAGGCATGTTTGTTTTGGAAATGCTCTAGCACTTGCTGTATCGGATCAGCACCTTGATGGAACTGAACATTCGCAGCGCTGCCGATTGCAGAAATCATTCCCTCGGCTGATATGATCGGCTGGAGTGAGACAAAATAAATTCCTTCAGGGTAGCTCTGAAGCCGGTTTACTAATTCGAGTGCAAGACGCGTTTTGCCAATTCCACCGGGACCGAGCAACGTTAGTAAACGGCAATTCGGGTCGGCGAGGTGATTTGCGATCAATGCTAGTTCACCACTTCTCCCGAAAAATGGAATGGATTGTGATGGCAGGTTACTCGGTGGTGCAGGTGAATGTAGTGTTGTAGGACGAGCAAAACGCATAAAGTTTGCCCGTTCATCGGGCGACAGCGCCAGCAAATCCGCCAAGCGCCCGGTGATTTGTTTAGAGGGACGGCGCACATCTGCTTCGATTTTCTTTATCGTGGTTAATGCACATCCGACTTGATCGGCAACCTCGGCCTGAGTTAAATCGAGCGCTTTACGACGCTGCTTGAGCCAAACACCAAATGAACCCTTCATGTTCATAAAGAATTCCCTGTTATCACTTTAGCGCCGATTATATCGGATTTAGGTGAAACGTCATTTTTGTACCCTAATTTGTCCGCCTTTTTGTACCCCACATCTAACTATTTGGCATCGCGCCCATGCTCAAATCACTCAAACCAGTAAAGCATTCCACTACATAAAGGGGGATAAATTGTCGATCCTACCTAATCTGGCACGTTTGGGTCTGCTGCGGGCTCGTGAGCCTTATACTTTAGACGTAGTCGCCTGTTGGCAGCGAATGCCGCTACGTATTAAAGTTATCAGTTTACTATTTCTTTGTTTAGCTCTGCTCTCAATTGGTGTCATGAGCCTCGCTAGAACACAACCCATTCCTAAGATACTCGCTCCGCCCGCGCTTTACCTTCCCGGTAATCCACTCCCTGAGCTTTCCAAGAAAGAGGATTGTCATCATTTTGCATATATATATTTATCCTGTTACGTCAATCAATCTGATCAAGAGATATTTTTCGACTATGAATTAAGCTCTCAAAAAATAATTCACACCACCCACGTGACAAACGAATATAAGATTGGTGAATTGATTGTAGACTGGGGTACTCCTACTGGTATGACTCAATATGGTTCCTTTTTTATAATCTATTGGGGGACACGTTCTGCGGTTCTTTACACAAATTCATTCCAGCCTAATAGTCGAATTGCATCTATCGGTTATGATTGGAAACCACAGCAATCATCACCGTGGCGTGGATTTAGTAGTGGTCATTTAAAAAAAGGCAGGTCCTATAATGGATGTGCCTTCACAAACGGCTATAGTGCTTTCCGGTTGATGAGACTTTCGGCGCAGTCCACAACCGTTTGGGCGGCTGGTCGAGGGTGTCATTCCAATAAACGCTGACCCTTCGCTGATGTATGGCGATTCTTGTGTCCCAAACCCGGTAATATTGCTTGAAGTTCCGGATTGAAGCGTGCCAGAAAACGAAGAACGAAATCCGGCAGCGTTCGTGTAGGAACTTTCTTGGCGGCTTTTTAGATTACCCTTTAAAGATATAAAAGCGCTCAGGAAGGTTGCAGGAGTAGTTGAATTCGCCAATAGCTAAGGGCTAAAGTCAAATGTAAGTGATGGTCTCTGCCGCAAATCGAGTATCCGATTCAGCGTACAAATTCATAAATAGTATTAAAAGGCATATTAATTGAGGTTGATATGCCTTTTTTGTTGGTTATTTGGGCATATGATAGATATGATCGACATTGTAATAATGAGTCATATTCATGCATTCAACAATTTTAGTCATAGGCACAACCGGAAACATCGGCCTCGATGTGTTCAATCAGCTTACTGCTAAGGATTTGTACCCAGCAGCAGCCGTGCGTAATCCCGATAAAGCAAAGATGATTCTTGGTGACAAGGCTAACCTTGTTCCTTTTGACTTTAAAAATCCAGCAACTTATAAGCCCGCTTTTCAAGGTGTCAAAAAACTATTTTTGGTGCGACCACCCGATATTGCTGATGTGAAAACTTATGTGCGGCCTGTGATCCTAGCGGCAAAAAATGCTGGTGTGGAGCAGATTGTGTTTTTATCGCTGTTGGGTGTCGAGCATAATCCGATTGTGCCGCACTATACCATCGAGAAAGATTTAATGGCATCCGGCATGTCATGGACGTTTTTACGTGCCAGCTTTTTCATGCAGAACCTCAGCACAACCCATTGTGCTGAAATCCGCGATGAGAATATGTTGATGATGCCAGCCGGACACGGAAAGACCAGCTTTATAGATGGGCGTGATATTGCGGCTGTGGGTGTGAAGGCGCTCACTGAAAGCGGTCATAAGAATAAAGCCTACGATCTGACTGGCAGCGAAGCACTGGATTACTTCACGGTAGCGAATATGCTGACCGAGACTCTAGGACGTAAAATTACCTACCGCAACCCGTCGATGATCGCGTTTGCCCGTCGTATGAAGGCACAAGGCAATCCGTGGGCATACGTTTTAGTAACAACTGCTTTATATACAACTGCGCGTTTGGGCATGGCCGCACGAACTACTGAGGAAACCCAAAGCTTATTGGGGCGACCACCCATCCGAATGTGCCAGTACATTAAAGATTATAAGCGGGCGTGGATGTCATAAATACAAAGAGCGCAAACAAATGCGCTCTTTGATTAATCTAATTGAATGGATTATTTTTTGGTGGCGTAACCTTGGGGATGGCTCTGATGCCAATTCCACGCGGTTTGGATGATCTGGCGCAGATCACCAAACTCCGGCTGCCAGCCGAGTTCTTCTTGGATGCGAGTGCTGTCAGCGATCAATGTTGCTGGATCGCCAGCACGTCGTGCGCTCTTTGTGGCGGGGATAGCCTCGCCGGTGATTTCGCGGGCGGCGTTCAACACTTCCATGATCGAATAACCCTTACCGTTGCCAAGGTTATACTTGCGGCTCTTGCCATCTGCCAAGGCTTCCAGCGCCAGCACATGGGCTTCCGCCAGATCAATGACGTGGACGTAATCGCGGATGCAAGTACCATCAGGAGTCGGATAATCCTCACCGAAAATGGTCAACTTTTCGCGCTGACCCAAAGCCACCTGTAGGATAATCGGGATCAGATGATATTCGGGGGTGTGATCTTCACCGATATGTCCGTTAGGATGCGCGCCGCTGGCATTGAAATAGCGCAAGCAAACAGAAGCCATGCCATAAATACGATCCATCCAATAAAGGTAACGTTCGATGAAGTATTTGCTTTCGCCATAAGGGCTGCCGGGAACAATGCGTTCTTCCGCCACAATCGGAATTTTGGCGGGATCATCAAATAAGTTGGCGGTTGAGGACAAGATAAAGCGCTTAACACCCTGCGTGGCAGCGGCTTCCAGTAAGTTGCTGCCCGCAACGGCGTTATCACGCAGATAAAGCCACGGCTTTTCCATGCTTTCGCCAACCAGCGTGTGCGAGGCGAAATGCAAAATACCTTCAAATTTATGCTGACCAAAAAGGGCATCTACCGCTGGTTTATCCAGCAAGTCGCCTTTAACGAAGGTGGCTTTGGGATGAACGGCCTCGACATGTCCGGTATATAGATTATCGAAAACCACCACATCATAACCGCGTTCGACCAATAAATCGGTGACGTGGCTGCCAATATAGCCCGCACCGCCTGTAACCAATACTTTCATATATAAGCTCCTCCAATGAGTACAGTCGTCTATCTTCAGTGTATAGGTGAACCCTAAAATTTGCCTTAAAGGATTTTTGGGCAGCGAAATTCGAACAATCAAACAATCTGCAAGGAGTGAGGAGTTTGAGGGATTACCAAGGAACTATGTTGCCGTCCCAATTCAAAAACGAACCGGTGTCATTGATCGTTAAACCGTCAATCACATTCATCATCGTGGGGATGGTTTCGGCGGGAGTCCTTGTGGCATGTGGCCCACCCATATCGGTTTGTATCCAACCCGGATGAATTGAAACCACAATGACATCGTCCGCCTGAAAATCAGTTGATAAACAGCGGGTTACCATGTTTAAGGCGGCTTTACTGGCCTTATAACTATAATGATAGGCTGACCGGGTCATTGCGATAGAACCTGCATCCGAGGTCATGTTGATTAATCGCGCATGTGAGCCTTTACGCAGCAGTTCACTAAATGCCTGAGCGATCATGACAGGGGCTATTGTATTGACGCGAAACACCTCTTCCATCGCCTCGACCTCAAGCAACCCGAATGTGGCGGCATTTGGTACGACAGATGCAACACCACCCGGCAAAATGCCCGCGTTGTTCACCAGCATCTCAAGTCCATCCACCTCGCAGCCGATTTGCCCGACAGCTTCCTCAATCGACTGTTGGTTAGTCACATCGAGTTGAATAATTTTTAGGCGCTGCGGATAAAGTTCGAACAGGTTGTTGAGATCAGTTGCGTTTGCCGGATGGCGACAGGTGGCAAAAATAAAGGTGTCGTCTTGTTGAAGATAGCGCTCAACCAGTTCTAGCCCGATACCTCGATTTGAACCGGTAATCAGTATTCGGCGCATACCCTATTTACCTTCAAAATTTATCGTGCAATCGGGCAGAGGAAGTTATTCATCCTCTTCTTGTACCTGCTCATCAGTTTTACCAAAGCGGCGGGTACGGCGGGCATATTCCTCAATCGCTTTACGGAGTTCGGCTTTATCAAAATCCGGCCAATAGGTATCGGTGAAATAATATTCGGCGTAGGCGGCTTGCCAGATGAGGAAGTTGCTTAAGCGGAGTTCGCCACTGGTACGGATGACAAAATCAGGGTCAGGTAAATCGCCGGTATACATGTAACGATTAATCAGGTCTTCGTTGATTTGATCGGCAGGTATGCCGTCAAGAACAATTTGCTGTACGGCATGAACAATTTCGTCACGCCCACCATAATTAAAGGCCACATTTAAAATCAAACGTTGGTTATTTTTGGTGAATTCGCAGGCATGAAGAATCTCTTTTTGGAGAGAAGGAGCGATTCGATCCAACTGACCAATATGGCGAATCTGGACACCGTTATCACTGAGTTCTTGCAATTCACGCTGGATGACTGTTTGTAGAATGGTCATCAACAAACGGACTTCTAACGGTGGTCGTCGCCAATTCTCGGTCGAGAAGGCATAAATCGTCAGTACCTCAACCCCGAATTCCACGCAGGCGCGGATGATCCGGCGTAGATTTTCTGTACCTTGGCGATGACCTTCGGCACGCGGCAATCCACGTGCTTTTGCCCATCGTCCGTTGCCATCCATGATGATAGCAATGTGTTTAGGCACATGTTCAAGTGCGGGAGGCAAAACTTGTTCTTCCGTTTTTATGGCAGCAACCATAGCAACTACACCTTTTCGGTCATCATAAACCTGTGAGAACGCCACAAACATAACGCTCGGTAATGGTACACCAGAAGGTGAATATTTCCTTAGGAAAAGTGGCCTACAATTTCATGATGTCTTCTTCTTTGGCCTTGCCCGCCTCGTCAATCAGACCGATATGTTGATCAGTTAACTTTTGGACTTCATCTTCACCACGCGCTTGATCGTCTTCCGAAATCAACTTTTCTTTCTCGAAATCTTTCAAGTCATCATTCGCCCCGCGCCGGATATTACGGATGGCAATCCGTGCTTCTTCCATGCGTTTGTGCAAAAATTTGACCAAGTCTTGACGGCGTTCACGCGTCAGTGGTGGCATATTCAGGCGAATCACATCCGAGTCGGTATTGGGGTTGAGTCCAATATCCGAGTCGCGAATGGCTTTTTCGATTGATTTTAAGGCTGTTTTGTCATAGGGGCGAATCAAGATTTGCATAGGCTCAGGGGTAGAGATGCTGGCGAGCTGTCGCAGTTCGGTATCTACATCGTAGTAATTGACGATGAGCCGATCTACCAATGAGGTACTGGCGCGTCCGCCACGAATGCCCTGCAAGTCATTCTCAAACACGCTCAAAGTGGATTTCATTTTTGATTTGGTTTCAGTGATGATGTCGTTAATCATGGTTATGTCTCCTTGCTGTAATTACTAAGTATTGTACCGTGGCCTACGCTTTCCAACCTTGCCAACTGCGGGCTTGCCAAGCCGCATAAAGCGCAACAGAACCTGCCGTCGCCACATTCAAGCTGGCGAGATGACCACGCATCGGTAATGTGACCAGCATATCACAGGTGTCGCGAACGAGGCGGCGCATCCCTTCGCCTTCGCTGCCCAATACCAAGCCCAACGAGATATTCAAGTCGGTTTTATCAATCGGCGCAATATCGGGACCTGCCTCTAAGCCGATCATCCATACATCTTGCTCTTTGAGATCTTTCATAGCATTGACCAGATTATTGACCTGAGCCACTTGCATATATTCGACCGCCCCTGATGAGGCATTGACTACAGCAGGAGTTACTTCGACGCTGCGCCGTTCTTGAATTAATATGCCGTGTACACCGACTGATTCCGCCACACGCAGTAATACACCCACATTTTGCGGGTCTTTGAGCAAATCGAGAATCAGGATGAAGGGTTTTTCACCACGCTCCTGTGCCAAACTGAGGATGTCCTCAACGTCAGCATACGGATAAGGACCGACACGTAAAGCGGTATTTTGATGATTACCGCCGTTTGCCAAATCATCCATGATGCGACGGTGAACGCGCTGCATCTTGATGCCTTTTTCGCGGGCGAGAGTCAAAATATCCGCGACCATCCCTTTTTCTTCAACCGTTTCGGTGAGCAGCAGTTGTTCGATCTTACGTCGTCCCGCGCGGAGCGATTCCATAACTGCCCAGTGACCGTAAATAAATTCTGCCATATCGTCTCCAAACATGTGCAGGGTTCACCAACGGCAAACCCAACTTTAAATTGATGCCTCAATCCATTCACGGATTTGGGCTTCGTGAATCGGCCAATGCTCGTAGGTATTATTGGCTAACGCGCCTTCCACCGTATCATTCAGCGCCTTTTCAAATGGGCTATCCGCTTCAAAGGCACTCTTCGGCAGCGTTTTCACACAGTCCAAAAGTTCAGTGTATGAATGCTCGAAAGCGCTGTGAACCGCTTCCGGTGTCCAATCTCGAAACGAATCAACGGCGCGGGCATTGATTTCGTCGCCTGTGCCTTCAGGATGAGCAACCGAACTGCCACTCACAGCGGCTTGAAGTTCCTCTACCGGAAAACGATTCCAGAACACCAGATGCGCCAATACGTCTTTAGCTGACCAAGTGCCAACAGCCCCTGCTATAGGCCATTGTTCCGGTGTCAGGCGATCAAATGTATCCATCAACCTCTGATGTTCAAGTGATAAACGCTGCAAAATATCTTCGCGCGATAAGCGATCTTCCATTTTCAGATGCCTTTCACGTTGCGGGCAGTCGCCTCTAGATCGGTTAGTTTGCCCGCCAAATCGTACCGTCAGCGCGGTCTTCCAGTGTCACACCAATTTTTGCCAGTTCATCACGGATACGGTCGCTTTCGGCAAAGTTCTTGCTCTTACGTGCCTGATTCCGCAAATCAATTAGAATTTGAATCAGACTGCCTTCACGTTGACCGTTCGAACCGCTGGCGCTATCAACCGCCGGAATGATACCCAACACAGTACCGCCTAAGTCGTTATAAACACCGTTAATCGCTTCGAGTGTTGATTTACCGACTGCTGTTCCACTGTTGAGCAGCGTATTCACATCACGGGTGAGTTCTTGCAGCACGGCAATCGCCTTTGGGGCATTGAAGTCATCATCCATGACACTGCTAAATTCAGCTTTGGCTTTGGTTAAGCGTTCGTTGAAGCTGTTGCCATCATCACTATCGGGCGCGTTGTTCATGGCACTGCGCGTCAAGCGCACTGCGCCGTACAAGCGTTCCCAGCCTGCCTGAGCGCCATCCATGCCGCTATCACTATAATCCACCGGATTACTATAATGAGCGCTCAACATAAACGTGCGGATGACTTCTGGACGGTAATCGCGCAGGGCATCCTTGATATTGACCACATTGCCCAAACTCTTGGACATCTTCACACCATCGACGGTCAGGCTGCCAGTCAGCATCCAATAACGCGCGAAGTCGGCATCATTGGCGCATTCACTCTGCGCGATTTCGCATTCGTTATGCGGGAAAATATTATCAACACCGCCGCCGTGAATATCAAAGGTTTCACCTAAATATTTCTTCGCCATCGCCGAGCATTCGATATGCCAACCGGGAAAACCTTCACCCCAAGGACTGTCCCAACGCAGGATATGTTCTGGTTCGGCACGTTTCCACAAAGCAAAATCTTCGGGATGACGTTTTTCATCGCGTACCGCTTCACGCGCACCGGCTTCTAATTCGGTCACACGGCGGTTAGACAGCTTACCGTAATGTTCATCGGTTGTGACATCAAAATACACGCTGCCATCCGCGACATAAGCGTGACCTTTGTCGATGAGGGTTTGTGTCATCTTGATTTGTTCAGGGATATGGGCGCTGGCTCGTGGCGCAATATCGGCGCGGGTGACACCCAACGCATCCATATCGGCATAATAACCACGCGCATAGGTTTCCACGATTTGCATAGGGAGCGCTTGTGTTTGCTGCGCTTTGCGGAGGACGCGATCTTCACCGGTGTCTAGCAAATGTCCGACATCGGTGATGTTCTGCACATATAACACCTGCAAGCCGCTGTAACGCAGGTAACGCACCACCATATCGAAGTTAATGTAAGTCTTGGCATGACCAATGTGCGAGTCGGAATACACCGTCGGGCCGCAGACGTACATGCTAACTTTACCCGCTTCTAACGGTTGGAAGTCCTGCTTTTCGCGACCTAAAACGTTGAAAATTTTCAATGACATGTCATTGTCCTGTAGGGTTAGATGGCGCTACCGGATAAGGTAACGCCATAATAGTGGTCGAATATTACGCAACAATATACGCCTGATTTTAACCCAGAACACAAGGGTAGCCTACCCAGAACATACCATACAATAGAATCATGGATCGTTCTTATTCAGCCACCCAACAAACCCGTATTCAAGCGGCTGTGCTATAGAAGGATATTTATGAATCGTTCTATTCCGGCAATCCCACGCCGTGTTCTGGCAATCGCAATCATTCTAGCTTTGATCGCCATCACTGCCCGACTCTTACCCGGTCCGCGCACTATTGACGATGCCTTCATCACCTTTCGCTACAGCCGCAACATCGTGGAGGGTCAGGGTTTCGTCTATAACATTGGCAATCCATCGCTGGGTACAACTACACCGTTATTCACACTCTTAATGGCAGCCATCAGCGCGGTGACCGGACAGCAAGACTTCCAATGGTACGCCATTATCGTCAGTGCTATAGCCGATGCCATCACCTGCGTGCTGCTCTATCTAATCACACGCCGCCTCACCGGAAATGATTGGCTGTCCGCCGCGCCCGGATTATTATGGGCGATCTCACCCGCCAGCGTAACCTTTGCCGTCGGTGGCATGGAAACCAGCGTCAATATTTTGTGGATGGTGAGTGCTACTGCCGCTTACGTCTTACGCCCACCTCTTATTTCCAGTGAGCAGACTGAGGAATGGGATCGCACCTTCAACCGCCGCCAAATCCTCATCGGGATTTTGGCAGGTTTAGGTTTTCTCACCCGTATTGATGCTGCCCTGTGGATTGGCCCGCTGTTCCTCTTTCAATTGGTCGATGTCTTCCGCACTGGCAAAGGCAAATCATTCTTGCGCCGCATCCCTTTGCAGACATGGTTCGCCTTCGTCATCGTTTTGCTGCCGTGGTTCGCTTTTAGCACTATCTACTTTGGATCACCCTTCCCGCGTTCACTAAGCGCCAAAACCGTCGCTTATGTCATGGCTCCCGGAACAGCACTGGTGACACTTATCCAAAACTACACGACACCCTTTTATGAAAATGCCACCATTAAAGGATCGGGACTTTTCATTCTGATGGTGGTGTATTTGATGCTGAGTCTCATCGGCCTCCTGTTCACAGCCCGACGCTTACCGCGACTCTTGCCTTTCCTGATCTATCCTTGGATTTATATCACCGTCTTTTCGATTGCCAACCCCTTGATTTTTCGCTGGTATAACGCGCCACCGCTGCCAGCCTTATGTCTAAGCCTGTTCACCGGAGTCTTTGCGGTCATCAGCGGCATCAGCACCGGTCGCGCTGACGTGGAATTGGTGCAAACCAATCTCGGCAAGGTCTACCGCAAGAAAGCACCTAGCACCGATCCACAACCCGCTAAGCCCAATCGATTGCTCCCGCTTGTGGGCGTGATTGCGCTGTTGTGGGTTTTCACATCAGTCAACGGATGGGTGCTGCATCCTGATCATGGCCTCGACCGTCCCGCGCCGGAGATGGCATGGCACAAAATTGAACTCTACTATCAAGAGATCGCTACCCAACTTCGTGATGAGTACAAAGTCACCCCTACAACCTTAGTCGCATCTGGTGACATCGGTGTGATTGGCTACTTCAGCCGTGCCACCATCTTGGATACCGTTGGCTTGGTTACGCCTGCTGTCAGCAAATATTATCCAATCCCCAAAGAACTCATCGCTAAAGATCAAAACTACGCCATTCCGCCACAGCTAATCCTCGATGATCAGCCGCAGTATTTGGTGGCGATGGAGTCGATGGTGCGCTTGGGTTTAGAGAAAAACGCGACATTCAAGCAAGAATACAAGTTGATTCGTGATATTCCCACTGATTTCTACGGCACAGGCATGTATTTGTATCAACGACAAGCTGCCCTAAAATAAGTTTACCTTTTCCGACTTTGGCGCTTCAATTGGATTGAGAGGGATTGTGGTTAAAGTACATATCACACGCCGTGAGTGGCGCAACGTCATTCTGTTTGCGCTGCTCATCATCGTTATCACAATACTGCCTTATGCACTGGGTTATCTCAAGCAGGATAGCCAGTGGAAGTTTAGTGGCTTTCTCTTCGGTGTGGAGGATGGCAACTCCTACGTTGGCAAGATGCGCCTCGGTGCGCGTGGCCTGCTGGATTTCTACCTGTTTTACACGCCCGAACCGCATGCTTCCGCGCCGTTTGTCTTCCTGCCATATATCCTTCCCGGTTGGTTGGTCGGACGCTTCATCAACGACCACGATCCGATGTTGTTTCAGGCGCTCACCCTGACTTATCACGTCATGCAGATCATCTTCAATCTGCTGTTTATCGTCGTGCTTTATCGCTTCATCGCCGTCTTCATCAAACAGCCGCGTACCCGTATGCTGGCGCTCATTTTGGCAACGCTTGGCGGCGGCTTCGGTTGGCTGCTCACATTTTTGGGATCAACACCCGCTGAATTTTTTATCCCCGAAGGCTTTAGCTGGCTGATCCTGCTCGGCCTGCCACATCTGGCTCTGGCTCGTGCAGCCCTCCTTGGCGGCTTTCTGCTGCTCTTCAAAGCGCTCAATCAATCTCAGAACTTACCCCCTCCCCAGCCCTCCCCCGTAAACGAGGGAGGGAGTTCGGTCAATACTCAGTACTCAGCACTCAGTACTTCTTCCTCGGTACTCGGCACTCGGTACTCGGTACTCGCCGCCCTCTGCTGGCTGATCGTCGGCCTCACAGTACCTTTTTACCTGCCGATTATTTACGTCATCCTCGCCACATGGGGACTCGTCCTCTGGATCGCCCAACGCCGTTTCCCGCGTGAATTCGTAATCGCTGGCGGTATCGCGGCGGTCATCACCTTGCCGTTGTTCGCCTATTTCACCTATACATTTGCCGCCAATCCAATTTTCGCGGTGTGGTCATCGCAAAATATTCTGCAATCGCCACCACCTTTGGATTATGTCGCGGCTTATATCCTGTTGGTGGCCTTCGCGCTCGTCGCTATGCGCTGGCTGTGGCGCAAAATATCGACTAAACAACCCCAGCACTTCGCCTTGCTCCTATGGCCCATTGTCGTTCCGATACTCGTCTATTTGCCCCTCAACGTACAGCGCCGTATGGCTGAAGCCGTGATCGTGCCGCTGGCAATACTCGCTGCTGTTGGATTACGCTTCCTAAAACGTCAACCGCGATGGAAACGCCTCTATCGTCCTGCAATCGTCGTCATGTGCCTGAGCAGTGCCGTATTTCTGTTGTTTATGTTCTTCGGCGTGCTTAGCCCATCGCGTCCGGTATTCCGTCCGACAGCCGAACTCGCCACACTCGATTGGTTGAACAATAATGCACCAGCCGATAGCGTTATATTGACCGCCTTTGATACCGGCAAGCTCTCGCCGCCTACAGACATCGACACCGGCAACCTCATCCCAGCCTATACCAATCTGCGTCCGTATGTGGGACATGGGCCAGAAACCGCCCACGCTACCGATAAAGATGCGCTCACACGCCGCTTCTTCGCCGACCAGATGAGCGCCGATGAACGTCACAGCCTCTATAAGTCGGTTGATATTCGTTATATTTTCTACGGCCCACTCGAACAAACTTTACTCACCGATACATCTAGTATTCCCGCGTGGCAGTCCGATGCCCAAAAAATATACGACACGGATGGCTATCAAATCTGGCAAATTAAGCAATCCTAAATCGCTCGGGTTGAAGTGGCGCACACAGGTATGTGCGCCTTCAAAAGATTTTCCCGATAGTCACTACATAATCACTGATAAATTTTGCATAATTGTCTGCAAATCGGCACAATATAAACCTTGCGTCTCTAGCGCATACTTCATACTTCAAAAACCAAACCAATAGTTGAGCTAAAAAGGGCAGACAATTGCGTGTCCTCAAGTATATCTTTGACAATAATCGTGCGTGGGCTGAAAAAATGGAACAGCAAGACCCCCAGTTCTTCGAAAAACTGGCTAAGCAGCAGTCGCCAGAATATCTTTGGATCGGCTGTGCCGACAGCCGTGTACCAGCCAATCAAATTATGGGGTTGATGCCCGGTGAAGTCTTTGTGCATCGCAATGTTGCTAATGTGGTCGTCCACAGCGATCTTAACTGTTTATCGGTCATCCAATTTGCCGTCGAGGTGTTGAAGGTTAAACACATCATCGTTTGTGGGCATTATGGCTGCGGCGGTGTTGCGGCGGCTATGCAGCACAAAGAATTCGGTCTCATCGACAATTGGCTGCGTCATCTCAAAGATATTTACCAGCGCCACGAATCCCCGCTCGATTCGATTGAGGATGACAAAGAACGGCTCAATTACTTTTGCGAAGTGAATGTTATCGAGCAGGTGCGTAACGTCTGCCACACCACCATTGTGCAAGGCGCATGGCGGCGTGGTCAGCAGTTGGCTGTGCATGGCTGGATTTATGGGCTAACCAATGGCTTGCTCAAAGACTTGGATGTGACCATAACCTCGGCGGCTGAAGTCGATTCGTTATATCGTATGGAATCCAAGTCCTAGAAATGTCAATTGAAGGATTAAAATTTTAATAGGGAGCGATCTGCGGTATACTCCCTATTAAATACGGCTTAAGTGATGTTGTTGATCGAGTAATCCTATGATGAAATTAATCATTACCATTCTAGATGATCAAGATGTTGATAAAGTGATGAATGCACTCACCAGTCAACGGATCGGTGTCACCCGCGTTAGCAGTACCGGCGGTTTACTCAGCCCGGGCAGTTCTACGCTGCTCATCGGGGTCGATGAACCACTAATCCCGCAGGTTCAGAAGATCATTTCTGAGTTAGCGGCAACACGCCAAGCGGTTGCTTCTTACGCCTATAACAGTAGTATTCCACTCGCCAGCCTTGTTGAAATTGAGGTCGGTGGTTTTATGTCATTTGTTCTCGATATTAATCATTTCGAGCAGGTTTAAATTATGTCAAAACTGATTCTTGTTATCCTATTTAATAATGATGCGGTTGAGCCGCTTTCTCAAGCACTTTTGGGACAAGGCTACTCCGTGACCAAAATTAGCAGCATGGGCGGATTTTTACGGCGCGAAAATACGACGTTTGTGATTGGTGTTGATGAAGCGCGCTTGGAAGAGGCAATGACGACCATCCGTGAACGATGCAATCCTTTTAGCAGTTCAGAAGGTCATGCTGCCACAATTTTCGTTTTGGATGTTGCCGAATTTACCCGTGCCTGAGTAAAAGCATATCGCACTTCCTGCCTGTCATTTTGGCAGAAATTGGGCAATACGCATCAATTACCACGCCTTCACGAATATTTGCCTCAGCCTCAACAAATGATCCGTGTCTTCGCCGGGAACAGATACCCGTTGGTTGCTTTGCCAATCGTAAACCGCTAAATCGAGATTATAGATGCTCTCTCCGCTGCTCATCTGGTCAGGTAGTTTGAGTGCCCTTTCCTCGATATAAAATTGGTTACGTTTCCAACGGCTGGTTTCGCGTGGTGCTTTCTGTGGGAAAACCAATTGGGGTGCGCCATCAGATTGCGCCACCAAGTCATTCGCTAAAATGTAAGTACCCACACTGTAATCCAGATCAATCCGCGCATCGGCTGTCCACCACAGACGCAGGTAAATAGTCTCGCCTTCATGCCGCACGACCGGTGCTGACCACAACCGCCCATCTGCGTCCAACACATCCACACCATGAAAGCGCATCCCGTTGGCAAACAGGATGCCGTTTGCGTCCGGTGGCCCTTGGTACAATCGGATTAAACAGGTGGGCGGCCCCACATACTGATCAGGCAGTCGTTTGTCAGTAACCCGTTCAAACAAGGATTGAGTTTGCCTGCCATCAAAACCGGCATACCACACCCGTCGATAGTCAAACGGATTGTTCACTACGACCAGTCCTTCGGGGAAGTAAGCCCGTATCGCGTAATCCCACTCATAGGAACCACCACAGGCATTCACCGGATCAATCACCAGCACATCACCCGGTTGGATGTGGTCATGCAGCCATTCGAGGTTTTCGCCCAGCGCCGAACTCTGATCATTCAGTGGCGTTGCGATAAAGCTCAATCCCAAAAGCACAACCGCTGCGAAACCGGATGCCTGCTTAGGCAGTCGAGATAATCCCAATGCTGTCCACAGAGCGATACCAATCATCACCCACCACGAATAACGGGCAAAGAAAAACCCCAGCAGCGGATTGAGTACATACATCAACAGCACGCCGCCCACTGTCCAAACCAACAGTGCCAACACCGGACGACTGGAACGCAAGCGCGGTACGAGCAAAATGGTTGCGATGATGAGTATCACTACCCACACAGGCCACCCGCGTCCTAAATAATCTTGAAAGAGATGTGCGAAAGCTTCCACAGTTGTACGAGAAGCAACCGTTTGTGTGTTTGTCCCGCGTGTTCGGATAAGCGCTAACTTATCTACCATCACCGGAATCGCCAGTGCTACAATCACGGCTATCACTAACCATCCGCGCACGATGCGCCCACGAAACAGAATCAGCGCGAACAATCCCACCATCGCGAAGACCACGAATCCGGTCAGTGATATATAAGGCATCACCGCCAGCGATGCGATTAAGGGTAGCGCCCGCCGCCAACCCGGACGTGAATAAAATCGCAGCAACAACCACAGTGCCATCGGTAGTAATCCCAGCAGCAGGGAATAACCACGCACTTCAGTTCCCAGCACGCCGATATAACCTAATGCCGCATAAGCTGGAATCGCCAGCAGTGCCGCGTCTTGTCCACCAAAACGCCGCGCTACACGGTATAACGCCGCGCAGCCTATCATAAATACCAATAATGAAAGCATCCGCAGCGCGAAAGGCAGCATGCCCACGAAACCGCGCCACAAGCCCAGTGTCAAATAATAACTGGGGGTCCAATCAAAAGGAGTCCACTCCATAATCTGCCCCGGCGTGCCGAGCGTTTGCCACACCGACCAGATCTCATCTCCACCCATGCGAATGTGATGCAGCACCAATAGGCGACTTGCCCCGACTAGCAGCAGTTCGAATACTGCAATGAACAACCCGACTGTCATCGCCTTGCGCTGCATATTTTGATGCCCTTTATGTCCAGAATAATATAATTAACTGACTGTACCGCACAGGCATCATGCATGTCTAATACTTAATCGTCGGTGAGCTGTTTATAAAAAATGACAGTATTATGGGGCACGCCATCCATATCCAGCGCGTAACCCGGAATCACACCTGCTTCGGTATATCCCAATTTGCGATATAAGCCGTCTGCTGTATCCCCTTGCCGCGTATCCAATACCAGTAATTTACGTCCAAGTTCACGCGCATTAGCTTCAAGGGTGTCCATCAACAATCGCGCTAATCCCTGCTGCCGGAAGCGCCGGTGAACCATCAGCTTTTGTACTTCAGCCCGATGTGCACCATTAGGACGCATTTCAAGCGCCAACTGTACCGAACCGGCAACTTCACCATTAGCCTCTGCAATCAACAGCAGTCGTGAACCAGCCTCAACATCAGCGATCACTTTTTCCCAATATTCCCACGCTGTTCCAGCCAACAAGGGTGGTATAAATCCAATCGACGCGCCGCTGTCCACCGCATCGCGCAGCAGATCAATGAGATGTGCCAGCATATCTTGTGCGTCGTCTGCATCCAGCCGCTTGATGGTGACCATAACCTGCTCCTAAACTAACTGTTGATCGCGGCGGATTGTAGCACAGCATACGCGGTATAATCCCCGGTACAGGTTACCTATATGCAAGGGAATAACCATGATGACCGTCCTACATTTCACCACCGCCATCAATGCTCCGCCGCAAGCTGTCTTTGATCGTATCGCGGATTTCGCACACTACAGCCAATGGCTACCACCCTCCGGCATGTTCAAGTCAGTTATGGAGATTTCCGAAAATCCCGTTCAGTTGGATTCAACTTACGTCGATAAAGGCACGAACTCTACAATGTACGGCAAAGTCGCGGTTTATCATCCGCCGGAGAAAATTACGTTTCATCAGGTGACACAGATCAAAATGCTATCGCTCACTGTGGCAGCAGTCGATGTGAAGATTGCCTATCAGTTGGAGAGTTGGTCGGGGGGGACAAATCTCACGCGGGATGTTGCAGTCCAGATTAGCGGTTTACTAAAGTTGATGCAGGCACGGTTGCTGACAGGTATCGCCGCCGAAAGCCAACGCATTCTGGCGGCGCTCAAAAAGGGGCTGGAAAAAACGGCCTGAGGATCACAAACCGTTGCGGCTAGTGATCCATAGACCTTCGTCTGACCGGCGACCTGCTAGGTAGAAGGTGCGATGTTTCTGTCGTCGGGCTTCGTCGCGGCTTTCCCAGAAGCTCAGTGCGCGTCCACGTTTGGCTGCAAGGGCTTCCAACGCCGCCAATGTATGAGCGCAAGCGATACCGCCATTTATTGCCCACGGGCATGTGCAGCGGGTATGAATCGTTCCTTCCGAGTCGTATTCCACCGTGACCACATGGTTGGCGGTGGGAGTAGTGGTGCTTTCGACAATAATCATGTTACGGTTCAGGATATGGGCTTTTAAGTGCCGCGCCCGTCCCTGCAAATTCTTGATGTTCTTCGGCTTCATGTGGACTCCTGTTCATCCGGTACATCTGTTCTAATTATAGCCGAAAAAGTATCAGAAATATATGAGAAAGTTGGGAAATATTGGGATATTTCTTAAGTCTTTTCATCGCATGAATTTAGAGATCGGAAGGTGTATTGATATGAGCAAATCCAAGATGAACAGCAGAGGACTCATGAAATATTATAAGTACTCTAACCCTGAAATCACTGATGAAGAGATTGCCACCGATTATATTGAAGTAGACGGTAATCTTGCATTGCGCCAATTAAGCGTATTAGAACACTACGATATATCTTCCAATGTCGATTTGTTATTAATGGATCAGCCATTTGAGTATGAAGAAATAGTAGCCTATGCTCATGCAAATGATATTGTGCCGATACCTATTGAGGCTGACGAATTCAAAGCGGTTTGGGAACGCCATCTGCAACGAAATGAAGCAAGGTGGCACGCAGCAAAAAAATCATTTCCAATCAATACGCCAGTAGTTGGTTGTATGGCGATATTTTTTCCACAAGGTGCTATTGTCGAACTAGCAGTGCGAGTATTTGGTGTCACAGACTATGTGCAGGCGCGAGCCTCTGCAAGCCCTGATTTCATTATGCGAACGGGATGGCAGATTAGCGGGATTGTCACAGGGTATGATGAGACGAATCAATGGATTCAATTGGGTTCACCTCAGATTCACGCTGATAAAAATTGTGATCCGCAGATTTGGCGTTTACCTACTTAGTTCACCTTCAAACTTTTATAGTATCAATCATAATAAGATAGATTTTTACCCATTGATGCGATGGAGGCTCTTGAACCAATCATGATTTTACAAATCGACCACGTCCAAATCACCATCCCCAAAGGCGCAGAAGAAGCCGGACGCGCTTTCTACTGCGGTGTATTGGGACTCCCTGAAATTGCCAAACCGGAAAGCTTACAAGGACGTGGCGGTTTCTGGTTGCAAGTCGGTGACCGTCAGTTGCATGTCGGCACCGAAGACGGCTTTGACCGTCTCACCACCAAAGCCCATGTCGCTTATCGTGTCGACAACCTCGAACATTGGCGCGAAGTCATTAACGGCGCGGGTCTGGTCATCGAGGAACAAATCCCCCTCCCCGGTTATGAACGCTTCGAATTCCGTGATCCTTTCGGCAACCGCGTCGAAATCACCCAGAAACTCTAAACCTTCACGCCTTCGTAGGGGCGGAATAGTGCTAAGCCTCCTGTGGATGTTCCGCCCTCTCACATCTCTGCTACCGTAGGGGAGCACCTATGTGTGCTCCCGTATTTCCCTACATCCTAAATTGAAATAAAAACCCGCTATTTATAGGCTCTTATGTACGGACACGGCATGCCGTGTCCACTGCTGATCTAAGCCTCAGAAGGATAATATGCGCACTATCCAACACATCTATCCTTTTTTGTCTTGACCATCATTTTCATTGGGTAGATCAAAATATCCTCGCGTGTTGTATATCAAAATTGTAATTAAACCTGCGGCAACGAACCCAACCACCCAATTGATCTTAGATGTACTTTCGGATAAATTTTGAAGAAAAAACTTTATACCAATTGATAACATGACATAGCCAACGCCTATATATATCCAACGCGTCATTTGCCGACCAACAAGGTCTGGTAAATACAGACCTCTAGCTCATCGCCACCACCAGCTCCAGCCATAACAGCCGCTGAATATGTTCAATAATCCTAAAAGCCCAAATCCGATAGCAAACCAATCAATCATCTGTGTCACCTTGTCTTTCTGGCAACAATACCTATTTCATGAAAATGTTCAATTGGTGGCAATTTATCCACACTATTATGATCTAGGTTTATACGCACAAACCATCATCAACCGATTTCAAACCCTCCGCCAACCCGCTTAACAATCCTGCTCCCTCAAAACCGTTAGTGCCAACCCTCAAAAAGAGTGACAAAATGTTCTTCCAAATGGTAACCCCTTTCGATCTCATATCGGGTATGCTATTCACAGGATTGCTTGTAGGGGTGCACGGCTGTGCGCCTTGCATCTCCCACGCACCTTAACAATCAGCATCGTTCTAAATGTGACAAAAATCGCCGATTCTCAACAACAACAGTTGCAACAACTGCAACATTTACCCCGTTTGGCAATTGCTGAATTTGCCGCTTTTGCCGCATTGCTCCCTCAAACCCAATGCGAAATCTGCAAAATATGCGAATAAATTGCCAAACTGCACTTCTGAATCTGAAGAATTTGCAGAATTTTCCGAATCATGTCAAATAAAAAAGAAGCCCTTATTTGCTTCTTCTCTAAAAACTAACAGCTAATAAGTATCGACTACTTCCCAATCACTCGATCCACAAATACACCCGCCAGTCCCGTGTACTGTGCCGGATCAAGCAGCGAGTCAATCGTCTCGTCGTTTAAATGTTCAGTCACCGCCAGATTGCGCTTGAGGACATCAGCAAATGAAACCCGCTTCTCGAACGACTCCATCGCCGCCTCGTAGATAATATCGTGGGCGTGCTGCCGTCCCACAAACTTGCCCAGCGTCAGCATCACCCGTTCCGCTAGCAATGAGCCGCGTGTCACATCCAGATTACGCGTCATATTGTCGGGATAAACAATCAAACCGTCGAGGACTCGCAAGGTCAATTGGAGCGCTCCATGTACCATCACACACAGTTCAGGGATGTATGCCCACTCCATCTGAAAGCTCGACCAATCGCGTTCATGCTCGTGCATCATCGCGTCAATCGCGGTCGTGGCTTGCGTCCGCGCCAACCGTGCCAGCCCCAAAATCGCCTCGCAGATCATCGGGTTGCGCTTCTGCGGCATGGTGCTGCTGCCTACCTTGCCCATCTCGAACGGTTCCTCGACTTCACCGAATTCCAGTTTTTGCAGATCAATAATCTCGTGGGCAATCTTGCCCATCGTCGCCGCCACCATCGAGAGAATAGTCGAGAACTCGGCAAAGTTATCCCGTGCCGTGTGCCAAGCGATTTCCGGCACATTCAGTCCCAATTCGTCCATCAACCGCGCATTAATCTCGATGCCGTTTTCGCTGACACTAGCGAGTGTGCCCACCGCCCCACCAAATTCCCCCACCAAGACTCGCCCTTTGCACTCGGCTAAACGGGTCTGATGGCGCTTCAGCTCCGAAACCCACACCGCCACTTTGAATCCAAACGTAATTGGGAGTGCTTGTTGCCCGTGTGTCCGACCCGCCATGACCGTATCACGATATTTACGGGCGAGCTCACTAGCTGTTGTAATCAGGTCATCAATCGCTTTTTCAAACAGGGGATAAGCATCCTTCAACTGCAAGACAATCGCCGTATCCATCACATCCTGCGTCGTTGCCCCCCAATGCACATAGCGTCCGGCCTCACCCTCACAATGTTCCGAAAGTTGCCAGATCAGCGACACCAGTGGATGAACCGTCTTATCGACACCTTGCTTTATAGCATTCGTATCCATTAGCTCAGCACGGGCCTTGCGGGTGATTTCTTCGGCGGCCTCCACCGGAACCAATCCAAGTGAGGCTTCTGCCCTTGCCAAACCTGCCTCATAATCCAGCCATTTTTGGAGCAAGGTCATGTCATCAAAAACCGCCCGCATTTCGGGTGTACCGTACAGGTCTTTGAAGAAAATGGAGTCAACAACGTGTGAAGCCATACTAATCTTTCTTGAGTTGATTCTGCTCCACAAAGGAACGGATGCCATGTAAGGTTTGATTCATGTGGTAAACAATCGCCTCGCGCAGCGTTTTGCTGTCGTGGGCATGGCACGCTTCAAGAATAGCCTTGTGTTCAGCCTGAATCACCACCGTTTGATCACGGAAAAACACGTAGCGGTAACGGTAACGCTCGGCCAAATCCCACAGACTGGTAATCATATTGGAGACGTATATGCTGCCCGCCGCGTCATAAATCAAAAAGTGAAATTGGCGGTTGAGATGGGTAAATTCGGTGTATTTGTGCTGTTCAAGTGCATCACCCATTCTGAGGTGCAGACTATCCAACTGAGCGAGGGCGCTCTCAGTAAGTTTGGACGCAGCATGGTATCCGGCTTGGCCTTCAATAATGCTTCGCGCAAAATACAAGTCTTCCATATCTTTAATTGAAGTGTTGGTGACAAATGCGCCTCGTCGGGGGATAATCTGGACGAAGCCTTCACTTTCCAGTTTCTTGAGCGCCTCACGGACAGGAACGAGACTGACGTTCAAATCTCTGGCAAGTTGATTCTGGTCGATGCGAGTGCCCGCGCTCAGTATACCTTCTAAAATAGCAGAGCGGATGCGTTCTTGGGTTAAATGGGCAATGGTTTTGCTGTTATCTTCGATGGGTTGTATTTGCTTAGTGGGCATATTCCCTCGGCGGAATTTATGGTCGATCAAGTTCTATATTATCCCATGATTAACTATTGGATGATGTGAGACGTTTCATGTTTGCAAAACCATGTATAAATGATAAACTACAAATTATAATTTTTAAAGTCGGGCAGGTTATACTTATGAAACGTTTTGGTCAAATTATTCGTTTACGTCCCGAAATAGAAGCCGAGTACCGCAAAATCCACGTTAAAATATGGTCTGAAATTGAAGCAGGCATCCGCGACTCTGGCATTACCAATTACAGCATTTTCCTCAAAGATGGAGTCATGTTTGCCTATTACGAGTACACGGGGCCAGATGACGAATTTGATGCTCGTATGGAAGCGATGGGCAACGCGCCCCGCATGCAAGAGTGGTGGACGATCACCAAAGCCATGCAAATCCCCCTCGAAACCCGCGCCGAAGGCGAATGGTGGGCCAATATGGAAGAAGTCTTCCATCAGGAATAATTTATGAGTTTTTCAGAGATTGTATTGCCCAACATGGGCTTTGGGATGGAAGAAGGCCGCGTTTTAGCGTGGCTCAAGCAGCCGGGGGAAGCCGTCCGTAAAGGCGAACCGGTTGCCGAAATCGAGAGCGATAAAGCTAATGTCGAACTCGAAGCCCTATCGGATGGCATCTTGGATGCCATTCTGGTCGCCGCCGATCAAGTGGTGGCGGTCGGAACCGTTCTCGCTCGCATCCGCAGCAGTGAGTCGGTTGCAGAA
>JBBSBM010000070.1:0-40358 GCA_038251275.1 Aggregatilineales bacterium
AACCCTTTCAGCCGTTCGTCTAAGCCTTCGATGCCTTCTAGCGACAGTCCCCATCGTTCCATCTCTCTTGTTTTTTCGTCGTTTTCATCCTCCTATTTGTACCTCATCCCTTCTCATTTCTCTAATCTGACTTTGTCGAGATGTATTGATCTAGATCAAATGTTTCACGGATTATAGCACCAATAGGCTTGTCTTGCACCATCTAGCGGGTAGAATTACGTTATGGACAGTAATAAATGTGGTGTAAACCAAAGAATAGCAGTTAACAATGTATATCATCGGCTTAATGTCTGGCACATCAGCGGATGCCATCGATGCGGCCTTGTGTGAAATCCAAGGTGAGCCGCCCTTACTCAAGATTCGTATAGTCCGTGCGATCACCTATCCGTATCCGGAAGGCTTTCAAGCGCGGATTTGGGACGCCTGTTTACCCGCAAAAAGCCATGTTGATACAGTATGCCAGCTCAACTTTGATATGGGCGAGTTGTTCGCACAAGCAGCCCTTAAAGTGATTTCAGACGCGGGTGTATCAGCGGGCGATGTCGATTTGATTGGCTCGCACGGGCAGACCATCTGGCACATGGTAAAGCCTTCGGGACAGGTGAGCGCCACACTCCAAATTACGGAAGCCTCGATTATTGCCGAGCGCACAGGGATTACCACGATTAGCAACTTCCGTCCGCGAGATGTGGCAGCAGGTGGTCAGGGCGCACCGCTGACCGGATACGCGGATTGGCTGCTCCTACGTCATCCTACTCATTGGCGCGCGGTTCAGAACGTGGGCGGGATGGGCAACGTCACCTTTTTACCTCCGCTTTCAGATACCGAGAATGTTCCGGTGGCCTTCGATACCGGGCCGGGAAACGCGTTGATTGATGGCGCGATGACCATCCTCACCGACGGCAAGCAGAGTTATGACAAAGATGGTCAGTGGGCGAGTCAGGGACGGATTGATGAAGATTGGCTGCAAACACTGGCGCTGCATCCTTATTATGATTTGAAGCCCCCTAAAACCACCGGACGCGAATTGTTTGGCGCGGTTATGTCGGCGCAACTGGTCGAAGAAGGCAAGAAGCGCGGACTGGATGACAAGAGCATCGTGGCGACGGTGACTGCACTCACAGCGGCGAGTATCGCGGATGCCTATAATCGTTATTCGCCTGCGCTGGTTCAGGAAGTGATTATGGGCGGCGGTGGAGCGCGTAATCCAGCGTTGTTGGGTTTGCTCCAAAGTCTATTGCCAACAGCTAAAGTGATGACCCATGAGGACATTGGACTGGACAGCGACAACAAAGAGGCGCTGGTGTTTGCACTGTTAGCCCACGAAACATGGCACGCGCGTCCCGGTAATTTACCTTCACTCACAGGGGCAAAATCTCCGGTAGTATTGGGGCAGATTACACCGGGGAATAATTACATCGCGCTCATTAAAAAGACGTGGTGCTAGAGAAGTTAACCGTTGCCAGTTTATAGTTTACAGTCTAATCAATAATTAATGGCGAAGTTGGCAATTTAGGTGGCGATATATGTCAATTTTTGGCGAAATTGTCACATGATATTTGCTTATCAGGCGAGAAAAGAACCTGTTTTTTGGCGAAACTGATGGTGGGATGACTGCCGCCAAGATTGCCAATTGAGTAGTTGCAAGATACAAGTTTCAAGTCGCAAATTTTAAGCTGTGGCGGTCTCAAAGACATATTCGGCAATGGTAAAAGCGATTTTGGACAGGTCGAAATGATGCTGTTGATGCTGTTGTTGCAGTTGCGAAAAGCCCTTTTTTGTAACATTTACAACATTTGGTGATTGTTTAGGTGCATGTACCCCTAAGCCTCTTCCGACCGAAGTAATATCCACAGGAGGTTTCGCACGGGCAAGGGAGCAATACAATCCTTTGATGAATAGTATATTCGATATGAGAACGAAAAGGGTTACCATTTGGAAGAACATTTTGTAACTCTTTTTGATGTTTGGCACTAACGGTTTTGAGGGAGGGAGATTGTTAAATGGGTTGGGGAATGGTTGGATATGGGTTTATGATGGTTTGTGCGTTTAAACCTAATTCATAATATTATCGGGTGAAGTACCACGAACTATAACAGAACTACAATTGAACGCTAAGTTCAAGAAGAGAAATAGAGCAATTGAATACAGATATGGATCGGTTTGAGCCGCAAGCTATAGAGATCGTTTTGAATTATCATTATTGAATTCGAATGATGCAGTTTCGGGATGGTACGGAGCAAAATCTTGGCTAGATATTTCGTCATATCTGATTATCTTGTCTATCCACAATATGAACAAGATGATCGGCGATATGATATTCAAATCCTTCCACAGCTCAAAGATAGTGAAGCAAGAGTGCAGTATATTCAAGATAATAATATATCTCACACTGTGCTTCATAACAGAACTTTGATATCCATCTCCAAACATATAGAAATCAAAGTTGTATACTTTGCTTATGGCACTGGTAACATATTGATAAAAGCAACCGGACTCCGCAAAGCTTATCAGCTAGCGAAAGCATTTCAAACCTACTTAAGCATATATTGTGAAGTTGTGCCGAATGGAGATAGGTTTAATGACTACCTAATTGAATTATCGCAGATACCACAATATGCGTGGAATTACGAAGACTTAGCTAGGTCAATTAGTTCAAACAGTGATTTTGATCTTGTATCCGAAGTTCTACCTTTACGTTCAGGGCAGTTCTTGTTCGCGCACTACTTGAGTGATGTAGCCAAATATGTTCCCATTATTTACGAAGATGTTCATATTTTAGATTCAACAGCACATCTCGATCAGAGTTACGCATTATTCTATGGTTTGATGTCAGGAAGTTACTATCACTTTCACTACGCACGAGATAGAGTTCTTCAATCAAACGATGAGCTTTTAAAAGACTATTTGGAACACAAGCCAAAGTACGAACTGGCGTTCTTAGCAGCCTTCAAAGCAATTGAACTCCTTATTGGCAAGGGCAATCTCAACAAATCGAACCTAAAGTCCATTTTTCGATCTCAACCATACTCATTAATTCAACATGATAGTGTTTGGGAGAGATTCCATGAAATTTTTGCTCAGAAGCCACGATACTGTAGCTTTGAAGAGATTTTGGAACATTTTCTTGATATGCGTAACGTTGTTGCCGCTCACGGAAATCGAAAACCACCTAAAAGCTTCTTAATCACACCCGATAACCTGTTTGAGATTCAAAGGTTCGCGAGTCACTTAATTCATCAAGCAATCGAGTCGCATGTATCTCAGTCGGTTCCTTCAAATTAAGTGTCATAGCGGCAATGGAATTTTGATTTAAGCAAGAAACACTAAAAATGCACAGCGTGAAATCATCAGAAAACTATACACCGCAGGCTCTCTCATTTTCGGCCTCAACTCAAGTCGTTCATGCATGAAGCACGAATAGTGGAGGAAGAGCGGGCGCAAGGCTTGCGCCCCTACGTGAACGCTTATTTATTTGGATGGTTAAACATCCACGCCAGCCAGTCCAAAGCTGCCGAGTGTGAGCGACAATTCGCCGCCATGATGGATTTCGTGTTCTAACATGTGCCAAACCACGAAGCCGCGCGGAACTTCATAACCGAGCCAATTGAGAAGGTAGTGGGTGTCGCGCATATCGGCGGGTGTCCAGCGAGTGAGGCAGTCGGTCAAAAGCGCCCACGTTTGATCAATGCCTGTGAGCAGTTCTGCGCTCGTGGGGAGCGGCTCACCTTCCTCATTCCAATTCAGGATACGCTTCATATCCGAGTCCCCTTCGCCCATGATGCCGTGAAGATACCAAGCGCGAATCCTCACAATGTGGGACGCAATCTCGCCCGCCGAACGTTGTGTTCCAAGTCGCAGGTTCAGTTGATCGGCAGTGAGCGGCGTTATAGCCTGTTTGAGTAAATCTTGGTATCTGTTCCACCACTCAATCGATATGGATACAGAGAGGTTCTCTTGTGCCATCTGACCTATCCCCCTGTTTGGATAAAATATTTGTACGAATTTATGTGCTAGTATAGCAGCAGATAAGCATCGGTGCAGATAGGGAGTGGGAAAGTGGATATATCCAAAAAGTGGGAATTCGGCGCTGATTTGTTACGCTTCGTAATATGGACTCTATTCGTGTTCGCCCCATGATCTCTGATGACATTCCACTTGTTGCGGCATGGATGGTACAAACGCCATTGTGGCAGCGCTACCAATTGACCATTGAACGTGCCAGCCAGAATTTTGAAAAAGCGTTTGAACGCAACGAAGTCTTGTTGGTAGCGGACGCTGGTGAGGATAACATCGGCTGCGGTTTCGCGTGGTGTGTGCCACAAGGTGGTTTTGGTCGCAGCATGTATCTGCGTTTGATCGGTGTGCGGCAGGAACGGGCGCGGGCAGGTGTCGGTGCGGCACTGTTACGCGGTGCGGAAGACGCAGCCTTGAAAGTAGGCAACGAACTCTTTCTGCTGGTTTCGGATTTCAACCTCGACGCTCAACGATTTTATCAACGACAAGGCTACCAGCAAATTGGCGCAATTCCCGGTTACGTTTTGCCGGATGTGACCGAGTTGTTATACTGGAAGCAGTTGCAACCTATCAAGGCAATGAAATAGGGCTTTCCCTATTGAGTGATTGCACCGTTATTTTTAGCGAAGGGAATTTTTGTATGCAAAAATCGATCCGTCTCGTTCTAGTGGTCATGTTGTTGGCGCTGGTTTCGGTTGTTCCGGCACTGGCACAAATGGACATGAATAAAACGCTGGTGATGGCACGTGCTGCTGATGCTACCGGCCTTGACCCGCACACCCAAACCGCATTTGCATCGTTCCGCTTGCTGGAACTGATTTACGAACCATTGGTCACGGTGGATAAGGATTTGAATCTTGTCCCCGCGTTGGCTGAAAGCTGGAAGTTCTCGGATGATGCCAAAACCTTGACCATGAACCTGCGCCAAGGTGTGAAGTTCCATGATGGTTCCGACTTCAGCTCGGCTGATGTGAAAGCTACATTCGAGCGTATTCTGAATAAGGATACTAAGGCCGCAGCGGCTGCGAATTTCGGCAGCATCGCCTCGATTGATACCCCTGATGCAAACACAGTGGTATTTAACCTGTCCACTGCTGATGTGCCTCTGCTCACCGCAATGGCGAGCTTGAACGCTGCCATTGTTAAAGCGGACGCGGCTATGAGCGGTGATTTCAAAGCGACCGCGATTGGTACTGGCCCTTTCAAGCTGGATAGCTGGACACCCGACGAAAAGACTGAACTCAGCGCCAATAAAGAATGGTGGGGCGGCAGCATCGCCATTGATGGCATCGAGATTCGTATTATCCCTGACGAAACTTCGATTGTGGCGGCTCTGCGCGCCAAGGAAATCGACTTCGCGACACTCGGTGATCCGCTGGTTGCCAGTACCATTAGTGACAGTGATGGCTTGGTCGTCAATAAGGTTCCCTCGATTTCATATCATGTGCTGCAACTGAACCCCAGCCGCGCGCCGATGGATAAGCTGGAAGTACGCCAAGCCATGTCCTGTGCCATTGACCGCCAAGAAGTGTTGGACACTGCATCCTTAGGCGAAGGCACTGTGACCGGCCCGTTGACCATTCCAGCTTTTGCGCTGCCGACTGATCAACTTTTCTGCTACACCAAGGATATTGCTAAGGCCAAAGAATTGATGGCTAAGGCTGGCGTTCCCGATGGCTTCAGCATCAAGGTGATTGCGGCTTCGGCTGAACCGCCGACTGCGATCTCAGAAGCCCAGACTATTCAGGCACAGTTGGCTGAAATCGGCATCAAGGTCGAAATCGAATCCCTCGAACTGAACACCTATGTTGACCGCTGGTTGGCTGGCGATTTTGACGCGGCGGTTGCGCTCAATGGTGGTCGTCCTGATCCGTACACCATGTATGCCCGTTACTGGACCAAAGCCGGTAATCTGCAAAAGGTCGCTAACTACATCGACGATACTCTGGATGAACTGATGGCAAAGGGACGCGCTGAAACCGATCCAGCAAAACGCCTTGCCATTTTCTCTGACTTCCAGAAACATATCACCGAAGTTTCACCGTGGATTTGGTTGTACAACGGCTTTGACTACAGCGCCCAACAACCTTATGTGAAGGGTTTTGTGCCGAACCCCACCGACTCCTTGTATTCATTCGCCAAGGTGTCGTTGGAAGGCAAAGGCAGTTAATGGTCGAGGTGATGGCTTGTGGGGTTAACGCCCCACAGGTTATTTAGATCATGTTTCGTTATCTGCTGCGCCGTTTGCTTGCGTCAGTGCCTATTCTGGTCGGGGTTTCGATCCTGATCTTTCTGGCTATTCGTCTGGTACCCGGTGATGCGATTACCGCAACACTGGGTACTGAGGCGGGGATGTTGAGTGATGAGCAGCGGGCATCGCTCCGCAGTTATTACGGCCTTGACCGTCCAATTGTCGAGCAGTATTTTTACTGGGTTGGCGAGGCGCTGCATGGCAATTTAGGTCTTTCGATCCGGCAGGGAAAACCTGTAACGGATTTGATTATCGACCGTTTCCCACTAACGCTTGAACTGGCGGTGATGGCAGTGGCTATCGCGCTGGTGGTGGGGATACCCCTCGGTTTGATTTCAGCACTTCGGCACAATACTTTCATTGATTTAATGGCACGGTTGTTTGCATTGGTTGGCTTGTCGATGCCCAGCTTTCTCGTTGGGACGTTGATTATTTTTATCCTGTCAGTAGTCTTTCATACCCTACCCAATTCGGGTAACTATGTCAGTTTTACCGAAGACCCATCCCGTAATTTACAACAGTTGTTTTTTCCAGCAGTGACGTTGGGTTTTGCATTCGCGGCCTCGGTGATGCGCATGACCCGCTCATCGATGCTAGAAGTGTTGAGTGAAGATTATATCCGCACTGCGCGGAGTAAAGGTCTGCCGGAAAGCCGTGTCATTACGCGCCATGCTTTGCGGAATGCGCTGATTCCGGTCGTGACGCTGATTGGCATCGAAATGGGTTATCTACTCGGTGGGACGTTTATTGTGGAGCAGTTGTTCTCGCTGCCGGGATTGGGGCGATTGGTGGTTAACGCTATTTCCCAACGTGAGTATGCGCTGGTACAGGGTGCAGTGTTATTCATTGCCTTGAACTTTGTCATAATCAATCTGGTTGTTGATCTCATTTATTCGGTTATTGATCCCCGCATCTCTTATGGCAGCCATAATTAATACAACCGAAATACTAACCCCTTCACCGGGTATTCTGCGCCGTCTGTCGCGTAATTTGAGTGGCATGGTGGGCTTGGTCATCGTGACGGCGTTCGTGGTGATCGCGATTTTAGGGGCGTTGGGTATCACCCCTTATCCGTCGATTCAGCAGCACGCTAAAGATCGCCTCAAACCGCCGAGTTCAGCCTATATCATGGGAACGGATTTGTTCGGGCGCGACATCACCAGCCGCGTCATGGAAGGGGCTGGCAACTCGTTCAAAGTGGCTTTTATATCGGTGTTTTTATCGAGTGTGATCGGGATTACACTCGGCATGATTTCCGGTTTTGCAGGCGGTCGGGTCGATAACTGGATCATGCGCTTCATGGATATTTTCTTCGCGTTTCCATCATTGTTGTTAGCGTTGGTGGTCGTTACGGTGATGGGGCCGGGGTTAATCCAAACAGCGCTGGCAATCGCGGTGGTTTATACGCCGATTTTTGCGCGGGTGGCACGTGCGCCGGTGTTGGCAGCCAAAGAACGTGAATTTGTTCTTGCGGCACGCTGCTTAGGGATGCGACCGGGGCGAATCTTATTGCGTCACATTTTCCCGAATACGCTGGCTCCACTGATCGTGCAAATCAGTTTGGCGCTGTCATGGTCACTGCTGACCGAAGCGGGTTTGAGCTTCCTCGGATTAGGGACGCAGCCGCCCGCCGCCTCATGGGGTGTGATGTTGAGCGAAGGTCGCAGCCTCGCCGAGAAAGCCCCGTGGTTGATTATTTTCCCCGGTTTAGCGATTATGTTGGGTGTACTGGGTTTTAATTTGTTGGGAGATGGCCTGCGTGATGTGCTTGATCCCCGGATGCGCGGTACACGTTAATTAACCTCTTTTCTATTCAATAATACGCTAATGAGTTTATCCGTTCGGCACTTGCGGCAGGATGATATTCCATTCATACTTGCACCTAATTGGTTTTGCGTCGCTTTACAGAAGGGGAAGGCATAGTGTCCGTAGACCGCTTACTTAAAGGTATGCTGATTTTTGTTCCGATTGCGTTGATTGCTAAGGTGCTGAACGCTGACCCGATTCTTATCTTCATTCTTGCAGCGCTCGGCATTATCCCGTTGGCCGATTTGATCGGTGAGGCCACCGAGGAAATCGCCCATCATACTGGCCCGAAAATCGGTGGTTTGTTAAATGCGACATTGGGAAATGCAGCCGAATTGATCATCACCATATTGGCAATCCAAGCTGGATTACTTGACTTGGTGAAGGCCTCGATTGTTGGTTCGATTATCGGCAATATGCTGCTGGTGATGGGTTTTAGTTTGTTGATGGGTGGCCTTAAACACGGCATCCAAAAGTTTGACGCGCGACAGGCAGGATTGAATGCTACCCTGCTCATTTTAGCGGTGGTCGCGCTGGTAGTTCCGTCGTTGTTCGATGCAGCGCTGAATGCTAACAAGTCCTCGGAGTTCGGCCTGAGCGAGGGTGTTGCGCTAGTCATGATCATTCTGTATGCGCTCAGCCTTGTCTACTCGTTCAGTGGTCAAGGAAGCAGTAATTCATCGGATGCGGTGAGTCGGGAAGCCGTGCCACATGAGGCCAAATGGAGTATTCGCACCTCTGCCTTAGTTCTGATGGCGACGACGATAGGTATCGTGTTTTTGAGTGAGGCGCTGGTGGGTGCAGTGGAACATGTCACCCAAACGCTGGGCTTGAGTGAGTTTTTCATCGGCATCATTGTGATTCCGTTGGTGGGCAATATCGCAGAGCATATTGTGGCGGTTCAGGTAGCACTTAAGAACAAGATGGAACTGAGCTTAGCGGTTTCGGTAGGATCGAGCTTGCAGGTGGCCTTGTTCGTTGCGCCGGTGTTGGTATTCATCACCTTATTGATTACCGGACAGCCTTTGCTTTTGGTCTTTAGCAGCTTTGAACTGATCGCGATTATTGCAACGGTCATTGTGGCAGCATTTATCGCGCTGGATGGCGAGTCGAATTGGCTTGAAGGGGCGATGCTGTTGGCGGTTTATATCATTTTGGCGATTGCGTTCTTCTACCTGCCATCGGCGGGTGGAACGGTGCCTCATCCGTAGCGAGAGTGACTTATGAAGATTGTTATCCCTGATGATTATCAGGATGCAGTACGGACATTAGACTGTTTTCGGAAGCTGGATAGTCACGAGGTGACGGTTTACCATGACACTGTGACCGACGTTGATGTGCTGGCGGAGCGTTTTCAGGATGCAGAAGCGTTGGTATTGATCCGTGAGCGAACGGTGATCAGCGAGGCATTGTTAGCGAAATTACCAACGCTAAAGGTGATTGCTCAAACCGGACGTGGGATGCCTCATATTGATATGGCAGCCTGTACACGGCACGGTGTAGTCGTGACCAGCGGAATCGGTTCATCAACAGCCACAGCCGAATTGACATGGGCGTTGGTGTTGGCAGCAACACGGCATATTCCACAAGAAGTGGTGAGTATGAAAGCCGGACGTTGGCAGAGTAGGCTTGGAGTGGGTTTGCATGGGCGGACATTGGGTATTTTCGGCTATGGGCGAATTGGAACGGTGGTAGCTGGCTACGGGCGAGCTTTCGGGATGAAGGTGGCGGTTTGGGGACGTGAAGGGTCGTTGACACGGGCAAAGGCTGACGGATACGAAGTAGCAGCCAGCCAAGCGGCTTTTTTCGAGCAGTGTGACTTGATCAGTCTGCACATCAAAATGATAAAAGAAACGCTTGGGATTGTGACGGCAGGTGATTTAGGACGGATGAAACCGACAGCGTTGTTGGTCAATACCAGTCGTGCTGATCTGATTGAAACCGGTGCGTTAGAAGCAGCCTTGAAGGCAGGTCGTCCCGGTTGGGGAGCAGTGGATGTGTATGAGCGTGAGCCAGTGGTTGACCATCCTTTGCTGCACATTGATAACGTGATTTGTACGCCACATATCGGTTATGTGGAGAAGGACAGTTACGAGTTGTACTTTGGAACAGCGTTTGACCATTTATTGGCTTATATTAATGGTCATCCAGAGGATGTGGCTAATCCTGATGTGCTGGCACGTTGACTAAATGCGAGAGCGGTGGAGGCACACCTCCACCCTACATATAATTCGGATTGACTGTTAGTTTTGGGTAGCAGCAAGACATGGTTGATTTGTCCTAAAGGACTCTCTTCGTTCGGAAGATTCTGCAAATTCTTCAGATTCGGAACCCCGTTTGGTGCAGTTTCGGCGGCTGGCTCGGTGGAAGTTGCTGCGGCAATTCGGATGAGGTGTGCCGCTGCTATGGTTGCTGCATAAAGTATGTCGTCAGTGTCAGAAGTGTCATTGGTCATGTTGGCAAATCTGGAAGTCGACAATCGTCAGCAATGGCAAAAGGCAATTTGGGTGAAGGATTGCCCTCGAACCGCTACAGAGCAGATACGTTCTTATAACCCGCCATATCCCATTATAAGAGCGATCAATAACTAATGGGTTACCATTTGGAAGAACATTTGGTAACTGTTTGGTGAAGGCGACTCTAACCATTTTGGGAGAGCAGCGCGAGTGTATGTGTTAGTAGATGGTTTGAGAATGGTTTTCTGTATAAACCAAAATTAAACTTTTATCCGACTATTTCCATAATATTTTCTGTAATTTTTTAGTTTATCCTCCAATTTATGGGGGTTTTGCTTGCTTCGTGAATTTTTATCCTCGTTTTGTCATAGAATTATGAATCCACGACGATATATAAAATCCTCTCTTAAGACTTTACAAATGAAAAATGTAAATTTCTCCCTCAAAAATGGGGGTATATCTCGATACATACAGTGTGCTATTTTTTATTTATGTCAACAATTCCGGAAAATTAATTATGAATGTGTTATGGGATTTGGTAAGCCGATTATACGCCAATATATTGATGATTTTGATGGGGGATGCACAACTAGAAGTTTCTAGTTTGTTGACCCTCATATGTGCGGGGAGTGCTTTTGTGGGAATCGTCGCGCTGATTATATTCAGCACGACACGCACTGAAGCACCTGCCCCGATTATTATTCAACAGGCGTCACCATCGCAGCCTTCAGTGATGCCTGCACTGGTGATGGTGTTTGTTCTGTTCGTCGTGTTGAGTGGTGGTTTGATATTTATGGTGGCGCGTTGACTTCACAGTGAAAGTTGAAGCAGCAGCGGATGCGTTGGGGAGACGTTTCAGGATATTTGAATATTAGATAGGAAAAATATCATGATAGGCCGGGCACTCAAGATTGGATGTTTTGTGGTAGTGGGTACGATATTTTTGACTGGATGCCTATTAAGTTCTTCAATCGAGCAGCACATGGCGGCAGACTATGAAGTGAAGACTGCAAGTGTGCAAGCGCAGGCAGAGGCAGAACATCCAGATCCGGCGACACAATTGGCGTTAATCGGGGGGATTATTGATGCCAATAAACAAGAGGCCTCTCGATACAATATGCTGCTCTTCGGGCTTGTGGTGGTTGTGTTGGGTTCAAGCGCACTGGTGATTTCTACTGCAACACTGTTTTTTAATACCCGTTATCTACGACCGATTGAAGATAAATATGACAAGGTGAAGGCTGAAGGTGATCGATGGCGGCTAATCGGTCAAAATTCGCCGTTTTCGAACACGAAATACAATGTTCGCAACAACGACGAGGAAACTATTCCTCATCGGCCGAATATGGCGCAAGCTGCTCGTGGTAACCAAGCGCAACCCCATTGTGAACGACTCACGAAGCGTTATAAGGTGAATGACAAATGGACACTCTAGACACCTGTATACAAGCGGCTCATCAGTTGATACTGTGGGTGGTTGGTGCGCTGGTGATTGTGGGCGCAACAGGATGCAGCGGTGTGGCAATCGAGGCACAGTCGAATTATCGAACAGCAGTGGTACAAGCGACCACCACTGCTTCCGTCAAACCTTATCAAGCGCAGAGTGCGGCAACATCCGTACCAAATGATTTGTATGCACAAGCCACGCAGATCAAGCAGCAGTTTGAGTATGCAGGCAAACAAGCCGAAAATCAGTCGTTTACGACTATCTTAATCGGCCTCATTCTATTGTTCACTATTGCTGGTCTGACTACTATCGGTGTAAGACTGTACGCGAGGCGACTCAAATATCAGACGGCGCTCGAAGAACAGTTTGTGTTTAGTGCGCGTGAACAGACAAACCGACGGCCTTAACGCTCGCTATTAAAAGCTCTATGATTTGCGCGACTAGTACGAATGCTTTGGCTGTTATCAGGGATATACACTTCTTGTACTTGCCAAGCCGCTGTGCGGGGGGTGCTCTGGTGGCTAAATTGAGTCGTCTGACGCATGATACGGCGGTTGGTGATATTGCTGATAATCATCATTCCGGTTATGAGTGCCGCAGCCATTGAGCCGACAGCAACCAAAAGCAGCAACGCTTTGTTATGGACGGTTTCGGTGGCGGCGGCTTCTGTGTAGGAATAACCGGGTTGTTGGGATTGTGTGGTAAATGCTGGATCAGTTGGTTGGGGTTGGGGAAGTTTGTTAAAAAAGAGACTAGCAACTAAAACGGTAATGAGTACTGCTGCTATCGCCATTCCGAAGAAGAGCGACACCATATTTGGTCGAGAAGCTCGATTGTATTCCATTAGATAATTCCATACAAATAAAATAGACGGATAAAGAGCGCTAGCTTCAGTGTACGCGTGTTACAAGAGACAGGTCAATAGTGTTTTAGAAGATGTGTTCTAAAATCATAGGACTAGAGTCATCTTGAGTCAAGCATGGTTTGTAACTTCTAACCGGATTATATCTCAAATTAAACTCGCGAATAATAAAGATTAGAATGATTACAAACTTGTAGCATGGCTGCTGCTAGTTCGACAATTCAACAGATCAATGTCGTCATGATAGGGTACATCGACAAGAAGCACTTTTCTTATGCTAAACTCAATTTACCATATTGTGATCCGATTTGAGCCGTTCGCCGTCATTGCCATTGTGGGTTTGTGTTCAAGTTTGTTGGTCATATTGTTTATTCCGGCCACCAAATCGTGACATTGGTATTGCTGCCAATGGCGAGGTATGTGCCATCAGGTGACCATGCAATCGCCGTAATCGGGCTGCTGCGTAATGGAATAAGACGGTCGAAAATCTTTCCATCGCGGCTTTTCCACAAATAAACCGTGTCATCGCCATGAAGAAATGTCGCAATCAAATCATGATGCGGCGACCATGCGATTTCCGTTTCGTTAGTTTCACATCCGGTTGTTACAGAAGAGAACATCGGTCTCACCCAAAGTAGAGAACGTTCAAGCCGATCAAATTGCGCCAGCTTCAGATCACAATCCCAGCCTACAAGCGCCATTTTTAACCCGTCAGACGCATATGAGACACGCTTCCAACTGATCGAACTATCAGGATAGACAACTCCCAGACCTTGCGGCTGTGGGATCAACTTATTAGCTGGTTGTAGATAAATCAAACCGCTGTCTTTTATGGCTAATAAACTGTTCATAATGGGAGACCATTGCATATCCCAAACCTGCGCTTCGAATGGTCTTTCAGTCGCGAGTTCGCCATCGGATGCATATAGAATGTTTACGAGCTTGCGATCCTGCGATAAGGTTGCAATCTGTGAGCCGTCGGTTGACCAGCGGATTAAAGAAGGCGGCATTTTGAAGGATGAGGATGGTTTGAGGGTGGTCAGTAAGTTAACTGTTGAGTTGTTCGTGTAAATACCGATGCCTTGTGTGTCGGCAGCAACAAATTGATGTGAGTCAAGAGGTGACCAGTCAAAAGATGCGGCTGAAAATGCTTTAAAGGAGTAGTCACCAGTTGCAATATCTAAATTGGCAGCTTGGTTTTGCCCATAAGTGATTGCCAACTGGCCTCCATCCGGTGACCAATTTAAGGCATGAATATTGACCAAACCAGTGCCCCATTCGGTCGCAGATTGAGCATCGGGCAGTTGGAACAGTGCATGAAGATAAACCGCGTGATTGGTAAATTGCGTTGGCTCGGCTGATACGTATTGTTGAGGTTTAACATAGCTTGAGGTCTGTATCGTCCAAGTACCAATGAGAAAAACCGCAGCAATTACAATACCCATACCATAAAACAGCCATTTGGCTATTCGGATACCTAATGGAAGTGGGGGGATCGTAACGGGTGCTTCAACATATGCAATGCGCGGGAAACTGGTATCCGCTTCGAGCAGTTCGCCGTCATCACCGACGATAAGTTTGGGTTTGGGTTCAAGTTCGTTTGTCATGGTTAATAACTATCATATCGTGCCAGTGTTCATGATAGCGTTAACGCGTGTGAAATAACCCCCAAATTATAGGCATCACATCAAGACTCGTGCATTAGTGTTCGATAGACCACAGCGTTTTTGATTTCTCATCTATAATCATCAACATATACAAAGAGGAATACCTTGATGCGAAATTTAAGAGGCGTTGTTTACTTCTTTCTGGTTGTTTTATGTATCGGTACGGTGGTGGCGCAGGCCGACGATTGTCCGGCGCTGGTACAGAATGCTATTCAGGCTGTGGGTAACTTATGCTCGTCAACCGGTATGAACCAAGCTTGTTACGGCAACTTGTCGTTGAAGGCTGATCCACAACCGGATGTGACCAATTTTGTATTCGATAAGCCGGGGGATGTGGCGCGGATTGCGAATGTGAAATCCCTGCGGGTCGATCCATTTGATGATGTTAAGAAGGAATGGGGCGTGGCGCTGATGCGCTTGCAGGCCAACATTCCAGATACGCTGCCGGGGCAGAGTGTGAGCTTCCTCGTGTTTGGTGATGTGCAAGTTGAGAATAAAGTTGATTCAGCAGCTTCACCGCTGATTACGATAGCATCCAGCAGTGTATTATTGGGCGAACCGCAAGCGGATGCCGCGATTGTTGGAGCATTGAGTGCGGGTGATCAGGCGTTTGCCTTGAGCCAATCGGCGGATGGGGCATGGGTGCGGGTTGAACTAGATGGCTCGGACAGTCGTACTGGATGGATACCTTCGTCACTTGTGCCACAGGCGGGTGAATTACCTTTATTTGATGTGAACACACCCAGTCCGATGCAAGCCTTCAGTTTGCAAACAGGTGTGACGGGTGTGAAATGTGCCAGTGCGCCACAAGATGGCATTCTGGTGCAGACCCCGGGCGGCGGCGACATCAAAATCAAACTGACGGTGAATGATGTGAATGTTGAGTTGGGATCAACCGCTTTTATCCAAGCACAGCCGAGCAATACCATGCGCTTTTCGGTGATTGAGGGCAAAGGCAGTATTGAGTCGAATGGGCAGACGGTTGATGTTCCGGCAGGTTCATGGGTGAGCGTGCCGATGGACGAGAACCTTGAGCCTGTTGGTACGATTAGCCAGCCCAAAGGTTATCAACTGGGCGCGATGGATAATTTGCCGATTGGCCTGCTCGGTCGTCCAATCACGGTTGCTGAGCCGATAATTGCTGCGGATACGTTCTTGTGCGTCAGTAATCCGAATGGGGCGTGGATACGGCAGCAGCCGAATTCGGCAAACCAGACGATTTTGCGCTTGCTGGCGATTCGTGACCGAGTGATCGACTCAGGTTCAACCACCAATGACGGTTCACAAGTTTGGCGGCAGGTTGAGACTTCCGACGAGCAAGTAACGGGTTGGGTTGAGGACGCATCACTTTCAAACTGCGCCAATACCAACGTCAATATTACTGCTACTCCAATAAGTATTACAACAACACCGGTGGTGCTGGAAAACTGCACACCGCGTACCGATTGGACGTTGACCTATACGGTGCAGCCCGGTAACACACTGGCAGAAATTGCCCGCGCATCAGAGGTTTCATTGACAGATCTGGCTCAAGGTAATTGCATCGCGGATGTTAATCGGATTGTTGCGGGGCAAAAACTGCTGGTGCCGAAGTTGGTGATTATTGTGACGGCGCTGCCACCGATTCAACCGCCTGTCATCGAAATCACGCCCACACCGACGGCTACTACTGATGCTGGACCACAAATCAGCAGCGGACGATGGCAGTTGTCCATTACTACCCAGCAAGTCAATTGTGCTGCTGCACCTGAACCGACGACGATTTCCACAATAGCGGCGGTGACAGTAAACGCCGATTCACAATCGTTGAGTTTCACGCTAGGCGGTAATACGGCAGTGGCGGCTGGTGCGACCTTCAGCTTTAAACGGAGTACCGCGACGGTTTTTAATGGGAGTTGGGGGCGCGGCGGTCAAGCGACATTGACCGTCACTGATACGAACCAAGCAACTGTGAGCGCGACTGCTCCATGCCAAGCGAGTTGATGGAAGATCATATCCTAAGATGAAATAGATGATGCCGGTTCGTTTGTCAATTTAATTTTAAGGAGGGTCACATGGGTTCTTACGCTTTAACACCTGAGCAGATCGCTTTTTATGACGAGAACGGATACCTCGTACTGCGAGATTGGATTCCGCAGCCGATGTTGAAGCGCTTGCAAGCGGCGGGTGAAACATGGATTGCGAACGGGGTGTCGGCAACTGATGATGATCCGCATCGACCGGATTATCTGTTTGCGGAACGTCCTCATGGAAAAACCATGTGGCGTGTGGATTATGTACACAACAAAGGACAAGAGGCCTCATTGGAACTGCTAGGTAGTCCACAAGTTTTGGAAGTGGCGCAGAGTCTCTGCGGATCGGACTTCGTGCCAACTTACGAGGCGATGGTTTTCAAGCAAGAAGGTGACGGTGCGGCGGTTAAATGGCATCAAGATGCGGTACATCCACGTACCCACCGCATTTTCAACTACGACTTGTATCTGGACGAGTCGCGTTCAGGTGGCGGTGCATTGTGGGTAATCCCGAAGTCGCAAGCGCAAGGACAGGATATTTGCCGTTTAACGGAAGACTACGGTTGGGATGTACCGGGTTCGATTGAGGTTGAGATGGCGGCGGGTGATGTGCTGCTGCATGATGTGATGGTGGTGCATGGTTCGCCGCATACCGAGGGCAACCGTCTGCGCCGTACCATTTACTACGAGTTCCGCGCGGCAGAGGAAATTATCCAAGATGGGCCATGGGATCGGACATGGATTGACCAGCGGATGCGGCTAATTCCTCTAGGGTTGAAACGCTACGAAGATCAATATCCGACTGATGAGCAATTCCAGTGGAATGTCAGCGACGAATTTCGTCCATTGATGAGCAATGATGAGGAAGCCGAACTGCGCGTGGCGCACAAAGTGCATATGTCCGGCTCGTATTGCAGCGCGGGTGATGCGGGTAAAGTCAAAACTGCCTAGAATTGTTCCCTCATCCCAAGTGTTGGCTAGCGTTCTGTGACTTCGTAGCTATGCAAAATGGGTTCGGCAGGTACATTGCCACCACAAATCAAGACGACAGGATGCTGATACGGGGTCATATCAGCAGCGCCATAAAGTGAAGCAGCAAGCGCCGCCGCACCGGATGGCTCGACCAGTTGGTTGCATTCTGCCCAGAGCCAGCGCATCGCGGCTGCGATTTGTGCGTCTGATACCAAGACGATGTCGTCGACGTAACGCTGGGTGAGAACCATCGTTCGTTCGGATACCATGCGTGTGGCAAGGGTATCGGCGATGGTTTTGACTTCGGGCAGCGACACAAGTTGTCCGGCTTTGACACTTTCATACATGGAAGGTGCGCCTACCGGCTCTACCCCAATGATTTTGACCTGCGGGTTCAATTTCTTAAGGGCGCAGGAGACACCGGCGATTAATCCACCACCGCCGATGGCAACCAACAGACAATCGATTTCCGGCACATCTTCCAAGAGTTCGAGCGCTAGTGTACCGTGTCCAGCAAGTGTTGATGCTGAGTCGAAAGAATGGACGTAGGTTAGACCTTCGGATTCAGCGTGTTCGACTGCTAGTTTGTGAGCATCTTCATAACCTGCACCATATTGGACGACCACTGCGCCCCACGCTTGAATGCGGGCAACCCGATCCGCGCTGGCATGTTCAGGTAAGTAAATGATGGCCGGAACGCCTAATTGACGTGCTACATAAGCCACCGCCAAACCATGATTGCCAGCTGATGCGGCGACTACACCCAGTTTGCGCTGTTCGGGTGCAAGCTGACGCATGTGATTGCAGACTCCGCGCGGCTTAAACGACCCAACTACCTGTAAATTTTCGAGCTTCAGGTGTAACCCTGCTGGTGCTTCATTGTGGAGCATCGGCCAAGGAGCAATGGGTGTGTGACGGGTATAAGGTGCGAGACGGGCACGGGCTTGTCGGAAGGCTTCAAGTGGGATGTCATAGTCAAGAGTCACAGGTTTGTCTCCCGGTAATGCGAAACACATCTCTACGATACAGCAGGATGCGTTTAGATACCAGAACACTGTGAAAATAGTCCAGTTGTTAGGTAGTCAAATTGAGTATATGTACTTTGATTTCTCTCGCGACTTTGGATGGCGCTCCACGCGTCGGCCCAAAGTGATCGAGCTTCGGCAAGATTGTGATGTCGGATTTGGGTAAGACTCCGGACAATTTACGCAATGTGTGTTCTCTGAATGCCGGACTTTTTCCACCACTCATCAACAATACATTTGCTACGATTTCACGATAGTTCTGATAGGTATTATCTAAACGGGCAACTTGGGCATGTTCCATGAGATTAGCGGGGAGTAATGCAACCATCTTATCCCATTCCTCACCTTTGATGATTATAGGCATAATTAGTCGCAGCCACCCATTGGGAATCCATTTCATAGATGTGGGGCCAGTGCCACGAATGAACTCGATAAAAGCATCAAGTGGTTTTCCAGCGGCGAGATGGGCTTGATAAGCCGAAGCCCAATTGACCGGTATCGATTGGTTGATAGATACGCCGGGTTCATAAACCGCGATTTTAGTCAGCCCTTGATTGTTACGGGCGGTTTCTAAGGCAACCAATCCACCATAGCTGTGACCAAAAAGAAAATGTGCATCGGTTTTTACTTGAACAGCGTCGATATCTTCACACTCTTTGATGATGCTGTAATCTGCGCCCATCGCACCACTGAGGCCACGTCCACGCCGCTCAATAATATGTACTGTAAACGAGTCCGTCAGTGCGGTCGCAAGCGCATGATAATCCGCAGCCATAGACAGCGCTCCCGGAATAATAATGAGGGATTGTCCCGTACCCATGCTTTGAAAAGTTATGGGCGTGCCATCTTTGGATATGACGGTTTGAGAAGTCGTGGGAATTGCGTTAGTGCTGGTTGCGTGTGCCAAAATATTCTCCTCATCGCGAGCGTCATAAGCCGGTCAATATACAGGCTTATACGTTGGATGAGGAGAATTGTTCAAAGCTGGGTGGCGTTAGACTTTGATCACTTTATTGACCACGAGGCGCAGCAAAAACAGTTTGTTGGCTGTCCACTCTGCTAGCAGTTTATCTGCGTTCGCACGATCTGCCTCATATGCGTAGGTGATGGTACGCGCCCACTTGTAGTCCGAGTCATCCTCAAGTTTAAATTCGCCTTTGAGCAAATAGCCATCATTGCCCATGTCACCGCCGATTTGTACCGAGCCTCTGGGGTCAGTTTTGATGTAGTCAATTTTGCGAGTCTTGTAGAAGCCAAAAATCATGATGTCGTCACCATCAAGCCCGAACCATACTGGAACCACATGTGGATAACCTTCGGGATCATTGACCGCCATGCGGACAACAAGCGGTTTTTGTAAGACAGCGCGGGCGGCATCCGGTATAAGCATGATTATCCCTCACTAAGTAATGAATTTGCTTCAATGATAATCTGTTTCAGAAGGTATCCCTATTGCCAGATCATATTGGCATCAAGACGGATCACCAAACGGTGGTGGATAAGGTGCATACTCAGCGGCACGTAATAAGCGAATACAGGAATTGAGACTGTTCAACGGCGGATTGGCTTGCAGCAAAGCATACAGTTTGAAGATCAATGTGGCGGTATCTTCGATATAACGCTGCATAGTCGTTTCATTCAAGTAGATATAAGCGTGATCAATATTGTGCTGCGCGTTCGGTGTGCTGTAAAAGCGTCGGATGTGGTCGAGCGAATGTGTCAAACCTTCTTGGGAGACAAACGGCAGATAAGCGGGTGGATCGGGCGTGGTCATAATCACGTGCCAGAATAAGCAGTTGGGATGGTCACGCAGGTAGCAAAAATCGAGATCAAACCAATCACGTTTGAGCGTTTGCCACATGGGACTGGTGGGATTGTCAACCAGTTCAGGATAAAGTTGTTTATAGGTGATATTCAGCCGCCGTGACCACAAGCTATCTGACAGCAGATGGGCGAAGTAGCCGAGCCGGAAGCTAAAATCAGCCAGATCATCTTCTGGACGAATATCCGCGAGATAGCTGCGATAAAACTTGAGGTCATGAATTTTGTCTTCGCTATCGCCACGCCGCAAGAAATGTGTTACCTCTTTAGGTGGGTCATAAACCGTCCAATCGATATTGGGTTTGCCGGAGTCGGGCGCGATGTTGCCATAAGCGAAAGCGATTTCGTCCAGATGGGGTAACGCGACCAATAGGGCTTCTGCTAGCCGTAAATGTGCAATCCAAGGAGCCATGTGCTTTCCTCCTGTGACACTTGATTGCGATTATTGTAGCGACTTAGGCGCGGCATGATGAACAGCGACGATGAATCGCAGGTCAATCATTGAATAGGCTGTGATAAATGTCATCAATAGGTGGTGGAGTGAAGCCACCACAATCTATAATATGTCGAATGAATAATTCCTTTTGTTATGAAAGAATTGGAATAACTTGTGGATCGCCTGAAACCGTTCGAAGAACAATTGAATGCGGCTCAAACACCTATCGAGCGGATTGATGCGCTGAATGCATTGGCACATCACAACAGCGAGGGTGATACCGAAAAGGCTTTGGAATGGGCCGGTCAAGCTTTCGAATTGGCAACACAGATTAACTATGAACCGGGAATTCTCGATGCGCTGCTGAATTTGTCGTGGTGCAGTTATTGCCATTCCGATTATCCCACGTCGATTGAATGTGTGATGCGGGCAATGCCCATAGCCCGAACAGGAAAATATCCCAAACAAGAAGCCGATGCCATCAATATTTTGGGTAATAACCACGAGCGACTGGGTAATTGGCACGAAGCGCTTGATTACTATCTTGAAGCACTCTCGTTAAGTGAGCAGCAGGGCAACCTTGCTCATGTCGCGGTGATGCGTAGTAACATCGGTGATATTTATGCGTCGATGGGTAACTTTGAAAAAGCAATTAAGCATTATCAAGACTCCTACCAGCTTGATATACAAATTGATCATGTGCGTGCCTCTGATGGGCTGACGCTGACCTATATGGCGGAAGCTTATCTGCAATTGAATCAACCCGCTCAAACGCTTGAATATGCCCGACAGGGGCTGGCACTGATGCAGCCGGAACGCTTTTGGGTGGGTATATCAAGGGCATTCACTGCTGTCGGTCAAGCCTACAAGCGGTTGAACGATTTGCCACAGTCGATCACTTACTATGAGGAAGCGTTATCTGCCGCGCGGCAAGGTGAGGCAAAGCGCGAGGTCGCCACTGCCATGATGCGCCTCGCAGAAACGTTGATCATACAAGGGCGAACGGCAGTCGCGCTTAACTATTTGCGGGATGCACTGGCGATATTTGAACGCTTGGAAACAGCGCCTTTAATTGCCGAAGTACACGGTTTATTGGCGGGTGTTTACAAAGCACAGGGTAATTTTGAGCAAGCGCTTGCTCATTATGAAAAACAACAAACGGTCAAAGAAACTGTTTTTAACCAACAGGCCGATATGCTCTTAAAGACTTTGCAAACCCAATATGAGGTTGAGCGGGTGCGGATTGATGCCGAGGCGCAGTCCAGCCGTAACCGTGTGTTGGAAGAACAGATTAATCTCCATGAGCAGATGATCACTGATCTGGAATCGTATGCAGATAATATTGCCCATGACCTCAAAAATCCTATTGCGGTGATTAGCACCTACATGGAATTAATTGAAATGGATTTGGAAGGACAAATCCCTGAGGAAAGTTATCGCGCGATTAAAAATGTAACCGCAACCGCCGAAAAAATGAACTCGATTGTTGACTCGCTGTTGACTTTGGCACGGGCGCGTAAGCAGGCCATTATGCCGCAGCCGATTCAAATGGATGAAGTGCTACGAAATTCAATTGAACGTCTGGAACTGCCGATTCGGCAAAAGAACGCGCGAATTCATGTGTCGCATCCACTTCCAGATGCACTCGGTCACGATTCGTGGTTGGAAGAAGTTTGGGTCAACTATATTGGCAATGCCATCAAATACGGCGGCAATCCACCTGAAGTGCATATTGGAGCTGTGCCGTTGGCAGACGGATTGATCCGCTATTGGGTCAGTGACAATGGCAAGGGGTTGTCTATAGACGAACAGACGCATTTGTTTCAGAAATTTGAACGCCTCGGTCAGAATAAGATTGATGGACACGGTCTTGGACTGACGATCATCAAAACGGTGGTTGAACGCTTGGGCGGCTCTGTTGGTGTGACGAGCAGCGGCATCCCCGGCGAAGGTTCAACATTTAGTTTTACGCTGCCTGTCGCAGTTGCAAACGAGAACCCCTTTTAGCGGCCATTTGCCCGCCCGAAATCCTGCACGTATTCGGGTGAAAGCGTCCCAAACAGCCGATCCCATATCACCGTATAAAAACCGAAGTTATGTGCCTTGTCATGGTGATGTTCGGCATGGAAGGTGCTGGTGGAAATGGTGCGGATGATGGGCAGCTTGAGCCATGCGTCGGGCGCAGGTTCGACACCTAAATGTCCAACCAAGCCGAAGATCAGGTTGAAGGCCAGATAGATGACGATGGCAACCTGCGAAGCTTGCGATAACCAGATGACCACAATGAGTAGTGCGCCAAAGCCCAACACCTCAAACGGGTTGAGGACAAATAAGGTTAGTGGTCGCGGGTTCTCATAAAGATGATGTGTCAGGTGGATGATGGGATAGAGCAGTGGGTGATGGGCAATGCGATGAAATACGTACATGCCGAAATCCATCAGCACAATGAGAACGACCACATCAATGATCGTTGCCAATATATCTCCGTTTGGGCGAAGATGAATAATATCCGCGCGCCACAAGACAATGCCGACGACTGCGACCAGCCCATTGAGTAGCACACACAGCAGCGCGAATAGGATTTCTTGGCGGCTGATGGCTTCGGGTGGTGGCGAGTTGGGCTTGTTGTGGTAGCGGCGGACTAAGGCTTCACCGGCTAACAGGGCTGCGGCAAACATCACGACATTACCGAGCAGCGACCAAAAGGCGGCTTGCTCAAATGGCATGGTGTATAAGACTGTGAAAAAGTCGTTGAAGAGATTCAACTTGCCCTCCAAGTGGATATGACAAATGCGTTTTGTGGGGCAAGCCTATCATCTATTATAACCGTTTTATGAATTTGTTTGATCCAAAGACATTATTTTTGCAAAGGCGAACTAAGTGCGTGATACTTCTCGATAGCGCTTTGTATTGCATTTAGGGAAAATATGATCGACAAGAATTTTCTTCTGGGAGAACTCATCAAGATTCTTCCGAACTGTAGTCTGATATTTTTGATCGCGGTTATCGCTTATATTTTTCGCAAGCCTCTGCGTGACCTCTTTGCTCATCTGACCCATATTGGTGCATTTGGTGTCGAGATGAATTTTGGCGAGGCCAAAGAGGAATTACGCAGCGCCATTTTGACGTATCGCAAAGATTTATTTGGTAATCTTCCAAAAGATGAAGCGGTAGATGAAGCCAAACTGGAGTGGCTTCTCAACCGCGCAGAGAAAATAAAAGACTTGCTTCGTGGTGCGCGTATTATGTGGGTGGATGACCAACCACTGGCGAACGCGGCTATTTTCCGTTTTCTCAATGATTATGGTGTTTTTATTGATTATGCGCGGGATACGGATGAGGCTTTAAGTGCTATAAAGTGGTCATCCAACGCTTATGAAGTGGTGATTACGGATATGGTGCGCGGTGGGGATGAAGATGCCGGTCTAGATTTGCTAGCAGGCATCAAAGTCTTAGAAAAAGACAAAAAGCCAGAGGAAAGGGTAAAAGTTCTGCTATTCGTTTATGTCCCTGATCCTTCAAAAGGAACGCCTGCTGGTGCCGAAATTATCACCAATAAAGTCGATAAACTGCTTGAGGAAATTTTTGAGATTATCGAAATCAAGCACATCAAGCTGCTGAATAAGAAGCGCTAAATACATCTCTTTTATGCCTCATCGTCCAGTCGTAGGTGAGGCGTAGGCCGTCCGTCCAAACCTCTACCCCTTCTTATGCGTTTATTAGATATAGACGATGAGCATAGGGGGGTATTTTATGATGTTATTTAAAAAATTGACGGCAAGCGCTTTACTCATAATGGCTGTGTCACTAGGTGCTTGCAACTTATCAACCCAATTGGCGGCTGTGGATGAGGTGGCGTTAAATCCACCCACACTCGATGTAAGACCTACTCGTACCCCGATCTTTAGTCCAACACGCACGCCCTTTGCCGCACCGACGATTACTGTGCTTGGCGAGAAGAATGCTGTTAACAAACCGGTCTCGCAATCCCAAGTGGGGTCGGTTCCATCCACTGCATTACCACCCGCAGATATTTGTTCGCTCAAATCGACCGGTGATTTTGATGTGAATGTGCGGGTGCGACCCGGTACCGAATTTAAGATTATGAGTGCCTTACCTGCCGGCCAATACATGGTGGTTATCAAGAAGGCCGAGAATGGCTGGTTGCAAATCCCATGGGGGCGTGAGACAGTGGGCTGGGTTTCGCCCAAAGTGGTTACACTTTATGGTCCGTGTGACATCTTGAGTTCCAATCTGGAAACTGAATTGGCCTCGCCACCTACACTTACACCGACACCCACCGCCATGTTTGGCTTCACCATGAACATCCCACTAAATCACCTTGTGACCAAAGTGGATGTTGGCAGTATTCCGGCGGGAACGACAGTGATGATTAGCACGACTATGTTTACGGGCAGTGAGTACATCTATGAAATCATGACTGCCGATGGGCGTTATGAAAAAGCGCGTGATTCGCAGTTGGTGATCAGCGAAACCGGCGGGACGCTGCTCTTCCCGACGCCAACGCCTTATGTTTATGTCGCGACACCTACTGCTTTTTTCGGCATTGAGATTGGCATGAATGGCTATCATGTGGTGACAACGACAAAGGTTGGCGATATTCCAGCAGGGACAGAGGTCACACTTGGTTCAGCGATGTATAACGGTCAATATTGGACATATAACATTGTCACAAAAGATGGAAAGTATGCTGACGCTAAGCAGTCAGAGTTGGCTTACCACGTGACTAATGAACAAGGGGCTGCGACTCTCATACCAGTTTTCACTGCGACCCCACCTGTTTTAAGTTTGCCCACAGATACCTTACCTTCTGACGTGGTAATACCTGACGGCGTATGTACCCTGACAGCTAAATCAGTGACGAATTTGTATGCCGCGCCAAACTCATCAACAGTAGTTGGCATTTTGAACCCCGGCCCTTGGGCGCAGGTCGATGCTAAGAATGGACAAGGCTGGTATAAGGTCACCATTTGGACAGATGGAAGCCAAGGATGGACGACGATCGGCACTGTAACTTTACATGGCCCATGTGACGCACTGCCGGTTGAATAATATTTATCCCAAAAGTGGTCAATGTGACTGCCTGCCAACGCGTTATAATTTGTTTTCAATTGAATTTGTTATTGGACACATATTATGACCACGAGGCAGAAAAAATTCGATTATTTACGTAATCATCCAAAAGTTTCAGTGTTAGTGATTGGTGGCGGCATTAACGGTATCGGCACATTCCGTGATCTGGCGCTGCAAAGCGTGGATGTATTGCTCGTCGAAAAAGGAGATTACTGTTCGGGTTCAAGTGCGGCCTCGACACGGCAGGCTCACGGCGGCTTACGCTATTTAGAACACGGCGAGTTCCGGTTGGTGCGCGAGTCGTTATTGGAACGTAATCGCTTGCTGATGAATGCGCCTCACGCGGTTGAACTGCTTAAAACCACTATCCCTATATACAAGTGGTTCTCCGGCATTTTGAATGCGCCGTTGAAGTTTATCGGTGTGTTGAAAAAACCGAGCGAACGCGGTTACTTGGTCGTCAAGCTGGGTATGATGCTATACGACTGGTTCACCCGCAGCAATCGCGTTACGCCGACTCACGAGATGCTCAATCGTGAGACAGCGCTTGCAGAACACAAGCATCTGAACCCCGACATAATCGGTGCAGCGACCTATTACGACTGCTTGATGCCACAAGCTGAACGAATCGCGGTGGAATTGGTGTTGGATGCTGAAGCGGCATTTGAGGGCGCAAAGGCACTGAATTATTGCAGTGTCATTAGTGGTGCGGGTAACAATGTACAGATTAAAGATGAATTATCAGGCGAAACATTCACAGTTCAGCCGCAGGTGGTGATTAATGCAGGTGGGGCGTGGATCGATTTCGTCAACCGATCAATGCAGCACCAAACGCGCTTCATTGGTGGCACAAAGGGTTCTCATATTGTGGTGGATCATCCCGAACTGTTGAAGACACTCAACGGCAGCGCAATCTACTTCGAAAATAAGGATGGTCGGTTGGGGATTATCGAGCCATTCCGCGATAAAGTGATTATTGGCGCGACCGACATCCGTGCGGATGATCCCGACTCGGTGGTATGTACGGAAGAGGAAATCGATTACTTTATGCAGTTTTGGTCACAGGTGCTGCCGGGGATTACAGTAGATCGGTCACAGATTGTGTTCACTTTCTGCGGTGTGCGTCCGCTACCTGCCAGCGATGTCGAGTTTGTGGGGTTGGTCAGCCGTGACCATAGCATTCGTGTGGTTGAACCCGATGAGAGCATCCACTTTCCAGTGTATTCGCTGATTGGTGGCAAGTGGACAACCTTCCGCGCCTTCTCCGAGCAAGTGACCGATAAAGCACTGGCCTTCTTGGGTGAGTCTCGGCGCACGAAAACCGATGATATAGCAATTGGCGGTGGTAAAGGGTATCCGCGCACGGATACCGCGCGCGAATTGTGGTTGAGGCAAGTGCAATCCAGCACAGGTATGAGAGCTGAACAACTGCAAACTTTATTTGGACGTTACGGCACACGGGCAGAAGCAATCGCGCAGTTCATCATGGCAGAAACCGATGTGTCGCTGCACCATTTACCCACGTACAGCCAACGCGAGATCAGATTTTTGACAGCCAACGAGTCGGTCATTCATTTAGATGATCTGATTCTGCGGCGGTCGCTGATTGGTATGTTGGGTCTAATTGATAGTGATGGTTTGCGGGAGTTGGGCGAAATTGTCGGTAGTGTATTAGGCTGGCCAGACGCACAGGTACAGCAGGAAATCGAACGGGCTGCCGATATCCTGCAACACAAGCACGGTGTTCCCGCCGAACGGCTAATTGTTCGGGCTGCCGGATAATTTATGCAAGAACTCGCCAAGTCGTTTGATATATTCAGCGCGATCAAACGAAATTCCGCTGGCATGGTCAGTGCATTGGATTTCCCAAAACTGAACATCCACACCTTTTGCTTGGTAGTCCGCATATAAATCTTTGGCGTGATGCGGATTCACGATAGTGTCCGACGCACAGGTCATGAGGTAAACCGCTTGCTTATGAGCCGCCAAGTCTGCGCCTTCGGTGATCGGTGAAACCGCATTGATAGCGTCGTTCGAAAAGATTTGCCCCCAAATCAATCCACCGGTGACGAGAAAACTTGGAAAGCCTGCTGCTTCCGTCCACTCGCGCAGAACTAGCGGCGCGTCCAAGTAAGGGCTATCCGCCCAAATAACTTTGATCTCTGGCTGGAACCGCGCCACCCGCAGACTTATAGCCGCCCCCATTGATTCGCCTACCAGACCAATCTGCTCTGGCTTAAATCCCTTGGAGATTAGGAAGTCGTAGCCGCCCAGCACATCGTAACTCTCATCAAAGCCCATGCTGATGCGTCCATCCTCAATCGTTTTGCCACCATTATCACTCAGATCGGGCGTGAGGACGTTGTAACCCATATCCAGCAAAATACGAGCGCGGTTTTGAATGTATTCCGAGTAGCGGCTGTTTTTGTAACCGTGAACATTGATGATGACTGGCGCGTCGGGTTTGGTCGTTTGCCAGAAAGCGTAGACCGGATAGGTGCGCCCGTGTGAGAGAAACGACACCTCTTCGTAGGGTCTATCGGGTAAGACCACCGGAAAAGTTTGATCCGGAAGCGATATGAGGTCATATGCCATGTGGGCTATAAAAATGTAGATAATAACGAGCAGCATCAGAATGCCAATCAGCAGATAGGCAATGCGTCGTTTGGGTGAAGCTACCATCAGCAACCTTCTGGCAACGATAAAATTGAATACCTGAGCTAACGTTAGTATAGGCGGCTTATCAGCAAGAAAAGAAAAAGGGTTTGCCAGTGACAAACCCCTACTGGCGAACATTGATTGATGGGATTAAGGCAAATCAACCTTAAACATCCACGGGCCTTGTATCCAGTCGCCCAACGCTTCCCGCGCTTCGATCACAGCTTGGTCATAGTCGATGCCATCCGGTACGCTGAGGACTTTCACCTCAAGGCCATGTGATATGGAAATGACATCAATCAGAATATTGCGTTTGGCGAGTTCAGCTTTGATCTTGTTCCAATCATCCGGCCCTTCGTTCATCGAGACTGCCAGATGATCAAAGTTGAGATTGAATGTAGCGGCTTCACGGTCATGGAAAACCCTAAAGTTATATGTACCGCAGCGAATTTCTTCGCTTAAAAGCGCACCTTTGCCACCATCTCGTGTGCCTCCACTTGGATACCCCACATTATCACCCATCTTAACTGTGCCTTCGAGCATCCAATCGCGGGCATCAGGCGGCGTAAAACAAATGTGTGCTGTGGTTGTGGTCGGCGTGATTGTTAGTTTGTCGAGCGTAAGACTTATGTCTTTCACTTGGATAGTCTGTTCTTGTTCAATGACTACCGGTGGATGCAAAGGCACAGTGAAGGCGAAGGCAAAGGGCAGCGTAGACTGTGCGCCTATTGGCGTAAGCTTGGGATCAAAAGTCAGATTGATTTTGTCGGGCGGTGGATTGAAGTAGTCGTTGTTGACCGTGAAATCTTGACTGCCTTCGATGGGAATGAGGGCTTGAGTGTAATATTCGATCACGACTACCAGTTGATCAGGTTGTTTCTCATCTTCGGTATAACCGCCAGCGTAGGAAAAGGATGCTTGTTGATCGTCCTTCAGACTGGCTGTGATCATCGACATACCCCAATCTTCTCTGTTGATTGCCTTGACTGGTTGCAGTGTATAGCTCAGCACAATGCGCTGCGTATCGGCATAAGCCCAGTCGAGTGTGATGGTCACCTCACCATACGTTTGCGTTTCCCCAATTTCAGTAATCAGTCCAGCCTCATGTGCGGCATTCAAGATCGGGTCTTGGATCGCATCCTGAGCCGTCGCAACACTAGCCGACAGGCTTAAGAGTACTGCGAGGCAGGTTAAGGCGACCAGCATGTGACGTACTGAACGCGGCAGAAATTTGTGCATTGTTTCCTCCTAACGCTTCACAAATTCTTTCCTTCAAACGCGTCCAGAGTAGCATTTCGTAATGTGATTTGTAAACCAACGTTTGGCCTACGTGATGATTAATTCCCCCTGACAATCTCCGGCAGTTCGGCTAAACCGTCAATGACATAAGTGGGTGGTGTGGTCATTTTGGCGACATCCGCACGAGTCGATGCGCCGGTCATGGTGGCGGCGGTTTGCATACCGGCCTGCTGCCCCATGAAAATATCGGTTTCAAGGCGGTCACCTACCATCATGACATTAGCGGCGGATAGGCCTAATTTCTGCAGCGCCACTTCCACAATGAGTGTTGAGGGCTTGCCTGCTAAAAGTTCGACAGTTCGTCCGGTCATGTGCTCCAAAGCGGCAATCGTACCACCCGCGTCGGGGATGCCACCACCGGGCATCGGACACATTTTATCGGCATTGGTGGCGAAGAAATGTGCGCCGTTTTTCAGGGCTTGATAAGCGGTGTTCAGTTTGCGGTAATCGAGCGTGCGGTCAAAGGCAACCACGACCGCATCCACACCGTCAGGATGAATGACTTCTAATGGGCTTTGATCCATGAATTCATTGACGACTGTCAGACCGAAACCGCGCAGTTCGTTGAGGAGGTTGGCCTCACCGACGACATATAGTTTGAGGTGGGGCTGTGTCTTGGCGAGATGATAGCCCAGCACATAAGCCGAAGTAACAACATCATCTGGTGTGGCAGGGATGCCGAGTTTGCTGAGTTTTTTGGCGTAGTTATCACGTGGTTCGAGGGGTTTGTTGCTGACGAACAGCACCTTCATGCCCATCTCGCGCAGCTTGGTAATCCCCTCAACTGCACCGGGGAGTGCGGCATCACCTAAATAAACTGTGCCGTCCAAATCGAAGATAAAACCTTTAACAGATTGTGGCATGTTGGCATCCCTATTGAAGCGTGATAATCGACATTAATCACGCTAGTTTATCACGGATGCTGCTTAACCTCAGGGGAAATCTAACAAGGGGTAACTAACCAAGAAATAAAAACGCGGCATAACCTACGTAGGCCGCCGCGTTTTAAATTATCTAGTTTGTCTGCAAATAATCCAGACTAATAACGTCCGTAAGGATCACGCCCATAAGGGTTGCGGCGATTATCTTGCGGGCGTGGCACGCGTACTGGTACGGGTACAGGTGCTCTTTTAGGTTGTGGCGGATTAAGCAAACGGTCAACCGCGTCCACAATTTCACGCAGTCCGTTGCTCAATCGGTCTAATGGACTCTGCTTTTGTTTTGCCACAGTACAGCCCTTTCTCATTTACACCACTGAAAGTCCATCAGCGGCAGCGGTGTGGAAACAAAAACCCCCTATGAACCAATTCTGGTGGTTATATGGGGGCGAGGCGGCTTTGATATGCAGTTTAGAGGTAAGTGTGCTTCTATGGACCTAAAGGGACTCGAACCCTTGACCTCTTCAATGCCATTGAAGCGCTCTCCCAACTGAGCTATAGGCCCGTGATAGGCGAGCATTGTAGCCGCTTCATCCTGTCATGTCAATACTACAAGAGCATACAGCTATTTTTTATTTTTGGCTATAGGCCAATAGGTTTTTTAACACAATTATTGTGCTTTAGTTACGCTGCTGCTCATATTCAATTTGCACGATTTTGGTTAAAGAAGTGTAATTCTAGGTGGTATGTGGTTCTATAGATCTCTGTTCTCATAATCTGATTCGCTGTTACAATCACCAAATACTCATAAAAAATTGTGCTTAAGGAGTCTCCCATGCACGTCTCGGCTATATATACGTATCCCATCAAATCGTGCGCGGGCTTAACGCACCAAACCGTCAGCTTTGATAAATTTGGCCCTGCATGGGATCGCCGTTGGGTTGTAACAGACTCGGATGGCATGTTTTATACACAGCGGGAACTGCCAGCAATGGCGCTTATACAGCCGACGTTTGAAAATGGCTCACTTAAGCTCACTGCTCCCGGCATGAGTCCAATTAGCGTGTCGTTGGAAACCGAACGCGGCGCTTCTCGTTCAGTGCGTGTTTGGAAAGATACCTGTGAAGCATGGGACGAAGGTGATGCGCTGGCGCAATGGTTTAGCGATTATCTCAAAGTGGATGCCCGTCTGTTTCGTATGGCTGATGATTTTGTACGACCTGTGAATAAAGACTATGCACCCTATCCGGCACAGGTTGGCTTTGCGGATGGTTATCCGGCGTTGATCGTATCTGAGTCATCATTGGATAATCTCAACCAGCGACTCATCGAACGCGGAAACGAAGCCATTCCGATGAAGCGTTTCCGACCGAACATTGTCATTACGGATAGCGAACCTTTTGCCGAGGACACATGGCGCGAAGCTCAAATCGGCACCATGACTTTTGATCTGGTGAAACCCTGCGCCCGCTGTGTGATGACTACTGTTGACCCTGCGACTGGCACTGTTCCTGACAAAGCCGAACCGCTGGCAACCCTCAACACTTTTCGCAAGCAAGATCATGGTGTGATGTTCGCCCAAAATTCTATTCATCGTGCGCCCGGTACACTGAATGTGGGCGATGTGGTTAATGTGGTGGAGTATCAAGCTGCACCGCTTGAATTCATTCTTCGTTAAATGATGTTGGTGTAGGAGTCCGTGACATGTGGTAAGTGATAAATATGCTCAGGTTGCTACCGGCTGCGAAAGCACATTTTTGCCGGTTCTCTCTAAATAATGACGCTATTATCACAATCTATTTTGCCTTACTTTGTTCTTTTAGAAAATCTTCCAACTTTTCTGTTGTATTGAATACATTGGAAGGCAAAAGACCAAGTATCTTAGCTATGATGAACTCCGTTAGTCGAATGAAAAGCACAGCATTATCGCGAACTGAAAGCTCATCTACAGGAAATCTTCCAAAATGAATTAGTCTATTTCTGGTGTCTACTAATGATTGAATGCGTTTTCTGGAAGATACTTCTATTTCATCCTTCAGCGCATATTCAGTCATAATAAAGCAAAGTTTTTCAATCGCGTCTAAATTTCTGATATTCTTATCAGACAACCAGCGCCTATTATGAACTGTAAACAAGTGTTCCCAGATTGTCCAGCATTGTGTGAATGACGATTCTAGAGACTGACGATGAAAAGCCTGATTTATTAAAAATAGAAAATATCCATGTCCATATTTATTTTGCCATTTTTCTGTTCGCATTAGCAAGTATATGCGGTTAAGTTCTTCTTCAAAACCGATATCATATCCAAACTCTCGCTCCGTATCAGGTAGTTGTTTATATGGGATAGAGCATGCAAGTACACCACCCCATTGATATTGGCGTGGGTCAGCAATTATGACACCAACAACATCGCTATTGTCGTCAATCGTAAAAACGTTACGACCTGTAAAAATGGAAAGCAATAAGAGAATATCGCCAAGCGCAGAGTTCTCTTTATCTGCCCATTCAAGTACTGCCGTATCTTCCTGTTTAGGGAATTCAACATATGCTGTAATCGCGTGTTGTCCCGTATTGGATGATATTGCGAATTCTGAGTGAATAGCGCTGAGATGTTGTAGTTGGGCAACTTTATCTTGATAATTGTCAACTCTATTAAATTTGTAACCAAATATATTCAGAGAAGGACACCAAGATGGAAACTCTAAGTTGTAAACCCACTTTTTCATATCCAAATCCTTTGTTTGAGAAGTTTTGTATATGTTGGATAAAGAAATTTGCCGTTAAATTGTAGCACTAGAACGGAAGTTTTACAGGATTACTAATTCAGGAGACTTTCTCATGTCTAAGATTCACCTCGATACCGACATCGGCGGCGACATGGACGATGTATGCGCCCTCGCCATGCTGCTCAAATGGCCTGACCTTCAAATTACCGGAATCACCACCACTGCCGAAGCACAGGGCAGACGCGCGGGTTATGTGGATGCGATGCTCAAAATGGCCGGACGCACCGACATCCCCTTCGCGGCAGGCGCGGATTTAGAAGACGGTTATTTCCGGTATAGTGAACTGGGTTATCCGCCTGAAACAGAAAACTGGCCTGAACCGGTGCCACATCACCCCAATTTGATTGATGATGCGATTGAACTACTCAAATCGAGCATCCAGCAGGGCGCGACACTGGTTGGTATTGGCCCCTACACCAATTTCATGTTGGTCGATCAAAAGTATCCCGGCATCTTGAAGGACGCTAAGCTGTTCGTGATGGGAGGATACGTCTACGATATTCCAGTCGGTTATCCCCAATTCAGCCGCCAAGATGACTGGAATATGCAGTTGGATGTGAAGGCCACTCAGTATATCTTTGATCACGCTAACCCGACGCTTGTGCCTCTGACGCTTACCGCTCAAACCGCTTTTCGCCAATCGGATTTATCACGCTTATCAGGCAAAGATCAATTGAGTGATTTACTCGTGCGACAGGCCGAGGTTTTTGCGCGAACCGAAGATTTAGCAGGCAAGTATTGTGCCGCTTCGCCTAAATTGCCTTCCGACTTCATCAACTTCCATCATGATCCGTTGGCTTGTGCTATCGCACTCGGATGGCGTGACGGTGTAACGATTGAAACAGTTCCTCTAAAGCTAGAAGTTCGTGATACCTATCTCTACGAAACACCGGATGCCGATGGCAGACCAACACCCCTCGTAACTCAAATGAATGCCAAAGCATTTGACGAATATTGGCTCAATGTTGTAAGTCAATGAGTCACCATGTGGTGTAAATAGGCGACAGTTCATCCCAATGTTATACATTGAGTAGAACGTTTGTACATTGTAATGCGCGATGAGGTAAATTTGTTCTACTTCATCGCGTCTGTTAAAAGTACGCGAATCGCTGTCCCATGAACACACAATCCGATATTCAAAGGAGCTACGATGACTCTGACTGGAGCAAAAGACTCACGCGCAAATCCGGCTACGCCAGCCCGTGCCGGACGGCGGGAGTGGATTGGACTGGCTGTTCTCATGCTACCTACATTGCTGATCTCGATGGATTTAACGGTGCTTCACCTCGCCGTACCCCATCTGAGCGAAGCCCTTCAACCCACCAGTGCTCAACTGCTGTGGATCGTCGATATTTACGGCTTTATGATCGCTGGGTCACTCATCACAATGGGGACATTGGGAGATCGAATCGGTCGGCGTAAGCTGCTGATGATTGGTGCGGCGGCCTTTGGATTGACTTCCATATTAGCGGCTTTCGCAACCACCGCTCCGATGCTGATCGCATTCCGCGCTTTAATGGGTATTGCCGGCGCAACCTTGATGCCCTCCACCATGTCGCTCATCCGCAATATGTTCCTTGATAACCGCCAGCGTACCAGTGCGATTGGCATCTGGGTTTCAGGCTTCTCGGCGGGCAGTGCCATCGGGCCATTGGTCGGCGGTTTCCTGTTGGAGCATTTCTCATGGGGATCGGTCTTCCTCATTGGTGCAGTCGTGATGGTCATTCTGTTGATTACCGGGCCATTGCTCCTACCTGAGTATAAAGACCCCAATCCGGGACGCTTCGACCTCTTGAGCGCTGCCATGTCCTTAATCGCTGTACTGACCATCATTTTTGGTCTCAAACAAATTGCTCAAGAAGGTGTTAGCTTCTTGGCAATTAGCTCTATCGTCATTGGCTTAGCCGCTGGTGCGTTATTCGTACAACGTCAGCGCACACTCACTGATCCATTGCTTGATTTGCGCCTATTCCGCATTCCGGCCTTTAGTGCATCACTCGCCATCAATACATCGGCCATTTTTGTGGGCTTCGGCTCATTCCTATTTATCGCTCAATATTTACAACTGGTGCTGGGACTTTCACCCTTAGAAGCGGGATTGTGGTCAGTGCCGGGGGCAATTGCCAGCATAATAGGGTCGAATATTGCGCCGGTATTGGTACGCCGTATCAAACCCGCCTTTGTCATCGCGCTGGGCATGGTCTTCGTGGCTATCGGCTTCGGGATGATTGCCCAAGTAGGCACAAACTCTCTGGCCTTGGTGGTCATCGGCAACACTATTCTCTCTGTTGGCTTTGGTTTCACCTTTACGCTAACCTCCGACATGATTATCACCACTGCGCCGCCCGAACGTGCTGGAGCAGCCTCAGCGATTTCGGAAACCAGTAACGAACTCGGTGGATCACTGGGTATCGCCATACTCGGAAGCATCGGACTCGCTCTTTATCGCAGCCAGATTGCCAACTCCGTTCCCTCGAATATGCCTGCCGACGCGATCAGGGCTGCTCAAGAAACACTTGGTGGCGCATTGTTGGCTGCTGCAAAACTTCCCGGTGATTTAGGAACAACGCTCGCCACGATTTCTCGCGAGTCATTCAGCCATTCGTTACAGGTGATGTCGATTATTGGCTTTGTCGTCGTGATTGGTCTCGGTATTGTGGCAATTGTGGGACTTCGGAATGTACAGGCTCATACCGACGAGGATGCGGAAGTTGAACAACCCTCATCCCAACCATCCGTCCGTCCACAGCGTGAAATGCAGGTCGGTGACTGACAACCAATCCATATACTGAGACAAATTGGTGTCAAGGCATTTAACGCGTCTTGCGTTAATATCCCCGATACAAAAGGTCGTAGGGAAAAGGTGCGCCTTTTCCCTCTTTCTAGAAAGGGAATTAACGTGGCGGATTATGATCTCATTTTGCGCGATGGCACAATCTATGATGGCAGCGGTAATCGGCCTGTACATGGTGATGTAGCGATTAAAGGCGACCGGATTGCGCTGGTCGGCAATGTTGGAAGTGCAACCGCTGACCGTGAAATCCAGTTAAATGGCTTGGCAGTCGCCCCCGGTTTCATCAATATGCTCAGTTGGTCGGTTGAATCTCTCATCGAAGACGGTCGTTCGCAAAGTGAAATCCGGCAGGGCGTGACGCTGGAAGTGATGGGCGAGGGCACGTCGATGGGGCCGATGAGTCCGGCGATGAAGGCCAGCCGTACGCGCGGTATCCTCGGCAACAGCCACATTCAATATGAGGTCGAATGGTCAACCCTCGGTGAATATTTGGATTGGCTGGAAAAGCGCGGTGTTTCGACCAACATCGCCTCGTTCGTTGGATCAGGCACACTTCGCACCTATGTTATGGGCGATAATGACCGTCCACCCACTGAAGAAGAGCTGGAAGCGATGGCTGATTTGGTACGCCAAGCCATGCAAGAAGGTGCGATGGGCATGTCCGCTGCCCTCATTTATCCGCCAGCAGCTTACGCCAGCACCGAAGAACTGGTCGAGCTAGCCAAAGCGGTTGCCGAATATGATGGCATGTATATCTCGCATATCCGCAACGAAGGCAGCACATTTGTCGAGGCGACGCAAGAATTTCTACGGATTGTACGCGAGGCCAAACTCACTGGTGAAATGTATCATCTCAAAGCAGCGGGCATGTCCAATTGGCACAAAATGGACGAGGTCATCAAGTTAATCGATCAAGCTCGTGCTGAAGGCTTGCCTGTCACCGCCGATATGTATAACTATGAGTTCTCTGGCACAGGCTTATCCTCGTGCATTCCCCCTTGGGGGCATGATGGCGGTCACAAAGACCTGATTGCCCGCCTCAAAGACCCTGCGACACGCGAACGCATTAAGAAGGATATGAACACGCCCAGCCGCGAATGGGAAAATATGTTCAACGAGTACGGCCCGACGCGCATCCTGCTCTCGGGTTTCCAGAATGACGCACTCAAACACTACACAGGCAAAACGCTGGCGGAAGTCTGCGCCGAACGTGGAACTGCTCCTGACGAAACGGTGATGGATTTGATTGTCGAAGATAACAGCCGCATCTTCACCATGTACTTCTGTATGTCGGAGGATAACCTTCGCAAGCAGATCAAAGTGCCGTGGGTGAGTTTTTGTTCGGATGCCGAGTCGCAAGCGCCAGAAGGGGTTTTCCTCAAAACCAATCCGCACCCCCGCGCTTATGGTTCATTCGCCAAGCTGCTCGGCAAATACGTCCGCGACGAAAAATTGATTACGCTTGAAGAAGCGGTTCGTCGCTTAACCAGTTTTCCTGCCGCTAACCTCAAAATCAAAGAACGCGGTGCACTCAAGGCGGGATACTTTGCGGATGTTGTTGTGTTCGATCCCGCCAAAGTGCAGGACTACGCCACACCTGACAAGCCGCACCAATATTCAACGGGAATGGTGCACGTTTTTGTTAACGGCGAACAGGTTCTCAAAGACGGTGAACACACCGGCGCAAAACCGGGGCGTGTTGTTCGTGGGCCGGGGTATAAGGACTAAACGATTACTGATGTAGGGGCGAGATTCATCTCGCCCATTTTTATTGTCGCGGATATATAACGATCTGCCGTTTACGCCAAATCTGAATCAACATTGCCACCACAATCAAAGCGCTCATCGTCGCAAAGAGGCGATATAAGTTGTCTCGTTGGTCGAGTTGGAGGTAACGTGCGTCAATGCCCATTCCCAGATAACCACCTGCGCGTTGAAAAGCTGCCTCAGTGATGTTCTGAATCAGGACAATGGCTAAATTTGCGAAAAAGCTCAACGTGAGGAGTAACCGTCCAATTTGCTGCGGATAATTTGCCCACAAGACGATGTTGAGCGTCAATAGCAAAAAGGGGATAGGCGATACAGGATCGGAATCTGAAGTAACCACAATGCTCACATCCGCGTTCCCTCTCCTTGATAGCATGATCTTATTAATCGCGTCTTTTACTTTTGAGGGATCGTGATGAATGGGATTGGCATGAGACACAAATTGATAAAAGGTCAACAGGGTGAAAACGAGGAACAACACCAGTTTGAGCTTGCGAACAACGGGTGTTTGCCTCCACGTCCGAAATTGTTCTCTTGTGCGAGACAGATACGGCAGTATGAAATGATTATGTCGCAATAAAACAATCATCTGACTGATGACGATTAAGGTACTGATAGTTGCTATTACAAGATAGAGAGCATTCCACCGGGGAAATGGCGAAGTGTATGTTGTGGTTGGATTGTTTTGTAAATCAGCAATCGCTTTTTTAATCGCAGGCGTACCAAAGCCCACACGGGCGACCATAATAAATAGGTTTGCGATAAAGGCCAAGATGATCGACCTGCGACCAATTTGAGTGGGACGTTCAACTAATAGGACAATATTGAGTGCTAATAAGGGGATAGCAAAATCAATTTGAGAAACCGGACTCGGTGAAGATGTTGTTAGGAACGTGCCATATAAAACGGTGTGAGGATTTGGTGGCAGAAAGTCGCTCAGGTGAAATGATTTGGCGTAGGTATAAAATTGATAGAAGGTGAACAGGGCGAAAACGGCGAACAGAATAAGCCTAGCCTTGTTAGACATTTTCTCCACCTTCTCACTTTGCTTAGCGTAATGACCGGATATACACCGCACTATCTGGAATATGCACTGGCAAATGTCGATAAGGCGGGCGTGGTGGTGCAACCAGAATAATCTCCAAAATGCCGCCGAGATCAAGCTGTTCGTCGGTTGGGAAGGGCGCTGGTTGCTTCCAATCCTCATCCGTTAATTTGCGAATCATCGCCATTAGGGCATATTGCGTCTGTTCCCACTCATCTAGTGTTTCGGTTAATGATTGCTTGCGCCGGTCTTCAATCCCTGCGTAGTGAATCTTGCGACCGCCACTTTCGGACTGCATCGCGTCAATCGTCCAATGCTTTTCACCGCGATTCCACGCATCAACCGCCTCAATCGTAAAGGCTTCGTAGGTAATCAAATGCGCCACTAGGTCTTTGAACGAGAACTTTTGATCGGGATACAACCCGTAGCGAATGGTATTGGGACGCGTTTTTTCTTCATCTGTCAGTGTGTTAATCAAATCACGCACCGCTTGATGTTCGATGTCGAGTTCGCGTAAGGCGACTTCACGGTTTATTGTTGCCAGCATCGTTTATCCTCCGTTGATCTATTTCTTTGTACCCCATTTTTTCTAACTTCGCTTCTATTTCTCTCTATTAAAAAAAGCACTGGATCATTTGAAAAAATATGCAAATGATTCAATTGCTTCGCAAATTTCGCATAATTTGCATATTTTCCGCTGAATCGTCCGGCGGGAAGCCCAGCTAATGCTGCTGAATCGACATTTTAGGTCGGCGGGATGTTCCTTCAATGCCGCTGAATTGACACTTTTGCAGCGGATTTACGGGAGCGATCCACCGCTGTGCCATTTGTGCATTGCCGCTGCTGTCGTTGCTTCAAAGCTGATAGTCTTTATACTCACGGTAGGCTTCATACTCATCAGTCTTTAGTCGCCAGAAAAGCCAAAACGCGAGGATGGTTTGATTTAAGAGTGGGTGCAAAGTCTGTGATGATATGTGATACGAATACCGGATAGGATAAATCCTGTCCCTACAATCGTTGTTATTTATTCGCGCGAAAAAGAGGCTATCACTTACCATATGACCACTACCCAAATGGGATAAGAATCACTATTTATTTTAGCACAAAAGTTCGCGCTTGTCGGTTCTTCGACAATGTCACATTAAAGATTTGTAGTCGATTGTAGGAATCGATTTGAGATCATTATTAAGGTCAAAATGGTTCAAAGTGGACACTCTGTATTCAATAATGCTTAATTTCAGACTCAAATTGTGCCATATCGCATT
>JBBSBM010000071.1:0-40001 GCA_038251275.1 Aggregatilineales bacterium
GGCGGGGGTCTTAGTGTCTAAAGACGAATGTAGGCAACAGAAATTGTACAAACAGCCGACAAGGAAAACACGTTCACCAACCGTTTGGAGTTGACGAGCAGGACAACGGGTGCGACGGGCGAAGGAAGCCAAATGAGCGCGGAAAGTGGCATTTTTAACTTGCAAAATGCAATTGATATGTTGGTTGTGCAAAGGATAAGTGAAGATATGCGAAAACTAATTGCTTCAGAAATGGGTGTCATTGGATGGTGTTTTTGATGCTAACAATATGGATCAATGGTTTAATGCTTATGATAGCACCAAAAGACAAGCTTATATTCAGGGTGTGATCGCAACAACCGATGCCATCCTCTTTGGGCGGACGACTTATGAAATGCTCGCGTCTTACTGGTCTAGCCTAAAAAACAATGAGATGGGGATTGCTGCCAAGTTGAACAGCACAGCCAAATATGTGGTGTCATCAACGCTCAAAAAAGCCGACTGGAATAACACAACCATTATTCACAATAACGTCGCAGAAGAAATCGCCAAGCTCAAGCAGCAATCCGGTGGCGATATTCACATTGAAGGCAGTGCAATCCTCGTGCAATCGCTGTTAGCTGCGAGCTTGATTGACGAGATACGCTTGCTTGCTGGTTCATCCGGTTATTGTGGGGAGTGGTAAGCGGTTTTTCATTGAGGGTATGGATACGAAGCTAGAACTCGTCAAAACCGAAGTGATTAACTTAGGGGTTATTGCACTTTATTACCAACCTGTAAAACATGCGGGTTAAGTTCATAAAATTTATTTAAGGGAGGATTGATGACCGAAAACGAAGCAGTGATTGATAGTCCTGTGGGATGGGTTGCCAAGCACATCCGCCGTTATGTCGAGTCAAACGGTCAGGATGGCTACTTGTATCAAGGAATGCCTACTTTGTTGTTGACGACACGCGGACGTAAATCCGGCAAGTTGTACCGCACAGCATTGATCTTCGGGCAAGATGGCGACCGTTATTTATTGGTGGCGTCGAACGGTGGATCGGCTGATGATCCCTCGTGGTACAGCAATCTCGTCGAGAATCCAGAGGTCGAATTGCAAGTGGGTGCGGAACAATTTCGTGCGCTTGCATGTACCGCTCAAGCTGAAGAAAAGCCTGCACTTTGGAAAATCATGACCTCGATATTTTCAACCTACAACAGCTACCAAGCCAAAGCAGGGCGTGAGATACCCTTAGTTATTCTTGAACGTATCTGAGCGTGAAAACAAACAGGGCCAAGTTGCCTCGGCCCTGTACATTTGTCAAAATTCGTTTCAAAAACCAGTGGTTACCGGTCCTTAATGATGCGGCTGCCGATGCCCACCAGCAAAATACTCAGGGCATAGAGCGCCATTAACGGCCCCATCACCAACATCATGTTGACCGGATCAACAGTTGGCGTAATGACTGCTGCAATAATTGCCGAACCAACGACTGCGATGCGCCAATTGCGGATTAGTTGGCGGCTTTGAACGACTGCGAACAATGAAAGTACAAAGAATACCAGCGGCGTTTCAAAGGCTACACCCATCCAGAACAGAAGCGATGTGACAAATCCGAGATAGTGATCGGCTGTCCATTCAGCACGGAAAATTGAGGTCTGGAAGTTTACCAGAAAGCCGAGCGCAGGCGGGATTAAGATAAACCACGCAAACGCGATACCGATGAGGAATAAAATGAAAATCGGCGGTATCGAAAGCAACAACCACTTCTTTTCCTTACCCGTCAAAGCGGGCAAGATAAACATTAAAAGTTCATAGGTAATCACGGGAATAGCCAGTGACGCACCGACCAAAATCGCCACACGGAAATATTGGATAACACCACCCGTTGGATCGAGTACAATGAATGCTCGACCGTAAGGTTCGCTTATAAATTTCAACACCGGTGTTGCGACTGCCACACCACCCATCGTACCAATCACCAAAGCGATGACTGACGTAAATAAACGGCGGCGCAGTTCATTTAAATGTTCGAAGATGCCCATCTGCGCCCCTTCGCCATATTGGTGAATAGGCGGCTGTTGCGGTTGGAGTTGAATATCAGCGCTCATGAGGCTACCTTCTCTTCTTGAACTGTATCGCGCAGATCAGCTTGTGTCTGTTTGATTTCCGTGGTGACATCGTTCATCACATCTTGCACGGGCGCGGTGATGCCTGACCAAACGCTGCTGGCCGGCTTGGTGAATGTGGTGATGTGCTTATTCAAATCAGCACGGGTCGGCATCGTTTTGGGCAATTGCACATCCATGCCTGCTTCGTCGAGTTCCTTTTGTACGCCCACCATCACATCCGCCCACATCGCGCGTCCTTTAGCGACGTATTGTCCTAGGACATAGGCCCATTGGATCATGCGTTTGGGGCCGGCTACAACGAGCATAATGATGAGTATGGCGGCCATTTCCGCACCGCCAACACCGAAAATTTCCATAGTGATTCATCCTTGTTTCTGAGACGATCTGGGTATTGGACAAGAGATCTCTGAAGGCGATCAAATCGATTGCGTTGAGACGAACAGGATGTGTCCCATCCCTACAAAAAAGGGGGAAATCTGTAGGGATGAAGTCTGTCTAATGTGCAGTTCGTCACTTATACAATCGCATGTGCGATGATCTCTTGCCCAAAATCCAGACCGCGAATAACGATTATTCGATGTCGTCAGCTTTGGTTTCGCGGGTAGCATCAGTCATGCCTTTGCGGAAGTTGGCGACGGCTGTACCGAGTTCGCCACCGATTTTACCAACACGGCCCACTCCGAAGAGTAAGATAACGATAACCAAAATGATGATCAGTTCTGTAGGTCCGAGGCTCATGATATTCACTCCTTAATAATTGCATGTCGAAGTCAGGATACAGATTTTCGCCCTGTTGTTTGGTTCTTGAGTTGTCGCTTTTATGAGTTAGGAAACGTTATTCATCTTACGTTTGTCGTAGGGGCGCACAGCCGTGCGCCCCTACATTCTGTGCTTTAGACGCTTGGCAAAGCGGTGCAATCACCAGTGGTCTTGACCACGTCCGAGCGGACAAAACCGCCACCCGATACGCGATACCAAACCTTACCGTCAGCACCCATCTTCATGCCATCAACGGCCATCGACTTGCCTGCGCCGAGGGAACCCATTGAGGCCGAGTCGGTGCTGGCATCAGCGCGAATGTTGACATCGCTGCTGGCGCTGACCATGCAAGCGCCGCTGGCCATCGCGTCAGTGGTAGCCGCAGGAGTCATGTCTGCTGCGATTGCCGCATAGGGCTTAACCGTTGTATCATACTTGAGACTATCAGCTTCCGCACGAATCTTGGCGATGTCATCAGCCGTGGGGGGCATGACCGGGCCAATGAACTTGCCGAGGCTGTCGTCGGCTGGCTTGCCGTCGAGGAACGGTTGCAGCACTGGCACAGCATCACTGACATTATGCAGGGTGTACTGAGCATAACTGATGTTGTTAGGCAGGTTGCCACCGATGTCACGTGCCAGCATACGGTGTTCAGCTTCGACAGCGGCAATCTGGGCAGTGGTTACAGCAAATTGTGGTGCGCCTGCATTAGAGAAAGCGCGGGTTGCTGCCAGATATGCACCGACGAATGCGGTTTCGGCAACTTCGGTGACGGCGGCGAACAATGCTTTGTCGCTGAACAATTTCTCAGGGACATAGAATTCTGTCACGACGGGCTTTGCACCCAATGACTGGAGCAATTCCAAGTGATCTTGTTCCGCAATGAAAGCTGCCTTCAGATACGCTACTTCTCCCGCATCCAAGCCCAAGGCGTCTGCACCATTGATGGCTGCCAGATAATGGGTGGTTGCGAATAATTCGGCGGTTGAAGCGAGGTTGATGATGGTTTGTGTATCATCATCCTTCATTTCTTGACCGAGTACACGGCTGAAGCCAAAAACTTGATTAAAGCTCAGGAATGCGCCACCACCGAGGAGAGCGCTGCCCTTGAGTAAGGTACGACGAGATAAGTTTGCCATTTTGAAATCACCTTTGTAGGTTAGTCGCAACCGGTTTGGTTGACTGTTTCGTCAGCCGAGCCGGTTGCGATCAAGATTGAATTTTAAACAGGTTTCAAAGATGGTTTCGCAGCAATTTACGTTATAATAATGTCACTTGCGAAACGATCTTGTTTTGTGAGTCTGAGGGAGGAGGCCACGATCCGACCAAAGAGAATGGCTTCTTCCCACTGCCTTCAACTTTTCTACCGGATTGTCCCCGGCATCCAAGTTTCCGATTTTACATAGCGGCGAATGGCTTGACCGATTCGTCATATTTGAGGGCGGCGGTTTCTGCGCGAACTTTAGCGATGTCATCAGCAGTGGGAGGCTTGACCGGGCCAATGAACTTGCCGAGGCTGTCGTCGGCTGGCTTGCCGTCGAGGAACGGTTGCAGCACGGGTACAGCGTCCGAAACATTGTTCAATGTGTATTGAGCATAGCTGATGTTATTGGGCAGCTTGCCACCAATTTCACGAGCCAAGGCGCGATGTTCAGCTTCGACAGCGGCGATTTGTGCGGTTGTCACAGCGAATTTGGTGGTGTCGGCTGAGCCTGAGAAAATACGGGTTGCGGCCAAATAAGCACCGACGAATGCAGTTTCGGCTACTTCAGTAACAGCGGCGAACAGCGCTTTGTCGCTGAACAATGTTTCAGGAACATAGAACTCGCTCACCACGGGCTTTGCGCCGAGTGATTGCAGCAGTTCCAAGTGATCCTGTTCAGCGAGGAAACCGGCCTTCAAGTAGGTAGTTTCTGCGCTGGTCAAGCCCATAGCGTCTGCGCCACCAATGGCTGCCAAATAATGGGTGGTCGCGAACAATTCGGCAGTTGCAGCCAGATTGATGATGGTCTGTAGATCGTCATCCTTCATGGCCTGACCGAAGACACGGCTGAAACCAAAAATCTGATTGAAGCCCAGCATTGCGCCTGTGCCCAGTGCTGCACCACCTTTGAGTAGCGTACGACGAGATAGGTTCTTTGATAGTAAGTCAGACATTCACGTTTCTCCTTGAAATAACATGTGCTTTTGTGTATCCCGTAAAAGCGATACAGCCATAGATTCGTCAAAAGGGTAAACAACGGATGTATAACTAAATAACGTCTCATCAGACGCTCATGAAGGCAAGCAAAACCAAAAAGTGATAGAGTCGGATTCTAAGCTTTCGGTTTATAAGGAATTATTTGAGCATGGCTATCAACGAAGAACGAAACCTCTACGACGAAGTTCCCTATCCTAATTTATCTTTTGCACAGACTCATCCGGCACTGCTTGCCATGCTGGGTAAACTGCTGGGGATGTCGCCAGCACCAGCCGAACAGTGTCGTGTGCTGGAAATTGGTACAGCTTCCGGAGCAAATATCCTGCCCATGGCGGCAGTATTACCCAACAGTACCTTTGTGGGCTTTGATTACTCCATCGTCCAAATCGAGCGGGCACAGGCGGTCGTTCGTGAAACCGGACTGACGAATATCACCTTTCATCACATGAATATCATGGACATCACGCCGGAGTTCGGCCAGTTTGATTACATCATCGCACACGGCATTTATTCGTGGGTTCCACCCGATGTGCAGGATAAGGTACTGGACATCTGCAAGCGTAATCTAGCCCCGCAAGGCATTGCCTATGTGAGTTACAACACCTATCCCGGTTGGCATATGCTGGATATTGTCCGAAACCAGATGCTCTACCGGACACGCAATATCACCAATAACAATGAAAAAGCACAGCCGGGACAGGAATGGATCGAGTTTATGGCACATATTTTGACCAATCATGGTGATACGGCTTATGCCTCGGCCTTCGAAACCTATCTTGGTTTTCGATCCCTTCAAATCTCAAATTTGGAAGAATCCGCACTGCTTCACGAGGAACTGGAAACCTATAACCAACCGCTCTATTTTCATCAGTTTGTCGAACGGACTGCACAACACGATTTGCAATATTTGGTTGAGGCCGAGTTTCAGACGGTTATGCCCAATGGCTTAACCCAAGAGGTGACCGATTATCTGAAGAATATCGTGCATAGTACGGTTGAATTGGAACAGTATTATGACTTTTTACACAATCGCACTTTCCGCCGCACACTGCTCTGTCATGAAAATATTAAAGTTGATCGGCGTTTGTCTATTCAGCCTGTTCAGAGCTTTTATATCAGTTCAATCGCACAGCCCGCTGAGGTAGTTGATAGCCAAAACGCCGCGCGTGGCATTGAAACTTTTATCGGTGTAGACGGCAGCAAATTTACGACTGATCACCCACTGACCAAAGCTGCGTTTCATCAATTAATAGAAGTCGAACCCTTAAGGCTACAGTTCAATGATTTAGTGCAGATGGCGAGTTCGCGCTTTGAGGCGATGCAACCGTCAGATAGCGATCCAGATATTCTGGCAGCCAATCTGCTACGGGCGTTTACCTATAGTGCTAAATTGATCGAGTTTCACAGCTTTGCCCCACAAATGACAACTACAGTGAGCGAGTATCCCTTAGCCACCTCGTTTGCCCGCTTCCAAAGCGAGCATGAGTCTTTTGCAGTTAACCTCAATCATTTACAGGTGGACCTGGGCGATTTCAGCCGTTTGGTTTTAGCGAATTTGGATGGCACGAATAACCTCACTGCACTGCTGGATTTTCTGGTTGGGCTGGCTGAGGAAGGAGAAATTAAACTACCGAATGCTGATGAAACGCCAAAAACAACGGAAGCAATACGGCAATTAATGGCAACCCATCTGGATGCCATCCTTAAGCAATTGGCCTCATTAGCGTTGCTGGTCGCCTAAATCCGCTAAGTCTCATTTTTATAGGAATACGAAACGGGAGCAACTATATATGCTCCCGTTGGGATAATCACTCAATTGCTCAATTGATATGCTTATTCCGCCGTCGGATCGTCACCATTTTTAGCATCTTCACGGGCTTTACCGAGTTGTACCGCTCTCATCACCTGTGTTTTAGAGAGGATAACCGAGTCATCCTTTTCCATGAGAAGGTCTTTCGGAACAGGGATATGCCGTTCGGTTAAGAAATCCACCACCGCATCACTAAAGGTGCGTGAGTCGGCCTGTTCGCCAAGTTCATCCCGCACTTCACGTAAATGATCCACCAACCACAAGAATAAGTCGGCTTCGGTACGTTCGGGCATATGTTCGAGGATTTCATATTTGCGGATGAGGGTCACGGCTGGTCGAAAGACGTTGTCGTACCAATCGGCTGCCGCTTCTTCAATTGTGATTGGCTTGCCCTTTTTATGCTTCAACATACTCTTTTGCAGGTAAATGTGGCCTAGCAAATCGCTGTAGCGGGAAGCTTCACTCAACTCTAGTGATTGATGATGTGGACGAGTCGTCTCCAAGCGGGTTTCCTCAAGAAAGGCCGCGTAACTTCCGGCTTTGTCCAAATCCTTAATGGACATCCCCGGCTCAATTTTGATGGAGGTTGGCAGCTCCGTCACATGGGCTTCAATGGTTTTGTTATTAAGCTGTTTGGCGACCGATACGCGATGGTTGCCGTCACGCACGAAGTATGCGTCACCTACTTTATATAATTCGACCGGCGGCGTACCTTGAAGGCTGTTGACCTGTGCGTAGACACGGCTCCAACGATCACGTGATGTGTTGCCACGCGGGAGGAAGCTGCTGGTGAAATCGCGATAACGGCCTACACTACCGACAATTTTATCCACCGGCACATTTTGTAAGCCCTTATAACTTTCTTCGCGCAGTCGCAAGCGGGCTTTGATGTCGTCGAAACTCAACAGTTCCGCTGACTGCCCACGCATTAAGCCCATCATCTCTTGAATAAATGCTTGCCGCCGCGCGTTCTGAAAGACGTTTATGCCCTCAGTATAATAACTGTTAAATCCTGAGTCGTCAGCCATTCTCTGACACTCCTTCGCCGTCATGACTATCCAAGCATTCATCTTGAGCTTACCCCACAATCCTAAACTTGCACATACTCATACAGTCCACAGGTGAACCTTTCCCCCCTGACTTTATGTAGCATAATCGAATGCTGTTTTCTCTACATCCGACTTTGATCGGCACTTCACACCCAACTTTAGGCGGAGTATGATTTGCCACGAGTTGTTATTAAAAGGGGATCGTTTGTGACTTATATTCTTGTAACCAATGATGATGGCGTACAAGCGCCCGGTATTCTGGCGTTGGCACAAGCCATGCGTAGCATAGGCGGTGTGCAAATTATCGCGCCCGCCATCAATCAGAGCAGCAGTGGACATAAGAAAACCTTATTCACCGATATTCCTATCAGTGAAGTTACCCTTGCTGATGGCACGAGCGCCACAGCCGTTAGCGGTTCTCCTGCGGATTGTGTGGCTGTTGCAGCATTAGGTGTATTCAAATGGCCTCCGAGCATTGTGGTTTCGGGTATTAATCGTGGCGGTAACATGGGACAGGACATTACGTACAGCGGTACCGTCACGGCGGCACTCGAAGGCGCAATCTTTGGTGTGCCTGCGTTGGCTGTCTCATTGGATAAGCGTGATGCCAACACAGTTGAAGATTACGCGCTGGCGGCTCAACTCGCAGTAACCGTTGTCAAGCACATTATCGAAAAAGGCTTACCACCACTGACCATCTTAAACTTGAACGTTCCGGCAGGTGATAAAGTCAACGGCTTACGGCTGACACGGCAGGGCGCACGGCTCTACAACGATGTATTGGAACGCAAAGGGGATGTCATCCGCATCGGCGGGCCAGAACCGACCGGTTTATTCGAGCAAAGTGGAACGGATTTGTGGGCAGTGCATCGTGGCTATGCCAGTCTGACACCCATTCATTTGGATATGACAGCGCATCATTTCATTGCAGATCTCGCCGCCTGGGATATTGACGTGAAATAAGTCTTAAATTAGCCGGAACAGATCACGAATAGCCAGCGCAAAACCGGGCAGGACATCTTCACCATTCAAAATGTGATTTTCATTGAGGATTTCGGAGTCAACGTTCGGGCGAAAGACTTCGACCAACCGCTCGTGGGGATAAATGAGCCACACAATCCGTGTGCCGTTGTTGAGATAGTATTCCGCCTTATCACGCATATCCTTGAACTTGTCGTCCGATGATTTAACTTCAACTGCCAAATCCGGCATACGCGGTACAGCGCCTTTGCGAATAATCGGCGTTTGCATATCCACAACCACCGACAAATCCGGTTGGCGACCATTATGATCATCTTTAGGCATTTTGTAGCGCACTTCAATTTCGGCTCGTGCGATGGGATTTGCCTTCAGAAAAATGTAAATCTCGCCCGACAGTGTATGAATAATGATACCGTGTTCTTCGGTTGGCATAGCTTTTTCTACAATCTCGCCGTGGATCAATTCAAAGTGGCGGTCGAGGTTTTCAGGTCGCGCGATAAACGCCTCAAACTCAGCAATCGTATAGAGTTTAGAGATACTTTGAAACGCCATTGTCTCCTCTTTCACTCAATGGTGATTATAGCATTATTCAACATCTAAAGAACGCTTACTCGTTTCTTACACTCTAGTGTTATAAAATACAGCGAAATTTCACCATCTAATTCATGAATAGTGATCTACTCATACGATTCAGCAGGAGTTAAGCATTATGGCTGAGACATTTACCTTTCAGGCGGAAATCCAGCAGTTACTGGATATTCTGATACATTCGCTCTATACCGAGCGCGACATTTTTCTCCGTGAACTGATCTCGAACGCATCAGACGCACTTAACCGCGTGCAGTTTGAACTGCTCACCAACCACGATGTGCAGGACGCAGATTCCGAGTTGGCGATTGAGATTAAGGCTAACGAAGAAGCCGGAACACTGACCATCAGTGACAGCGGTATCGGCATGACCAAGGACGACCTTGCCAATAACCTCGGTGTCATCGCCCGCAGCGGTGCGAAAGCCTTCATCGAAGCCGCCAAGCAATCCAGTAATGGCAGTACCGCAGCAAGTGATGTCATCGGACAGTTCGGCGTGGGTTTCTACTCGGTCTTTATGGTTGCTGAAAAAGTGCGGGTGGTGTCGCGTTCTTATAAGAAGGATGAACCGATTTTCGCATGGGAATCGACTGGTGGTCAAACCTACGAAATCGAACCCGCCGAACGCGAGACTCGCGGTACGGATATTATCATCACTCTCAAAGAGGATATGAAAGAATTCCTCACGGAGTGGAAGATCAAGGACATTATTCGACGTCATTCGGATTACATCGCTTTCCCGATTTATGTGGGTGAGAGCGAAGAAGCCGTTAATAAGCAAACAGCCATCTGGCGGCAAGACCCGAAAGAAGTCACTGACGAACAGTACAATGACTTCTACAAGATGCTGACGATGGATTGGGAAGCACCGCTGCACCGCATTCACATGCGTGCGGATGTGCCGCTGCAATTCTACGCACTGCTGTATATCCCTAGCAATGGCGAGCGCAACATGCTCAACCCGCGCAAAGAAACCGGTCTCAAGCTCTACGCGCGTAAGGTCTTGATCCAAGAGTATGCCAAGGACTTGCTGCCCGAATATCTCCAGTTCGTGCAGGGTGTGGTGGACAGCGAAGACCTGCCCCTGAACGTCAATCGTGAGAGCTTTCAGGCCAACAAGATTATGGCGAACCTCAAGAAGACGGTTACAGGCAAAGTCTTGAGTGAACTCAAGCGTTTGGCACAGAAGAACAAGGAAGAATATCTCAAGATTTATGCCCAATTCGGACGCTTCATCAAGCAGGGTGTGGCGGTCGCGCCCAGTGATCGTACCGATGTTGAGCCGTTGTTGTTCTTCCCGACCAGCACCAGTGCCAACCCTGAAGAATTGTTCTCATTGGAAGATTACACCGAACGCATGGTGACCGGTCAGGACGATATTTACTATATCATTGGCGAGGACTTCCACAGTGCAGCCCGCAGCCCGCATTTGGATGCCTTCCGTCAGCGGGGTATCGAAGTACTGTACTTTGTCGATCCGGTTGATCCCTTCATGCTGATGGGCTTGGATGCTTTCAAAGGTCACAAGCTGCGGAACGTCGATGAGTCCGATATTGACCTGAGCGCGGTGGGTGAAGCCAAAGTTGATGACAAACCCGTTCACGAAAGTCTCGCGGAAGACACTTTTGAGACATTGCAAAATCACTTCAAAGAGTTGCTAGGTGATCGTGTCAAGGAAGTGCGCGCCAGTAAGACACTCACAGGCAGCCCCGCTCGTTTGGTCAGTGACGAGTCCGGCCCCAGCCGACAGATGTACCGCATCAACCGTTTGTTAGATAAAGACTACGAACTGCCGGTTAAGACACTGGAACTCAATCCCCGTCACCCGTTGATGCACAACTTGAGCCAGATGTTGGCCTCGACACCCGACAATCCACTGATTAAAGTGGTTGAGGAACAGGTTTTTGAAACTGCGCTCTTGCAGGATGGTATCCATCCTGATCCGGCGGCGATGGCTTCGCGCCTGACACTGCTCATGGAAGCGGCGACAGGCACACAGTCCAGCGATTTGGATTACGACACAACGGACTAAATTTGTCGCATTTTAGTTTCAAAAGGGCAGGCTGATGAGCTTGCCCTTTTGTATTGCCCTAATAATCGGCACCATCGATGGTATCTAGACTTGCAGTTGCATGTTGTAGAGATTGGCATACGTGCCTTCTAAGGCAACTAATTCATCATGCGTTCCCTGCTCATCAACCCCATTATCAGTAAGTACGACAATTCGTTGGGCGTTGCGGATGGTAGACAAACGGTGGGCGATGACCAACATGGTTCGATTGTCGGTTAGCCGCTCCAATGATTCTTGAACGGCTTTTTCGCTCTCATTGTCTAGAGCACTGGTCGCTTCGTCAAAGATAATTATCGGCGGGTTTTTTAAGAACACCCGCGCGATACTCAAACGCTGCTTTTGCCCACCAGAAAGTTTTACGCCGCGCTGACCAATATCCGTTTCATAGCCTTCGGGTAAGGCCATGATAAAGTCATGAGCATTGGCCTGTTTGGCTGCTTCGACGACTTCTTCGTCGGTTGCGTTCAATTTGCCGTAGCGGATGTTATCGGCAACATTGCCAGCAAACAAATAGACATCCTGCTGAACGATGCCAATATTGCTTCTGAGGGAGCGCAGGCTAATATCTTTGATGTTCTGATTATCGAGCAAGATTTCGCCTTCGGTGACTTCATAAAAGCGCGGGATCAACGAACAGAGGGTTGTTTTACCAACGCCGGAAGACCCGACTAAGGCGACATATTCTCCGACTTTTATGTCCAGCGAAATGTTCTTGATTACATAGTTATGTCCTTCCTTGTACTTGAAGCTGACACCCTTAAATTCCACATTTCCCTGCACACGTGTCAGTTCAATGGCATCGAGGGAATCCTGAATGTCGGGCTGTACCTCCAAAACTTCCATAAAGCGGGTAAATCCGGTAATCCCTTCTTGATACAGCCGCGCAAGATTTGCAAATTTCTGAATCGGATCAACAAGGATCGCAACGAACAACAAATAGGTGATCAAATCGCTTAAATCGAGCGAGGCATTCACAATAGCCGCACCGCCAAAGATGATGATGACAACGGTAATCAGTTGAATGAAGGTCACCATCCCTTCATAGAAGTACGCCTCGTTGCGATAATCATTTCGTCTGCTGTCTACAAAACGGCTGTTTTCGTAGGCAAACTTCTTTTGTTCAATTTCCTCGTTAGTGAATGATCTGACAACCCGAATGCCAGCAAGCATATCTTCGACCTGTGCATTGATGTCGCCGACGCGATCTTTACTTTTTCTGAAGGAGGCATTCATGCGGTGGTTGAAATAGAGGGCATAAACGGCAATGATCGGCATAAAGAAGAAGATAATCAAGGTTAGCTGGATATTGATGTGGATTAAAATCACGAACGCGCCGATAAACTTTAGAAGCGCGATAATCAATTCCTCTGGTACATGATGATACATTTCGGAAATTCCAAATAAATCATTGGTGAGGCGGGTCATGAGTTGACCGGTTTTTTGTTCATCATAAAAACTGAATGACAGTTTTTGATAATGTTCAAACAACTCAGCTCGCATGTCACTTTCCATATATGTCCCCATCATATGCCCTTGATAGTCAACATAGGTGTTGCAGAGTGTTTGTATGAGAACCAATACCAGCATGACAGCGCCCATCCCGTAAATTTGGGGAAGTGCATCAGCGGTAGGGTTTCCCAAAACATTTTGAGTGATATAGCGGGCACACAAGGGAAATATCAAGGTGATTACCGATACGATAATCGCACATGCCACGTCCGCAATTAGCAACTGCAAATAGGGTTTGTAGTAAGACAAGAATTTCTTAGTGCGAGGCTTCACAACTTTTCTCCCAATCAGTCCAATACCTTTAGTCGAGTCGTCAGGTTGACAATCACTTATGCAGCGGCAACTCACCCGCTGAATACTCAGAGATGGCATTGGAAGTGCGGCCTATTTGGGGAATGTTATTTCGGGTATCACCAAGCAGCGCAGTACCGCCACCTCATGTCATGAGGCAGACAAGCAAACTTGGTTGGACTGGCACTTAGAGAAGAATCAGAACAAACAGAGGAAATTATCCGAGAGGTTCAACCTATTCCAGATAATGCCTAAGCGCAGTAGAAGACAGGTTCACCTGTTTCAACAGTAAGTATGTGAAATGTGATGGAAGACATGATTCAGGTTACCTTTCTACTTATTTTCGTACGATGATGGATATGATAATACAAAACATTTTCTCAAGCAAGCAGGAAAGGTCATTCGGGGTCATTTTCGAGGGTAAATAGCACATCAAAGACGTGTTCTTGATTTGATGTGCTTTGAAATTCGGGGCGGATTAGAGTTCACTACAATCCCACATGAAACCGCAGCGCTCACAACGAACTTTGCAAGCCCGACGGATGGTGGGCGCATTGCAAGCCGGGCAAACAGTCGAGAGAGTATAGTTGGGTAATGGCAGCGGTGGCATCGTTACTTTATAGGCAGGGGTGACAGGTAAACCCGGCTTTTTGAGCGTGGAATTTGATTTTTTCATGGCGACCATTCACCGTGTTTAATTGATACCAATGACACCGCCTAGTGGAATTTCTACTGTAACACTTGTTCCCACACCTACTTCACTGTTGACTTCCACTTTGCCACTCATTGAATCAACAGCATCTTTGACAATACTCAGGCCAATACCCAAGCCTTGGACTTCGCCGATATTACTACCGCGAACGAAGGGTTCAAAAATACGTTCGCACTCTTGCGGCAAAATACCTATACCCTGATCTTGTACCTCGACCGTGATTGTTTCGGCAGTCATGGCAGCTGTTACGATGATAGGTTTGGTGGGCGGCGAATATTTGAAGGCATTTGCCAACAAGTGCGTCAAAATCAGACGCATGAGTTGTTCGTCGGAGTTGATTACTGTCATATCCTCTTGCAAACGTAACTCTACATTGTGTGTTGCATGCAGCAAATCTTTGAGTTCGCTGATGATCGATTTAGCGGTCAATTCTAAATTGTAAGGTGCTGGCGAAAAGTCGATGCTGTATGAGATGCCTTTTACGACGAGTGCCATATTATCTAGCATGCCGATGAAGTGTTTGATTTGGACTTTAATCTGTTGGAGGCGTTCGGTACGCTGGATTTCGGTCATGCGTTTCCCGTAAGTATCCAGCAAATCCGCTGATGTGGAGATAATCGCTAACGGCGTTCGCAATTCGTGCGATAGGCGCGACATCATACGGGTTTTGAGGGCGCTCAGTTCCTGCTCCTTTTGGAGCATCACCAATAATTTTTCTTGCTCAAGCATGGCGCGCTGCATCCAACGGCGTTCGCTGACATCCCGCGAGGCGAAAACTGCCCCGTTGAATTTACCGTCTGCACTTAATACCAGCGAGCCATTCGTTTCCATCCACAGATAATAACCATCATGATGCCGATAGCGGAATTCGGCTGTATCTGGCTGTTGTTTTTCCAGTGAAGCGAATACTTTAGTTCTGACTGTCTCTAAATCATCGGGATGCAATAAAGCGAAGATTGATTTACCAATTAGATCTTCAGATTTATAGCCCAAGATTTTTAAATGCGAAGGAGTGGCATAGCGGAAATTCATTTTATCGTCCGTTAGCGCCACCAGATCATGGATATTATCGGTAATAAGCCGTAACTTTTCCTCATTTTCACGTAGTGCAACTGAACTTTTTTTACGCTCATCTACATTGAGAATAGTACCTAAAAATTGGCTGAGAGTGCCATCGGGACGGCGGGCAAAGGGTGTGTAGCGATAATTCCTCCATGCGTAAGTTCCATCGGCAGCGCGCATACGGAATTCATTTTCGAGCATCTCGCCGTCCGCAGCCTCTTGGAGTTTACGCATCGTTTCGTCATGGCTTGCGCGATCATCTGGATGCACAAGATCAGTGAAGAATGATGCCGGGGCATTCGAGATTATTTCGGTATCGAATCCCAAATCGGAGGCACGATTCTCGAATATATTACGCTGTAAATCATAGTCATAAATAAAGATTTGTATGGGGATGGTTTCAGTAACCTGCTGAAACATACGCTGGCTCTGACGCAGCGCTGCTTCGATTTCTATACGTTGGGTAATATCTTCAACTGTGCCCAAATACTGCGACGGTGTACCATCTGCATGGCGGTGCAGCACAATATTGCGATAATTGCGCCACATCCATGTGCCATCACCACGACGCATCCGAAATTCACCTTGTACAAAAGTGCCGTCAGTACTCGCTGCTAAACGTGCATTAAAGTCATCATAGAGAGCAAGATCATCCGGATGTACTAAACCTCTAAAAAAGTCGCCGCCTGCATCCATTGTTAGTTGAGAGTCCAAACCGAGATTGGTGTCACGATTAGCAAAAACGGTTTTGTTCAAATCGACATCATAAATATAGATGTCCATAGGCACTGTAGATGTGACTTGCTGCAAAATCTCTTGACTCTGACGGAGAGCCGCCTCAGTTTCTTTGCGAGCCGTAACGTCTTGTACCGAACCTAAAAATTGGCGTGGCGTTCCGTCTTCGTGACGTGCAAAGACAATATCGCGGAAGTCATACCAGCGCCATTCACCGCTGGCATGTTTCATACGGTATTCACTGTGGAGTAGTTCGCCAGCACGGGCTGTTTGTAAGCGTTTGGCATTTGTGCGATGCAGTTCAAGGTCATCAGGATGCACCAAATTAGCGTAGAAATCTCCCGACGATTGACTATCGAGTACGCTGACTGGATAACCCATATTCTCGGTACGGTTGAAAAAGATATTACGTTTCAAATCCACGTCATAGATGTAAATATCGAGCGGCACTGTCTCGGTAATTTGTTTGAGAAGATTTTGGCTCTGTCGCAGTGCTTGTTCAGCTTGTTTGCGCTCGGTTATATCTTGCATTGCGCCGAGGAATTGGCTGGGTTTGCCTTTTTCATTACGCTTAAAAACGACATCCCGGAAATTGAACCAGCGAAAACTTCCATCTGATAGGCGGAGTCGATTTTCACTTTCAATGATTTCGCCGTCTTTGGCCTGCATCAACCGTTGTTGATGCTTTTGATGCTGTTCAACATCCTCTGGATAGACGTAATCTGCATAAAAATCCCTGTCTGGCTTAACGGCTGTCGTGTCAATGGTGGTTTCTTGTACAAGACGCTGGTTGTGATAAATATCCTGCCCTTTTTCGACATCGTAAATATAAATGCCAAGTGGGGCAACATCGGTGATTTGCTGTAGCAAATGCTGATTTTGATGAAGTGCATCTTCAGCTAACTTGCGCTCGGTGATTTCATAGCCAGTACGGAGAAATTGTTTCGGTGTACCGTCATCGTGACGGGCAAAGACAGTATCGTGAAATTGATGCCAGCGCCATTCCCCATCGGCGTGTTTAATTCGGCATTCGGTGATAATCACTTCGCCATCATTTGCTTGCTGGAGGCGATGGTTGCTATCTTCAGCTATTTTACGATCATCCGGATGCATCAAATTCAGATAAAAATTTCCCCCGGATTGTTTGATGTCTGTTTCTGAATAGCCTAATGTGCCATTCTGGTTGTGGAATAAACTCTGGCCTGACGGAATATCAAACAGGTAGATACCTGATGGAACTGTATCCATAATTCGCTGAAGCAGATGGCGGTTTTGATGTAAGGCTTCTTGAACCTGTTTACGCTCCGAAATCTCACGAGCCGAAATGATCATCGACTGTATATTGCCTAATTCGTCCATAAGCAGCTTGTAGACAATTTCGATCCAAAGGAAATGACCATCTTGGTGCTGGAAACGCAGTTCTAGCGGTTTAAGAGACGTTGTTATTAAGACTTGACCGAAATATTCAAGCACACTGGGAACATCATCAGGATGCACACGAGAGAGATGTGAGGTTCCAATTAATTCATCGGGTAGGTATCCCATAATAGAGAAACAAGACGGGCTGACATAACGAATAAGCCCATCAGGAGCAATTTCAAGAACAATATCTTGCATATTATCGGTGATGAGGCGTAAGTGCTGCTCCTGTTCACGCAATGCAAGTTCAGTTAGTTTGTGTTTGTGAATGTTACGAACGCTTGATATGAGGGTTGTTTGGTTATTTTGGCGCCGCGTGACCATACCAACCAAACCTTCAAACCACAAATATTCGCCTTCATAATTACGAATACGAACTTCAACTCGAACACTCGTGCTTGTTTGTCTTACCTCTTGCGCGGCACGCGTAGCTATCACCTGATCATCCGGGTGAATTTTCTCAATCCACTTTTGACCTACAACGTCATCATTGCTGTAACCCAATGCGGCTTCGATTGATGGGCTGACATAAGTGAGGTTGCCTGCATGATCGGTCATCAAGACAATATCAGGGTTATTGCTCAATAAAATGTCACGATAGGCTTCGTTCAAATACAGTTCGGTTTCTATTTTGCGAAGATGTGTAATGTCCTGTATGGTGAAAAGTTGAGCAGGTTTTTCATCAAAATCCGTAGCTGTCGCGGTAAGTCTCACCCAGATCAAGGATTGATCAGCCTTGTGCAAACGAACATCAAGCGTTTCATTGGTATTTGATGCCAGTTGTTGGGCAAACCAAGCGGTAAATGCTTTGCTGCTGGTTACATAGATGAGGTCATGAATTGTCTGGTTTAGCAGGTGAGACGAGGTGTATCCGATCAAATTTTGAGCAGCAGGGTTAGCATAAAGGATGTTATTATTCTGACAAATCAGCAGTGGGGCGGCGACTGCATCTAGAAGAGTGTTGACGGATAAATTCTCTGTCATCATTGCTTATAAATTCCGGTTCCCTGAATACGGATTAGTCTTGAATAGTAACGATTAAGCCAAATGTTTACGAACTTAATTATGTAATTATTGGCGATAAAAGAGCGGTAGTGTAGGAATTTAAGGCATACAAAAGGGAGAAAACGATTGATGCAAGCACAATAGTTACATTGTAGCACTATTAATTTACGAAAATTGCAAAACTTAATATTTTTTATTTAACCTTAACTCTTCTGATCGTTAGGCTTTTTAGTAACGGATAAATCACCATGAAAATAGTAACACCGGATTGGGTCAAAGATGCTGTGTTCTACCAAATTTTCCCGGATCGATTTGCCAAAAGCGATAAGGTACTTAAACCGCGCAACCTTGAACTGTGGGACAGTCCACCGACAGTGCAAGGTTACAAAGGTGGTGATCTTTACGGCGTAATCGAACATCTTGACCATATTCAGGATTTAGGTGCGACTGCTATTTACTTTACACCGATTTTCCAAAGTGCGTGCAACCACCGTTATCATACGCATGATTACTATCAGGTTGATCCGCTGTTGGGTGGTAATAAAGCCTTTTATGCCCTGCGCGATGAAATGCATAAACGTGGGATGAAGCTGGTATTGGACGGTGTATTCAACCATGCTAGCCGGGGTAATTTTTACTTCAATGATATTTTGGAAAATGGTCCGCACTCAGCGTGGCTGGATTGGTTCATTATCCACGATTGGCCGCTGACAGCTTACAGCGGTGAACATCCGGCAAATTATGAGGCGTGGGTGGGGAATCGAGCGCTGCCCAAGTGGAACACCGATAATCCACAGGTGCGCGAGTATATCATGCAGATTGCCGAACATTGGCTGCACGAAGGCATTGATGGCTGGCGCTTGGATGTGCCTTTTTGCATCACCAGCCCCGGCTTTTGGAATGAGTTCCGCACACGGGTGAAGGCTGTTAATCCTGAGGCCTATATCGTCGGTGAGGTTTGGTGGGACAGCACCAATTATCTACAGGGTGACCAGTTTGATGCGGTGATGAATTACATCTTCACGGAACCTGTGATTCAGTTTTGTGCCCAAAATCATTTGTCGCGTGAGATGGCGGTGACACGGCATTCATACGATCCGTATCCCACGATTGATGGTGAACATTTTGCTGTGAAGCTCGAAAAGGCGCTGTTCCGTTACGACTGGGAAATAGCGCAGGTACAGCTCAACTTGTTGGACAGTCATGATACGGCGCGGTTGCTTTCGATTGCTAATGAGGACAAGGCGACGGTGCGCCTGGCGACGATTTTGTTGATGACTGTGCCGGGTGCGCCGAGTGTGTATTATGGGGATGAAATCAGCATACCGGGTAAGGATGATCCTGACTGCCGCCGAACGATTAATTGGGATAACCGCGAAAGTTGGGATATGGAGACGCTGGCTTATTACAAGCAGTTGATCAGTCTGCGTAAGTCGCATGTCGGATTACGGCGTGGCGCATTCCAAGGGTTACATGCTGGCCCACTGAGCTATGCTTACAGCCGCGCACTCGATGACGACAAGCTGATTATCGCGCTGAATGTAGCTGACAAGGCACAGAAGCTTGATATTCCCGTTAAGGGATTGGTGGAAGATGGTACGACATTCAACGCGGTTTACGGTAAGGGCAGTGTGACAGTTGAAGGTGGTATGATGAAGGTTAATGTTCCGGCGCGAGATGGGGTGATATTGAGCGTTCAGTAAAAGAGATTGTCACCCTTTACAGTAGCTTTTTGACCCATTATGATCTCTCTTGAATCTAGTGATGTGGGGGAATGATGGTGGAGATTGCAACTTTACCGGCGTTAAAAACGGGTTACAGGGTTCGCCCGTGTACACTGGCTGATGTCGAAGCGGTTGTGGCGCTGATGAACGCCTGCGCCATCAAGACAACGGGCGAGCCTGACGAAACGGTCGAGGAAATTCGTTCCGATTGGCAGCGTCCCGATTTTGACCAAGCAGCAGGACAACGAGTTGTTCTGTCACCGGACAATCAGATTGTAGGATGGGCGGAAGTCCATGATGCAGAGCGAGTCATCATTTATACCGATATATATACTCATCCTGATTATGAAAATGAGGGCGTTGGTGAGTATTTGATGGCATGGGTGGATGCCCGCGCCCGCCAAGCGATTGATAAAGCGCCTGACTCGGCACGGGTTGTTTTGCGGGGATATGCTTTCTCACCAGATAAAGATGTGTGGTACAGCGCCTTACTCCGCGCATCAGGGATGAAGCTTATCCGGCACTTCTGGCATATGGATATGAATTTGGATGCAGCTCATCCTAGTCCGCAATGGGCTGATGGGATCACCTTGAAGGTATATGATGGTGTATCCGATAAGCGACCGATTTTTGCGGTACGTCGAACGGCTTTTCAAGATCAATTCGGGCATGTAGAGCGTCCGTTTGAGGAAGAGTACGCCGAGTGGCTGCACCGTTGGGAAGGCGAAGGGGATTTCGAGCCAGCGTTGTGGTTCGTAGCGATGGACGGTGAAAAGATCGCTGGTGTTTGTTTATGCAAGTCCAGTCACAACGGTGAGGAAGATCGAGGATGGGTTTCGACATTGGGTGTGCTGCGTGAGTACCGTCGACGCGGAATTGGTGAAGCGCTGTTGTATACGGCCTTTGATGCCTTCTACAAAATGGGCAAGAAGCGTGTGGGTTTGGGCGTGGATGCCAGCAGCTTAACAGGTGCAGCCACCCTCTATAAGCGAGTCGGGATGCGCGTCGATAAGCAGTTCGATTTATACGAGAAAGAACTGCGTTCCGGTGTCGATTTGACCACACATGGGTAATCTTTACACAAGGCGCGTCAAACTACGCGCCTTTCATATTATTTTAGTTTATAAGAAAAAGCGAATGTGCAAGGCTAAGCCGCTGGCAATTGCGCCGAAGTAGCCTAGCATAATAAAGAACAGAGTCATCAAAAAGCACACTAAACGGTGCTTCATTTTTTCGTCCCAAACACCACTAAAATTAAACATTTCCATACTCCTGTGTGCAGTTTGCCGACCAGCAGCATCGTATTGCTTATGTTTAGGATATGAGCAAGTTGGTAATTATTGACATAAATATTTGATAAAATTTATGCACTTTTTACCATGTGATGATGAATATTCACTTAGATAAGCTAAAGATAGCATGAGAGATGGGAGAGAAAACTTAAGTTTTTGAAGTCTTAATGCTTGGAAATGGTTTGATTAGTGCGTGCGAGGGTAATAAACGATTTGGCGGGCTTCAGGTGACCAGACCGGAATATTATTCTCATGTCCGGCCACTTGAAGATGAATAAATTTATTGCGGCTGACATCCATAACCCAAACATCGGTGGTTTGCTGGGCGTTTGTGGTGAAGACACTGATAGTATCCCCTGATGATTGTGCACCAATCAATAAGCAGGATAGCAGCAGCGCCACAATCACCAAACTGAGTATAGTGCTTAATCGCAAGACGAAGTAGGTGTAGCCGATGATACCTTTCATGTTTATTGGTGCTACTCACCCATAAGACTAGGTGGTTTGTTCGCCATTGCATCATCAATGACGGTTGAACCAGTCGCTTTACCTTTTCAAATGAACCTGAGCATCGGATGAGACTCATTGTAAGCTGAAACCAAACATTTGAAACTATCGTATAAGGTTCGTACAATACAGCTCAACTTCGTCCAATTTATCGGTGGGTCAGCCTCTATCCCAAAATAGGTATTTTTCACACCGTCAGTTTAAAAATCTATGAACTTTGCTTTGCCTCTCGATTCGACAATTGGCACTATGGAAACACAGCTTACTGGCGACTGGCAAGTCTGCCCTGTCCCATTGGACTCGGACACCATCAATCCGGTTGGAGATTGGATTAATGTGCCGGAATGCGCCCATTTGCAAACCGTTTTATATCCCGACCGTCCTTATTGGGGTGACCATTTAAGAGCGATCAACAACAGCGCATGGTTGTATAAGCGGGTGTTTCGTGTGCCGGATGCGCCACACAAACGGGTGCGACTGCGGTTTGAGGCTGTCGATTATTACGCGTCGGTGTGGGTAAATGGGCAGTTCGTTGGTGAGCATGAGGGTAACTTCTCGCCGTTTACATTGGATGTGACAAATTTTGTCCAACGTGGCGCGGAGAATACCCTGATTGTGCGCGTCAGTTCACCGTGGGATGCACCCAATGAACGCGGCAGCTATCCCATTGATCATGTGCTGCGCGGGTTGGTGAAAGGCTTATATGAACACGGCGAAGGCGTAATCCCACCGGACGTGAATCCGATTGGTATCTGGCGACCAGTACATTTACTATTGGATGACAGCCTGAGCATTGACCACATAACGATCCGTACTCAACTTAATGGCACAGTCGATATCAAATTGACCGTGACCAATGCCACTGATGAAGCTTTTAATGGCACGCTGGATATGGTTATCAAAGCCGAAAATCATACCGGCAAAGGTGTGAGCCTGAAATGCGCGGTGCGTGTGCCAACCGGGACACAAATCATTGAGCAGCAGCTAAAAGTTAATGATCCCTATCTGTGGTGGCCGTGGGATCAAGGTTCACCTGATTTGTATACTTTGGACTGCTCATTGAGCGATGATACAGGCACTGTTCTTAACAGCCACAACGAAACCTTTGGCATTCGTACATTGCGCTTGGAACGCTCGGCGGAACAGTTTACTTACACTATCAATGAACGTCCGATTTTCTTACGCGGCTCGTCGTACATTCCGGCATTGTATTTATCCACCTGTACACCGGAAAAGCTGGAACGTGATATTCAACTGGCGCGAGACGCAAATTTAAATTTGCTGCGGGTGCATGTGCATGTATCGCCCGTCGAGGTTTATGAGCTGTGCGACCGCATGGGCATACTGGTCTGGCAGGACTTTGAACTGAACTGGGTACAGGATTACTCGGTTGAGTTTGAAAATCGGGCGCGTGTTTTACAGCGCGAGATGATTGATATGTTGGGCAACCATCCATCAGTGATTGCATGGGTATGCCATAACGAACCGACAATGATCTTCACACGGCGGCAGAACCTTGAACAGCATCCTGATCCAGCGTTGTATGCTGATGCTTGCCAGCAAGACCCGACACGTCCGGTGTTTATTTGTTCGGGGCAGATCGAGGACGATTGGCAGCGAGCGGGTGATGTGCATTCGTACTACGGTTCGATCTGGACAGCGCGTTATACCGACATCGCGAAACATAAATTTCGTCTCAACACCGAGTTCGGGTTTGAAGCGCCAGCGGCCTTGAGTACGCTGCAACAATACCCTGATTTGTGGGAACGGCTGAAACATCTTGAAGGCCAGATTGATGAGCTGTGGGATTATCAGGGCGAGTTGATCCAATATCAGGTGGAGTATCTGCGACGGTTGCGGTCAACCTGCTGCACCGGATTTATCCATTTCTGGTTGGCGGATATGGTTCCGCAAGTGGGTTGTGGTGTGCTAGATTCAAGCCGCATTCCAAAAGGCGGTTATGCTGCGCTGCAACTTGCTTCCCAACCGTTACATGTGGCATTGGAGCATGATGGTCAGCGACCGGCTGCGCTGTGGGTTTTGAACGATACGATGCAGGCCTATCCCGATGCAGTGGTGCGCTGGATTGTGCGAGACTCAAGCGGTAAGGTGCTGCTAGAGGATAAACAACCTTTCACTGTGCTGGCGAATGCCTCCCAAAAAGTATGTGTTACGGCATGGGGTTTAGTACCAGATGACTGTGCGCGGGTGGAGTTGTCACTACTCACGGCGGATGGTGAAGTGCTAACCGAGAATTATTATGTCCATCCCTTTAGACCGACTCCTCGTCCTCATGGTTATCCATGGCGATTTGATCCTTACTTGGGAACAAAGGTATTTAACCGACCTGATGCGCCGAGCCTCGCGGATTACAATATCAACCGTGTTTTGAAGCTGATCCCGCTGAGTGCGCGTGAACAATTGGCGGAGTGGGGGATGCGGCAAAAGATGCCGTTATGGTTTGTTTCATTTGTGGCGTTGATTAGCGAGTCTCTGTTGTAAGTTCATCAAAAAATTAAAAATGATGCTGTTGTCAAAATGGGAGTCTCAATAGCAGCATCATTTTGAAATCTAAATTTTAGATTAAGGTGTCATCGCCATTTCAAGCCGTTGTGCCACTTCGAGATGGTCATTGGTACGGGCAATATCCAGTGCGGTTTGCCCTTCATCATTTTTATTTGAGGCATCCGCACCACCTTCGAGCAAGAGTTCGACCAGTTCGAGTTGACTGTTTTGCGCGGCAGCGTGCAGCGGTGTAAATCCACCTTCTTGCTTGGCATTCACATTAATTCCACGCTCAATCAGCATCCGACAAATGTCGAGGTGGCCAGTACTTGCCGCATGAAGCGCATTGATACGCTGGGCATTTTTCGCCGCCTGATGGATGTCCGCCCCGTTATCCAGCAAGTAGACAACAATATCCGTATGACCAAAGTAGGCCGCCAATGCCAGCGGGAAAAACCCGTCAGGTGCGTAACTGTTAATCAAGTCGGGTTGGGCGCTAAGAATCGCTTTTACGGTAGCAATCTGCCCTACTGATGCCGCTTCAAATAAGTTTAGGGTTGCGCCGCGCTCCACAATCAGTTTTGCGATTTCTGGTTGACCATAATAAGTCGCTAACAACGCGGCTGAAAGTCCATCAGTTGTATGCGCGTTGGCGAGTTCAGGTTGTGTGGTTAGAAGTTCGCTGACGCTTTCTCGCTTACCCTGCTTGATTGCGTCGAAAAATGTTTCATCGTTGGACATATTTACTCCTTATTGTGAGTCTGAATTGATATGTCCAGCCTAGCACAAGCGTGTCGGATTGGCTTCTCGAAAATCACCTTTTTTGTCGGCGGTAATTTTCTGGCGATAAATCATAATAACGGCGAAATAAGGTACTAAACGAGCCGGGACTTTCAAAGCCCACCGCCAGACATATGTCGGTGACACTGCGCTCAGTCGCCAACATTTTAGCCGCTTGTTTCAAGCGATACGCCGTCAAAAACTGATGAGGCGTTTGTTGGAAAAGCTGCTTAAAAGCACGCAAGAAATGATTAGTGGAGAGGCTCGCTACTTGCGCTATATCAGTCAATCGAATCGGGCTGTCATAACAAGCCAGCATATAATCATGAGCGCGGTAAAGGCGACGATATAACTTCTCGCGGGTAGCCGCACGAACAGCCGGAAGTCGTTCGATTTGTTGGTTGACATCCATATGAACATGCAGCATCTGGCGCATGATGACATGCAACTGTTCATCCAACCAACCCACAGTGACATTCGCTTGAGTATTTTGCAAACGTCGAACCGCTGGAGTTAAAAAATCGTCGTGTGGGTAGGTGCGATCCACAAAATTGAGTGGAGTAGTTAATGAGTTGGGATTATCCAGCAAGTGGTCATCATCCGTTGTTAGGCTGTAGTTCACGGACTCAGCAAAGCCTGACGGAAAGAACACACAAAATGACTCGACAGGTGTGGGCGACTCAACCGTAATCGAATAATACTGCTGGTCATTCAAAATCAAATAGCGATCATCTTCAACTGCGAATGTCCCGCCACCTGATTGATAAAAGGCCCGTTCGTAACGGAACATTTTGATGGAGAGCATGCCAATGCCTTCCCAATAATGGGCGCGAGCATTGGCACGCAAAATCGCGGGATGATCGAGGTTCAGCGAGGCGCTGGTTGGCACAAGCCCTACCTACTGATTTTTAACTTTTTCGTCTTCAGTGACTTTGTATCCCGTACCTTGAATAACATCCAGTGGTTTGCCAGCGATGATGGCACGATGTTCTTCCACAAGGTCTGCCGGGACAACCGCCTCAAACAAACGCATACCGCCGATGACAATTGCCAGATCGTCTAACTGTCCCAGCCCGATAATCACATCGGGTATGAAATCCAGCGGTGACAGCACGTAAATGATCCCTAGTACGGGAATGGCTTTAGCCCAGATTGGCACACGCGGATCACGTAGTAAAGCCCATGTGAGGCGAAGTTGGTCAATAAATGCACGCAGCATGTAGATAGTCTCCAGTCTATAGTTGCCAGTCGTCAGTCAAAAACCAATTTGCTGACGATCGTTTTCGAAATGGCATCCTACAGTATTATACGCAGATCAATGGCTGGGGTTGCTATAGCGCTTGATGAATTCTGCCACTAACTCGAAAACCGTCTCCCGCTCCGAATCTTGCGGCAGGATATGATCGCTCTGTTTAAGTGTATGCTGTTCAATCACAGATGATTTGACGTTGGCGACGATCATGTCACGGTTGTTCAATCCAACCGTTTTATCACCTTCGGAATAGATCAACAAAAGCGGTAAAGTCACGTTCGGCAAGCAATCTCGCACGACAATCGAGAGCGCGAAAAGTTCACCAACCGCAGCCGTTGACCACAAATCATGTCTGATTCGTCCAACCACATTTTCCCCACGTCGTACTTGTTCGTCCTGAACCAGTTGGATAAACGGGCTGTGGTCACTTTGGTCGGTGTAAGGGCGAATAAATTTAATCCAGTTGGCATTTGCCATCGAACGATTGTTGAAAAGTACCGGTGTTGCGAGTGCCGCGAGTCCATCAATCTTGCTATTCGCCGCCAGCAATAGGCCCAACATCCCGCCCATCGAATGACCCACCACGAAAACGCGCTCACATTGCGCCCGTAGTACAGCAAGCGCATCCTCGACTGCGGCATACCAATCCTGCCAATGCTGGCGGGTCATATCGTGATAATCGGTCGCGTGACCCGGCAGTCGCGGACCATAAACCGTGTAACCTGCATCAGCAAGATGTTTGCCCAACCAGCGGATTTCTAGCGGCGAAGCCATAAAGCCGTGAATACAAAGGATGCCGATGGTGTTTCCACGAAAGAAAAAGGATTCACCACCCGCCATGATGTGAGGGATCGATTGGGTCATATAAGGCTAAACTCGTGTCTATTGGGTAGAAGTAGAGTATAGCCGATAAGTAGACCCTAGTCGTCAGTTAGGTGTATGCTGGTATTAAACAATCGCTGTTCATAATTTTAGATCAGGAGCAACCATGATGTACGGGACAGTGGCGAAGATGCGGGTAAAGGTTGGGGCGCAGGAAGAATTCTTGCGTGTGACCGAGGAGATTGAAGGGGTCGCAGTACCGGGGATTGTGGCGGTTTACGTCTATCAAATGGACGCGGACAGCCGCGAGTATTACATGATGGCAATGTTCGATAGTAAAGAGTCGTATTTCGCCAATGCCAACAGCCCCGAACAACATGACCGTTTTATGCAGTTCATGACAGTACTCGAAAGCGAACCAGAATGGCACGACGGCACGGTGGTTTACGCCAACGCCTGAAGTAAAGTGGACAATTGTAGAGAGTCTATAGATTAAATTTGATACGACAGAAAGCGTGATTTATCAACTTGAATTAGGCTGGAAAAATAATCCAAATTTAGTTCTAAAGACTTTTGATTTCAACTCCTATACATGGTAGGATTTATCTGCGTTAAATTACAATTACCTACAATATAGGATAAAGGAATGACTAGTCAAACCGTTTCAACCTCAGCGTCCGCTTCGTTCATAAAACGCTATCAAATCCCTATGTTTTTCATACTGGCTTTTGCCTTATCGTGGTTGGTATGGGGAACATATATCGCGCAGCAGCAGGGGTTGATTAATTTCCACCTGCCGGAAGCGTTCTTCGCCTATTTCGCGCTGACGTTGGCGGTCATTATCATGGCGTGGTTAGTGGGTGGACGCGCCGCCATCATGGATATTATTCATCGCATCTTGCGTTGGCGTGTGGGCATTCAATGGTACCCACTCGCGCTCATCGTACCCATAGCCCTAACGCTGATAAGTGTGCTGCTTTACCGGCTGGTTGGTGGCACGGTCGAGATGGGTATAGAAGTGCCGTTAGGTGCAGCTATCGCCTATTTTTTTATGTTCGGTGCCAAGGCGTGGATTACCGAGGAAGCCGCATGGCGCGGTTTTGTACTGCCCCGTCTCCAAGCGCGTTATAATGATTAATCTCCAGTTTGATTCTTGGCCTGATGTGGGGCGTGTGGCATACACCGCTGTTTCTAATAAATGGTACAGGCCAATCACACTGGCCCTATTTGGGCTTCGTAATTTTCGCGATAGCCGAGGGCGTACTGACCACATGGATTTACAATAACAGCCGTGAGAGTGTACTACTGGCGACGATTTTCCATGCGGCGACTGATGCAGCGCTATCGTTCTCCGGTTTGCTTTCGGGTGACTCAAGTGCGTTTTGGCTAACGGTGGTTATCCACGTTATAGCAGCCACCATCATAGTCTTGGTGGCAGGCCCAGCAGGTCTGGTAAGGGGACAACAAAGCCAACAAGCAAAGAACATACCGCCGGGTTATATCCCCGGCTAGTCATATTTATCTAATCGTTAAGGGCGTGTTAATTGTTAACACGCCTTTTGTTTTTATCGATTACGTTTGAGTAGATCTTGACCAAAGAGCATCGCTACGCCTAATACAATCAGGATAAGCGGCCACAGATTGCCGATGTCACCGATTACGCCACGTAGAGCAAACAGCAAACCAATGAGAATGGCGATAATGCCCGGTATAAAGCTGCCGATTTTCTGATCGGTCATGAAGCCGCGCACGAGCAGCGCCGCGCCAATAACGAACATGATTCCCGGCCACCAGTAATTGAGGAGGGCAATGATTCCCATCCCAATCAGGAACACTGCCCCACTAATTTGATTTATGCGTTGATGATCGACCATTTTACCCTCCCTGACGATACAAAATATATTCCGCTTTGAATATATTATAGCGTACTCATTCAAAAGAGGTCACTTCTTGATGGTAATAAATATTCTGAAACTCCCCCAAGCCTGATTACACGTATATCGATTTGATTTGCAATAACTCCGTCGAAAGGCGGAGGCGGGAAATCCCTCGCAAGCACGAGCGAAGTTCATCAGGCGGATGGACGTTTAAGACGAGGATTCACGGTTTAATGAGGTCAACATTGTTCTGTAAAGTCTTAAAGAGAAACGCCCATGAAATTGATACATCGTCTTACTTTATTATTGGTTATTGTGCTGGTATCTGTGCCGTTGGTCATCATGGCGCAGGACAACGGACAAGCAACACCTGTACCTACACGGGTAGAGCTTTCTGAGGACGATCTACCCACTTTCGGACCTCCTCCTACGCTCGACATCCAACCGGCGCGCTCTGCTACACCAGAGTTATATGATTATCCCACCGAGGTTCCCACTGATCAGTTCCCGCCAGCCCAATCCCGTACACCGGAGTTATATGATTATCCAACTGATCCTTGTAAAGACCCGCCCGGCACTGATATTGCGACCAAGTTCGCTCAAATAGATTGTCCACCGACTGCTACGCCCACTCGAACGCCGGTGCTTATCACAGTTACACCGGGGGCAGGCATCATCAATGGCTTGTGGGTGCTTGATCCGAACGCATCAACCTACAATTCCAGCGGAAGCTGCAACATCCCCGGCGGAGATAACGGCGGTATGGGTGGTGAATATCAGCCAGACGAATTACCCAAAGTGCCTGTTTGCATGACCGCAGACCAACAGTGGCTCAAGGTCGATGCCAGTGGTCCTTATCCGCTTGATATGCCCAGTTACTATTCTGAGTCGCAAATGTCACGGGAACTGTTGGAAACCAACGGCGAAACGACAGGCAGTGTCAACCTAACAACCACCCGCAAATACCATGTCATCAGCCCCAGTGAAATCGAGTATTTATACATTCGTCACGAGGAGGGCGGTTGTACCACTACCAGCACCGTGCGTTATAAGTTGGTCGAGGCCAATAACTTGGTATGTTCGGGTGTGGTATTGACCCCTGAATACACCGCTGTTCCAACACAGATGCCGACTCCCAAACCGGGAGAAACTCAACAGCCACCGATGACACCCGAACCGCCCATTCAAATCGGTGAATACACAATCGAAATTCCAGTACCGGATGCAAGCTGCAATGCCGATCAGATGCCGCCTGCTGATAAGTTAGCTGTGAACTATGACAACAACCAGAACATGTTCATCAACTTTGGTGGTCTTTCCTTCACTCTCTTTTGGAATGGCAGTGATTACTATGAATATCGCAAAGGAAATCAGTTCATGGTGTCTGTGAACACTTATCCGGGTGGTTCATCACTCTCATGGAGTAATCAGGGCTGCTTCGTCAATAGTCAATTGATGGGTGGTAACATGCCAGCAACCGCTACACCCGTTCCGGTTGAACCGACCGATGAAGCCGTCACAGATGCGGCAGCCATCGCTGGCAGCAGCTTCAGTGTCACATGGGATGCGCCAGCCTATATGTGTGCTGAGGAAAATAAGTCGATGCTGCCGGATTTGAATTCGGCTGTCTTGACCGCAAATGCCGATGGCAACTTCACTTTCTCGGTGGCTGGCATTGACTATACCTTGACCAATCAAGATGGCATCTTTGGTTTTAGCCAAGTCAATACGGATGGTTCGATGACTATGATCAACATGAACGGGTTCTATGAAGGGACTGGTCAGGGAACCTATACCGCGATTAGTGCCAAAGGTAATGCCTGCATCGCCCAACTGACCTTTAAACCCAAATAATAAAACGCAGTATGGCGATCAACACTAACGCGGAGATAGTTTCGACTGTGTCCGCGTTTTTGATTCACAAAATGCACTATTTGAATCCCTTGGAAATGGATTATCAGCGGATTTAAGGGAGTGAAGTGCCGATACTGCGGAAGATGCTGCAATTTCGGCAGATTCGGAAGTGAAGTTTGTGTCGGAAATGTCGGAGGGTCAAGCCTGCGCCTGAGTGAAAAAGTGCTGAAGCGCACTCGATTAAGCGAAATATGCGGCACGACAAGCGGCAGTGGCAAATGTTGTTGTTGATGCTGTTGTTGCAGTTGAAAATCAGTGGTTTTTGTCACGATTGCAACGATTGGTGTTTGTATACCCCTAACCCCCTAGCGCCTGCCGTGAGTACACTCAGTCGGCGCTTACCTTCCACCCATAGTAATGGGGGAAGGGGAGCAAATGCAGGAGGCCCTATAAACAGTGTATAACAAGTGGAGTTGAAACGGGTTACCATTTGGAAGAACATTTTGTAACTGTTTCGCGAGGTCGGCGTTAACCATTTTGAGGGAGGCGAGAAGTGCGGTTCGTTGATGGATGGTTGGAGAAGGGTTTGTCGGGTTAACCGAAAATAAACCTATACAGTAATAAGTTGCAAGAGGCAAGTTACAAGTCAAGAAAAGGGAAATGCAATTGAACCGCAGAGAGATGCGGAGAGCGCTGAGATAAAGGCGGAGTGATTGGGTTTTTGCCGCTGAGAGCTAAAGCCGTGACGCTACGCAGCAGACAAGCCTGCTAAAGCGGCTTCAAAATTAGTCTAGTATGAAGCTATAACGAGATATGGGATGCAAAATGAATATTGAAGAACTAGATGTTAGTGAAGAATGCCGCGAAAAGTTAATAAGCTCAGGATTTAGAGATGTAGATGAGATCGTGTAATTCCTTCTCCACGTTCCGGAAAAGCGGCTTTCACTTTCCCGTGGATAGATTATTTTGAGAAGGTGTTAAATAAACTCAAGCAAATGGGACTTCTACCAGAAAACTATCTTGATTCATAAGTGCCGAGTACTGAGGGAAAGGCAAATGCAGTTGAACCGCCATCCACAGGAGGCTTCGCACAGACGCGGAGAACGCCAAGATCAAGTCAAGATCAAACGAGTTTTGATAGAGAAAAGGTTTAACGCATGAAGCAACGATGGGGCATATATCTTATTTTTGTTCTGGCAATGACGGGATGTGCCAGTAATACAAAAACACAAAGTACAGCTAGCGTTGTTCCCACTTTTATCCCAATCCCGCCAACTATTTCTGTACATTCAAATGAGGATATATCAGAGGCAGCAAATGTTGCGTTGAGTATCCAATCAATTATCTCAGTATACAATGAGCGCAACCACGAATTTAAAACGATCAACCTATCCAATGCAGTCATAATCAAGCAAAAATTTGGTTATATGTTGGCTAGTTACAGCAAATCAAAACAAATCTTCGTTGTCGTTAGTTTCCCATCTAATTTTCAAGTTTTTAAGTACGCTATTACCCAAGTTTTGAACACGTATCCTGCTTATTCAGTAACAGACCCATCGTTGTCTGCGGCGGTATTTCGCGACCTTCCAACCGAGTTAAGTTCCTATGGCGAACCAGAGACAGAAGGCGAAGCATGTGATCAATCTGTTTCAGGGCAATTGACCATTACCAATAAACAGCCGCTTCAGGGAAATTTTCAATTTAGATGCCAGTTTCAAGATGGACGTTGGGCATCAGTCGCGGGAACATTCTCACAGTAGATAAAGTAATTGAGTTCTAAAGAACTGTTGTGGCCTTTATTGAGATGGCGATGTGTGCAATGAGCCGGTATAATCGCCCGCCCCACCCAAATAGAAAGGCTCACAAATGGCTCCAACCGATCAGCAGTTCAAAGACACGGTTATCGGGATGTTCGACCGCGCTGCACCGATTTATGGGCAGGTCGGAACCAAACAGTTCACTTATTTCGCTCAATTATTGGTTAAGCAAGTGCCTGTTGCGGTTGGCGGTCATGCGCTGGATATTGCGGCGGGACGGGGTGCGATTCTATTTGAGTTGGCGGAAAAAGTCGGGGAAAGTGGTCATGTGCTAGGCATCGACCTTGCGCCGACGATGGTGGCTGAAACGACTGCCGAGATTGAGCAGCGTGGACTCAAGCAAGCCGAAATGCGGCTGATGGACGGCGATGCGATTGATTTTGAAGCCGAGAGTTTTGATGTGGTGACGTGTGGATTCGCGCTGCACTTTCTGGATTTCGAAAATACCTTGCCCAAAATTTTGAAAATGCTGAAATCGGGTGGTGTGTTTGCTGCCGCCATCCCTTATACCGCAATGGATGATGATCTGGAACGCTGGCGGTGGTTATTTGATTTGACGAAGGCCGTTTTTCCAGCCGATTTTGTGCCACCTGCCGCGTGGATCGCGCCGCGCAAGTTGAGCAAACCGGAACTGGCATCCGCCGCATTAGAGCAAGCTGGATTTAGGAATGTGCAGACCGAGCAGCACATCGCGACGCTTTATTTTAAAGACGAGCATGATTGGTGGGATTGGGAGTGGTCGCAGGGTTCGCGCTTCTGGTTAGAGGGCATGTCCGCCGAAGGTTTAGAGCGATTCAAGCGCGAGTCATTTGAACACTTGCGGGCGATGAAAACGGCAGAGGGTATCGCTATGAATAACGGTGCGTTGTTCGCGATTGGGTATAAGGGGTAGAGAACATACAAAAGGTAAAAACGGGTGGGATTATGATATTTTAGAAATTGGGACAGATCAAGAACCCCCACCCTTACCCTTTATCAGCTACGGTCGCAGGCTCCCCCGCTGATAGCCCGCAAGCGATTTCACAAGACGACAGTTTTGCGAAAATGAGGGAAAGAACCTCATCCCCTAACCCCCTCTCCGTGTACAGAGAGGGGGGATTTTGAGGGAGAGATTCGTTGGTGGTCGAAAAAGTGTCGTCTCGTGAACGCAAGCGATGGAGGGAACAAGACGGGCGCCCCTACAGATTACAGGTTTGGGGATGGAGTTATTTGGGGCGTTCTGCGAGTGGAATGTCTTTGAGCAGGCGATTTTGCTGGTCACGACCGGACAGGATGGGTTCCACACCATTTAGACCCCAATCGAGATTGAGTTCGGGATCGTTCCACGCCACGCCGTTTTCGTCTTCGCCTTTGCCATAATAATTGTTGACCATGTAGGTTAGTGAGGCATCGGTGATGGCGTAGAAACCGTGTGCCACGCCAATCGGGATAAACACACCGAAGTTGTGCTTCTCACCGATTTCCATGGTATGCGTCACTTTGTAGGTTTTGGAACCGGGACGCAGATCAACCATGCCTACCCGCACCACACCACGCGGCACATACCAGTAATCAATCTGGTTATGGTGATAATGAAGTCCGCGCAGCACACCGGCTTTGCTATCCGATCGGTTGCACTGGATACGATCCCAATTCACCTGCGGAAACCACTCGCGGCGGAAGGTTTCCATGAAGCGTCCGCGTTCATCCTCAAAGGCTTTGATCGTCACCACATATACGCCTTCAATGGGTGTGGGATGTATGGGCAGTAATATCTGGGTGGTATTGTCTTTCATCGTCATTTTGAGATTGTGCTTTCTATTGCCTGTCATCAATTGTTGTTGATTGAAGCGTGCTGCCCTTGCTGATACCTAAATGATGCAATGAGGTTCATTTACGTTTGTAATGAGCTAGTGTTTTGGAAAGCGATTTTAATTAATCCTCTTTGGCAACCAACAATCTACTGTAGCGCATTCTGGTCAATCAGCCCAAATTTTCGGCTGATATGCTGGTGATTATGTGCCAAAGTTGGCTTTAATATCAGAGATATTTGTTGGGCTGAAGGTGGCACACAGGTTGAGCTGACCTAGCATTTCGAGGAAGTAAGAGGCGTGGTTACGAACAGGCTTTGGCCTTAGAACAGCGTACCATACCGGTTAGCCATTGTAAGTAACCACGCAAGCTGACCTGTTGAAATGGTGAGACTAGAGATCCGTAAAGCGATAACCTACGCCGGGTTCATTGTAGATATAATGCGGCTGGTGAAGGTGCGCTGGTTCATCTTTCAGCTTCTTGCGGATCATGTTAATGTGAACTCGAACATTATGTGCGGGGTCTAGACTGTCGATCTCGCCCCAAACTTTATGGAGGATGGTATCGAAGGTCAACACCCGCCCTGCGTTGGTGGCAAGCACCCGCAACAATTCATATTCTTTGGGGGTAAGATGAATATATTTTCCACCTAAAGTGATACGACGGCTAACCAAATCAATGACCAAATCGTGAGTGCGGATGATAGCAGTCTCACGCTTGATCTCCTGAGACTCGCCCCGCCGCAGCACCGCGCGGATACGGGCTTCCAATTCGTCCATATCAAATGGTTTAGTGATGTAATCGTCTGCTCCGGCATTGAGTGCCGCTAAGCGAATGTTTTTTTCATGATGCTCGGTGAGTATGATAATGGGTGTTCGCGTCCATTCACGCAATTGATGACAGACTTCCAAACCATCGGGTTCAGATTGAAATTTTACCTCAAGCAGAATCATGTCGGGATTCAAATGTGCTGTTGTCGCTAAGGCATCCACTCCATTGCCTACAGCAACGACCTCATAACCGTAGCCGGACAAACCACGCTCTAATAATTTACGGATGGCTGGTTCGTCATCTACCACCAATACCTTTTTTTTAGACATTTTCTGTAATTGACCCTCGACCAACTTTTTACAAGTTGAATTGCCCCCTAATCAACTTGAGTCTTATTCGATAATAAGCGGGACACCGGCAATGAGTCGGTGTCCCATTTGAACAGTTTTATGCCGGTTGCTGCATGTGCTCATTGTCTTCAGTATGATGATCGGCGACATGTTCAAACGTCACTTTGAAATTAGGCGGAAGGGGCAAGTTATCAATATCAATTTCTTTGATACTGAGAGCCACATCGTCTACTTCCATAAGGGCATCCCGCAGGAACCGATCGGTTGACATGTGCAGCATATTGAAGGGGAAGCGCGTCCGCAAAGCGCCAATATAAATCTCGAAGTACGTATCGGGATATTGGGAACGCATATCACTCAAGATGCTGGCGACACTGTGATACAAATCCCGATAAGGGTCTTCAATGACATCTGTCATCCCTTCCGACCAACCGTTGAGGGCAGCTATTTCCTGTGAGCGTTTGACAAAGGCTTCAGAACGTTTGGCATCTATGCCGACGTGGATGATTTTGATTGGTAAACCGCGCTTTAAGATGGCATTTACGACCGTCACCGACAGCTTCGACCATGTGTCGCAGAAATACACTGCTAGCTCTTTATTGACAGCTGGGTTGAAAGCAATCGGCTCGTTTTCAAATATAGGCGTTTCATCCAGATGAAGGCGTGCGGCTGTTTCTTTGTAGTGGCGATGAATGCGGAAAAATACCCATACCAACGTCGGGATCAGCAGCACAATAAACCATGCACCACTGCTGAATTTGGTAATGATGAAGACGATCATCACGATAAAGGTTACACACGCCCCCACGCTTGAGACAATCAACTTGAACAGCCAGCGTGGATCGTAAGAGATTTTGGTTTCCAGACCGAAAGTGAATTCTCCGGGCTTGAGTCGTCCAGCACGCCAGAAACGTCGTGCCATACCGGTCTGGCTGATGGTGAAACCGAGGAATACACCGATGGCATACAGAGGAATTAAGTTGGTCACAATCGCGCCGGTGATGACAACCAGTACGATCGCACTGAATGATAAGGTGAGAACGCCCCATGTGAACACTAAGCGTCGTCCACGGTAGGTTAACTGGCGGGGCAAAAATCCGTCGCCACTGTGCAGCGCTGCCAATTGAGGAAAATCTGCGAAGGGTGTATTCGCTGCCATAAAGAGTACTGCAAAAGTACCTGCAATGGTCAGCACGTAACCCACATAACCCAATCCTTGCTGTCCATAAATCGTGCGGGCAAGCTGACTGATGATGGTTTCTCCGTACGATGGCACTGCATGCACGGCGTTCGCTAATACGGTGATACTGATAAAGAAAGTAATGAGGATGGTACTCATTACTATCAGGGTATTGGCTGCGTTTTTTGCTCTCGGTTGACGGAATAACTGGGTGTCGTTCGAGATGGCCTCAATACCAGTGAGCGCCGTACAACCGGATGAGAACGCTCTGAGCAGCAGTAAAATCGAGACAGGCTCCAATACATTATGCTGAATAGCGATAACGCCTGTGACCGGAACCAGATTTCCTGTCAGCAGCCTGACAAAACCGATAACAAGTGTTAAGCCCATCGTGAATAGGAAGAAATAGGTTGGTATTGAGAACAACCGCGAGCTTTCTTTAACGCCACGGAGGTTGACGAGCGTCATGATTGCGATAATCCCAACGGTGAGTTCCACCCGAAAAGGTTCAATCGCCGGAACGACGCTGATGACATTAGCGACGCCTGCGCTGATGCTCACAGCGACTGTTAAGATGTAATCAGTGAGCAGTGCCGCGCCCGTGACCTGCGCCATTTCTTCGCCTAAGTTTTCTTTGGCGACACGGTATCCGCCGCCTCCCGCCGGATTCGAGAAAATGGTCTGACGATAAGAAACCGTGACAATTCCAATCAACAGCGCGATCGCAATGGCTATGGGGATAGAGAGCGCATTCCCCGTAAAACCCAACAAACCGAAGCCGCTAATAGCCGCCATGTTTAAGATAATGAGGATTTCTTCGGTTGCATAAGCAACGGAGGACATCGCATCACTTGCCAGAACAGCTAACGCGATAAAATTGGGGGCGGTTTGATGAGCAATATCGGCAGTATGAAGCCGTTTGCCCAACACTGCGTCTGCGAAACGATCACGAACATCACGTATAGCCATAAATAGTCTGCTCCCTGACAAATGCGATAATGTCAATTCTAAATCAAGAATTCTCGCTAAAAGTCAGGGCTGTGTCAGGGTTTATGGCTTATGTATAAAGAAAAAATAAATTTCTGGCGGAGCGAGGTGAAATGCTATCCAAGTGCGTCAGTAGAGTATCAAATACTCGTACTAGGGGAGTAGCTTCTGAAAAAATATTGCTTAACTATTCAACTGTCCAACATCCAAGCGGGTGATTTTGTCACCTTGAATTTCAAATATCCAAAAGGTTTTGAACTCGCCCCAGACTGTGGAGTGAAAGAGGGTGTTAATGATCAGGCCGTTGGCAGTTTCGTTCTCAATGTCGATGATGCGTCCATTGCCTTTGCCAAACAGTTCGCTATCTGACCATTCGACATAATTTCGAGGGCTGCCGTCATCCGTTAAAACGGCATTTGGTGCGAACAGTGCCAGCCATGCCTTTCGGTCGCCTGCATGTAAGGCGGTGACAGCCGCTTTGACAATAGGATGGCTGAGTTGTTCTTTGTTCATCGGTTGTCATTTCTTGGAGGTGCTTTGGATGGTGGTGCAACTTTGCCACGCGGATTAGGGCTTGTCAAGCAACCGAGAACAAAACAGGGCGAGTATCAACTCACCCTGCTTGCTTATCAGTCTATCGAAGCCGTTGCGAAACGACTACATCGGGGGCAGTAACACCGCGTCGATGACGTGGATGATGCCGTTGGCTGCATCAACGTCGTGAGCGATGATCTTGACTGTGCCATTGATGACCGGATTGCCATCAGCATCCAACGAAATGGTCAGGTCTTTGCCAGCCAATGCGGTTGGAACAGTGATGCCATCCTTGGGCGCATCTGTGGCGGTCAAAGCTGCGGCAACGTCGGCATAATCGACTGGTGCGGCGGCAGTGTCACCCATCGCTTCGGAAACATGGACATGGTACAGCAGAATGTCGGTCAGCATTTTCTGGTCAGCCAGAACAGCTTTCAAAGTATCGGCTGGTACGGCGGCGAAAGCGGCATCAGTCGGGGCGAAAACTGTCAGCACTGCGTCAGGATTAGAGAGAGTCTCCAACACTGCTGGATCAGCGGCCTTAACAGCGGTCAAGAGGGTCGTGAATTCTGGCGAGTCGGTCATGCCTGCCGCATCGGTCACGAGTTCAGCAACGGTTTTGGTTTCGGGCATAATCACAGTGTCAATGACATGGATAACACCGTTCGAGGCTTCAATATCGACCATCTTCAGGTCGAGCTTGGCGCCATTGATCAGAATGTCGCCAGCATCGTTCATAGTGATGTCAATGTGCTGACCTTGCAGAGTCTTGACACTCACAGGGCTGCCCTTAGCGGCATCCAGCAAACCAACCACATCCTTGGACATGACTGCGCCGGGGACCACATGGAACAGCAAGATATTGGTCAGCAACTTTTGGTCAGCCAAAACAGCCTTGAGGGTGTCGGCAGGAATGGCTGCGAAGGCTGCATCAGTCGGGGCGAAAACGGTCAGTTTATCGCCATCAGCGTTTGAAAGGGCTGCCAATACGGCTGGATCAGCCGCTTTAACGGCTGCTAACAGGGTTGCGAATTCAGGTTTCGCGCCACTTGCTGATTGAACCACAATGTCAGCAATTGTGGGTTTGGTGTCCTGTGCAAATGCAGGCACGACAGCCAGCATCGCCATGACAAGGGCAACTACAAATAGACTTAACTTACGCATAGATCGACTCCTTATTACAGTACCTTTTGTACACATTTTGTCACACTTTTGTGTGGCTACGAACTCTATACTGTCATAGGAAATTAAACAGTAAGCGAGAAAGGCATGAGTGCGCGATTAAGCTGTAGCGTTTTTGTCTCTCATATTGTTTATCTATTGAAACGATTTATTTTATGCGAACCTTGCCATTTTTTCTCTGAAGTTCATATACAGTCCTTTCGTCTCGAGGCTGTTATTGTTCTCATGTTGGCTTCGTCTCAATCCCGATGGGGTCAAAATGTAGGCAATGTGCGGAAGAGGCACGCCTCTTCCCTACAATGAGGCATCAATATCAGGTGAAAATAATTGCAGCGCGTAGCATATGATCAGGTAGCACCACACTAAGTGGTGGAGGCAAAATGAGGGAGCAAACGGTTCCACAAGAACTCCTCCAGAGACCAGCAATGGTCGGTTAAACCGGCAGCCATGGCGGGGGTCTTAGTGTCTAAAGACGAATGTAGGCAACAGAA
>JBBSBM010000072.1:0-39743 GCA_038251275.1 Aggregatilineales bacterium
ACTGAACGCGTTCATCAAATTCTTGAACATGTTCACCGATCATAATGGTTCAGGAAGGTCTATATTGGCGGCCCTACTTCTATGATTTGTGATGCGCTTGATTTCGTCGCTTTTCTCCACCGTTTAGTGCAGTCCTACCCAATAGTCATTCAATCAGGTGTTTTTGAACTGAATGAAATAACGCTACCGCCATCATTTGCCGAAGAATGCACGGTAGTGAATCCACTCGTTGCCACTAGCTGAGATATTTGATATGCAAACATCAGACTGCTATCTATTTTTGGCAATTTTGCCAATATCGCCAATGATATACGAGCTTTGAATCGTTTGATTAGGCGAGAAAAATATATTTTTGGCAATCTTGGCGGCGGCAGACCCCTTTGCTGAATTTGCCACAATTGCCATTAAAACGGTGTTCGGCTTGTCTCTTGAAACTTACCGCATGTAACTACTCATAGGTGTGAAAGTGAAGAATGTGACTACGCAAGTGTCTCGTGGGAAGAATTTTGTGAATATTTACACCCCTAACGATAAAACCCGCCGTGTGCTGACCGCCGCCATCGCCGCCGCCGTTTTAGTAGCCGCCACCGCCGCCGTTGGAAGAATCGTTACAGGGAGATAAATCATATGAATGCTGACATGTTTCGTGGCCTCTATGATTATCACTTTGCCCTCAATCGTAAGCTTTGGGATGAGTGTATAGTCCCATTGACCGACGAACAATTTGCACGCAAAGTAGAGTATTCAGTCGGTTCGGCGCGGAATCATGTTATACATATGCTCAATATCAATGATCGTTGGTTTAGTGGGCTGCGCGGAGAAGCTATTCCTGATTTTGCCAATTTTGAAACGTATTCTGACCGCGCCATGATTCGTGAAAAATGGGATGCCGTCGAGGCTCGAATGCAGGCTTATTTAAAAGATTTACGTGATGATGATTTAATGTCTCAGCCTTTTATGACACCCGGTAATGACCCTACCGCGCTCTGGCAGGTATTACAACACGTTGTTATTCATGGAGCAGATCATCGCGCTCAACTGCTGAGGATTTTGTCCGAACTCGATGTCAAAACCTTTCCACAAGATTACATAATTTACACTTGGGAACATCGCTAATCTATAGTTTGTAATAGGTCTACACCGTCTGGTATTGAGAAAGTTACAACTCGGTTCTGGAAGAATTTGTTTCGCAACTAAAATCCAATCTCACCCGTACAATTCAATCTAGATATTCAAACATGGAGTATTCATGTCTGTTAAAACTCGCGACCAAAAAGGTATGCGTTCCACTAGCCCGCGCAAAAAATCACCTAAAAAAGTGGCTTTGCCTGCACCCGTTCAGCGTCATCTTCCGGCTTGGCTCGTGCTGGCTGCTGTGTTGGCAATCCTGACTCCGCGTGTCGCTATCGTCACACTTGAAGCCGGTGGACGTATCGTTAGTACTATTCCCGGCACGATTGATCGCTGGTTACATGGTTCCAGTGATATTGCGTCCTTTTTCAGCCCTGAAGTTCAACATTGGGGAAATGATATTGATCGTTGGGCATCTGCAAACGATCTCGATCCCAACCTGCTAGCAACCGTCATGCAAATCGAATCCTGTGGTCATCCCACCATCAACAGTTATGCAGGCGCACAGGGTTTGTTTCAAGTCATGCCTTTCAACTTTCAAGCAGGTGATAACTACCTTGACCCTGAAACCAACGCTGAACGCGGGATGAATGTCCTCAAACAGTGTAAAGGTTTTGCTAACGGTGATGCAGGTTTAGCGATGGCTTGTTATAACGGTGGCCCATCAGTCCTTTCAAAAACGATGGCACAATGGAGTGACCAAACCCGTCGCTATTATTATTGGGGAACGGGTATCTATGAAGCCGCGACCCAGCATCAATCTAACAGTTCCCGATTAGACGAATGGCTAGCGGCTGGCGGTGCTAAACTCTGCCAGATGGCTGGCACAGCCCTCGGCATTTAACCACGTTTCAACCTCAAAACTTGGGGAGGCGGACGTATGTTTGCCTCTTTTGTTTCACCTAACTCTCAACCCAACGCCTGCCCAACGTACCCCTCTAGTACGGTTGACTCACCTTGCCCGCATGTTATAATGCCGCCCGTAGGTGGGCAATGGGTGTGCGTTGTTTTTTGGCTGTTGCCCTATTGATTTTAAAGAGTGATCCATTCGCGGCCTATCGGTTGGTTTGGGTTAGGAACAAGGTGTGGCATATGAAGATGCGTTTACAACTGCTGGCGCTGTTGGTCTTGGTGGTACTCGGCGGAACGATGGTGACCAGCGCTCAGGATGATAACAAACTGATTAATGGCGGTTTGGAAGAAGGTTCATTCGGCCCATATCTGGGACGGCGTGGGGGTACATTCCCCGTTTACGTCCCCGGTAGTTGGAATTATTGGTTCGCAGCCGCGACGAGCGACCGTACCAATGTCGGTGAACGCACCAGCATCCAACCACATCCCGGCCCCGGTCCCTCACCACATGGTGGCACGCGTGCGCTCAACATTAGCTGCGGCTACTTCACGTGTACGGCAGCTATTTTCCAGACTGTCAACAACATTCAAGCGGGAAGCAATGTTCAAGCTACGGCATGGTCACAGGTCAAGGCTTGTAACCTCGGTGGTGGAACAAGCTGCGGTTCTGCGGTCGAGTCTGGCTCACAAACACGCATTGGTATAGACCCCACCGGCGGAAGTGACCCCAATAATCCGGCTATTGTTTGGTCAGCCTTTGTTGCGCCCCATGACCAATGGCTATCACAGAGTACCAGTGCAACCGCGACCGGAACCAGTGTGACTGTATTTCTTTATTCGACCCAATCCAATATCTCAGATTTGAACAAAACCTATTGGGATGATATTTCTTTGACCGGAGGCGGTACAGGTGGTGCGGCTCCCGGCTTGACTCCGGCTGTTCCTCCTACAGCGACTCCTCCTCCTTATGTTGCCTTTGTCGTGCCACAGGGCGAACAACCAGACGGCTCTATCATTCATACTGTGCAAAATGGCGATACGATGGATAGCATCGCTTATGCCTATGGCACAACACGAACTGAACTGCTTAAACTCAATAACTTGCAATCGGCAAACTTCATATTTCCCGGTCAAAAGTTGATTGTGAAAGGGCCGACCAAAACCGTTGCGCCAACCTCAGAGGCAACAGCCGAAGCCTCTGCACAACAATCAGGTGGAGAGAATGTGGTCGCGCCCGACTCCGCAACGACTGTTCCAAAGCCGACAACCGACTCGTCGTCACCTGCCACAACTTCTGAAGCAGATGTAACCAGCGTCGCAGCTGTCGCAACCGATATTCCGGCTACTGTACAACCGACCACAGAAGCCACTAACGCACCAACTAGTGAACCGGCAACGGCACAACCAACTGTTGAAGACGGTCAGCCCACAAATACGCCTGAACCGACTAAGCCGTTGGCTACAGCGCCGGTTGTCGTAGCAAATGCAGGTGCGCTTGATCCTTCAGCCGTGACCGCGCAGGTCTGCGTGCTGCTCTTTGAGGACACCAACCAAAATCGCATTCAAGAATCGGGCGAAAATCTGCTAGCAGGCGGTGAGATTTCGGTGGTCAAAGGTGGCGATCCGGCAGGTACTTATACGACCGATGGCAAAGGTGAACCACACTGCTTCGATAAGCTGGCGGCTGGCGATTATGTCGTCTCTGCTAAAGCACCTACGGGCTATGGCTTAACCACACCCGACCAACTGCGCGTCCAATTACAACCCGGCTCAGTTATCAATTTAGTATTTGGTGCGGCTCAAGGTGTTGAACCCGTCCAACCTCCTACGGCTGATGCCAACGAGGTTGCTATGGCGGTTACACCAGAATCCAGCACCCCACAACCAATAGCAAACCAATTGCTCTCAATTAGTGGTTTGGTGGTGTTCGGCTTGGCTGCGGTGGTGCTCATCGGTGGTATCGGGCTGGCGATTGTACTGCGTCGTCGTTAATTCACGTTCAATTCTGTGGGATGGACGGTTGTCTGTCCCCTGAAGACCTTCTGTATTTTTCGTAACTGTATTGTCTATAGTCTGACGACTAAAGACTATTGACTACACTAAGGACTAAAACTATGCGACGGATGGGGTGGGGCATCATCGCGCTCTTGCTACTAATTGGCAGTACTGTTCATGCCCAAAGTGGTGGACAGTTTTGTGTGCGAGCCTTTGACGACACTAATGCCAATGGCAAGTTGGATGCAGGCGAGGCGCTGCTGACTCATGGTATCAACGTCAATCTGCTTAATGCCCAAAATGTGACGATTGCCAGTGCCTTGCTAGATCAATCACCGACAGCCGTACAAGGGGTGGTTTGCTTCCAATTTTTGTCGGCAGGTCAGTACACCATCGACATCAGCAGTGCTGAATACAAAGCCACGACTCCCGTTTCCATTACCACGACCATTTCCGATAATGGGGTTCCGACCGTCGTTGAATTTGGTGGACAATCAGTAGCTGCACCTGCCAATAGCTCGAATACAAATGCTGGCGTAACCGCTCCTGCTGCGACCGATGATACCAATCAGGTAATTCGTATATTGATTGCAGTAGCGGGCGCTTTACTCGTAATTATCGGTATGGGCATCTTGGGAGTGATCGTTTACTTGCTGGCTTTTAGCAGACGACAACCGCTTCCTGATCCGCGCCGTACTACTGGTTCGATGCGTACCATCGATATGCGCGACACAGGTAGTATGCAGGCCGTTGACGTGGCGGGCGATACTGGCAAGATCAAGAAGGTCTAAGTGGAGAGCCAAACCGAAGGGCTGACCCGCTTACGAGCGATTTGCCTCGCACTCCCCGAAGCCAGTGAGCAGGGTGGCGTAGGCGACCCGACCTTCAAAGTACGCGACAAAATATTTGCGATGCGTCATCCAATGGACGAACGCGAATCGATGTGGTGTAAGGCTCAAGCCGGTTTGCAGGGAACATTGGTTACATCCGAACCGGAGCGCTTCTTCGTCCCGCCTTATGTTGGTCATCATGGTTGGATTGGCGTGTGGCTGGATGTCGAACAAGACTGGAACTTCATCGAAGATCTCATCATTGAGAGCTACTGCATCACCGCTCCCAAGCGCCTCGTTAAGCTCCTTAAATCGAATCCTACATCGAACGAATAGCTTACTACCCCACCCAATCAGCCGCAGCTTGGGCGATGATCGCCGCGCAGTCAACTACATCCTGTAGATGAACATATTCCACAGCGGAATGCATACCTGCACCACCGGGGCCGAGAATCACCGTTGGGATACCTGCTCGTCCCAAAATTGCTGAGTCTAACCACGCGAACATGCCCATATAAGGTGGTTTGGTCTGCATCACTTCACCGAAAGCGCGATGCATGGTTTGGACAATCGGCGCGTCACGTTCAATCTCATAACCCGGACGCTCGAAATCCAATTGAACTGTCGCCTTAAATCCCGAAATGGTTTTCGTCAAATCATCAATTTCATCCTGCCACAGTTGGATGATCTCGCTTGCGTGTAAATCCGGCAAATAACGATGTTCTACTTGCAGGCTGCATTGGTCGGGATATATGCTGAGTCCCAATCCGCCTTGAATAAAGCTGGCGTGAACCGAATTACGCTCCAATAATGGATGCAAATCATCCACAAATACTTTCTGTTCGAGCGTCGTAATCATTTTGAGCAAATACTGCATGTTTGTGATCGCATCCACACCGTCCATATAGCGACTGCCATGAGCTGCCTTCCCATAAGTGGTGAGCGTCAGCCACGCGAAACCTTTATGGGCGATACATAAGCGCACATCGGTTGGCTCGGTCAAAATCGCCGCGTCTGGTTTAATTGCCGTGACCAGCGCGTCTGTACCGATGCTCAAATACTCTTCGTCCGTCACAAAACCTAACCAGATGTCGCCCGCAGGTTGGAAGTTAGCTGCTTTGAGTGCTGCTACAGCACCGAGAATCGACGCGAGTCCGCCCTTCATATCATATGAACCACGACCATAAAGTTTGCCGTCTTCTATCCGCCCGTCAAACGGATTGCCGAGCATATTTTGAATGCTGACCACATCTGTATGTCCGGTCAGCAGCAAACTCTTGCCCCCACCACTACCAGCCCACCGTGCAATAACATTGGGACGATTGAATGCTGTTTCTTGGAATTCAACCTCTAAACCCATTGCTTCACAGACTTGAGATAACCATTTGGCAATCGCGCCTTCGCCCGCACCGCCCGCAACAAGGCCGGGATTCACCGAGTCGATCTGTACCATCTGTTGGAGATATTGTGTAACGAGGGCAGTATCAATTGTATAGGGCATCGTCATAATAATCTCAGTTTATAGACTCTTATCGGTTTTTACCAGAAACGCCAGCGGGGTTTCTGGGTCGGTTTTTCGGTTTTAGGAGGACGATAATCAGGGTTTGGATTTTGAATGGTGATTGCTAATTTAGCCGGTCGCTCTGGATGCCAGCCATTTTCGATGCAATCATATAAATAATCAATTACCGTTTGCCCTTGATAGTGCTCATCAGCTTTGGCTTGTGGCGTGATGTCACTGCTTAAGTATGCCCGTACCGTCACATTATAAGTTTGATCGCCGTGTTTGAGTCCCACTGACCAATCGGTACCCGGTCTGCTGCTGCCATCGGCTTGAAAAAAATGTGCCGATAATGCTCCCTCGATACGCATAAGCCATTCTGAATCGCCCACGAAGTTACCTCGTTTCTATGATGAAATGTATTGGCATCTGTTTACAAAAAAGATTACATTCATTTTTACGGATGAGCCAGTTTTAAGATAGGCTAACATGAGTCTAAGTTTCTGGGGCGGAGATGTGAGTTGGTTCACCACTAAAACAGTTTCTGCAAGATAGCTAATACTGTGTATAATTCATGAGTGTTCCGCAGCGTTCATGGAGATTTCAATTATGATAAAAAGGCTTGCTATTTTTCTCCTCGCGGCCTGCTTCCTACTATTAGGATGGGGCAGCACCTTGGCGAATGCTGCCGCACAAAGCAGCACCGTCCCCGGTATTACCAGTTTTACCAGCAGTGTCACCAGTATTGACGCCAGTGCTTTGGCAGGTCGCAACATACGTGTACCTGTGGCATGGGCAACATCTAATCGCCCGGATACGGCTAATTTGGTATTTGAACAACCTTTGCCCGATGGTCGCGTGATGAATGTCGAGCTTCCGCGCGATAATTCATTTGTCCCCTCATCAGGTGTTGGTGTGGTTGTGCCCTTCCCGCCCGGTGAAGGTATTACGGAGGTTCGCCTGCGTGTGACCTTGTCAGACTTTACAAATGGTAAAGTGCTTGATCAACGCGAACTCGTCATCCCCATTGGCAGTGCCACTGCCGTTACATCAACGATTACCAATTTCTCGACCAGTTCAACCGACGTCACCCGCACCTCATTGACAGATAAGTCGGCACGTGTGCCGGTGTCATTTGCGGTCGAAAACAGACCAGACAACAGCAACTTGGTGTTTGAACAGGTCTTGACGGATACTAGCAGCGTGAATGTCGAACTGCCACGCCAAAACCCGATTATCCCTTCAGCAGGTAATGGTGTTGTAGCCCCTGTCGCTCCAGCGGCCAGTGCGACTAGTATTTTGCTCCGCCTGAAGTTGGTCAATCTAGCAGACAACAGCATTATCACGCAGCGCGATTTGTCACTGCCCGTTGTCGATGTTGCAGTCGCTACACCCACCATTAAGTCGTTCACCACAACTGCTACCAATGTCACGTTGGCAGCCTTGAACGATAAGTCTGCACGTTTACCCGTTGCATGGGCAGCCGACAACCGACCCAATAATAGTAACTTGTTTTTTGAGCAAATCTTGGATAATGGATCAGCGGTCAACGTTGAACTACCGCGTTCCAATCCATTTGTTTCGTCGTCAGGTGTCGGTGTCGTCGCACCGATTGCGCCGAGCAACGCCAGCGCCACCAGCATTACCTTACGGCTTCGCTTGTCTGACCTTGGCACACAAACAACATTAGCCGAGAAGACCATTGTCGTACCGATTGCGGCAGCGCCACCAGCGCCCACACCTACCATTAAAACGTTCTCGACCATTGCAACCACCGTAAGCTCGGCTGTTTTGGCGGATAAGACGGCTCGTTTACCTGTAACCTTTGCGGTTGATAATCGTCCGGCAAATAGCAATTTAGTCTTTGAGCAAGTCGATGGAACAACCATCACCAACATTGAATTGCCGCGTCAAAACCCGATTATTCCTTCAAGTGGTTTGGGTGTTGTTGCGCCGATTGCTCCGACGGATGCCAATGCCACTAGCATTACTTTGCAACTGCGCGTGATTGATCTCTCGTCAAAGACAACTTTGGCGCAGCAAACAATCACTGTTGGCATTACCAAAGTTGTACCGGGCGCACCAGTAATCAAATCCTTTACCACCAGCGCTCAAGGTGTGACCAGTACCGCATTGCTCAACAAAACTGCACGCGTCGGTGTGGCATGGGCTGTTGATAATCGTCCTGCGAATGCCAACCTCGTGTTTGAGCAGTTATTTGAAGATAACAGCGTCGTTAACATTGAATTGCCGCGTCAGAATCCAACTGTGCCATCATCCGGTAGTGGCATTGTTGCTCCCAACGCGCCCAAGGTCAATACGACCACCACCATCACTATTCGTATTCGCTTGGTCGAAACAGCCACCAGCAAAGAACTCGCTCAGCAGTCGATTACTTTGCCAGTTATCAGTGATCCGAACGCGCCAGCCATCAGCAGCTTTAACGCTACAGTGCCATCTGACGGCATTGATTCAGCAGCCCTCTACGCCGGAACATTCCAAGCACCGGTCACTTGGGCAACTATCAATCGTCCCGCGAACAGTAATCTGGCTTTTGAGCAGGTTCTAGAAGATGGCACGGTTGTGAATGTCGAACTTCCGCGTTCAAATCCAATTATTCCCTCAACCGGAACCGGAACAATCAAGCTGCACGCCCCTCAAAAACTGGGTGCGGCTACCGTTAAACTGCGTTTGCGTTTGGTCAATCTATCCGCAAATACCACCATCACACAGGTGGATATCACGAAGCCCGTTAAAGGCGGCATCATTGTCGCGCCTACTGCCACCACTCAAGCGCCCGAATCAACACCGGACACGTCGACTGGTAGTGGCAACTCACCCATTGCGATCACCAGTTTCACTGTATCGCCCAATCCAGTAGCACGTGGTGGTGGTGTGACCTTATCATGGAGCGTGACAGGCGCAACACGTATCAAAATCGACCGCTTGGTCGAATTTACAGGCGCAAATGCTGAGACAATCCTCGATCAACAGCCCGCCAGCGGCAGCGCACCCTACACTTTATCGGCAGATTACATCGACACGGCTACCTTCCAACTCAGTGCCAGCACGGCTGATGGTCAAGAAGCTATTCAGAGTGCGGTCGTTAATCTGACCTGCCCCTTCCCGGATAAACTCACCGTCGATCAATGCCCTGCAACACAGGCTAAGAATATCGATACAGCCTTCCAACCGTTTGAAAAGGGCATGATGCTGTGGCGCGGTGATACCCGTAAGATTTACGTGTTGTTTAACGATGGCACATGGCAAGCGATGGATGACACTTGGCAAGAGGGCGATAACACAGGTACAGATCAAGCACCACAGGGCTTAATCAAACCCGAAAATGGTTTTGGCAAGGTCTGGTTCCAAATCGCAGGTATCAGTGTCCTCGGTTGGGCGACCGCTCCTGAAACCAGTTATAAAGCCACGTGGGAAATGTACCCATTGATCGATGCCAACCAGATGGCACTCGTACCACACTTTACGCTGCCTGACGGTCGCATCGTCCGTATCGGCAACGTCTGGCAAGTGCAATAAGCTGTAGTTTCACTGCTTTAACCTCACAATAAATACAAAAGGCGAACCTTAACGGCTCGCCTTTTGTAATTCACTCAAGGCTTCAAAACCCAAACTTCTGTGATAATGAAAAGAAGAGAACAACCGTCTAGAGAAATGAATCGTTCGTGTTGAATGTGAACAAAGATAGTGAACGTATCTGGTTTGCCCATATGCTTCGTGCCATCGCCGTTTTGGGGGTTATATTTGAGCATTATTGTGATGTTTTTATCAACCAGAATAACGCAGCCGCAGCGCTCTCATTGGCTCGTCCGGTCAAGTTCGAATCGGAGCATCTCTTAACAAGTTTCACGGCGTGGATTCATGGTTTTGGATTTAACACTGGCACTTGGGGCGTTGCTATTTTTTTCTTGATTAGCGGCTTCGTCATTCCCATTTCAATCGAGCGCTTGGGTAGCAAACAATTTTTGATCAGACGTTTCTTTCGGGTATATCCGCCATATGCTGTCGGACTGCTGTTTACCGTAGCCGTAATCTTCGTTTACGCCGCATATAACAGTATTCCCTTTCCATACACGCTCAAAGATTATGTCGTGAATGCGACTTTGTTACGTGATTGGTTCGGCATGACCTCGATTGATGCGGTCAACTGGACACTCGAATTAGAAATCAAATTTTATATTCTGTGTGCATTTCTAGCGTATATCTCCAATTTGCGCAGCCTCAAAACATTGTTGATTACGGCAGCGACTTTGTTGCTATTTACGCTCATTGCTAACAGCACATACGACACTCTTCAAGCGAATTCACCAGCACTTTATCGCATCGTTTACACACTGGCGAACGCGGCTCCCTTTGTAACATTTATGCTCATCGGGACAGGCTTCTATAACTTTTATGCCGGTCATTGGAATCGCCGTTCGTTTCTGATGATGACTGCTTCCTTGCTCGTCCTGTTTGTCCTTAATGTGATATTTGGGCTGGAAAACGTGCTTATATTCGGTATCTTGATCACGTTTTTGAGCGCGTTTGCGGTCTTCACAATCTGCTTTTACGTCAGAGAAAAAATACCCTATTTCAAACCATTGGATTTCATCGCGACCATCAGTTATCCCTTGTACATTATTCATGGCGTGACCGGCTACGTGCTGCTCAATTTTCTGGTTACGCACAATGTCCATTTTTACCTCGCTATCCTCATCACTGTTACAGTGATGATCGTAGTTGCATATGCCTTCCACCGCGTCGTCGAGTTGCCCTCGAATAAATTGGGTAAGTTTGTCTCACAGCATACAGGTAAATTGTTGCGGCCTGAGTGGGCTTATCGTTCGAGTAATAATGTTTAGCAAAGTCACAGTAGTTTTGGAATAACGAGAAATCAAAGTGTGAAACCATCAGGTTCACCCTTTTATATTTAATCGCTGTTTTCCACGTCGCAGCGGGCGAATAACCCCGTACCACACAGCAATACCGAGCATAATGATGGCCATTAGTGACCACAACAACGCCCAAAAGGCCGCAGGCAGAAAAAATACCTCAGCAGAAAAAGCCGCCGCATCATTTCGAACATCCCCTAATGATGCGCCACTGTTGCCGACTAATTGATACACATCCAGCACCGCGTTTAGTCCAGTTAAGATGGCGAGGATATTGAGTATAAAGCTGTTGACATAATCATTGGCTTTCCAACCGAGGGCGATCAATGCAACCCCAAACATAGTGCCTACAATGAGTGATAGAAACGCAATGTGACCAAATAAAATCGAGTAGATGATCAGGCCGATGCCCAATACAATCGCGATGATTTTGCTCTGGTGAAAACGGTTGTTGAGGTAAAACAGGATTGCACCGAACAATGCTGCACCGAGATAACCTGCTGGCAAGATGAGTAAGCGGCTGCCGCCAGCGGTGATGGCTTGCCCCGAACCATTGGCGAATATCTCAAACCCCGCAAAGTGCCCACCTGTGAGTAAGGCTGCTGTTCCATGCCCCGACTCGTGAACATAGGTGACGAACAGCCGGAAGGGGTAGAGCAGGAAATCAAGCTGTGGAATATTCCACAGGATAAAAACGACCACAGCCGCCAGTGCTGTCAGGAGCAATCGGCGGTCAGAACGGTTAAATTGTGCAAACATTGGGTTTTCCCTAAGGCTACATCACGGTTAAAATAGAACGAATGTTGCTCATCATTCCGGTTACTTGCAGCACTTAATGCTGCAATCGAATGATCTAAATAGGAAGGATGCCTCACTTGAACGAACATGATACCATCCGTTTTGGTACGGTCGGTTCCCCCCAAACCACTAACGCTTCCGGTACACCCGCTGCTATTGCCCATATTCGTGCGCTCGGCCTCGACCATCTGGAAATCGCATGGGTGCAGAGTGTGCGTGTGAGTGATGAAACTTGCGCCGAAATCAAAGCTGCTGGCGAAAAGCACAAGGTTACTATTAGTATTCATGCGCCGTACTATATCAACCTCAACAGCCAGACGGAAGAACTGATGGTTAAGAGCGATGAACGCTTATTAACGGCTGCCCGCAAAGGTTATCTAGCAGGCGCAACCGACATCATTTTCCACCCCGGCAGTTACCACAGCCAGCCCCCTGAACAAGTATACGAACGTGCCAAAGAGAAGTTGCTCGAAATTACGGCTATCCTCAAAAAAGAAAAGGTGAAGGTCAACCTGCGTCCTGAAACGATGGGCAAAGGGGCGATGTTCGGCACATTGGAAGAAGTAGTTCAACTGAGTAAAGATGTTCCCGGTGTGCTGCCTTGTATTGATTGGGCGCATTTACATGCCCGTACGGGGGATGGCACGTTCAATAGTTATGAAGAATTCAGTGCTGCACTCGATAAGGTCAAAGCTGTGTTGGGAACCAAAGGTTTGCAAAAACTGCACTTCCACATCAGCGGTATTGCCTACGGACCGAAAGGCGAGAAGAATCACGTTCCCTTAAATGAGGCTGACATTCACTACCGCGAATTGCTACAGGCATTTATTGATTACGATGTCAAAGCAACTGCGGCAATTGAAGCACCGATGCCCTTCCATACGGCTGACGCTTTGACCTTCCAAGCCACTTATCGCCGTTTGCTCGATCTGAAATATGGCGACGGCAAAACAGAAGAAGGTGCAGATTAAAAAGCTACTGGTTCAAGTCAGGTGATGGCAGTCATTGGAGCGTTCGAGGTTCCAACGCTCCTTTTCGTCGAGATACCAATGCGTGATTGAAGTGCGTCGAATTTCGGGCATGGCGCGGTCAAGGACTGCCTCGCCATAGCCGAAAAAGTACATAAATGACATCTGGATGAATGCGCCGTGTGTGACGATGACAACTGTTTTACCCGCGTTCTGCTGAACAATGCGGTTGAGTGCCAGATGGACACGCAGCGAAAACTCCATCCGGTTTTCGTAGCCTTCGATCCAACGATAATAGGCCTTATGCGCTTTTTGGACTTCATTCCAACGGCGCATAAATTCGTCCGCGTCTATACTGCCGTCGTCACTTTTCCACTCAACCACTTCTTCGTCTAACACAATCGGCTGTCCGAGCGCCGGTTGTAAAATTTGGGCGGTTTCGTGGGCACGGCGTTCAGGGCTGACGATGAACACATCCGGCTTAATTTCGCCACTATTAGCAAGCCTGTCTCGCAGCCGTTCAGCTTGTGTGATGCCTTCGGGTGATAGACCCAGATCACCCATTTTGCCATCAATCAAACCGTCGATATTTTCTGCGTGTCGGATGAGATAGATGTGTGTCAATGCAATCCCCTAGTTGAAATCCACAATTAGAAACAGTGTATGAGAACTGCTATTGCCTGTCAAAGTTGAGCGATTAATTCATCAAGCGGTAAACCATCTTTGGGGATATATTGTCGCCAGTAGGCGGCCGACTCGCGGATGTTGGCAATACTCTGTGCTGGATATTCGGCTGTTCCGCTGAAAATTTCCAGTGTCAGATAGATGTCGTCACATTGTGGCGGGAAAGGGAGGGTGGATGCGGACTCGGTAGGCTGTTGATAAGACTCCCAAATGGCTTGCAGCACTTTAGGAGGATCGACAATTCCAATGCGATTGTTAGCTTCTGTAAACGGTTTATGTGCCGAAACGTTCCCATCAGTTTGCTGTAAATGGATGATCGGCGAATAGCAGCCTAATGTCCGTAACCAGTGATAGAGATCACCGTCTTCTTGGGTAGCGAATAGATAGGGATGATCTTCGATGTAGGTCATGAGGTTATCGACTGTCTGCGTTTCTGGTGTATCGAAAGGCAGGGAAGCTAACCATTTCATAGGAATTGTTTTACCTTGATTGACCGCCTCTACGTAGGTTTCAATATCAGCTTGTTCGGGACGTAGGAAACGGCGCTGACCAATTTGGTGTCCAGTATCCAATGTTAGATATAGTGGAGTTAGTCGACGAAAATAGACATCCCGTAACAACTGCTGGCTGCCGCTGATTGTCCAAGGAATTTGATGAGGGCTGTACATTTGCTCGACAGACAGAGTCAGAGCTTTACTTGCCGCTACACCTGATAACTCTGATAATCGGGTAAATAGATCGAATTCGGCAGCGGCGTAAAGCTCTGGATCTCCCAGCACCGATTGTGGGAATGCGTGGCAGAAAAAACCTAAGCCCGCATCGAGCGTCGAAGCCGTATGAATCATCGGTTCGAGCCAGTTGTGCTGTATGTGGTCGCGGATTCGTGTATCGGTGTTGGCGAGGCCGAGGGTAGCATAAGTGCCATGACCGGAGTAGAGGTTAACGACTTTGCCGCCGATTTTAGCTGAGGCGGACTGCACCTTTTCAAGCCAACCTTGAAGACTATCTGGCGTGTTGTAGAGCGGATCACATTCGTTGTCGGCGCTGGCTTCGATACAATAAATACCAGCATCACGAGCGATTGTCATCCACTCAATTGGTTCTGACCACCGTTTGGAAGCAAAACAGTTATCAACAGCTAAGTGAATCCTCGGAATCATGATGCTTTCCTTTTGCGTAAAGCGTGAAACCCACAGCATAGGTTAATCGTCAAGTGAAGTGCATGTCAAAGTGCATAATATCATATAAGAAATTAGCATATCCACTATTAGTTACGTGTTGGCAGGAGGAAATATGTTCCGACGTATTTTAATGGCGATGTTTTTCCCCTTACTGCTTCTAACCGGCTTAAGTGTTCAAGCGGTTCAATCTGATGCACAAATTGTAACCGTGACCGTACGATATTTGAATGTGCGGAAGGAACCGACCACTAGCAGCCCTGTTCTGACGATGGTACACGCAGGCGAAACCTATAATGTGCTTGGAGCGTCGGGAATATGGTTTCAGATTCAAACGGGTGATATTACAGGTTGGATCAGCGGACGGTATGTTAAGGTGAACGTGAGTGGCCTAATAACAGCGACTCCGGTGCTTGTAGTTGCAACACCGGATGTGACGACCTGTACCCGAACATTATTTTTCCGCAGCACGCCTGAGGACATTTGTATCGGCGCGGTGATGAAGACACAGGCAGCCTTCCAAATGTATGAGCATGGGTTCATGATCTGGTTGGCAGACAGCGGTGATATTTGGGTGTTTATCAACGCGGGTTCTCGGTCACCTTGGTTGCATCTACGGCAGAGTGATTACGCACGTTTTGCGGATAACGCTTTGCAAGCGCCTTCAGGATTTATCCAATCGATTAATGGATTTGGTCGGGCTTGGGCGAATTATCACGGCGTTAATGTTGCCATCCTAAAAGATGAACTGGGTTGGGCGACCGCATCCGAAGTTTCATATACCGCAACGTGGCAATTTTACGGAGCTGCATCCGTCATAAATACTTATATCACGGTGCCGGATGGGCGCATCGCCGATGCTTACAACGGGATGGCGGGTATTTTCTGGTCGTTTGTTCAATAACAATAGCTGGGAATTAAAACCCATTAATCGCAACAAATGCTGTGAATTCCACAAAAACTACACGACTGAGATTAATTGTGGTAAGTGGCATCAAAATAATCTCCAAGCGTACATGAAGACACAAAATGTTTTACCCCAAAATAGATTGATTTTGGGGTGTTTGGTCCGTACTTTTACAACCGCTTTATCCTTAATGTAAAGCAAAACGACAATTCACTACTAAGGATTTTGGATTGCTTCGGCAGTAACCTCGGCAGTGGCTTCCGGAGCCGATGCGCTGACTGTAACAGCTTTGGCAAACGTACTGCGCGTTTCGCCACCTTGACCCTTAGCGCGATAAGATTCGGCGCTAATGACACCCAGATCACCGGGGGTGAAATTGACGATAATTGTTGCGAGACCGTCACTCAAGGTAGTATCGCTGCCCAGTAAATAAGGTTGCTTGGCGCGGTCAGCAGGCGAGAATTTGAAATCCACACGCTGGTCGGTGCGCGGGGCGCCGCTCCATGTTAGGACAATCGGTTGATTGGCTCGCACAAAATAGGTATCACTCTCAATCTTTAAATAAGTATTGATCATGATTGCGTTATTAGGGTTGTTAGGATCATTCACATAAACGGTTGGTGTAAAGTACGGTTCAAGGTGACTGCCGTCCGCACGGATTGCTGAAGCGGTCAATGTGCCTTCGAAGTTCGCCTGTGCAATCCAAGTGGTACTGATACCATCACTGCTATTACCGTCGGAACCGATCAAGGTCATGCTGCCGTTGTAACCCCGTGTGAAAAAATCGGTACGGATCATATCGGCTGGGCCACTTTCCCACTTGATGGTGATGGTTGTTCCACCATTCAACTGAAAGTTACCTGCGTCGCCAGTGACGAACGGCGCGACTGAGATAGATCCGATATTTTGAACCGCGGGTGTAGGCGTGAGAGTCGGGGGGATGGCAGTGGGCGGTGTGGGTTGGCGTGGGACTCGCAGCGATTGACCGACTGAGATCAAATTGGCATTGGTTAAACAGTTAGCTTGTATCAACTCGGCAGTGGATGTACCTGCACGTACAGCAATGCGTCCGAGGGTGTCGCCTGTTACAACTTTATACAGTGGCCAATCGGTGCGAGGCGTACACGATGGTGCGCTGGTTGCTGGAATCGTGGTAGGCACAGTCGGCAATGGGGTCACGGTTGCAGGTCTGTTGGTGGGATGCTCGACAACCGCGTTCGGTTGGGTCGAGGTCGGTACTATTGGCGGTGGATTATCGCCGACATTTACCGTTAGATTGCAACCAGCACTTGCTAGCAGCATGAGCATAATCAAGACAAACTTCCCCTTCATATTCACCCCTCCTAAAGTTGTCACTACTGTATCTAGTAGTAATAACTTTGATTGTAGGAGCGAAGTTCAATGCCGAATAGCATCAGCAGGTCAAACATCAGGCGATGGTAGGGAAGCCGCTTGGCGTCATGAACCCGCTATTGATGTTACCTATAAGTGTCAGCCAAGCAGATCATGCTGCCAAAGTTAGGTTTCGATTACCCTACATTACAGATCTCGAACGCTTGTTTGAGCGATGTAACCGCATCGCCTTTGGGCAAAAACTCCTGCCCGACATAACCTTCATAGCCAGTATTCACGATGGCTTGCATAATCGGCCTGTAATTCAATTCTTGGCTGTCATCAATCTCATTGCGTCCGGGATTGCCCGCCGTGTGGTAATGACCAAAATATTGATGATTATCGCGGATAGTGCGGATGACATCGCCTTCCATGATTTGCATGTGGTAAATGTCGTACAGCAGTTTGACGCGCGACGAATCGACCATCTGGCAGACCTTCACGCCCCAAGCAGTTGAATTACATTGGTAATCAGGATGGTCAACCTTGCTGTTGAGCAGTTCGATTACCAGATTGACTCCGGCATCTTCGGCAACCTTTGAGACTCTCTGTAAATTTTCAGCAGTGATCTCCGCGCCGGTTTTGTCATCCAGTCCATTGCGGTTGCCACTGAAAACAATCACGTTAGGGATGTTCCATTTCGCAGCCTGTTGAATGCTCTCGCGCAATTCGGCCTCGATGCGGTTGCCATTTTCGCGGCGGTTCAAGCCATCGGGAATGGATTGGTGACCGGAGAAGGAAGCGATTGTTAGCCCATGATCTTTGACGAGCTGCCAGTATTCATCTGGAACCAACTCAACTGCGGGATAACCGATGTCGGCGACCGTTTTGACGAATTTTTCGGCTGTCATATGCTGCGGCACGAAACACCACCATGAAACTGACTGCTTAATGCGTGTCATATTGAAAGTATCCTTATTTGAGAAAAATATTGAGTTCAACAACTAGCCAAGTTGCGTCCGCGCCCGAGTCGCTGCCCACAGACACACATCCCACAGATTAGCGACCGGAACATTAGTGTGCGGTAGGGTATGCAAATAAGCAGGCGGGCCATATTCCGGCGTGAAGGTCAGTACCGTTTCGCCGCTGGCTTGTTGACTATCACGAATGGCTTTCCATTGAGTTTCGTGCCATGCCAATTGGGCGGCATATTCCGGCGCGGACGGATCAGGTACTTGTGGGCCTTCTTCATAACCCACACGTCCATGAATATGTCGGGCGTGGCTATTTGCTAGTGTTAATGCATCGGCTTGGTCAAGCGGCAGGCGTTCGCAGACATTGACCCAATGGCTGTAATCGGCGGTGATGTGCAAGTCAGGGAACTCGCGTAGATAAGCCGCTGCGACCCAAGGCGCATACAACAGCTTGCCACGATGAGTCTCTTGCATGACGGTCATGCTGAGTTGGCTTTCAGCTTCGAGCATCGCTTCGACGAAGCGCTTGCCTTCGTCAAAGGTCATCGAGTCGATGCCGCTTTGGATGTTGATTTTGACCGGATTATATTCAGCAAACGATTGCAGTGTCGGCTGGATTTCGGGTATGGACGCAATCGCTCCCGCCACAATCAGCCGCAGGTGATGCTGTTCAGCTAATCGTAAAATTTGGCTGCGGTCAAAATTGGAATCACTCAGCCAAACTTCTACACCATCGTAGCCCGCCGCCGCGATGCGTTCAAACTGCTGCTCTAGCGAACCTTCCATGCCCCAAAGGGCACGATAAACTTCAATTTTCATGTGGGTAAAATCACTTTCTGAGGATCGAAATAAATTTCCTCGTGATTTTACCCCGCTTTATCCACTTTGAGTTTTTTGGGTTTTGGTTTGTGTTCGTCTTTATACGAGTCGGCCTGCGCCAGAATGGATTGGGCGCTGAGCTTGCCGCTTTCACCTTCTGTACCGAGCATTGCTGCCAGTTCGACAATGCGCCGGTCTTCATCATCCAATGCGCTGACAATCGTGGATGTCCGGTCACCCTTGACTTGCTTGGTGACGTGGTAATGTTTATCTCCATAACCTGCCAATTGCGCCAAATGCGTCACCACCATCACTTGATGGGTAGCCGCCAACGCCCACAGCTTTTCACCGACTACACTGCCCACACGTCCACCGATGCCTGTATCAATTTCATCGAAGATCAATGTAGGCGTCTGGTCCGCATCCGCCAGCACCCGCTTGAGAGCCAGCATGATACGCGCTGTTTCACCACCGGATGCGACTTTCGCCAGCGGACGCAGTGGTTCGCCGGGGTTCGCGCTCATCAGGAACTCCACTTCATCAACGCCGGTATGACTGAAGGCAAAACGTTTGCTGCCAATATAGCAGCCATCTTTATCTTCTGTACGTTTGACCGACACCTCAAATTTGGCCTTTTCCATTCGCAGGTCAGCCAATTCGTTTACAATGCGTTCACTCATCTTTTGCCCGATCATGACGCGCACCTTGCTTACACGCTCGGCAACCTCACCAATCAGCTTGAGCAGTTTTTCTTCATCAGCCCGCAGCTCTTTGAGGCGTTCGTCACTGTTGCCGATGCTTTCCAATTCTGTACGGGCGCGTTCGGCATGTTCCAAAACGGCTTCAATCGTTGCACCATAACGGCGGCGCAGCTTATTGACCATTTCCAACCGTTCTTCGACTTCTTCCATGCGATCCGGATTGAACTCAACACGGTCGGCATACTTTCGCAGCGTCAGCGCCAATTCCTCGGCTTGTTCTGCAAGTTCGTCCGCTAGTTCCGAGTCTTCCTTCATATCAGGATCGATATGGCTCAGCTTGCCCAACAGTACCGACACTTGCCCTAATTGATCAACGGCGGATAACAACTCACTATTCGCATCGTCACCATGTAGCAGCGCATAGGCTTCAATCGTCAGATTCGCCAATTGCTCACTGTTGCCCATGCGGGTACGCTCAGCCCGCAGCGCATCTTCCTCACCTGCTTGTAATTCAGCCGCATCAATTTCTTCGACTTCGCGCCGAAGTTGCTCAGCGCGGCGTTTCAGTGCGGCCTCGTCTTCGGTCAACCGTTTGATTTCGCGGCGGTTGGCATTCACTTTATCGACTAATGCGCCCAATGCTAAGCGCATCTCAGTCAATTCGGCGTAACGGTCGAGCAGATCAATATGCGATTTGGGGTTAAGCAGCGACAGATGTTCACTTTGCCCATGTACATCGACCAGCAGAATAGCTACTGATTTCAATACATCAGCGTTTGCTGTCACACCGTTAATCCGGATGGTCGAGCGTCCATTGCTCTTGACCTCCCGCGCTATGGTGACGTAATCATCGCTTTCGCCTTCTAGTTCCTCTCGTTTGAGGATCGGCAGCACTTGTGCTCGCACGGTTTTATTCAGTGCGAACGTGCCTTCCACGACCGCTTTATCCGCGCCGGCTCGCACGAATGAGCCGTCTGCTTTACCGCCTAGCAGCAAATCGACAGCATCTATGATGATCGATTTGCCTGCGCCAGTTTCGCCGGTTATAACGTTAAAACCGGTATCGAAGGTCAGTTCGAGCCGGTCAATAATTGCAAAGTTTTGGATGCGTATTTCTTCAAGCATGTTGATTTGTTTTGCTGTACCTGTTTAGCAATAAAACACTCTTATAATCACAGCTTTCTAACCCTAATTATATAGCACAAACGTTTGACTCGCACGGGGCTAGTTGGTTTGTTTTTTCAAACCAATTATTCCTTTGTTTTGATCGAGCATTTTGTCTGATAAGTTCTTGATCTCAAAAGCACCTTGCTATAGGGGAGCGCATATTGGCGCTCCCTCATTAAAGACTTACGGGACAGGGTATTTAGGCACGCCCCTTAAAGCGGCTGTAGGCAAAGAATGCCATAATACCAATGAGTATCGGAATACTGAAATTCGACATGATGACGCGCACCATCAATTCAACGGGTGGAACCTGACCAAAGCGCATCGTCATATTGATAAATGCGCCGATGAGTCCCCCAATTACTATCGCAGCCGCAGCCAGATTCGCTGATTGCCGACCACGCCGACGTTGGGTTAATCGTAGCCCAACTTCAGAAACGAAACCACCCAGCGGAATGGCGATGAATATCAGGAATATTGATGGGATGCCGATTTGCAAAACAATTGCCGCAGCGATGGCACTCATGATGGTCGACACCGCAGCTATTATAATGTAATCGTTCTGGCTCGCACTGAAGAATTTGTCGTCGTGCTGCCGGACACATTGTTTGCAGCGATAACCAACGGGTGTCGGAACCGCACAATCCGGACACATCAACCGTCCGCACTTGTTGCAACGTAATGAGGTTTCGCGGTCGGGATGAACCTCACAATAAGTGAGTTGCTCTACCTGCTCTGCCATTGAAGAGTCCTTATCTTACTTTCTCTATACCTATCAGCATATCACGAGGGGAATATATTTCCTGTTAAAGTTTGCTGATGATCTGCTTTAAATATGAGTACAATGGGTAGTATATCCTGAAATCGAGATCAACAGATACAAACGCTGCTGATGGTTATTGAGAGAGCAGATATTTTTCTTATGTGGCATCGTCGATTTATTAGCATGGCAGGCGTACTTGTTACGATGCTTCTTATTTTGTGGGTCATACCCCTTGCTGCCCAAGATGCAACATCAACCACTCACATATGGGAAGTGTTTCTGCGGCGTGGTACGTCAGGTGCTCCGGATAATCTGACATTTGTAGACGTCATTACAGGCGACCAAACGCCGGTAGCTATCACCGGTGAGCGTTATACTTTGGTCGGGAATGCGGTTATGTACAATGATCGTGTGGCGAACCGTGTCATGTTGGTGTACCCTGATGGAAAGACCACTGAACATCCTTTTATTCAACCCGGTACAGAAACGCGCCGTGTCGACTGGCAGCTTTCGGCAGATGGCAAGAAAATCGCGTGGACATTGACGGATGGCAACCCAACTGCCTTAACCACCTTGACCAGCATTGCTAATGTGGATGGCACAGGTGTACAGGAAGTCCTTGCGGACGGACCGCGTAATGCCATTCGTGTACTTCCGGTGGCCTTTAGTGCGGATTACACCAAGCTCTACATGGACTTTCAACCGGATGGGTTTGCCGATTTCACGCCAATGCCTCAATATGCGGGATTAATTGGAGTGGACATTGCCAGCGGTCAGTGGGATTATTTACCGGATGAACCAAGCTGTTTTTGTGGTGCGGGTTTTGGTAATGGGTTTTTGTTACGGTTGCGGGTCTCGCAGGATTTGAGTGGCTTTGACGTTCATGTTTATAACTTGGATGGCAAAATCGAGCAAACCATTCCAGCACAACCGCTCCGTGGTTATACTCAAGCAGGCGACGTCGTTATTTCACCGGATGGGCAGCAGGCCGTTTATGCATTGGCACAGGTGCAAAATTTTGGACGTGCGGATCAAAGTGTACGAACGGTGTTCATGTTGATTGATATGCAGCTCAAAACGCAAACCGTACTGACGGAACCGATTACGACATTCGTTGAACCGCATAGCTGGACAGAGGATAATAGTGCCTTATTGCTCACCAGTCGCCAGCAGGACGGTACATGGAAAATCAACCTCAGTGATGGTAAGTTGGCTCGTGTGGCAGATGCAACTTATCTCGGCACAGTGCGTTAAATGAAATTTGCGGCTAATATAATGTGATACTCAATTGTCGGGTTGTCACACCAAAAAGCGACTTCCGTGTAACCTCAACGCTTTCGGTTTGACCGCGCCGAGATAAACCCTTAAAATATAGTAAGTCTTTCATTCAAGTTGTTATTATTCATCTGTTATCGCAGTAGGGGAGGGGAGCCGTGGGTCGTTGGGCGAACAAATATGTAATTGGCCTCACGGGAAACATTGCCACCGGGAAAAGTGTTGTTCGTCAGATGTTACAACATCTGGAAGCATACACAATTGACGCGGATAGTCTTTCGCACCGTGCAATGGCTCCCGGAGCGCCTGCTTATCAGCCGATTATTGATACCTTTGGACAATTTATTCTGGATGCCGACAAGAATATCAATCGTGCGATGCTTGGGCAGATTGTCTTCAGCAATCCAGAAGCGTTAGCACGTCTTGAAGCGATTGTTCATCCAGTTGTAAATGGTGCGGTCACAGCGCTTGTGAGTCGTGCGCCGCAACAGGTCGTCGTCGTAGAAGCGATTAAACTCTTAGAAGGTGATCTCGCACAGGCCGTTGATGAAATCTGGGTGGTTGATTCCAGCCCCGAGACTCAATATAAACGGTTGGTTGAACGTCGTAAAATGTCGGAAGCTGAAGCGCGTCAGCGCATCACCGCTCAGAACGCACAGACCGACAAACTCTCCAAAGCCACAGTCGTTATCAAAAATGACGGCAATATTGAAGAAACTTGGAAGCAAGTACAAGCTGCTTTCAACAACATTCAAAAGAAATTGAATTCGTCTGCCCCTGTGGCTCCTGCTCCGGCAGTACCCGTTGCCTCAGCACCGGTACAACGGCCTGCACCTGCTCAACCGGCTGTGCCGTCACCGACTCCTGCACAAAGAGCACCAGCTGTTGGGCAAACACAGCGTTTGACACCGCCCGATATGGCCCCAGCCGCCAGCATCAATGTGACGGTCAAACGGGGTATGCCGACCAATGCAGAAGCGATTGCTACCTTCATCAACTCTGCTACCAATCGCAATATCAACCGCATGGACATCATGATGGCTTTTGGTCAGAAGAGCTACTTGTTGGCTCAAGATCAAACAGAGCGTGTGCTAGCGGTCATGGGGTGGCAGGTCGAAAACTTGATTACCCGTGTTGATGAGTTTTATCTGGCCGCTAGAATTCCAGCAAAGCCAGTAGTGGAAAGTTTGATTGTATCTGTCGAAGCTGCGTCTAAAGATTTGCAGAGTGAAGTCGCATTCTTCTTCCTGCCGCAAAGTGTTGCTACCGATCTCATTGGTTCGTTCGAGCAAAAGGGCTACGAAATCATGAGTGTCGAGCAAATCAAAATTCCCGCATGGCGTGAAGCCGTCCAAGAAATCGTGTCGCAGCAAAAAGGCGCTGTCATTCTCGCTAAGAAACTTGGCGACCGTATTCTGAAGCCAATTTAGTGAATGATGGTGTGGTACGGTTGAATTGCTAGGTGGGTAGTTGGTAATTCAGTAGGATAAATGTTATAAAAGGCGCTAATCCGCCTTTTTTAATACCTATTAGTTGATTTGATTTCTATCGTTACTCATCAATCTATAATCAAGTAATTAATCTTACGGAAAAAGTTGTGGCAATAATGTTACAATGTGTGTATATTCATTACGACATATGACGAAATCTATGGAGTCGGCAGGACATGAATAAAACAAAAGTGCTTGTTGTTGAAGATGATGTGAACATTTGCAAGTTGATTAATGATTATATGTCTGGTCATGGTTTTGATGTAACTACCGTGATGGACGGTCCTGATGCCCTCGATTATATTCGGGAGCGTGGACTCCCTCATATTGCGCTTATTGATCTTGCGTTACCCACCATGCATGGTTTTGAGTTGAGCAGCAAAATCAAGGCTATGGCGGATGTGCCGATTATTTTCGTGACATCCACCAGTGATACGGATACGATTGTGCAGGGTTTACGACGATATGCTGAAGATTTCATTGTAAAACCTTTTGAACTGCGTGAACTCGAAGCGCGTGTACAAGCAGTATTGGCACGTATGCCAAGTTTGGATTACGCCAGTGAACCGGTTGTACAAATTGATGAACATCTACAAGTCGATTTTGCCCATAACCGTTTGGTGCTGAACAATAAAGGTTACAGCCTAACGCCCACCGAGTCGATCTTGCTGCATGTACTCATGCGTAATGCCGGTCGTGTGGTCGAAAATCGGATGTTGATTGCCCGTGTATGGCCGTCAGAAGAAGTATTCGAAGATACACTGCGGGTACATATGCACCGTCTACGCCGCAAGCTAGAATCGGACTCACATCACCCCCATTACATTCGTACCGAGCGCGGTATCGGTTACATGTTTACAGTTCGCCCGCCGGAAGGCAAAACTGAAAATAAATAATACTGACCGCATAAATTAAAATTGACCGATCTATATGCATCATGAACGAATATCTCACCATGCCTGCTGGTATCGAATCTTCAGGAGTCCAAACAATCGCAGAGATCAGCTTAACTGATCTCTTGCGCGCTGTGCTGGAAAATTTTGCTCATGAATTACACACAGATACGGTTGCGGTGTATTCGTACAGCCAGAGCATTAATGAAGCATCACTGATAGTTAGCGTTCCGGATAAACCCGCTGATGGGTTAAGCGAATCTGTGGGGAAGTTTTGCGCGAGTGGTCAATTGACCACCACGTTGAAAGCTGGTTTTCTTTCTCCTGATTTTGCTTCTGCGAGGCTTTATCTCTTTAAACTGGCAGATGAACCTATTGGTGCGCTGGTATTGCTGTCGCATTCGCTGACCATTAAAGATAAAGATCAACCACAGTCACATAACTGCTTCAGTGTGATTCAAAGCCTGTTACAAAATCAGTATCGCACTCAAAATGAGTCCATTTCGCGAACCATTCAAGCGATTGCTCGTCAGGTAGGTGAAGGCGTTTCACCACAGGATTTAGTCAATCTTGTGAGTGAATATTTGCTTGAGCCTCAGATTCGTTTTTGCGCATTATTGATGTATGACCCACGCCGCGAAGACCGGCCAAATGGTCCGTTTGCCTATCTTGATTTACAGGGTGTGTGGTCGAGTCGTTTTGCTCCGGGTGTTGGTGTGGGGATACACCTTTACCTCGATCAATATACAGATATGCTGCAAGAAATCGAACGGCGCAAAATATGGCATATACCGGATGTAAAAGCCATTGAAACGCGATTTGATTCTCTAACTCGAGGTTTTATTCGCGGGGCTGATGTCAATTCCATTGTGATTATTGCCTTAGAATCCTTCGGACGGCCACTTGGTGTCATGGTTATGGGGACCGAACCCAACCGTGAATTTACGCAGCAGGAACTCCGGAGCTATCAAGTCGTCAGCGAATTTCTTGCACTCCGGGCTATGGCGCACGTCTTGAAACAAGAACAGGATTTTGTACAACAGGGACGGGCGGCGCTGTTAGACGCGGTAAATGACGGTGTAATGATGATCTTGCCCAGTGCAGGCTCAGTGACAGGGGATAACAGTAAGACCGCCGTATTAACGGTCAACCACTCGTTCTCATCCCTTTTTGGCATTAGTCAGATGCGGGCGCAAGGCTTGTCGTTACCCCAATTGTTGGGCAAAATGCAGTTACCCGAGGATGTTCGCCAATCCCTAAAACAGCATTGGTTGGCCACCACTATTCGTGATCCTAGCATTCAACGCGGGGATTTCACGATGATTCACCCTGATGGCTACCATACTTTGATTAGCTGGTATAGTGCTCCGGTAAATCAAGCCAGTCGCGTCATGGGACGCATTTACATTTTCCATGATGTCACCGATGATCGTACTGCGATTAGCCTGCGTGCCAATTTTGTCTCGCGCATGTCACATGAGCTTCGTACCCCGCTGACTTCCATCAAAGGTTTCGCGCAGTATATGTTGGAAGAACTCAGTGCTGATTTGACACCAAACGTAACCGATTATGTCAAAATCATTATGGATAATGCTCAGTTACTGAATACGCTTTTCACTGATATTATCGAAATTACGCGGGCAGATGTCGGCGATCTGAAGATCAACACCAACGCCACTCGTTTGACGGATTTAATTGATAATGTTGTGTTGCAGTTTGAGTCGCACCCGCTGGCAGAAGATAAATCGATAGAACGACATTTAGCAGTTGATTTACCCACTGTAGAAATTGACTCAAGCCGGATCCGGCGTGTGCTAGGGCAACTCATCAAAAATGCACTTCAACATGCACCTGATGAGAGTACTGTCCGTATTGTGACCCAATTGATTTCCACTTCAGGCCAGTTGCCATTTGGTGCTCCGTCTGATGTCATCTTACCCGGCGTTCTGGTCATAGTTGAAGATCACGGCGATGGTATCGCAGTGGAAGATACTGAATTGATTTTTCAACCTTTTTATCGCACCCGGGAATCCCGCGCCGCCAGACTAGAAGGCAGTGGTTTGGGTTTAGCTTTAGCGCGGAGCATATTGACTTTACATCGGGGTAAAATTTGGGCGGAAGCTCGTAGACGCGGACGGCGTGGTGCCCGCGTCTTTTTCATTTTGCCTGTATCAGGTGACTAGCTTTACACCGCTTTAGCTGAATCGACCGACTCGGATTGTGTACATGTCGAGCGAACTGCATCAGCGATTTCCGCTAACGATTGCTGCGCTTGCGGAAGTTCCGGTTGGAGTTGCCAAACATGCCACATGCGCGGGTAAACGCGTAGCGTAACATCGACACCAGCAGCTTCGGCAGCTTCAGCAAAGCGCACCGAATCGGTTGATAATGCTTCTTGACCACCCGCGTATAAGATCAGTGGCGGTAAGCCGTGTAGATCAGCAAACAGCGGCGAAATCAGCGGATTACGCACATCTTCATCTACCACATAAGATACGGCAAAGCGGCTTATTGCGCGCGGATGCAGTAAATCATCAATTACGTTGTGGGCAGGATTTTCATCCGTGAAATCGGTTGGCGCGGAAATACAGATTCCCAATTGAGGGAGTGGCATATTCTGGTCACGCAGTGCAATCAACAACCCCAATGTAAGATTACCACCCGCCGAATCACCCATCACTGTAATGCGCTGCGGCGAAATGCCTTTATCCAGTAAATATTGGTAAGCCGCCAAACAATCATCCAAGCCCGCCGGAAACGGATGCTCTGGCGCAAGCCGGTAATCAACTGCAAACGTTCGACCTTTTACCTCACTGGTCATCTGTGCCAACATTGACCGATGAAAGGAGGTTTGCGGCAGCACGAATCCACCACCGTGAATATACAAAATCACCGGCGAATGGTCATTCGCATCCTTCGAAACAAACCACTCTCCGGCTGGCATATCAGTTAGTGATGCCTGAATATCCGCCGCCAATTTGACTCGGTACAGCGCCAATTTTTGCAATCGACGCACAAGATTAAAGGGTGCATACGCCACAAACAATCGTGTCACGCGAAGCCCAGCTCGTATTCTATTTTCGACAAAGAGGTTTGCATGGGCGCTCATGACATTTTCCCTCTAATAAACTAAGTCAGTATGCGCCCAATTGTAACATAAGAAGTCCACCAACATGTTTAATACTGATGCGTTTATCCGAGCACGTTGCGGTTGCACTTCTGTAATGAAAAATCGCTCCGTATTTTCTGTGTACCCTCTGCGTCTCAGCGGTTCAATTTGTATGGATTTCCTGTCTTTCACTACCCTACAAATTTCACCCCTTGTCTGTTAAAATATCGTAATACTTATTATAACCATGCCGCTTTTTATAGACGCTTTCCACTAAAAGATAACCCCAGCTATGACTTCATTTGAACTGCCTGAACTCGAACAAACCGTTGGCGATTTGGTGTTGGATTTGCTGCGTGCGCGCAGTGAACACCCCGAATTAGTACTCAGTGCACCCCAAGATGCACGTGGCGAAGTCTCATCGAATGCCGTCCGTGTGACACAGCACTACACGGTGGCACTGCTGGCTTATGGCTTCTCTGCTGACCAACTTGAACTGCGCGAAGCAGCCGATTGGTTCGCCTCACCCTTTCCCAGTGACCTTCACAAACGTATTGACCCAGTCGAGATGAACCGCTTGGAAGCGCTGCTCAGTCTGCGCCCCACCAGCGAATCGGTGCTGCCGCGTTTGGATCAGCTTTCCCGTCAGCGTATGGCAGATGATTATTTCGACATCGGTGGCGCACCCGCCTTTGATACTCTGTGGGCCATAAAAGTCATGTCCCAAGCCCGCGATATGAAAGTGCTAAACGGTATCATGGCTGAGGATACCCTGCGTGAATGGGCAGCCCGTATGGTGGAAGTCAACCATCGCGATAAAGACTTGGCTTTAGCGCTGCATCTGCGTTATGAACTCAAGGCCAAACTTACGCCGACCCAACAAAAGAAATATGTTGACAAACTCATCAATATTGCCGAGCAAAGTGGTGGATTCTGGGGCTTGGCACAGGATATGCGCGGCTTAGCAGAAAATATGCAGCGTGGTCAGCTCACCGCCGATCAAATTGCAGATCATCGTGAAATCTTCCGCGAAATGATTATCTCGACCTGTTACGTCATCGAAAACATGATGCCGCTGGTCGAAATCTATCCGCAAATCGAAACCGTATTGCGTCGGGCGATGGAACTCTGGTGGAATGTCTTCAGTGGTGGTGGCGCGGTCAATACATTGCGTGCGCTGTTCCCGAACCCCTATGATTATTTGCTTATTGTATGTCGGACAATCGTGTCTGTACGTGCCTTCGTTGGCCAGCCCTTGATTAATTGGGTTGGCATGTACTTTCACCGCAAATTGGCTTTGCAGCAAACCCGTCCCGTCGAGCCGCCCGATACCGAAAGCATTCGTCTGGCTCTCAAGAATTGGATTCGGGTTGATCTCGATAAAGCACCCGAACCGCTGCGTCTAGGCATGTCGGATAGCAATGTGGTGCGGATTCATCCTTATATTGCCAACCCCATGCAGCCTGAGGACGACACCTTTAAGCTCAACATTCCCAATGCCGACTCGCTGGTAGTTAAGTATGGGCCGGTTGAAGAAATCGATCTTGAACGCGATAACTATGCCCGCTTGCCGGCGGGTATCCGTGAATGTTTTGTCAATATTCCCCAACCCAGCTATATCGACGCAGAACGCCGTCGTGCCTTCGTCATCATGGCGGATTTGAACCGATACCGCACGTTGTCGGATGCACTCGTCAAAGTGCCTCAGATTTATGATGCGTTGGCTAACGAACTCGGCCCTTTCTTGCTGCGTGTTCATCATGGTGATGGTCGCGCTCGTCGTTATGTGCAAGAAGGCTTGCTCTGGCAGCTTTACCTCCAACCGATGCAGCAGCACATCCGCCGCGTCTTCAACTATATGTTTGAAAATCGCCTCTTAGATGTCGATGATAAGTTGAAATACGCCAACCAATTACAGCGCGATTTGCTGGATCGTGTGGGTAGTTTGGTGCGCCATCAGCTTGAACTCGAAAATTTCCCGATTGCTTGTATGCATGGTGATCTTCACTCCCGCAATATCATGGTGCGCCGCATGAAGCGTCGTGAAGGTGGCGAAGGCGAAGTCGATTTCAAACTGATCGACCTCGAAAAGTTTCGCCGTAGCGGTGATGCCGCTCTTGATGCCGGTGAGCTGTTAGTCGATCTCGAAATTCTGCGGGCGACTCGTAATAACGACCCTGCCCGTGATCCCCACGCCGCGCTCATTCACGCCATCGAACAAACTTATTCCGATTTTGCTGCCGAGCGTGAGGACAAAACCTTCGCTATTCGCATGGAATTAGGGCAGGCACGGTCATTGATTCGTATCGCCAAAGGTCGTACCAAGCAGGGCGAACTCTCGCTCAAGGAAAGCCGTAAAGGACCTGCCATTCGCGTCGCTTTCGATGTGCTGGAATTTGCCGAGCAGGCGCTTACTCATCTGGACGCGGTTGTCGGCGCGCTGGAGTCATAAATCGCTGGTATAGGAATCGATATGATAAACACGATTGCTGACGGTCAAAGTCTCAAAACGACACTCTCAGCCTTATCATCACAACAGCTCGATTCACTTAAACTAGTCGGCACTTATTACCGTTTGGTTCGCGCTTTGCGGGCTACCGGTTGGATGAATCTCTTTTGGGGTGGCTTGACAGTCTGGTTAGGGACATCTGCACTTTATCCAAACATCTTTACCAATATTCAGGCGATTCTCGGTTTCTTGATTGTCGCGCAAAGTTTGTGGGCAATTACTCGACCCGGTGCAAATGGTTTTTTGGCCTTAACTTGTATTTTGCTGTTCTGCGGATTGTGGAATCTGTTTATTACTTTCTATGAGGGTTATAGAGGATTTGCAGCCTTGGTTGGCTTGCTTGGCGTTTTCCAACTTTGGTGGGCCTACCGGACTTATAAGTCTTTTCAACTTTTTGCTGAACTCCCAACAATCCCGCCCACATCGGATTTAGCTCAGCAGTATGATGCCATTTGGGAAGGTTTATCGAATCCCTCGCCAATCCTTGCACCTGAATTGATGAAAATGCAGCTCAACCGCAATCGCTATTGGTGGAATGGGATATTGCTGCCTGATTACGCTATCCTTGCTCATAAGCGCCAAAAAGTGCTTTTATTTGTGGGCAAACCGGAGTTTGTAATCGTCCCTGAAAATTCTAAAATCGTAAATCGGGATAAATTCGCCATCTTTGCTCAAATTGGCAAAGAGTCACTAGTAGGCAAGATTTATCGAAGTGGCTTTCAGCAGTATCTTCAATGGAAGGGCATTAATGACTCCGAGGCCGAAGTTGATAAGAGCCTGCGACGTAAGAGGCTTAGTCGTAAAATGCTGCGTTGGATAATGATTGTCGTCATTATTGGCTTTTTGCTACTGCTCGTGCCACCAATAATGATGATTATGCAATATGGTCAATAGGTTCTTGATGCTATTCATATGCTGCTTGAACCCATGATTTCCTATCTCAAAAGATGCAGGTTGGAATTTATCCCCTCCCTCGTTTACGGGGGAGGGCTAGGGTGGGGGTCTATTTCGCCACTGTCAATAAACGCCTTAAAAAAACTCAGCACTTCCTTCCTTCTCTTGCTCCTTCTTGCCGCCTGTCAACCAGCCACGCCGACACCAGCGCCGTTCCCACAGTCTGCATGGGGATCAGTGATCACCGTCGCGCAAGCCGAACAAGCTGATGCACCTGCCCTCGCACTGGATGAAAATGGCATCATTGCTGCATGGGTTAGTTCAGACGATGAGGGAGTCTTCCAAGCCTTACGCACCATCAACACGGATGGTATGAGCGCCCGTGTCCGATTACCTCTGCCAGTGCGACCTTATGCCCAACAGTTTGCACCTGCGGGTAATGGTCGCTTGCATCTGTTCTGGCTGGACTCCAACGTGAATGGCGAAACGCGCCTGTTCACATCGCTGCTCAAGACAAACCTTGAACGTGAACGTGATTTAACGCTCTTGACCCAGCAAGTCACCCGCCGTTATACGCTATTGCCTACTGCCGATGGTGGCGTATGGGCGGTTGCCTCCGGTGGATTGTCCAGTGAACCCGGCATTTATGCCCATTTTGTCGATGGCGATGGACGTTGGCGGCTAAGTGATAATTATTTGGTTGCCGAAAATGCCGATTGGCCCGCTATGTTGCAGCGCCCTGATGGACTTCTCAATCTATATTGGCTGCGAAATACCGATGGTGCAGTCATGCAATCCGGTTTCATCGAAGGACAAGCCATTGATCCCCATCAACTTACGGATGGCATTTTGCTTAACCCCGGTGATCGCCTCGACAGCTTCACCACCGCACAGGACACCACTCAAACTTATCTCTTTTGGAACATCAGCCGTGCCGATGACAGGCATGAAACATGGTTGGCAGCAGGAACGCCTGATCAACCTTCCTGGCAGCCGCCCAGACGCCTACGAATAAGCATTCCGGCGGATACGAGTTTCAATGCGCCAGCTTCTAGTTTTTTCGAGGGTGATTTTAAATTTAACACGAGCATCATTTTTACTGCTTCTGAGGGACGTGATAACCTCAGTTGGGTTAAACCGGCTGCTGGTCTTTTCCCGATATTGCCCGTCGCCGCACAGGTTGATAACCAAATCGCCGTAGTTTTCTTTCGTGGTGGTCATATTGTCGGCTACCGACCGATGGATATTGGCAATCCAATTAACCTCATCGGCACACCCTCCCTAGCCGTTGACCGCGACCTCTATCTCTACCTCGCATGGTCACAGCCTGATCCAATTGGTTATGCCAATCTCCAACTTGCCAGCCTCAAATTTGGTGGCTGGTCATGGATCAAAAATCCTCATAATGATTAACTGGCATGATGATTAAAGCTAAAAACACTTTGAATTAACTTTGTGTTCTCTGTGTCTTAGTGGTTAATCCCGTATTTGAATTGGACGGTAAACGCTCGACTGATAATTTTTGACTTAGCTACTCTAGTCACCCTTACGTACTCAGCCTCGCACCTTTATGTTATGATAACGGTGTTGTTCGTTCCCTAGGAAAGGTACTGTAATGCCGCCGGAGAAATCCGACCTTACGCAATCCAAATCGGTTCAGGATTTCCTGAAAGCCGTTTATAGCCTCCAACAAAATGGGGAGCGTGTCTCCACCAATACCCTTGCCGAAGGGCTAGCGGTCGCCGCACCCTCCGTCACCGATATGGCGCAGCGCCTTGTTACGGCTGGCCTTATCGACTACGAACGTTATAAAGGGGTTCTGCTCACGTCCGCAGGTGAGTCAGTTGCCCTTAAAATGATTCGTCGTCACCGTTTGATTGAACTCTACCTCGTTCAAGAACTCGGCTATACATTGCTCGAAGTTCATGCCGAGGCGGAAAAACTTGAACATGCGGTGTCCGACCGTTTTGTCGAGGCTGTCGCGACCAAATTGGGTGATCCTGAACTTGATCCGCACGGTGAGCCCATCCCCGCGCCCGATGGCACTATGGTTGACCGTGATATTTACCCGCTAATCGAATGGCCGCTGAATAAAGCCGCAGTTGTCTCGCGCATCAAAGCGGATCAACCCGAAATGCTTCAGCATATTCTGGATCGCGGTTTTAAGCTGCAAGCCCACGTTGAAGTCCTCTCCCGTGATCCTTTTGATGGCCCTGTCATGGCAATGGTCGATGGCAAGATGCGCATCGTCGGGCATCAGGTCGCAGCTTGCATCATGGTCGAAGGGGAACCTGCGTGATCGAAAACAGTTATGATATCGTCATCATCGGAGCAGGTGCGGCTGGTTTAGCGGCTGGACGCAAGTTATATGACGCAGGCAAAAAAATTCTCATCATCGAAGCACGTGATCGTATCGGTGGCCGCATCCATACCGACTATGATTTTGCGGATTCACCTATCGAACTCGGCGCTGAGTTTATTCACGGCGAAAACGCTGCGACTCACGATTTAGTCAAACAAGCGGGTTTGCACACCATCCCGGTTGATCGTTATGGAAAGCTTCGTTGGGCGCAGTACAGCCGCCCCGCATTGCCGCTGAACCAACTACCCACAGAACTTCGTGCCACCATTACCGGCTTGTTTATGCACTATCGGGCTTTGCCCGAACACGCCCCTTTACCCGACATATCTTTAGCCCAATATCTACGTGAACGTGGCTGGAACGAAGAAGCCCTTAAGATTGCTGATGTGCTCCTCGCTCAAACGTGTTGTGCCACCTTGGAAGCCCTGAGCTGTGCCGATCTCATCCGCGAGATGCGTGCGGATCATGCGGGCAAACAAGAATTTCGTATCCAAGAAGGCTACGGTGAACTGCTGAAATGGTACAGCCGCGAGTTACCAATCCAGCTTAATACATCTGTTCGCGATGTCATTTGGGGCGAAAAGGGCATAACCGTCGTTACCACCCGCGAAGACTACTATGCTCGCCGTTGTATCTTGACCGTTCCGGTGAGCATTCTGGCTCGGGGTTCGATCCGTTTTAACCCGCCGCTCAGTGACGAAAAACAGCAGGCCATTGCCGCCTTTCGCACCGAACCCGCCACTAAATTAATTTATCGTTTCCATGAACCCTATTGGGATACGGATTTAACTTTCATGTGCCACACAGGTTTGGCTTCGCGTTGGTGGACACCGGGATATGGAAGGGATGGGGCGGTTGTCATAGCTTGTTTTGCCACTGCCGAAAAAGCCCAAATTCTCGACGAACAAGAAGAAAACCGTGCGCTCACATGGGGCTTAACCGAGTTAAATTGGCTGCTTGGCACTGGTGAACGCGACCTGCGTAAAGCCGCTATCGACTCGCGCCGGGTCTCATGGGGCTTTGATGCCTATGCCCGTGGTGGCTATGCTCATCTACCACCCGGTGAATCCTCTGCACGTGTGGCGCTCGCTCGTCCTGAAGAAGACATCCTCTTTTTTGCTGGTGAAGCTACCGCCTATGATACCAACCCACAAACTGTTCACGGCGCGCTCGAATCTGGCTGGCGTGCCGCTAAAGAATGCGGGGCATAAAATTTCTCTGTGTTCTCGCTGGTTAAATGTCTTATGTTTTTTCGCCGAAGATTTCCAACACCAGCTTTAACGCTGCTTCTGCGCTAGCCGCCTTAACTGCCTCGCGGTCACCGTTCCATACATGTCGCCGCACAACAGGCACATCTTTTGGCCCGACCACACCGATATAGGTTAACCCCACTGGTTTTTCCACTGTACCGCCACCCGGCCCTGCAATTCCTGTGACACTGATCGCCACATCTACATGGAGCAGCGTCCGTAATCCGGTTGCCATCTCGCCCGCTACTTGCTCACTTACCGCACCGTAAGCCATCAACGTACCTTGTCGTACTTGAAGCTGACTCTGTTTAACCTGATTAGAATAGGCTACTACCCCGCCCAGCACATAAGCTGAACTGCCCGCAATGTTTGTCAGCCTGTGCATAATCAGCCCGCCGGTACACGATTCCGCTGCACCGATTGTCCACCCTTTTGCGATCATGAGTGCGCCGACTTGCGCTTCAAGCCTGCTGTCTGCCGCCATGAAAATCCCCCTTATTGATGAAGTACCTATATCCTAGCTAAAGACTTCAAATTCGTCATATTTTCCGTAGTATTGATTCTCAACTGAGGCTATACTGTGGGATAAAGAATGCCCTCTTGAGGGATAACGAGGGATTTTCGCAGATGGGTCACTGGGGCTGGCGACGGATGCTTACTTTTTGTGTGAGTGTCCTTGTTGTGGGGTGTAGTACTACCCACGACGCTGCTCCTACCTTTTCCCCCACCAATTTGCCACCTGTCACCCTAATGGCGCGAGTAGCGACCGAATCGCCTCCCCCTGCTGTTGTTTTGATTCCCCCATCTACGCCTATAAGTATTTCGACCCCCACTCATTACACCATACAGGTAGGGGATACATTGCTGGGTATTGCTGCCCAATTCGGTGTTCCGTACGAGGCACTCAAAGCAGCCAACGGGGATTTAAATCCCCTTGCACTGCCCATCAATCAAACCATCCTCATCCCGGATCCGCAATTTGATATTGCCGGAACACCCATTTTACCGACCAGTACTCCCGCCCAACTCGAATTACCTTCACCGACCTGTTATCCCTCACCGACCAGCACGGTACTATGTATGGGCTGGGTGGCAAATAATATCCTGCAACCGGTTGAACGCGTATTGCTATATGTGCGATTGCTGCGTCGGGATGGTAGCCTGCTCGCAGAAGGTGAGGTGGGTGTAGAACAGGGTGTGATTCCAACAGGAGCCAGTGCGCCTTATCGGGTGCTGTTTAACGCCAATTGGTTGGAGTATTCCAGTGTCGTTGTCAGCCTCCGCAGCGCAGATATTGCCAATAGCGTCACGGAAAAGCGTGTATCTCTTCAAATTGAAGGCGAACAGCAGCATCTCGAAAACGGCTTTTATATCGTCTCTGCCATCTTACGTAATGACACAGCAACATCGGTTCATTTGCTGCGTGCTGTGCTGACACTACGCGATATTCAAGGTCGTATCACAGGCTATCGTGTGCTGCCGCTAACAGGTGATTTAGCAGATAATGAATTGGTCAAGATAGATATTAGCGCGGTGTCTCAAACGGCTGATGCGGTTAGCCATACCTTATTTGTGGAGGCCATCAAGATCAATTAAACAGGAATGTTCACGAGGTTTTGTAGGGGCGCACGGCTGTGCGCCCTCGTCAACTTGATAGTTGATAACCTGTTAGTTCGAAATGAGTGTACCCACTTCAGTGTTGCCCTGTACCGCCTTAAATAAGTCACCATCTGCCCAGAAATCGACCACCAAAATCGGTAGGTTATGTTCTTGGCACAATGTGAATGCGGTCATATCCATCACTTCGTATTTGTTGGATAGCACTTCGTGGTAAGTTAGTGTGGTGAAACGTGTAGCGGTCGGGTCTTTCTTCGGGTCGGCGGTATAAACCCCGTTGACCTTAGTCGCTTTGATGACGATGTTTGCATCCATTTCCATCGCTCGCAGCGCGGCGGCAGTATCGGTGGTGAAGTATGGATTACCCGTACCGCCTGTGATAATGACCACACGCCCTTTTTCCATATGTCGAATAGCTCGCAAACGGATATAAGGTTCGGCTACCGCATTCATTTGTACTGCTGTTTGTACACGCGTACTTACACCAACCCGTTCTAGAGCATCTTGCAGAGCTAACCCGTTCATGACTGTGCCGATCATGCCCATATGGTCGGCTGTACTTTGTTCCATGCCCCGGCTGACTCCGATGCTTCCACGCCACAAATTACCCGCACCGATGACGATGCCAATCTGTATGCCCATGTCATGAATAACTTTGATTTGATCAGCGATAAACGCTGCGCTTGAAGGGTCTATGCCAAACCCTTGTGGACCAGCCAGTGCTTCACCGCTGAGCTTGAGGACAATCCGTTTATAAGGCTGTGTTCCGTTCCCATTATTGGTCATTCGTGCTCCTCCATTTTCCTGTGACTGATCATTTGGATGTTTCAGGACAAGATGTAATTGTCCCGAATATACTCGCTAACATGTTCTTCAGACAAAAAAAAGGGACTAGCTAAATGCTAATCCCTGAATACAAACACAGTTGAGTGAGTCGATGAAATGCGCCTTGGCGCTTATTCGTCTGACTCGGCATCTGCGCTGGCACTTTCGCCAATCTTAAAGCGGGCAAAACGGCTGATCTGGATGGCTTCGCCCAGTTCTGCCACCAGTTCTGCCAGCATCGCTGAGATTTTGATGCTGTCGTCCTTCACATACGGCTGTTCCAGCAGTACGATTTCTTCGAAGAACTTATCCATGCGCCCGTCAACGATCTTCTCGATAACGACTTCGGGCTTCTTGCCCTCATTCATCGCGCGGTTCTTCTGAATTTCACGCTCAGCTTCAATGTCAGCCGCCGGAACTTCCTCGCGGCTAACATATTTGGGCGTTAAGTTAGCGATGTGGATCGCCATATTACGCGCAAACTCTTGGAACTTATCGGTACGTGCCACGAAGTCGGTTTCGCAGTTGACTTCAACAATCACCGCCATCCGCTTGTCATGGTGAATGTAACTACCAATCAAGCCATCATTCATTGTGCGGCCTGCGCCTAACTTCTTAGCCGCTTTGGCGATGCCTTTTTCGCGCAGCCAATCGGCTGCCTTCTGGACATCTCCGTTATTGGCTTCGAGCGCCTTCTTGCAATCGAGCGGGCCAGCGCCTGTTGATTCCCGCAGGTCTTTTACCTGTTGTGCTGTGATAGCCATGTCCTACTTTGTACCCTCTGCTGGTGTCTCTGTTACTTCTGCTGATTTCTCATCTTCAAATAGTTTTGCATCACGCATCTTGGCGATGGTGGATGCACCCAAGTACGCTTCATCCGGTACTTCTTCTTCGGCATCTTTGTCGTAGAAGTAAGCCGCATCTTTCGATGTAGCCGTGTTCATATCCGTATCATCACCCTTACGCATCGCTGTACCTTCAATCACGGCTTCAGCAAAAGCGCTGATAACCAGTTTGATGGCACGAACGGCATCATCATTTGCGGGGATGATAAAGTCAATCGACTGGGGATCGGAATTCGTATCGGCCAACGCCAACACCGGCACATGAAGGATATTAGCTTCCTTAACGGCGGTAGATTCGCGTACCGTATCGACAATCAGAAGCATATCAGCAACCTTCTTCATGTCACGGATACCACCTAGACGCAGGTTGAGCTTCTCAATCTTACGCGTGAGAACCAGACCTTCTTTTTTGGTCAACAGGTCGAACTCACCAGCGTCACGGCGCTTTTCCAGCTTTTTAAGCGTCTCAATCCGGTCACGGATGGTGCGCCAGTTGGTCAGCGTACCGCCCAACCAGCGATGGTTGACATAGGGCATACCGCAGCGCGTAGCTTCGGTCGCAATGGTTTCCTGTGCTTGGCGTTTGGTTCCGACGAACAGCACCGTGCCGCCCTTTGAAACCATATCCCGAATTTGGTCGTAGTAATTGTTGATATTGACCAGCGTTTGTTGCAGGTCAATGATGTGGATACCGTTGCGTTCGGTAAAGATGTAAGGCTCCATGCGGGGGTTCCACTTGGGCGTGCGATGCCCGAAGTGAACACCTGTCTCCAGCAGGGCCTTCATGGTGACGTTCGAAGGCATTAACTATTCTCCTGTATGGTGTTTAACAATCACGCCGTTCAACCCCGAAAGCAACCCGGTTAAGAGCAACACCTTCAAGTCCGGGCGTGTGATATTTTGGCTAAAAGCCGGAAGGCATTTTAGCATAGCCTCATTCAGTTTGGAAGTGGCGATTAACCACTACCGCCCAACTTTTCGGTACAGCAGTTATTAGATGCTTAATCTTGTCATGATTAATCGTTAAATAGACTTTTAGGTAGTCTCCCTAGAGGCTGTTGGTAGGAATAGGGACAGAAGTTAAGATCTCACGAATAGACCAGAGATGGTCAGTCAAACCAGCGACCATGGCAGGCGAGCGGGGCATCCATCTTTGGTCAGTGCGATGAATCTCGACGC